>JANQPN010000049.1 GCA_028289455.1 Wenzhouxiangellaceae bacterium
GCTGACGCATAGCGGTGGCCGGTTGCGCAGTCCCGAGCTGGTGCACCAGCTGCGGCAGGTGCGCACCTGGTCGGCCGCGACCGATAGCGGCGACCTGGCCGAGTTGGCCGATTTGCCGGAAGATGCGCGTATCCGGCCACTGGTTACCTCGACCACCGAGAACTGCCTGGGTGGTGATTGTCCCTATTACGATGAATGTCATGTCTATAACGCGCGCCGGGAAGCCATGCGTGCACAAATTGTTGTCGTAAACCATCATTTGCTGTTTGCAGATCTGGCTTTGAAAGAGCAGGGCCATGGAGAGGTATTACCTGATGTTGATGCACTGGTGATTGACGAAGCGCATCAGGCGCCGGTGGTGGCCGCGCAGTTTTTCGGTACCACTTTTTCACACCGGCAGTTAACGGTATTGTTAAATGATGCGTTGACTGAGGCTGGTGCTGTCAGCGGACTGGTCAATGAGATTCGTGCCGCCGGCAGCAGCCTGGAACTGGCTCAGCGCGAGGCATTATTGGCATTTTCTGCAATAAACCGCCGGATGGCGCTGAATCAGGTGCTCGAGCGTCAGGTGCCGATGAGTATTATCGATGATATAGATGCCGGGCTGGAAACGCTGCATCAGCGGATAAGTGAGCTGGATGAGCCCAGCAGCGGGCTGCAGCAAATCGCTGCACGCGCCCGGCAGCTGCAGAATGCATTGGCATTGTTTACTGAGCCACAAGACGAATATATTTGCTGGTTTGAGCCCAGACAGCGCGGTTTTGCACTGCATGCCACCCCGTTAAATGTGAGTAATATATTTTCTCGGGTACGGGAGCCACTGGATGCTGCCTGGGTGATGACTTCGGCGACATTAACAGTCAATGGCGGGTTTGACTATTTCAATGGCAGACTGGGTTTGCAGGACAGTCATAACATGATCATCGACAGCCCGTTCGATTATGCTAACCGAACCTGCCTGTGGCTGCCCAGGGAGTTACCGCCGGCAGGGGACCGCAGGCACACAGAGGCATTACTTCAACAGGTGCTGCCTTTACTCAAAGCCAATAAGGGCAGGGCATTTTTACTATTTACCACACACCGGGCATTGCGTGATGCGGCTGGATGGCTGCATGAATACACAGATTTTGATTTGCAGGTACAGGGCGAGGCACCCAGAACGGAGCTGCTGCAGCGTTTTGTGGAGAACCGGGACCCGGACAATGGTTCAGTACTGTTGGGTGCTGCCAGTTTTTGGGAGGGCATAGATGTGGCCGGGGCGGGGCTGTCTATGGTGGTAATTGATAAACTGCCGTTTGCTTCGCCGGATGATCCGGTATTGCAGGCCCGGTCAGAAAGCATCCGTCAGGAAGGCGGCAACCCTTTTGTGGAATTGTCACTGCCGGAATCCATTCTGGCATTAAAGCAGGGGGTGGGTAGACTGATACGCGGTCATCAGGATCATGGTGTCGTTGTTATTGGTGATATCAGATTAAGCACCAAAGCCTATGGGAGACAGTTTCTCAACAGCCTTCCGGATATGCCCCGGGCGGAAGATCAGGCTCAGGTGCTGGCGTTTATTAATGCACACAGTGAAATATGTTAAGACTGGCGATAGATACAACTTCAGAGGCCTGTTCAGTGGCGCTGGACACCGGCAGCGGGATACTGCAGAGATACCGGCATGCGCCGCGCCGGCATGGTGAACTGCTGTTACCGTGGGTTGATGAATTAATGGCGGAAGCAGGCATGGCACGGTCCCAGCTGCAGGCTGTGTGTGTCGGTTGCGGGCCCGGCAGCTTTACCAGTCTGCGTATGGGTTTTTCGGTGGCAGTTGGAATTGCCTATGCACTGGATCTGCCGGTATATCCGGTCTCCAGCCTGCAGACGCTGGCAGTACAGGCATTCACACTGGGGGCGGAATATGCTGTTACAGCATTGGATGCTCGCATGGGGGAAGTGTACATTGGCAGCTATTCTAATAGTTTAAATCATTATCCTAAGGCTTTACATAAAGAAAAACTGATTGCGCCGGCAGACTACCATCTACCTGATATCAATAGCAGTAGCCCATCCCGGTGGTATGCAATTGGCAATGGTTTCAGTGCTATGCAGGGGCAGCTCGAAGGATTACTGGAGGGACGATTCAGCCGGGTTTGCGCTGATCTATGGCCCCAGGCCCGGGATATGTTTATACTGGCGGAACGGGTATCGCCGGTCCCTGCTGATCAGGCTGAATTAAGCTATTTGAGAAATCAGGTGGTTCAGACTTGACAACAGCTGATCAGGGCCTAAAATATCGCGTTCGGTGCGGGAATAGCTCAGCTGGTAGAGCGCAACCTTGCCAAGGTTGAGGTCGCGAGTTCGAACCTCGTTTCCCGCTCCATTCTTTTCTTCCCTCTAACTATGCAGCAGCTCCGGTTTTTAACTGTGGCTAACCGATCCGTTTCAGCATCAGCCGATACAGGCAAATCAACACTGCCAGGTGAACTAATATGGCCAGCGGGTAAGCCAGGACTTTAGGCAGTGTGTCAATGTATAACAGCTCACCTACCCAGTAGCTGGGTATTACTGCAGCAAGATACCGCAATGGTGAAGTGATCAGTGCTGCCAGTGGAATCAGAGCTGCGATATTAAGAACTTTGCTCAGTGCCAGCCCTTCAACTTTATTGCCTGCCATAGACAGCAGCGCAAAAGTAAACATAACCGCTTCCAGGGCAATCAGCAGCGCCAGATAAAGCTTCATAGAAAGCGGTTCATCCATCAGCATGCCGGTAATTATCAGAGTGACGATGAAACTCAGCAGTGCAGTAGCACCTGCACGGTACAGCAAGAACCCATTGCGGCCGACCGGAGTTACCTCCAGCGCCAGCAAAGGGCCGTCATCACGATCTTCAAGCAGCAGCATCCCGGTGACCCAGCCCAATAATATCGAAGGTATGATCAAGACAAAGCTGACCACATAATCGGAAAAGCCGGAAATCTCGAAAGCGCTCAGCGCATAAGCGTCGAGTGGTTCCCGCCAATACCATAATGCCGCCGGGAGCAGCATTATCGCGCCGAGCGCCAGCGCCATGATCGGGTCCCGGCGGACATTGTATACATCCGCCCGGAACAGCATCAGCAGGCGCGGCAGGTTGAGCAGGTGATAAGCACTCATTGCTTGTTACCATAAGCCTGGCGAAGCGTACGGCGTCCCAGCCATGCTCCGGCAACCGCGGCAAGCGCCGTGATGGTCAGCATCATTCCGATCTGCCATGCAGGCGTTACGGTGTTGTCCGAGAAACTGATAAATATCAATTTCAACTGAGCTGCTGCCGGAATCAGTGCAAATCCAACCGGCATAGGGTCCAGGAAAGCCAGCACGCATGGTAAGACGACCGGTAAAAACAGCCATACCGAGCCGATAATATATCCCGTAACTGTTTTGCAGCGATGACCCATGACTGCGCCGAGGCCGATGTACTGGATGGATATCAAAGCGACAGTGAACAGGTATAAAACCCAATGCACATCTTTGCGACTGGCCAATCCCAGAACCACAGCCGCAACCAGTGAGATCAAGGTGAGAGTAATGGTTTTTGCAGCGAGATATTCGCCGGCTGACACTGGCGAGATGGCCAGCGAAGAGTGGGTGCCTTCGGCTTTTTCAAACAACATCAGTCCACCCAGGAAGAAAAAGCCCAGTGCTGCATAATCGGAAAATACCGTCAGACCGAAAAACCAGCCGGTCAGATACTCTGCGAGATAATAAAGCGCCCCGGCTGTCACACCGATAACCACGATATAGGCGGCAATTATCCGGTAGCGCCACTGCATCCGGAAATCATGCTCAATCAGCCTGATCAGGCGCTTGGTCATTCTGGCTGGCCGGCGACCCTGATAAAGACATCATCCAGGCTGGCTTCCTGACTGTGCATGGAAAGCACCTGCTGTTGTTTCAGCAGCTGCAGGAATGCCGGGTCTTCGCCAATGTTGTCCATATTGAAATGATGTGCTGACTGCCGGTGGTTTTCACTGATGGTGATGACCTCCAGAGTCCGCTGTCCGTATCGGCGTTTTAACTCTGCCGGCTGACCGATAACATCTGCCCGCCCATTGACCAGAAACCCGACGCGGTCACAGACTTCATCCGCTTCGGCCATGTTATGCGTGGTCAGGAAAATGGTTTTGCCCTGTTGTTTGAGTTGCTGTATCAGCTGCCGGGTGATGCGCGCTCGGGCCGGATCCTGTCCGGTGGTGGGTTCATCCAGAAACAGCAGTTCCGGATCATTGAGCAGCGCACGGCATAGGTTTAAGCGCATTTTCATGCCCTTGGAAAAGGCTTCGACCCGTTTGTCGGCATCCGTTTCAAGTCCAACCATCGCCAGAACTTCCATCGGGTTGAGGGTTTTGACTGAATATAAAGCGGCAAATAGGCGGAGGTTTTCCAGGGCGGTCAGACGCAGATAGAGCGTCGGCAGCTCAAAGCTCACGCCAATTCGTTCATAAAAAGACCGATTGAGGTTATCAGCGTCCTGATTGAATATACTTGCCTGGCCGCTGAATCCGTTCAGCAAGCCCATAAGAATCTGCTGGGTGGTGGATTTGCCGGATCCTGACGGGCCAAGTAACCCGAATACTTCACCCGGCTGAATACTGAAAGTCAGCTGGTCAAGGGTCTTTGCATTGTTGCCTTCATAGCAGAAGCCCAATTGATTAACACTGATCAACGGGCTGTCCATGACTTGCTGCGGCTCCAGCGGCCGATACTGGCTATGCTGCCTGTTGCTCCAGCATTGGCGCCAGCCGGGCAAATATCTGCAATACTTGGTCGATCTGCTGTTCGGTGTGTGCGGCACTCATGCTGATCCGCAGCAGCGGGTCTCCACTGGGAGTAGCGGGTGGCAGTACCAGATTACAGTAGGCGCCGTTTTCCAGCAGCTGCTTCCAGAATGCCAGCGCATTTTCCTTGCCTTTGATGGCAATACCAATGACTGGAGAAATATCGCTGGCAACATCATAGCCGATGGATTTCAATCCACTATGCAGCTGTTCGGCACGGGCAAACAGATTTTCACGAAGGTGATTGCCATCGCGCAGTTTACGCAGTGTTACCCGGGTGGAAGCAATGGTTGAAGGAGTTGGTGAAGCAGTAAAAATGTAGGGTCTACTGGCGTAGCGGATCAGGTCCAGTTCAGGATGCTGACTGACACAGAATCCACCGGTTGCACCCAGGCTTTTACTGAATGTGCCAACGGTAAAATCTACATCATCCTCGCAATTCTGCAGCTGTGCTACGCCTCTTCCCGTGGCGCCGTAGACACCCAGTGAATGGGCTTCATCAACCATCAGGTAGCCACCGTATTCGCGTTTGACGGCAGCAATTTCATTAAGCGGTGCCAGGTCGCCAAGCATGCTGTACAGGCCTTCTACAATGATTAGAGCCTGTGCGGCACGCTCTCCCAGCCGGCGCATGCGCTTGGCAAGGTCTTCCGGGTCGTTGTGCTTGAAGCGAATCACTTCGGCGCCACCCAGTTTGCAGCCGTCATAGATGCTGGCATGACAATCAGCATCAAGGACAATTACATCCCGGGCTGTGCCCAATGCTGAAATGACACCCAGATTGGCCAGGTAGCCTGTCGAGAATACGATGCAGTCACGTTGCCCATAGAATTCCGCAAACTCAATTTCCAGCTGCCGGTGCAGACTGAAACTGCCGTTGGCCATGCGCGACCCGGTTGTTCCCGTGCCGAGCTTTTCGAGCGTTGTGCGTGCTGCATCAACCGCTTCCTGGTCAAAGGTTAATCCCAGATAGTTATTGGTGCCCACCAGAATGGTGTGCCGGCCGTCAATAACGGCTTCTGTGGGTGAAATGATGTTCTGCATGGCGGTGCCGAACGGGTCGATGCCTGCATGGTCAAGCATACGCCGTGCATCGGCAATGGGTTGAAGTTTGCTGAACAGGGTATTGTTTTGCATGCTGAAAGCCTGTGGGTATTATCAAATGCAGCCGGTTAGCCGCCTTACTCTGAAGTGATGTCCTGTAATACTGCAATCAGTTGTCCGGCTGTGCGCACATCGCCCAGACGGTTCACCGGAATGGAGACATCCAGTTCATCCTCAATGGCAGTACACATTTCCAGGACCTGAACTGAATCCAGGTTTAGGTCAGACACCAGATCGGTGTCTTCTCTGAGTTTCTCAATTTCAGGTTTGATGTTTTGTAATTCGCGTTCTATCAACGCCAGTAGATCGGTATTGCTGTGCATATTCAGGCAACCTTGCTGGTAATTTCATCACGGCTGGAAATATCTTCCTGGCTGGCAACAGTACGTACTTTAATCTGCTGTTTCTCTGCCAGCTCAGCCACCCATGGATAAAGTTTTTTCTGTTCTTCGGTATAACCGATATTGAATACCGTTTCGCTACGGGGCACTGCTGCCGGTTCCGGTTGAAAAGTTCCGGTAATCCGGTCCCAGAAAAAGTTGGTAATACCAAAATTGACATTTTCGTTACGGAAATGGTGCATCAGGTGATAGCGTTTCATGCGCTGCAGCCAGTTCCATTTAGGTACATATCGCAGGTGCTGAATACAATGGCAGAATTCATAAAACAGCGTGGTGGCAATTCCGGCAGCAAATGCCGATGCCATGCCGGCTGTGCCGCCGAGCAGCCAGCCAATAGGCATGGTGACAACCATTACTGTCGGCAGCGTGGTGTACAGAGCACCGAACAGCACACGCAGATCATGCGGATCCTGATGATGCGCATAATGAATTCTGGCCCAGACTTCGGCCGTGTATTTGCTTTTATACAGATGCTGGCTGTGCAGAACATAACGGTGCAGTAGATACCAGGCCAGCGGGTAGGCGAGAATGGCCGCCAGGGCGGGCAGTATAAGCTGCATGGCGTTTTGTGCGGCCAGGATTGCGGTAATCGAGGCTGCTATCGTCAGCATGATATAAACCAGAATATCCGGGTAACGGAAATAGGCGACAGTCAGGTCGCGCAAATCCATTTTATCCAGATGGTATTTATTGCGCTTCCAGATAGTGTTACCGGAATCTGGCGTTGTCTTTTCAGTGGAGTCCGTCATTACAAACAGGCAAAGTGATAAAGCGCATATTTTAGCTTATTTGAGTGCTTTTATCCCTATTGTCTGTCTCGTTGCCGGCTTATTCCGATGAGCCAGCGGGTTAATTGAGATTCAGACTCTCCAGGCCTTTGATCAGTGTTACTTGCGGTTTCCAGCCGGTGGCGTCAATCAGGGACTGGCTGTTTGCAGTCCAATCCGGCCAGCGCAGTTCACGGGCTTTTCCAGGCGTAAGAATAGGCCGGTTGCCACTGAACCTCGCTAGTTGCAGGTTGCATCGGGCCAGAAAATTCAAAATCAGTCCCGGCAGCGGCAGGGTTTTGACCTTGCGGCCGGAAAACTGCAGCATGATTCGGCAAAGTTTGTCCCAGTCGTAATCATCAATCTCACCGTCATTCAGTTCATAAGTGCCGGCAGCCGGCGTATCCAGTAATGCGATGACTGCAGCAACCAGGTCGTTGACATGAACCAGTGAAAGACGTTGTTCAGGCGCAGTAACCCTTAGCGCCCAGCCACGGTACAGCATGCGTAACAACGGCAGCATTTCCTTATCGCCGGGTCCATAGATGGCTGGTGGTCTGATGATGGCACAGCGGATGTGGCCGGGAAGTTCGCGGCAGAGTTGTTCAGCCTGATGCTTGCTGGCAGCGTACCAGGATAACTGCGGTTCGCGTGCCGCCAGACTGGAAATAAACAAAACTTGTCTGATGCCGTTTCTTTCAGCAGCTTCCAGCAGGGCGGCTGTACCGGCAACATTGGGCTGGTGGAAATCCTGCCAGCTGGCACCGCGCACACTGGCAGCACAATGAATAAGTACGTCAGTATCAGCGGTTAACGTATCCAGAGCAGCTGGCTGCTCCAGGGCACCGGGGATTTCGGCGATTTGAGGGCTGGCGTGAACAGGTAAAGTTTTACCCTGGCGAATCAGCAGTTTGAGACTATGCCCGTTGGCATGCAGTGAATCAACCAGCCGGCCACCGACAAAGCCGGTGGCGCCTGTTAGTGCAATACGCAGTGGTAGTGCCGGTTACGCGGCGACGACGCGCTTGCCGGAAGAGGAATCAGCAACCACCCGTTGGATATCCAGGCGTTGCAGGTAGTCCTTTTTAGCGCCGGAGCGTGACAGTTTGCCGGAAGAGGTACGCGGCAGGGTATGTGGTGGCACCAGGTCAATACGGCAATCTATACCCACTTCTGCCTGCACACTGGCGCGCAACCGCTCTGCCAGGTCACGCCTGACGGCCGGATCGGCCTGACGGCACTGGACGACCATAACGGCAACTTCCTGGCCGTTGTCGTCTGTTACCGAGAAGGCTGAAGCATCTTCCGGGCGCACCTCAGGCTGGCACTCAGCCAGGAATTCCAGATCCTGTGGCCAGATATTGCGGCCGTTGATAATAATCATGTCTTTCTGGCGGCCGGTAATGATGATTTCGCCATCAACCAGATAACCCATGTCTCCAGTATTGAGCCAGCCATCCTCGGACAAGGCCTCCGCAGTGATTTCCGGTTCATTGAAGTAACCGCTCATCACACTGGGGCCACGCACAAAAATTGTGCCGCACTGTTTTTCCGGTAAAACATGGCCATCGCTGTCGCGTATTTCCATGTCCAGATCAGGAATGGATTTGCCGCAGCGGACAAACCGGTTGATGCGAATATCTTCGGCATCCGGTTTAACCGAAACAGCCACGCCTTCATGGCCAAGCCGGTCGGCGTCTACGTATTCAATATGAACGTCCCGCTCCAATGGCGCAAAACTGATCGCAAGAGAGGTTTCCGCCATGCCGTAGCATGCCAGGAATGCGCGGCGGTCAAAGCCGGCTTCCTGAAGAGCATTGGCAAAATTGCTTAAGCTGCTCGGGCGAATGGTTTCAGCACCGACACCGGCAACGCGCCAGGCAGATAAATCCAGCCTTTCCAGATCGGATGGACGCACTCTGCGTGCACATAATTCGTAGCCGAAGGGCGGACTGAATGAAACCGTGCCGCCGGTTTGTGACATCAGATTCAACCACAGGCGTGGGCGCATGGCGAACTCGCGGGTGCCGATATAATCAACCGAACGCTGTGAAGCCATAGGGGCCAGAACCAGACCTACCAGGCCCATATCATGGTAGTAGGGCAGCCATGACACGCAGCGGTCATGCTCGTTCATTTTCTGGCCGTATTGCAAAATACCGTTCAGGTTATGCATTACAGCCTTTTGTTTGATCATTACGCCACGTGGAAAACGGGTGCTGCCGGAGGTGTACTGTAAATAAGCCAGTTCTTCAGTGCCCAGCGGTTCAAGCGTCTGCTCGCTTTGCTCCAGCTGGTCGAAATAGTCAGCACCGCCGACATGTTGAAGCGGCAGGTCTTCACAGGCTGTTTCCAGCATTTCCAGATAATCTTCAGGTGCCATGGCCAGCTCAGGTTTTGCGCTTTGGATTAATTTGCGCAACTGCTGGATATAAGCTTCACGGCCGCCCAGATGGACGGCTGCCGGAACCGGAACCGGAACAATACCGGCCAGTTGGCAGGCATAGAAAAAACGGACAAAATCCGGGCATGTTTCTGCCACCAGAATCATGCGGCTGCCACGCTCCAGGCCCAGGCCTACCAGCCGGGAAGCCAGCTGCTGTGCCTGTGCATATAATTCGGAATAAGGCAGCTTGCAATACAGCTGTCCACGTCCGTTGTAGAAGTTATAGCCGGTTTCGCCGCGGCTGGCATACTCAAGTGCAGCAGCCAGAGTAGGGAAGCGGGCGGCGCATAGTGGCAATGTATGAGTTGTCGGTGTGCCGTTGTTAGCCAAAACTAGCGTCTCCCTGAAATCTCTTTATGGACAGCGCGCTTACCGAGTGCCATCAGATTAATGCTTTCATCAAGGTTATGCATGCATAAATCCTATTCTAAATTTGGTTATCCATTACACATTCAAACCCGCAGAGGCTTACCATTGCGGTGCTTCACAGCACCCGCACAAAACTAGCCGGCGATACTGGTAGTCGGCAAAATGGCCTTCGGGCAGGCATTTTGCCTCGCCGGATGTGCATAAATAAATGCGCTATTTTCTCTGCTAAGCGGGTATGTTGCAAGCATTTCTGACAATTTTACTACAGAGTGGGTACATTTGTTGCTCAAACACAACGATATGCTGCTGGTTTATGTGTTAATTCATGGAATTAAATAAAATTTGCGTTAAAAAAACAATCCCATAGGTATAATTTATTGAAGATATGTTTGTGGTAAAAATGCCACAAAGGCTGTAACAACGCTTACCTTGGGGCCTGCTGTAGCAACCCGACAGACAGAGAGATATGACAGAAGATGAGCCAATACACCGGTCGCTGACGGTAAAACCGGTGATATCGCGCGGCGACCGTAAGCGGTTTATGCGACTGCCGCAACAACTGTATGCTGATGACAGGCACTATGTTCAGCCGTTAAATCATGACCTGAACAATGTCCTGTGCGGCCGCAACGCCTGGTCACAGCACGCGCAGCTGCAGGCCTGGCTTGCATGGCGGGGCAATCAGGTGGTGGGTCGGATCAGCGCGCAGCGTGACCGTTTGCATGCCAACCCGGAGATCGGCCAGTTCGGTTTTCTGGAGGCCGTTGACGACAGTGAGGTCTTCAAAGCGCTGCTGGATACTGCCGCAGCCTGGCTGTCTGATCAGGGTGCCACCATGTTGCAGGGGCCGTTTGACCCTACAATCAATGCCCAGACCGGTTTGCTGATAGACGGCTTTGACAGCCCGCCATACATGATGATGGGCCATGCACCTGAGTATTATCAGTCGCGATATCGGGAGTATGGCCTGGAGCCGGTTCAGGAACTGCTTGCTTACATAATGGATACACGCTTCACTGCGCCGAAAATAATGAACCGTCTGGCGCGCAGTTACCGTGCCAAAGTACGCATCAGACAGCCGGACTGGTCACGGCGGGCGCAGGAAATGGAAACCATGCGCAGCATCTTTAACGATGCGTGGCAGGATAACTGGGGTTTTGTGCCTTATACAGAAGCTGAATTTAAGGAACTGGGCAATAATCTGAAAAAGCTGATTAAGCCGGGCTGGGTGCATATCGTTGAATATGAGGATCGCCCAATTGCGTTTATTGTGTTGTTGCCTAACATAAACGCTATGATTTCGGATTTGCGTGGAAAACTGTTCCCATTTGGCGTGATGAAGCTGTTATGGCGCCTGAAATGCCAAAAAATCACGACCGCCCGTGTGCCTCTGATGGGTGTGTTGAAAGAGTTCCATGGTACACCGATGGCAGGCGCTATATCGTTTTTGATGATTGAGCAATTACAGATATACAGTGTGCCGGCGGGGCTGCAGAAAGCGGAACTCTCATGGATTCTGAAAGACAATAAAGGCATGCGTGATATTATCGAAGCGGTATCCGGGCAGCCATACAAGCGTTATCACGTCTATGCCAAATCCATTTGATCAGTATTGCCTGTTGGCCGGAGTAGCCGTGTGATTCTACGCCGTTATGTATTACGCACCGTGATGCGGCCATTCTTCGGGATTCTGCTGTTTCTGGTGGCGTTGTATGTGGCCTGGGGGGCCAGCAAGCTGATACGCGCCGGTGGCGCGATTTCGATGACCCCGGGTGAGTTTGCAACTGTAATTGCACTGCAGTCTCAGGTTGCCCTGGAAGTGCTGGTGCCGTTCTCATTATTTCTGGCTATTATTACCGGATTGGGCCAATTGGCGACCACCCAGGAAGCATTGGCAATCCGGGCCAACGGCGGTGGTGACCGGATGCTGTTCAGCAGTGTTGCTGGCGTTGGGCTGATGGCAATGATTTTAATTGGCGTTGAATCGATCTGGCTGCGCCCGCAGGCCTATCAGCAGATTTATGCTATCGATGCTGCGATTGATCAGGACACAGACTTCCAGAGAATAGAAGGCGGGGAGTTTTATATCAGCCAGACAACCGAGGGTGAGCAGGGCGGCAGGGTGATTTTTGCCGACCGACGTGAGGACGATACTTTATATCAGGTGTTTGTTGCGCGCACCGTCAATGGCCGTAATGAATTTATTTTTGCCCAGGACGCCACCCAGCAGGTTGCTGATGACGGTCAAAGGCAAATGGATTTTAACCAGGGCTATTTATATCAGCTGGTCGAGCAGGGTGATGCCAGCCGCGACTGGCATCTGGCGTTCAACGAAATGCACCTTATGCTGGGACCGCAGGATGATCCTGACCCCGGCAACCGGCGTAAATCGACCAGCACAGAAGAATTATCCTACAGCAATGTGCCTTATCAGGTAGCGGAATTCCAGGGTCGGCTTGCTGCGCCGCTGACCACATTACTACTGGCGTTACTGGCCATACCGCTGAGCCGGCATGCGCCGCGTACCGGGCGTTATGCCCGGCTGATTTTTGCTGTGGTTTTCATGATTGTTTACTACAACCTTACATCGCTGGCCAGAACCTGGATGGAGCTGGGCATAATGCCGCTGTTCCCCGGGGTTTTCTGGCCACAGCTGTTGCTGTTGGCGATATTTGTGGGACTGATATGGCCGGCATCGCGGCCACGTGCTAAACGTTTGGGGGCTCACTGAATAATGCGAACCTTTAACCGTTATTTGCGCTATGAACTGTTGCGCAGCATGTTACTGGCCGGCGTGACGCTGGTTGGGCTGTTCAGCCTGATTACTTTGGTTGATGAGCTGGATGAAATCGGGCAGGGCAATTACGGTGTAGTGGACGTCTTCTATTTCACTGCATTAACAGTGCCCGGTGAGGCATTTAATCTTCTGCCGCTGATCATTTTACTGGGTTGTATCATTACGCTGGGAATGCTGGCAGCCAGTCAGCAGCTGGTAGCGATTCGAGCCCTGGGCGCATCAGTATGGCTGATCTTGCGCAGTGTGGTGGTTAATGTGCTGGCAGTAACCGGCATCATGCTGCTGCTGGCAGAGTGGGTTATACCTGAGCTGGAAGATCATGCCTACACCTTGCGCGCGGTACGTCAGTCGGAGCAGTCTTCACTAACCGGAGATCAGGGGTTTTGGGCGCGCAATGGGCTGCAATTCATCAATATCAAGGAATTTCGCTTCGGCCGCATTCCCACTGATATCAATATTTACGACTTTAGCGAACAAGATGGTCTGGTACGTTATGTGCACGCGGAAAGCGCGCTGGTTAAAGACGATTCCACCGAGTGGCAGTTGCAGGATGTCTGGACCAAACAGATTGGTCCTGGAGCCAGCGATGTGCAGCAGCAGGCCAGCTTGCTGTGGCCATCATTCTTGTCCAATGAACAGATTGGTGCACTGACGCTGCCCCCGGAAAGCCTGTCACTGAGCAACCTGTTTCAATATGTTGGCGAATTACGACAACGTGGTGAAGCTGCCGACGCATATGCGATGGCCTTATGGCATCAGCTGGCCATCCCATTCTCAGCGGTACTGATGGCATTGATCGCAGTGCCTGTTGCAGTCAATACAACTCGCAGCCAGGGCGCAGCCAAGCGGATATTCCAGGCTGGTTCAATCGGGTTGCTGTATTACCTTCTGAATACCGCCCTGGGCTATGTCGGGCTGCTGATCAGTGCGAATCCGATTCTGATCAAATTCGGACTGGTGGTGTTGCTGGCCATGGTGGCCTGGCCGTTGCTGCGTCAGCTGCGTTAAGGCCGTTTTGGTATGCAACGGCTTGTTCAAGAGCTTGAGGGTCTGCAGGCGCGAACTGCGGCGGGCGATGATCTGCAGGCACTGGCGACGGCTTTGCGGCAGCAGCATGGCGAAGCTGTTGCAGCGATACTGTATTACGGTTCCTGTCTGCGCAGTGGTAACGCCGGTGACGGCATCGCAGATTTTTATGTACTGGTGGATGATTACCGCAGTGCAGGCATGAGCTGGTTGAAAGCCGGGTTGAACCGGTTGCTGCCACCGAATGTGTTCTATCTGGAAACACCGTGGCAGGGAGGTACCCTGCGGGCCAAATATGCAGTGATCAGCGTCAGCCAGTTTCAGCATGGGGTTTCCGGTGGCTGGCTGCTGCCGTACCTGTGGGGGCGTTTTGCCCAGCCCAGCGGTGTACTGTGGTGCCGTTCTGATAGCCTCAGGCAATCAATATACAGTTGGCTGATACAGGCGCTTATATATTTTGTTAAACAGTCTGCACCATTGCTTGAAGCCAGGTTCAGCGCTGCACAGCTGTGGCGTACCGGGCTGGCGAACAGTTACCGGACTGAATTGCGGGCAGAACGGGAAGAACGGATTTTAGGACTGTTTGATTATTGGCCGGAGTATTACACCCGGCAAACCCGGCGTGCATTGGAAGTATCCGGCTGGCTGGAGGCTGCAACCGAAGATCATTATCAGGTCAATATTCCCCGGAATCTCAGAACCGGAGCCAGACGCCGCTGGCGAATCCGGGTGCTGGCAGGCAAGCCACTGGCGTTACTCAGGCTGATCAAAAGTCTGTTGACCTTTGAGGGGGCATTGGATTATGCCGCCTGGAAAATCGAGCGGCATAGTGGCAGGCCGGTGGATCTGCCTGACTATGCCCGGCGGTGGCCGTTGATAGGCGGCTGGGTGGTGTTGTGGCAATTGCTGCGCCGCGGCAGTTTACGCTAAGCCGGTAAAGGCTGTGATTTTCCGATTGGACCAGACTAATACGAAGGTTTGCGGAGATAATCAAGCAAGCGCGGCCCCACAGATTTTGTTAAACTGACTGCTTAGCAACAATAGCTAACTACCGATGAATAAAGGAAAACACGGTAAGACTAAAAAACTGGGAAATATCTGTAAACCTTAGCCAAGGGACTGATTAATAGCAGCTAATTTATGATCATCATGTTGAACAGCGGTGATGCGGGTTATGGCCGGCAGCAATGATTTAACCAATGCTTCTGTAGTTGGCCTGCAAATGGATTTGAAAGCCGGTCAAAACGGCACCGAATCTGTTGACAGCCACCAGGATAGTTCAGCTGAAAGCTGTTCAACTACCCGTCCGCCTGCCGGCCTGATCTCTAATCCGCTGAGCTTTTACAATCAGCGGCGCCCGGAGCCGGTACTGCGGAAAATCTTAAAAGATTATCCGGAAGTGCATAAATATCCAGCACAAAACCGCGCTGAAATCCGTGCAGCTGTCGCAGCGTTGCGTGCTATTGACGCACGGCTGGTGATTGCCAATGGTGGTGATGGAACCGTTCAGGGAGTTATTACCGAAGTCTGGCGGCAGTGGCCTGAGAATAAACTGCCGTTACTCGCGGTGATGCCAGGTGGGCGGACCAATGTGATTTCCCAGGACCTGAATTCGAAGTTGCGCCCACGACACATTTTGCGCGGCATTTTACGGAATTACTGCTCCGGCAGTAGGCAGCAGCGCAAGACCAGATCTTTATTGCGGATTGATATTGACCGGCAGCAACCCGAGCTGGGTTTTTTGATCAGTGCCGCCGGTCTGGCCGGCGGTATCGAGCAGTGCTGGAGTTTTCGGCACCAACATCGCCAATGGGGGTTGTTCGGCGGCCTCGGTACAGCTGCATGGGTAGTCGGGCGCTTATTGGGGACCCCTGCAGGCAGGCCAATCCTGGACTCCCGGCTGGCAAAAACGGTGGTGGATGGTGAAGTGATTCCGGGTGACAGTCAGCAGATTGTCATGGTGACCACCAACGAGCGGATGCCGTTATGGGTTAATCCATTCTGGCGGCAGCGCACCGACAGCAGCGGTGAAATCAAGATTACTGTGGTCCGTGACCGTGCTCATGGTTTGTGGTGGCGCAGTCTGCCGCTGGCATTCGGTTGGGGCAGGGTGCTGCCGGAGCGGTCCGGTTATTACAGTCGCAACGCCAGCCATATTCAGATGCAGCTGGATCAGAGCTTTCACCTGGACGGTGAGAGCTGGACGCTGGATTACCCGCAACAGGTTGATGTAAGGCCCGGCCCGGCGCTGGATTTTGTGGTTGCGTAAGCAGATATCCAGCTTGCTGGAATGTCTGAATAGCGCCTGATAATCGACCATTACTGGTGTTATCAAACCCCCAAATTACACCTGTTTATAAAAAATAGCTGCGATTTTATACAAATTGGTCTTGCCAACAGCGAGCAGAGTGCTTAGCATTGCCTCTCTTGGATAACCAAAGGCTAGGTGGCAGAGTGGTTATGCACCGGCCTGCAAAGCCGTGTACCTCGGTTCGATTCCGGGCCTAGCCTCCATTAACTGCCTGACTGCAGCATAGTCAGCCGGGCAGAATGTTCCCGCATATACTGCCCGGGTGGCGAAATTGGTAGACGCAAGGGACTTAAAATCCCTCGGTAGTGATACCGTGCCGGTTCGAGTCCGGCCCCGGGCACCACTTTATAGTTATCTAATAATAAAAATTTATTTGTACCCTTAATATCAGGGCCTAATGGTCAGTGCCTACTGAGAATTACCCTGTGCTCAGCGCGTCAGCTTATTGACGGCATATGCAGCAAGTTCCTGCAGGTCATCTCTCGAAGTACCGGCTCTCGCTCTGATGGCAAGCGTCTGGAGTGTTGCCTGCAGTAATTTTGCGGCGAGCTCCGGCTGCACGTTTGCAGACAACTCATTTTCCTCCCGGGCGCGGAGCAGCCGCTCTGTAAAGCCCCGGTCCAGTCGCTGAATTAAATCACGCAGATCCTCTCCAACTTCCGGATGCGACAATGCTTCGCCGGGTGCTGTGCAGACCATCAAACAACCCATCGGCGGGTTGGTGCCGCAATAGACATCTATAGCTTGTCCAAAAAAAGCCTGAAGGCCTGTGCGCAGCGAGGGTATGGCGACAAGGGTCTGCTCCAGGCCATGATCGAGCTGCCCGCAGAATCTGCTTAGGGCTTTGCGATAGAGGTTTTCCTTATTGCCGAAAGCATTGTAAATACTGGGGCGATTCATGTTCATCGCCTTGGCCAGATCATCCAGAGATGTGGCTGACAATCCTTTTTTCCAAAACAGCTGCATTGCGCCGTTCAGCGCCTCATCTTCATTGAATTTTCTAGGTCTGCCTCGAGAAGTCATTTTTGTACCAACTTGCATATTAATAATAACCGCCTATAATTATATGCGATATGGTACAAAATTAACAAGAGGAATACACGAATGAAAATTGAAAACCCCAAAAGCCCAATTGTCGGGAAATTACAAGGAATACATCTATTCCATTACGATGCTGCAGCCTGTGCTCAACGGGTAAGGTTTGCATTGCATGAAAAAGGGCTGGTACGAGGTCGCGAAGTCAAGTTTGATGCAGATGATCCCACTTCATGTGCCGGTCAGGACGGCGCATGGGTCAGCAGACAGGTATCGCTGGCGAAAAAGGAACACCTCACAGAGACTTATGCACAAATCCAACCGAATCTGGTTGTCCCGGCGCTGGTGCATGATGGAGAGCTGCACATCGAGTCCATGGACATCATCGCTTACCTTGATGAGGTATTCGGAGGCACTCCGCTGTTACCAAAACATGATGCTGAACTGATGGCTGATGCACAGGCCCTGACCGATCTCGGCAAGGAATTGCACCGGTCGATTCGATTTGTGACTTTTCGTTGGGGGCTGCGTGGTCTGGCCCGGTTATCCAACAAAGAAGAAAATCAACTGAAAGCACTGCTTAGAAACGGGCAGGATGGGGAAAAGCTGATCAGCTTTTACGAAGGTTACAACAGTCAATCAATTCCAGATACTGTCTACGTAGATCATTTAGAGAAGCTCAATTCAGCATTTAAGGATCTTGAACAGCGTTTGCAGGATGGCAGAGCCTTTCTGACGGGTGATGATTTGACTATGGCTGACATTATCTGGGCTATGAAGACGCTGCGTCTGATCGAGTGCAGTTACCCATTTGATGAGTTGTTCCCCGCTTATACAGCCTGGTTTAAGCGTATCTCAGAGCGTCCGTCTTTTCGTGAGGGGGTTATGGGTAAGCATAAGATCATGAGCAAGACTTTCCGCGTGAAGGCTCATGTTGAAAACCTCCTGGGTATCGGGCTGAAGCAAGAGGTGCTTAAACGTGTCGCCTGAACTGGCTGGTGTGATCATCGGGCTGATCTTTATCATTCCCACGATCTGCTTCATCAGAATCAAAAGATGGGATTCTTTGGCCTGGCCTGTGTTCCTGGCAACGCTTCCGCTTTATTACATTTTGTTTGGTGTTCTCGCGATGGATTGGGCTGTGGTGGTTAAGGAGTTTCTTTACGGCTCTCCCTATATCCTCACAGGCCTCCTGGTTTGGCGAATTCGTTCAAAAAGAAGCTTGTTGGTAATAGCCCTTGGCTGGTTCAGCCATGGGCTCTACGATCTTTATCATGACCTGCTGTTTATCAATCCGGGTGTATTCAGCTGGTATCCCGTATTCTGTGCTTTGGTCGACATTACTGTAGCTGCGTACATCATGCTTTCACTCAAGCGATTGACCAATCCGTTGTTACATCAGTCGCTTGAATGAATAAACTCGGAATCTTTGTTGCTATGCAGTCAGATTGCCGGGCGCTTTGATAGTAGCGGAGGACCATACGGGCAGTCGATTAAATAACCCCAACCACCATTGTCAAGCTGCTTGGCGACTTCGGTTGATTGACCTTCTGCTACGACGCTGCCATCCGGGTCTATAACCTGCCAGTCTGCCCGTAGTAATGCGATATCACCAACAATAACCTCACTGATAACATCGCTGTTAATGGTTGGCCGGCTTTCAATGAGTGCTTCGAATGCCTGGCGAGCTGCTTCAGGACCGATGCCTGGCGGCTGATTGGGTGGAAAGAAAATGCGGCAATCGGGATGGAACATCGATGCAATACCATCCAGATCACCTTCCTGAAGGAAGGCACTGACGCAGTCAGCGATCTCGCGGGGCTTTCTGGCAATTCGTTTAGCTGTGGTGGTCATGGGCTTTTCCTTTCAGCAATTATCGAACTCATGATTTATCATCGTTGTTATCGATATCTACAATCATCTTCCAACCATCAGCATGCTTGCGGTAGACCAGAAGAAGCCGCCCTTGACCAGCATTTTTTCGCCTGGATGCTTTGTCAGTGGCTTCAACTGTGAAGTGGCCTATGATGACGGCGAACCCGTCATAAACCTTGATATGTTCGATATCAAAACCTGATCTGAATGATGCCGCTTCTATACGCGGCCCATATTTCTCCCGGACTGCCTGGATGCCGTATCCGGTTGGTTGATGCTGGTTACAAAGTACAGCATCGGGATCAACTGTCTTGACCATACGCTCCAGGTCGCCGCTATCAAGGCCATCAAGCCATTCATTCAGGGCATGCTTAACGTTATCAATTTCGCTCATTCGGTTTTCCTCGTTAATTTCCAAGTTTTACCCGGTGGTAATTGCAATCAATTATGATGAGCTTTATTGTTAATATAAATAGACTAATCAAAATCAAAGTGATCGAAAATGCGAACAATAAAAGGCACAAGCCTGGATGATATATTGGTTTTTGCAGAAGTTGCACAGGCAAATGGTTTTCGTGCAGCTGCAGATAGACTCAATCTGGGAGCTGGGTCGGTTAGTGGAATCGTTAAGCGGCTTGAGAGTCGTTTAGGCGTTCGGTTAATTGAACGTACTACCCGTAAAATGTCTCTCACAAGTGCCGGTGAAAAGCTCCTTGAAAGCGCACTGCCGGCACTGGCCGATCTCGACAGTGCACTGGGTGACCTGGGGGAGCAGCAAAACACTGTTTCCGGCACCTTGCGTTTATCAGCTCCGCACAGCAGCTCATCTTTCTTCCTGAATGATCTGATCGCGAAGTTTATGAATGCCTTTCCGCAAGTTTGTGTAGAAGTCTTGTATGACGACAGCAAAGTTGATTTGGTGACGTCAGGTATAGACGCGGCTATTCGCTCACAAACGTTACTGGAGAAAGAGACTTACGCTATTGAGATCGGCCCTCAGCTGGAGATGGCGTTGGTTGCGTCACCTGATTACTTGAGCAGAATGGGGACTCCCGGGAAGCCTGATGAATTGGTTAACCATAACGGCATTTGCTTTGCATTCGGTCGTGCAGACCGTCTTGCTCCCTGGTCATTTGCGGAAGGTAAAAGCAAATCATTTACGATCGCACCAATGCAGCGCATGATCGTGAATGATCTGGAGTCAGCGATCAATTTTGCAAAGGCTGGTCTTGGCCTGGCGTACGTTTACAAAAAGCCTGCAGATATCTATATACAATCCGGTGAGCTGGTTACCTTATTCGATAAATTCATTCCTCAGTTACCCCGCTATACGATTAATTATTTGACGAAGCGTCACATGCCTGCGCGATTGAGAGCATTTATTGAACTGGCCAAACAGAATGATTAGCTGTTATCTGGGCTGGCAAGTGCAACCATCTTCAATTAATACCGAACGTGCTCGATAAACAAACGCAGCAGCTCAACAGATTTATATTCCCTGGGGTAGTACAAAAAAGTACCGGGGATTGGCTCGATGAACTCTGTTAAAAGCGGAACAACATTAGATTCACCATTGGGGCGGTACTCGGCAAAAGAAAACCCGAGTCCCAGACCGTCTGCCACAGAAGTGTATAGCGAAGGTAGTGTATTAACGACCAGGTTACCTGATACACCAACAGAATATTTTCCTTCTTCGTTTATAAACTCCCATGGTGCCAGCTGACCGGATCGGCCAAACCGATAACGAATACACTGATGATTCAGCAATTGGGAGGGGTGCGCCGGTTGTCCATGCTTTTCGATGTACTCCTGGCTCCCTAATACGGCCAACCGGTGCGGCGGGCTGATTCGGATGGCGATCATATCAGGATCAACCCGATCACCCAGCCGAATCCCGGCATGAAAACGGCCATCAAACAGATCAACAAAGGTTTCATCGATACTGATTTCCAGTTCGATATCCGGATAAAGCTGTCGAAAACTGGCCAGCTTCTCACGTATGGTCATGTCGAACGAAAAGCCCGGCATGGTGATTCGCAATTCACCCCGTTGGCTTCGGCCAGTATCTCTGGCTGACTGAAGGGCTGCTTTTATCTGATCGAATGCCGGATTGGCACCACGAAACAGGGCCAGGCCGGCTTCAGTCAGTTTGATTGAACGGGTTGTGCGGGAAAACAGGCTGATGCCTAACTGCTTTTCCAGTGTTTTCAGTTGGTGACTTACAGTAGAAGGCTGCAGTCCCAAGCGGTTCGCGGCTGCACGTAAAGAACCTTCGTCTGCTATGGCATTGAATATTTCCAGAGTGGTTAACGGCAATCTCATTGTTCGATTTAATACACTTATGAAATAGAAAAAGATCGTATTATCATTTTCTATCGAATTCAATAAACTGCTCCTCAACAACACAAAAGTAATCGAGGTATAACCATGACACGCTATATAAACCTGCAAAACGCACCGAGCCCAGATACTGTTCAAACTGGATCAGCAGCGTTTTTTAGCAATGGCGTTGAATTAAAAGGCGACATATACAAACCAGGTAATGGCAAAAGTCTATTTCCTGCTGTAATCGTGACCGGTGCATGGACAACTGTAAAAGAGCAGATGCCGGGCACATACGCCAGAGCACTGGCAGAGCAGGGTTTTGTGGCACTTGCATTTGATTTCGCCGGCTGGGGGCAGAGTGCCGGTGACCGGCGATATGTTGAAGACCCTGTTGCCAAAACTGCGGATATTCATGCTGCGGTTGAATATATGGACGGACGCAGTGATGTGGACTCTGCTCAAATCACCGGGCTCGGTATTTGTGCCTCAGCCGGTTACATGGCTGAAGCTGTTGCTACCAACGGCAAGCTGTCCAGACTGGCGCTGGTCGCACCGTGGTTACACGATCCTGAAATGGCTGAAGCTGTCTATGGTGGAGCAGAACAGGTGGCTAAGCTGGTCAATGCAAGCGAAATTGAAGACAGTTCAAACAATGCAACAGTACTGGTAGCAGCCAGTACTACTGACGATTCATCACCGATGTACCAGGCTCCGTATTACACGGAAGAAAGTCGGGGGCTAATTCCAGAGTACGACAACAAGTTCAGTCTGCTCACGTGGAAGCCCTGGCTGACTTACAACGCACATGCTTCCGCAGAACGGATGAATAAGCCTATTCTGATGGTGGGGTCATCGGGAATGGCACTGCCCGCTGGTGCGCAACGCTATGAGAGCAAAACCGCCGCACCACTGGAAAAGGTGTGGTTTGGAGATGACGTCAATCAATTCGATTTCTATGACCGCAAAGACATTGTGGATGCCTCAGTCGAGGCTATCGCAGCATTTGGTTTGGGTACAAAAACTTCCTGAAATGAACAGGGTATTGAATGTGTGGCTTGTGCTCATGACGGCATTAAATGCTCACGCTCTGGAGAATACGATGAAACAGAATGCTTATGACCAGGCTGCAATCAGCACTGTTGTAGAAAGTGTGAGTGTATTGGCGGACCGCAGAGAGTTTGATGCGTTGTCGCGTCTTTTCGCTGACCAGTTGATGCTCGATTACTCATCATTGAGCGGACAGCCGAAGACAACCAAAGCCCCCCTTGAACTGATGGCAGAATGGGCTTCGGTGTTGCCCGGGTTTGATTTAACCCGTCATGCGTTGTCTGACATGGTCGTTAATGTTGATGGAGATACAGCAAAAGCCAGCGCCAGTGTAGTTGCGTCTCATTGGCTGGGTGAGGGCTTCTGGCAGGTTTCCGGATCCTATGACTATGAGCTGGAAAAGAACAGCGATACCTGGCTGATTACATCGATGACCTTCAAGCTTTCAGAAGAGCAAGGCTCGCGAGATATAGTTGCTCAAGCTATTGAAGTGGCTGCTTCAACAAGGCCGGCGGGACATAAAGAAGTGTTCGCCAAACGCAATAAAGCAACGGTAAGGCGCTTCTTCCAACTGTTGGAAGAAGAAAACATCCGGGCATTCGTGGACCTGTTTGCTGATGATGGCGAGCAATTGAATCCATACAACAACGGTATTTTTCCGGCTGGAGCCCATGGCAGCGAAGCATTGTATGAATATTGGTCACCACTGCCTGCCAGGTTTGACGGTATGGCATTCCGCATTGATGAGTTACTGGCAACGGAAGACCCGAATGTAATCTTTGTTCGCTACCGCGGGAAGATCAATTTAAAGAATGCAGCAGGGGTCTATGAAAATTACTACTACTCCACGTTCCGGTTTAATACAGCCGGTGAAATTTCCGAGTATGTAGAGATTTTCGATCCGATTGTTGCTGCCAGAGGCTTTGGGCTGCTTGAGTTGTTGAGATAGCTTGCCTGGTATGCGAAGCGCCCGTTTTTAAGATCAGGCTTGCGTAATAGTTTGGAAACCGGTGTTGGTTTTCTGATAGCTGATCCAGGTGTTACGTGCTTCTACCAGTGGTGCAGCTATTCATTGGCTCCTCCGGTTATCCTGGAGGAGCCTGTCAGAAGAAGCTGTATCTGCAGGTTAGCCGGTAAATCGTTTACCAATAATCAATAATCCGGCTTATTTTGTTTTCCTTCACTTCGATAATCCGCAGCTGTTCACGGGAAACCTGTTCAACCGAATCACCGCGCTGCTGCATAAAGCTGACATTTAAGCGCATGGCAATGGCCTTGGGACCTTTGAGGTAGTCGATGACTTCGACCTGTGAATCACCAGCACTGCCGGCATATGAATCCAGAAAAGCGGTCAGGCCCTGTCGCTGCGCCTGTTTACCTTCCAGCCTGATGCCAACTGCAGGGTGTTCGTAGACGATGTCGTCAGCATAAAAGTCAAGCAGCCGTTCAACGTCTTCAGTGGAAGATTCACCATGTGTGGTAGCCGCCAGGGCCTGAAGATAACTGTTAAAAGGGCTCTCAGTCGATTGTCCGGAATGAGAATAAAGTATTGTGCAGGCAACCAGTATCAATGTAATAAGTTGGTGCTGAATGTTTTTGGAAAGCATAATTTATCCCGAGTGGTTTACTCTGAAACCAGACTGTCGCTGGTTTGACCACTGGTCAATGCTAATTCGGTAAACCGCCATCTTTGGCGCTATCAGTTCAGGATCTGACGGGTAAGTCATCAGTGATACCCAGAGCAATAGATGTTCTTAAAGCTATCTTTAAACCAATATGCTAAAAATCCGGAAGCTAACAATTGATCATAAATTGCAATGGACAAGCACAGCATTCTGATTATTGAAGACAATTCTGTTACTGCAGATACCATTGCTTTGTTTGTTCAGCAGCAGGGTGCGGCTGCGGAGATAGCGCACACTGGTGACAAAGGGTTGGCTATGGCACGGGAAAACAACTTTGATGCCATTATTCTTGACTGGATGCTGCCTGGCAAAAGCGGTTTACAGATCTGCCGGGAAATCAGGCAAAGCCAATCTGCGCCGATTATTTTTGTTACTGCAAAGATTGCCGAAGCGGATATTGTGGCAGGCCTGGAGGCGGGCGCAGATGATTATCTATGCAAGCCATTCAGTGGTAAGGAGCTGATTGCCAGGATAAAAAGCTGCCTGCGCCGTCGGCACTCTTTTGTTCATGATGCCGGCAACCAGTTGCAGGTGGGGGATATTGAGCTTGATTTGAACAGCCTGGAATTAAAAGCAGATGAACAGCCGGCCAAGCTGACCAAAACGGAGTTTCTGATTCTGGAAACGCTGATGCGTTCTCCGGGTAGAATTTTCACCCGTGGCCAGCTGATCGATATTGCGCTTGGAGAGGATTTTGACGGTTTTGAAAGAACCGTCGATGCGCATATATCAAACTTGAGAAAAAAAATGGGTGAAGACCGTTACCGGCCGCGTCATATTGTGACGGAGGTGGGTATCGGTTACCGCTTTATGCCATGAAGCATTGGTTTACCGGTTTATCCTTAAGGATTGCGATGTCAGTCGTGGTGCTGATGGCAGTGTCGTTCAGTCTGGTATTTTTCATTTATCAGCGCTCAATAGAACTTAATTTTGAAAAGCTGGAGCTGATATCCAATCAACCGGCAATCCCGGAAAGTAATCTGGTTGATTATCTGGAAGCCGAATTTGCCGCCGGCGGCTGGACGGCATTGCAGAATTACGACCAGACAGCAAAGGTAACCGGTGCTGCTTTTGTGTTGCTGGACTCAACTGAAAAGGTACGCGCGTCGCCGTGGGGTACGGCGGTGGACGTGACGCGAAACCCGAACAATGGTTATAACCTGCAGGTGAATGAAACCACCGGCGGCAAGGTGGCCAGCCTGGTAACACTTGAAGGTTTGCCGGCAAGCCAGCTGCATCTGCCTGATGGGTCGGTGTTTGCCAGTCTGGTTGCTTTGCCTGCCCAGCTTTCGGGTAGCGGTGCAGATGAATTTGCCAGTACAGTGGCCAGAACGGTGTTGCGCGCCGCATTAATTATATTTCTGGCGACGCTGATATTTACCATGCTGTTTGTGCGTTACTTTTTAACACCGGTCAATCGGTTGAAGGAGGCGGCAGGGAAATTTCATACCAGCGGTGAGCTTGATCCGGTCAATATTCGGGCAGCCGGAGAACTGGGCGAGCTGGCCGAAGCATTCAACGCTGTTGGCGATTCACTGCGTAAAACCGAAAAGCTGCGAAAAAATATCATTGCCGATGTGGCGCATGAATTGAGAACACCGGTGACCAATCTCAGTGGGCGTATTGAAGCGGTTCAGGCAGGCATCATTCAGCCTGATGGTGAATTTATCAACACAATGGAGAGCGAAACGCAGTTGTTGGCGCGTCTAATCAACGATTTGCAGCAACTGGCGCTCTCTGATGCCGGCCAGATTCGGCTGGAAAAACAACCCGTCAGAATGTGCACAGAAGTGACCGATATTTTCAGGAAGATGACCTGGAGCGATGCGGCAATGCTGGATAATCAGATTCCCGATGACATGGAACTGATGGTTGATACAGCCAGGTTCCATCAGATATTGGGGAACATCTTTGCCAATGCGTATGCTCATCGCCGATCCGGGTTGGAGATATGCGTAACTGCACAGGAAAAATCCGATGAGATCAGACTCGCCATAGCTGACAATGGACCGGGAATTCCAGCTGAACAACTGCCATTTGTATTCGACCGGCTATACCGTGTGGAAAAATCTCGCAGCCGCAGCCCCGGTGGGGCCGGGCTTGGCCTGGCAATTGTAAAATCTTTAGTGGAAGCACATGGTGGAGAAGTCACCATTGCCAGTGAAATGGGCAATGGTGTCTGTGTCAATCTGGTGTTTCCGAATGTCTCAGGTACCACTGCATAACAATGCTGGAGTCGTCTTAATAATGTCTTGAAACACTGTTGCCAATATGGGGCAAGTTCGGTTTCGAACCGTAAATGCACACAATGACAACAGGAGACACACGTGAACATAAGACACACCCCATGCAGTTTCAGCAAAATGCACCGGTTGATATTGCGGTTATCGGCCTGCGTACTGGCAATCATTGTCCTGGCGCTGCCGGCTTATGCAGATAAGCCGCCCGCACAGGTTGACAATCAACCGGCCAGTTCCGGGAATACTTTTCCTGACACACTCCAGGGCAACCGTCTGGCAGGTTTTTTTGAAGCCTATAACCGGCAGGACAGGGATCTATACAAACAATGGCTTCTGGACAACAGGACAGAACAGTCACTGGCGGCCGCACCGCTGGACGCCAGGCTGGAAAGATTTGATTTCGACCTGGCAGCCTGGGGCGGGTTAACAATTACCGGAGTTAGTGAAATTTCACCCTATCAGTGGCTGGTTACTGCTCAACCGGTTAACGGCGGGACGGCCAGAAAGTTCCAGTTTGTAATGCAGCAGCAGGCACCTCATAAGATCGGTCCGATCAGTATTTCACTGGCTATTGACGTACCCACGGAATGGGCTGACCTGCAGGAGTTTACCTCCCAGCTGCAGCAGCGTACCGGTGTGCCGGCTTATGCCATAGGCGTGATGCGAAATGGTGAGGAAATCGATCGTGCTGCAAGCGGAATGCGTGAAACTGGTGGTGATGAGGTCGTCACGATAAATGATGCCTTTCATTGGGGGTCTATCGCAAAATCTGTCACCGGGACAGTGATCGGAAAACTGGTTGAGCAGGGCAGACTCAATTGGGATACCACCATTGAGGCAGTATTGGGTGATATTCCAATGCGGGACGAATACAGGGAAGCGACCCTGACACAGTTGATGAGTCATCAGGCAGGGATTCAGCCCTATGAAAACTTCACCCGCGATGACGTGGAGCGGCTGTTGTCGGGTAGTTCCTCAAGCGGGTCAGAGCGACGCAAAAACCTGGTCGCTGAAATTCTATCCGAAAAGCCTTTTGCATTGCCCGGCGAGACAGGCCGTTATTCAAATGGCGGAATAGCCCTGGCAGGGTATATGGCGGAGCGGGTAAGCGGTAAAAGCTGGCGTGAACTGGTTCAGGAACATGTGTTTAAACCAGCAGGTATGCACAGTGGTGGTTTTGGCTGGCCGGCTGCTGAACACCGGCCGGATCAGCCCCGCGGGCATTTCGGAGACAGTCCTGACAATTATCAGGTACAGGGATATGAACAAATGAGCGAATTACTTTCTCTGGTAGCTCCGGCTGGAGATATCCGTTCTAATGTGTCAGACATGTTGAAATACGGCGACATGCATTTACGCGGCCTGCGCGGTGAAGATGGTTACCTTTCCAGTGAGACCATGCGCCGGCTGCATACTCCGCAGCCCGATGCCGTACCGGTGGCCGGTGGCATGTATACATTTGGCTGGGGGCATAATGAATGCCATTATTTTGAGGCTGAAGTCAGTTGTCAGGGGCATAACGGCGGTGCCGGCAGCTTTTACGCAGAGCTGAGGTTGTTTCCGGAAGAGAATATGGTGATTGCCTATATGGCAAATGCCGCTGAGCCTTCTGAGACCATTGCCGCTGAAGTTTTTGAGGTGATTTACAACCACTACCGTTAACCGGTTGACCAGGCAAAAATGCTGAAGCCATTCTGCCGGTTGCTGCAACCGGCAGAGTTGCCCCCAAAGCATTCAGTCTGTGCTAGGCTTGCGTTCGCTTTGCATTCGTCATCAAATCAGGTTTCTTATGAGTATTACAATCGATCTGACTTCCGAAGTTGGCCGCATTAATGCAGTAATGGTGCATCAACCGGGCCAGGAAATTGAGAATATGACACCGGCTACAGCGGCCGAAGTGCTGTATGACGATATTATCAGCCTGCCGCTGGCGCGGGCAGAGCATCAGCAGCTGACCGGCGTGCTGGACAAGCTGGCTAATGTGGTACATCTCACCAGTATGCTCAGTGATGTGCTGGAAAACCGTGATGCCCGTGAACGCCTGCTTAAAGCAGTATTACGGCTGTACCGCTGTCCGGAGGTGATGAGTGATCTGATCGATCTGGATTCAACGGTGTTAGCCCGGCAGTTGCTGGAAGGCACGCCGATGCGCAAGGATACGCTGGAAAAATACCTGAGCCCGCTGCACCACTCATTACCGCCGCTGCCGAATACTTTTTTTACCCGTGATGCAACCATGTGTCTGCACGACAGGGTGATTATCGGCTCTATGGCTTATCGGGTCAGAATAGTGGAAAGCCTGCTGCTGAAAGCCATTTTTAAATATCACCCTGCAATTCAATCTCAGGGTTTTTATTTTGACGGTACCGACGATAACTCATCTGAGCAGCACAATGGCGGTGAAAGCCCGGTAACCATTGAGGGTGGAGATTTACTGGTGGCGCGCGATGACCTGGTGCTGGTAGGGTACAGCGAGCGCACCACATCGGCGGCCATCGACAGGTTGATTCAAGCCATTGCAGCGCACGGGCGGGCCAAAAACTTTGTGGTTCTGGAGATTCCCAAACAGCGCTCCAGTATTCACCTGGATATGATTTTCACATTGCTGGACCGGGATAAATGCATGGTGTTCAATCCATTGATTACCGGAACCAGCCGCAGCCGTGCATTCCATATTGCCTACGATGGCAACCGCCGCTCAAAAATCCGTGAATACCAGGGAATACTGCCGGCATTGAAAGATCAGGGCCTGGATCTGCAGCCGATTTCCTGCGGTGGTGATGACCCGTTTTATCAGGAGCGTGAGCAATGGAACAGCGGCGCTAACTTTTTTGCCCTGGGGCCGGGTCATATTATTGGATACCGGCATAACATCCACACTGTGGATGCATTGCACAAAGGTGGTTTCGAGATAATAGAGGCTGAAGACATCATTGCCGGCAAACAGCAATTGACCCCCGATCAGCCTGCGGTAGTGGTCATGGACGGGGCTGAGCTGAGCCGCGGCGGCGGTGGCTGCCGCTGTATGACCATGCCATTGAACAGAAGCGCTGTTAGCTGGTAATCAACAGTTGATGAAGTTACCGGGCACCGGCTGTATTCGGGGCTGGTAGCGGCAGTTTGTGCAGCGGTGTCGGCAGGCGCTCACTGGTCAGCCAATAGTGGGAGGTCAGATGTTGATCAAACGCCAGTGCTTCGGGCTGGCGAAGCTCGGGTATCGGTAAAATGCCGGGTTCACCCTGCAAAGCGGCCTGCCAGCTTTGTTGCGGCTGTTTATCAAACAAATAAGCCTGCATATGTGTCAGCAGCACCAGCCGTTGACGCCCATCCGGGAGGCTTTGGATATCCATGGCAGTTGGTTGGGAGCGCCATTTTGCCCGCTCACCCAGACGGACTCTCATCAACCAGTCCGGTTGTTCCAGCTGGGTCAGCTCGCCGACAAACCGGGCTTCAAGAACAGCTGCCGGACTGACGGTTGAAATCGGCAGCGTATATATCCGTGGCATCGGGTCGCGCTTACTGATGATGATAATCTCCCGGCCGGTGACATCAACACCCGCAGATTCCGCATCACGTGCTCCCAGGGGATAACGATAGGCAATATCCGCAGCTGGCCGGACCGATCCGGCGTAGCGGCCCTGTGCATCGGCAAGCGGCTCAGGCACCAGCCATAGGTGTACCAGCTGCCGCACAGCATCGTTGTCACCGATATCCGCTATCAGCAACCAGTGCTGACCGTCCAGTACGAACGACGCCATATCTTCCCAATCAACATTCACCACACCACTGACTTCAACATTGCCGAGGTCGGCACCGGTATGTTTATCGAATGCAAACAGCCGGCTGGCGTTACCGCTGTCATTGATCCCCCACAGAACCCTGCTGTTGATGGTTGAACCGGCCAGGCCACTGAGTTCATCTAATTCAGTTTCAGCCAGTATTACTGCTTCACCGGCAGATTGCACGGGATCAGCCGGTTTGCCGTCTCTGTGGCATGTGGCCAGCGCCATAATCAGAATACCCAGCATAATCGGGTATGCCGCCTTAAACAGAAGAGGGAATGCCTTAATTGGCTGCTTTGCTATTGGTTTGTTATTCATGATGGATAATAATACGCGTTCTACAACGAGATGAAAGTGATCCTTTGAATGGAAAAGATACTGGCATTTGCCGGCAACCACCCGGTGCTGGTCGGCAGTTTTATCGCTGTATTGGCAGGACTTATCATTACTGAAGTATTACGCATGACGCGTAAATTCAAAGTTGTTTCCAGCGCGGACGCGATCCGATTGATCAACCGTGAGAATGCAGCGATTATTGATATTTCGGCCAGCAACGACTATGCAACAAGGCATATTGTTGAAGCGGTTAACTTTCCCCCATCACAGTTGCAGGCCAGTAACAAACAGCTGATGAAACTGCAGGGGCGGCCGATTCTGCTGTATTGCAAAAATGGTCAGGCGTCGCATCAAAATGCTAACAAACTGATCGCTATGGGGCTTGGGCCGGTGTATGTATTGCGCGGTGGAATAGTGCAATGGCAGTCGGACCAGCAGCCGGTGGTCTGATCCGACCGCTTATTATACGGCTGGACTTGATCAGAGCCGGTTAAGGCCGCATCTCCTGATATTAACAATTTGAACCAGACTAATTTGGAATCTCCATGACTGACGAACAGAATATCGATCCGCAAGCGGCTGCTGCCGGTGCCCAGGAAGCCGCTGCCGACGCGCAGTTCAACATGCAGCGTATTTATACTAAAGACATTTCTTTCGAAGCGCCCAATACACCTCAGGTTTTCCAGGAACAGGGCCAGCTGGAAATGAAAATGAACCTCGGACAGCGGGTGGATGCCATGGGCGAAGGCCTGCAGGAAGTGGTGCTGACCGTAACTGTAACCGGCATCATCAACGAAAAAACCGCTTACCTGTGCGAAGTACAGCAGGCGGGCATTTTCCAGCTCAGTGGCATGACCGAGCAGCAGGAATCAGGCGTTATCAACGTGCTGTGTCCCAATACCCTGTATCCATATGCCCGTGCAACGGTTTCCCAGCTGGTAGCGGCCGCCGGTTTCCCACCGGTTGTATTGCAGCCTATCAGTTTTGAACAAATCTACGCACAACGTCTGCAGGAAGCGCAACAACAGCAGCAAGCCGCTGCAGGTAATGCAGAATAAACAATCCTCTGTAAATGCAGCCGGTACTGCCGGCTGCCATTTAGTGATCGGGTATCGGTGGCATGTCAGATTACGCTGATATTGCCGTACTTGGTGCCGGCTCCTGGGGCACAGCCCTGGCGATGCAGCTGGCACGGGTAGGACGCCGCACTACTTTGTGGGCGCGTGATCAAAAACATCTGTCCCAGATACAAACCAGCCGTGAAAACCAGCGTTATCTGCCGGGCATTCAAATGCCGGAATCGCTGTTGACCGAGCCAGATTTGCAGACTGCCGTCAATGAGGCACGTGAGGTTCTGCTGGTCTGTCCAAGCCATGCATTTGCTGATTTGTTGAATACCATCAAACCCTGGCTGCCGGCCACCGGCGGCGTCAGCTGGGCGTGCAAGGGGTTTGAGCCGGGCACCGGTCGGCTGTTGCACACCACTGCCCGTGAAATTCTGGGTGAGCAACGTCCGCTGGCGGTGGTTACCGGACCGTCATTTGCCCGTGAAGTAGCGCTGGATATGCCCACTGCGGTAACAGTTGCCGCATCCACTGAAGAATACGGGCAGCAGATGGCCAGTCTTCTGCATGGCGGCAGTCTGCGCGCTTACTACAGCAATGACATTATCGGCGCTGAACTGGGCGGGGCCAGCAAAAATGTAATGGCCATTGCTACAGGTATCTGCGACGGTATGGCACTGGGTTCGAACGCCCGTGCCGCGCTGGTGACCCGGGGTTTATCGGAAATGATGCGGTTGGGTGTGGCCATGGGTGCCAAACCGGAAACGCTGATGGGTCTGGCCGGGATGGGAGACCTGGTCTTGACTTGTACCGGAGAACTCTCACGCAACCGGCGGCTGGGTCTGGCCCTGGGGCAGGGGTTGGGAGTACAGCAGGCCATTGAGGCCATCGGACAGGTGGTGGAAGGCTACAAGGCTGCCCGTGAAGTGCACAGACTCAGCCGGAAATATGCGCTGGATCTACCGATTTGTGAGCAGGTGTACGGCGTTCTTTATCAGAATTGGAGTCCGCAAAAAGGCGTTAAGGTATTACTCGGCCGCGAACTAAAGAAAGAGCACTGAGTCTGCCCTGAAAGGGCTGGTGCAAAGGCGCTAGTCAGTATTCACAATCAGTTGCCGCCAGGCTTCGTAACTGGCTATGGCCACGGTATTGGACAAATTCAGGCTGCGGCTGCCGGTCAGCATCGGCAGCCGCACAATTTTATCGGCCTGTGCAAGCACTGAATCACTCAGACCACGCGTTTCGGCACCGAACAACAGGCAATCACCCGGTTGGAAGCGAATATCCCATAGGCTGTGTGTGCCTTTGGTGGAAAATGCCAGCAGTCTGCCTTCAGCAACCTGCTCACGGAAATGTGTCAGGTTGTTATATTTACGCCAGCTGCTGCGCTCGCGGTAATCCAGACCTGCGCGGCGCAGTTGGCGGTCGTCCAGATTAAAGCCCAAAGGCTCGATAAGGTGCAGGTCTGCGCCGTTGTTGGCGCATAAACGCATGATATTTCCGGTGTTCGGAGGGATTTCCGGCTCCACCAGAACTATATGTACCGGTAAGGGAGCAGGCGATGGTGTGACAGATGCGCTCATAAAAGTAAGCGTAATTTATCAGCAGGCAATGTTACAGCGCCTGTTTTGAGGCGATTTCGGCAACCTTAATGCCTGCAATAACAGGGGCTTGTGCAGAACTATTTGACACAGTCTCATGTGCGGAGTAATGTAGATACCCCACACAATATATTGTGTTTGCGCCGTTCAGGCAACACAAATGGTTGTGTTAGAGCGAGTAACAATTACAATACATTTTTTATTATCATACCGAGCCGTTGACGGGGATAGAAATACAGATGAGCAGCGTACGTCAAGAATCAATCATGATGGATACCAAAGATATACCGCTGCAGGATGCATCACTGGATATTTGGGATAAGAAGTACCGCCTTAAGAGCAAAAGCGGTGAAATTCTTGATCAGGATGTCGATGCAACCTGGCAGCGTGTGGCTACCGCACTGGCTGATGTGGAAACCACTCCAGAGCTGCGCCAGCATTGGCGTGAACAGTTTTTATGGGCGCTGCGCCGGGGCGCCATCCCGGCAGGCCGGATTACTTCAAATGCGGGTGCGCACGCGCACAAGCCGGCTACTTCAACCATTAACTGCACGGTTTCCGGCACCATCGAAGATTCCATGGGCGGCATTCTGGATAAAGTGCATGAAGCCGGGCTGACGTTGAAAGCCGGCTGCGGCATTGGTTATGAGTTTTCCACTCTGCGCCCGCGCGGCGCTTATGTATCCGGAGCAGGTGCCTATACTTCCGGGCCGTTGTCGTTTATGGATATCTACGACAAGATGTGTTTTACCGTCTCTTCGGCAGGCGGCCGCCGGGGCGCTCAGATGGCGACCTTTGAAGTGGGGCATCCCGATGCGATGGAGTTTATTCGGGCTAAACGTGAAGACGGCCGGCTGCGGCAGTTTAACTGTTCATTGCTGATTACCGATGAGTTCATGCAGGCAGTGGCCAATGGCGACGACTGGCCGATGATTTTTCCGATTTCCGAACAGGAAATCGATGAGGTGGATGTGACCGATCCGGAGCAGGTGATCTGGCGCGAATGGCCGGTTACCAAAGGCTATGTGTGCCGGGATGACGGCATGGTTGCGTGCAAAATTTATCGCACTGCGCCTGCCCGGCGCATGTGGGATATGATCATGTCATCAACTTATGATTTTGCCGAGCCCGGCTTTATCCTGATCGACCGGATCAACGAAATGAACAATAACTGGTGGTGTGAAGATATCCGCGCCACCAACCCCTGCGGTGAACAGCCGTTGCCGCCCTATGGCGCCTGCCTGCTGGGGTCCATTAACCTGACCCGGTTTGTTGATAAGCCGTTTACCAGTCAGGCAAGTTTTGACTGGGATGAATACCGCAAGGTGGTGAAGACTTTCACTCGCATGCTGGATAATGTGGTCGAAATTAATGGATTGCCGCTGGACGATCAGCGTTCCGAAATTGAATACAAGCGTCGTCACGGCATGGGCTTTTTGGGACTGGGTTCAACCCTGACTCTGCTGGGTATGAAGTATGGCGAGCCGGAATCGCTGGCCTTTACTGAAGACATCGCCCGGGAAATGGCCGTGGCAGGGTGGGAGTGTGCGCTGGAGCTGAGCGAGGAGAAAGGGCCCGCGCCCATCATGGATGACGACTTTGAAGTAACCGCCGAGATGCTGCGCAAACGTCCGCAAATGGCGGCAGACGGCTGGCAGGCAGGTCAAACAATTAAAGGCCGGGAACTGCATGCCCGTTACAGTCGTTACATGCAGCGGGTGGCCGAGGTTAACCCGGAGCTGGTTGAACAGCTGGCGGAACACGGTGCGCGGTTTACCCACCACACCTCAATTGCGCCGACCGGTACCATTTCGCTGTCTCTGGCAAACAATGCCAGTAATGGTATTGAGCCCAGTTTTGCACACCACTATTCACGCAACGTGATTCGTGAAGGGCGTAAGACCAAGGAAAAAGTTGAAGTGTACTCATTTGAGTTGCTTGCTTACCGGGAGCTGATCAACCCTGATGCCATGCCGTATGCGGAAGACCCGAGCCAGCAGCTACCGGATTATTTTATTGCTGCAGATGACATCACTCCGAAAGCGCATGTTGATATTCAGGCAGCAGCGCAGAAATGGATTGACTCGTCGATTTCCAAGACCGCTAATGTACCGACTGATTACCCGTTTGAAGACTTCAAGGACATATACCGCTATGCCTATGAGCAGGGTCTGAAGGGCTGCACCACTTTCCGGTTCAACCCGGAAGCTTTTCAGGGCGTGCTGGTTAAAGAGCAGGATCTGGAAAAGACCCTGTACCAGTTTACCCTGGAAGACGGTAGCGTGGTTGAGGTGAAAGGCAGTGAAGAAATCGAATATGATGGTGAAATGCACACTGCAGCGAATCTGTATGATGCGTTAAAAGAAGGCTATTACGGAAAATTTTAAGCCCGCAACCACTGGATAAGAATACCAACAGGCAAACTTCCGCGGTTGGCTGGAACAGATAATTAAGAGCGACATGAGCACAAAAATTGATCAGAAGATTGTAGGTTATGCAGTACAGAACGATCAGCAGAATGCTGATCAGCAGCAGCCTGAAACCAATACCGAAGAGCGGGCCAAGGCTGAAGTCATTCGGATGCATGAAAAACTGCTGCGGCCCGAAGGGCTGGAGTGCCTGGAGGGGTCTACCTACAAAATCAAAACCCCGCTGGATGATCACGCACTGTACATTACGATCAACGATATTATCCTGAACGCCGGCACCGAGCACGAACAGCGCCGTCCGTTCGAGATTTTCATCAACTCCAAAAACATGGACCATTTCCAGTGGATTGTGGCGTTGACGCGGGTTATGTCGGCAGTATTCCGTAAGGGCGGTGATGTGACATTCCTGGCAGAGGAGTTGCAGGCAGTATTTGATCCCAAGGGTGGATACTTTAAACCCGGTGGCAAATTTATGCCTTCGATTGTCGGTGAGATCGGCGCAGTTATTGAGCACCACCTGCAGCGTATCGGCCTGCTGGATCCGCCTGAGTTGAGCGAGCAGCAGCAGTTGATACTGGATGAGAAACGCGCTGAAGCGGAAGCACAACTGGCGGAAAAAAAAACACTGAATAAAGCCAAGAGTTCGGAGGCGGATTCATATCCGGCGTCAGCCACCCTGTGCAATAAATGCCAGACCAAAGCTGTGGTCATTATGGATAACTGCGCTACCTGCCTGGCATGCGGATATTCCAAGTGCGGATAGCCGTCTTTACGCCGGTTAACCGGTGTTAGGCAGCAGAGTCGTTAAAGGGTATTCCAGGCGCGGATATCTTCCCGCCGTTCAACCGGCAGACCTGCAAGAAACTCTGTACAAAGTTGAGCAAAAGTGCGGAATGGACGCACCATGATCTACTACTTAAGTATATGCGGCATATGTGATATAATTGATCGGTCTAGTTTCATAAACGCAACTCTCTGATTTTTAAGATTTAAATTCGATATGGGATGGCTGAATAATCGCAATGGCGATCGATATCTGCCGGTACGTGCGGCCGGTATGGTGTTGTTCTTGAGTTTACTGTTTTCTGCTGCTGTTCACTCACGGCCGGAATTAGGGCCGCCCAGTATCAAGTTGCGTACCAACCTGTCGAATATCGTAGTGGCAGAGTTGACCGACATCAGTGCGGAACACCGGTTGAGCTTCAGTGTCGTTGAGAATCTCCACAATGAAGCTGAACAGTCTGTGGTAATCCGCAGTGATTCACTGACCAGTGCCAGGCTGGTTGAAGGAAAAACCTACATCATTGCCTATGTGGGTTGGGATGTTGACCGGTTCCCCCGTGTGACCAAACCCCGCCGAAATGGTGCGGTCATTATCAACCTGGATGGGGCCGCGCCGGCCATATTTCAGCCGAATGATGATCTGGTTTCCCTGTTGCGCTGGGACCTGAAAGAGTCATTAGAAAGTCCGGATGAAATGCTGAGCGTGATATTACGCGGCATGGCTGAATCAGATCCGCATTTACAAAGCTTTTTTACAACAGAGCTGGTGACCCGGCCGGGTTTACATTCCAGGCTGACGCCAACGCAAAAAAGAACTGTAGCGGGCTACCTGGTAAACAGTGGATATTCCCCGCAGGGGCGCAGCCTGATGCTGGGCCATGTGCCATTCAGAGATTGGTTGCTTGAGCCGGAGCAGCAGTTGGAAGTTGCCCGTCGGGTTCTTGAGCATCACCCAATAGAAATCGGCTTCGGTTCACCGTATGGCGGTCTGGTCCGGTCTGCCATGTTTATCATGCAGAAATCTGAGAATTTGAACGATGCGGTTACCGCGCAACGGTGGCTGACCAGTAATCAGCCCGCGTTGGTAGAGTCGGCCGCGGCCGTTATCTACGCTGTTAATCCTGACATATTGATTACAGCCCTGGAACAGGCAGCCGGCTATTCATTGCTGGAAAAGCAGAGCAGGCAGGCTCTGGAAAATTTATTACAGCGTTACCGCCGCAGTGTGGCGGTAAACCGAAAATGAAGATATTAAAGGCTTAGAGTTTTAGAGAATTGGAATTTAAACTTACATTGAGGAAAGCGATATGCATAAACTGACTATGCGCTATCTGGTCCTGGCAATACTTGTCATCGGCTATAGCGGTTTAACTTTCGCAGTATCACCGCAGAGTACGACGCCGCAGCAGGTGATCAGCTCGGTGCGGCATGATACATCGCCGCCATTGGCAGAGCTGCTGCAGATTGCTGCTGCCAATCAGGCAAATGATCCTGCACCGCAAACGCCGCCGGATTTTGTTTTTCCCAACTTTGATGAGCCGGGTAATACCGCAACATCGCTGGATCAAACCTTTGTGGGACCGGCAGCAGCAGGTGCACAACGCAGAGGTGGTCTGGGCGATGCGCCGCCATTGATTATTTCGGTTGATGGTATCGGTCAGTCTGACGCTGCGGGCGGTGGTCTGCCACCGGATACCAATGGTGATGTCGGTCCGGATGTTTACATTCAGTACATCAATACCGACTGGGTCATTATTGATAAAGATACCGGTAACTTTGTTGCGCCAGGTGTGATGGAAGGCAATACATTCTGGGCAGGTTTCGGCGGTGTCTGTGAAACCAGCAATGCCGGTGACCCTTTAGTACTGTATGACAAGCTGGCAGATCGCTGGATATTCACGCAATTCACTGGTTCAGCCACCAATCGACAGTGTTTTGCCGTAACCACCACCAATGATCCGGCAGGTCCATATAACCGTTATGAATTTGATTTTTCACCGGATTTTAATGACTACCCGCATCTCAGTATCTGGACAGACGCCAGTGGTGAGCGCAGTGGCTATTATCTGACCACGCATGATTTCATGCCGGACGGCATGGGTGGTTTTAACTTTTTGCAGGCCTCATTCAGCGTAGTCGATCGTGATGCGATGCTGGCCGGTGATCCTTCCACCATCGTAAGATTTACCGATACCGGTTTTGCCAGTGCAAGCTCTTTCGGTGCTCTTTCTGCACATCTGGAAAGTACTGATCTGCCGCCGGCCGGAACCTGCGCGCCGTTTGCGCATAACCGGGCCGATCTGGACAGTTATCTGCTGTGGGACTTATGTGTTGACTGGGATAATCCAGGCGATTCAACGCTGACTGGTCCTAGCGTGCTGGCTTCGAGCACAGTATTCGATAACGCAGTTGATGATGTGCCTCAGCCACCACCGGCACCGGCAGGTTCAGAATTGGATAACTTTGTCGGTAATACCATGTACCGGGTCAGTGCACGTGCATATCCACCGGAAAGCGGCCTGCCGGTTGAGCTGGTATTGAACCATTCCAGCAATGCCGGTGATGGTGTCAGTGGTGTACGCTGGGTGCAGATTGCATTGCCTACAGGTGACGATATTTTTGTAGGTGGCTTCGAAACCAGTGAGCCACTGCCTAACGGCCAGGCAAAAATACTGGATGAGGGCTTATATTCTCCGGATGATGATTTCCGTTGGATGGCCGGTATCTCAATTGACCAAAGTAGAAATATCGGTCTTGGATATACTGTATCCAGCACGACTACTTTCCCCAGTGTGCGTTATACGGGACGTACGCCCAGCGAACCACCCGGGTTGCTGCTGGATGAGCAGAGCTGTGTAGTCGGCAGTGGTGTCCAGACGTTTGTTGATGCGACAGGTCGTGCCGGCCGTTGGGGTGATTATTCATCAATGAGTATTGATCCTGAGGATCAATGTACTTTCTGGATGAGTGTTGAATACATCACCAATACCGGTACCGCCGATTGGGAAAACCGGGTATGTTCCTTCCGTTTCCCGGATTGCGGTGACCCGTCATTCTTTGTCAGCTCAGATTTCAATCGGCAGATTAATTCCTGTAATTTGAATGATGCGCCACAGGCCAATATCAATGTGCAGTCATTGGGCTTCACCGACCCAGTTATGCTGAGTGCAACCGGGTTACCGGGTGGCGTCAGTGTCGCATTTGACAGCACAACTGTCAGCAGTTTCCCAGGCAGTACTGGATTTACCATTAACGGTTTACCCAGCCAGGGTGATGGCGCGTTTTCATTTAACATTGAAGCCACATCTGGAGCTCTCACACGTTCACTGGACTTTGATATCACCACATCCGCAGGTGTTGTGACAGCGCCGGTGCTTACCGCTCCTGCAGACGCCAGTGAAACAACTGTACGCCCGACATTTACCTGGAACGCAGTTCCGGGCGCGACCAGTTACCGGATCGAAATTGCCACCGACGCCGGATTTACCAACATCATCGCCAGTGGTGAAACAGAAGATACATCGTTTGTGGCTCCTCAGGTATTTGATGAAAATGTCACTTTATTCTGGAGAGTGCGTGGTGTTAACAACTGTGGTGGCGGCACAATAGCCTCGGCCAGTTTCACAACCATCCCACCAGGCGTTTGCCCGGCAGGGACCACACCAAACATCGTATTCTCCGATGACCTGGAAGGCGGAGCGCCCGGGTGGACGACTCCTGACAGTGGTGTAGGGCCGGAAATGTGGGCATTGAGTGATGTTCGTCAGAACAGCGGCACATTCTCGTTCCTGGCTGTTGATCCACCGACTCAGTCAGATCAGTTCCTGGTATCGCCGCCGATAACCGTTCCACCAATTGGTCAGGCACCGTTGACCCTGAGTTACTGGAACTTCCAGAATATCGAAGCCAATACCGGTTCGGGCACTGATGCCTGCTGGGATGGCGGCCTGCTGGAAGTCAGCACTGACGGCGGTAATAACTTTGTACAGATACAGGATGCTGTATTGCTGACTGATCCGTACAACGGCACCATTACTGTTCAGGGTGCAACCACCATTAGTGGGCTGTTTGCCTGGTGTGCCGATGATATCGTGCCTGCCTCGGGTGATCAGGAAGTTGTGTCAGTCGTTGATATATCAGCACTGGCCGGACAGACTGTTCAATTCCGGTACCGGTTCGCATCAGATGGTGCCGCCGGTGATGAAGGCTGGTATATCGATGATATCGAAGTACAGGGCTGTCAATAAAGCCGACGTATGCAACAGACCGGCAACCTGAGTGGTTGCCGGTGAATGACTTCAACACCCGCCGCTGGCGGGTGTTTTTGTCTGTGTCCTTAGGCACAGGAAATGCTTCGTAGTTTTATGTATACTCAAAGCAGTAACGAGTATGGGCTATCCCTGCAACGTTGGTAGATGGAGACGGTTATGGTACGTAAGCTTGTTATCGCATTAATCATTATGCCTGCAATCGCATCAGCAGGTTCTCTGGTTGATCTATCCTTCAGCAATTCGATTTACATGTTGGAAAGCGCACAGTTGCGTCATGCTGCGGAGCTGGGCGATGCGGATTCGCAATTCCGGCTGGCCTGGCAGTACAGTCAGAAGGATGATTCAGAGCGGATGGAGACCATTCATTACAGCCCCAGGCATGCATTGCACTGGTATCTGGAAGCTGCCCGGCAGGGTCATGTTGCTTCAGCCTATAACCTGGCGGTTATTTATGCACAAGGCAGAGGCACCAATGTGGACCCGGTGGAAGCCTATGCCTGGCTGGATTATGCAGCCGATGGGGGACACCAGCAAAGCAAGAGCATTCTGGCTGACTTCGAAAAACTGCTGAGCGAAGAGCAGATCGAAGCAGGACTGGCCCGGCAAGCTAAAATAACCCTGGGAAGGGGTTATAACTCCAGAGCCCGCAGATACAACTGATTAAATCCTGATTTCTACACGGCGCCCGAACAGCGGGCGCCTGAACCAGTATTGCCTTAACGAGTTAATTAATATTTGCACAACCCTGACATTGAAGCTTCCACAGTAAAGCTGGCTGATGCCACGCTGAGCTATTACCCACGTTTTCTGTCTACGCCCGCTGCAGACAAACTGCAGCAGCAGTTAACTGATGAGCTGAACTGGCAACAAGCCAGCATTCGCTTGTTTGGGCGCGATGTTTGTGAGCCGCGGTTGACCATATGGCATGCTGATCCGGGCGTTGAATACAGCTATTCCGGACGCCGCCTGGTATCGTCTGACTGGCCGGACAGTCTGCAGCAGTTGAAGCAGCGAATAAGCACCCTCAGTGGACAGAGGTTTAATGCAGTCCTGGGCAATCTATATCGCGATGGTTATGACTATATGGGCTGGCATAGCGATGATGAGACCAGTCTTGGCGATACGCCGGTAATTGCGTCAGTTAGTATCGGTGCCGAACGTCCTTTTGTATTGCGTAGAAAAGATAATCATCAAATTAAACATCAGCTGATACTGACGCACGGCAGTTTGTTGATTATGCGGGATCAGACTCAGCAGTATTGGCAGCATGCGCTACCGAAGAGGACGGGTATTTCTCAGCCCCGTATAAATCTGACTTATCGTTGCGTCGGTTGACGCGGCCACATGATGTATAAAGCAGGCTAATCCGCTGATTCACCGGCGGAATCTGAGGTCTCCTGCTGCTCGGCGTTCAACTGATCAATAACCTGTTGCGCATCACTCAGATAGGAATGACACTGCCTGGCGGCATCCACACCCTCACGAAACAACTTAATCGATTCCTGCAGCGGCAGCTGCCCCTGTTCCAGCTGTTCAACCAGTGTTTCCAGTTGCTTTAATGATTGTTCAAAGTTTGTGCTTGATTCGCTCATGAGGCTATTTTACCGGTTGCCATTGCCATCCGATAGCTTTTGTATCCAGCCAGTGTTGAAGTGCCGGATGCAGCCACCGGTCAGCCACTGCCATCAGTTTTTTCCGGTGGTAAACCAGCGGCAGACGCTGCCGTTCCCACGGGGGTATGCCAGCCTGCTGGTATAGTTTTTTGAGCTGGTGATGGCGGCCGTCAGCAAGTTTGATCTGTTCACCTCCGGTTCGCATGCGCACCTCCAGCATCGGCCAGCGCAGATTGCCGGCGTTTTCCGGCGTGGTAATTGTCAGGCTGCCCACACCGGGCCACACCCAGGCACCGGGCAGCAGCCGGTTGTTACTATCATCTGGAGCAGCGGGATTGGGATCAACATTGACTGCGTGAATACGCTGGCGGTAAACGCGTAAATGATGCCCGGCCCATTTGATGACCGGCAATTTATCCGCCTTTGCCTGGTTCAGCTGCCGGATAAATTCAGCCAGCCGCTGACGGGGTGGGGGAGGACTAAGCCCGGCAAGCTCAATAAATGTTCGCAGCAATTCGTGCTGTAAAAACACTGGGCAGTCAGTAAGCAATTCTGTATTAACAGTAAGCTCACCGTCACCGGCCAGCAGCGGTTCCAGCTGCTGATGCAGATAGTGCTGATTAACCTGTAATGATTGACGCAGCAGCTGTGCGCTGACGGCGATATTGTCAGCAGCCCGGGGAAAGCGTGATGTGATTGCTGGCAGTAACTGATGACGTAACCAGTTGCGGTCAAACCGTGTATCCAGATTGCTGCTGTCATCGGAGAACTGTAATTGCATATTTACCCAGTACTGACGGAGGGTGGCGCTGGAGATATCCAGCAATGGCCGAAACAGCTGTGCTTCACCCAGCTGACGTTGCCGGGGTATGCCTGAGAGGCCGCGTAGACCGCTGCCACGCAGTAAATTTAACAAGAGCGTTTCTGCCTGATCGTCTGCATGGTGTGCTGTCAGAACCACTGTGCCGGCACCAGTGTGTCTGTTGATTGCCTCGTATCGGGCGTCTCTGGCAGCCGCTTCGAGGCCATGTCCATCATTCATGATGTCAATGTGTTCTGTGTATAGAGGAATATTCCATACAGCACAATTGGTTTTTGCCAGTTTTTCCCATTGCCCGGCTTGCGGGTTCAAGCCATGGTTAACATGCACTGCACTGATTGGAACCTTTATATCCAGTTGTGCAAGTGCATGCAGCAGAGCGGTTGAATCTGCTCCGGTGCTGTAGGCAACCAGGTATGCTGAAGCGGCAGGGCCTGTTGCCAGCTGCTGCTTAAGGAATGGCGGCAGATGTTCCGGTTGATCAGGTACGGTTAATGGACCTGGGCTATTGACCTGACTCAAACTGACCCATAGTTGTCAGGCGCTGGTAACGCTGTTCCAGCAGGTCATCTGTAGACAACTGCTCCAGTTTCACCAGCTGTTTTAAAACGGTATTGCGCAGACTGGCGGCAATGGCATCCATGTCACGGTGTGCACCACCTGCAGGTTCTTTGATTATCTGATCGACCAGGCCGAGTTTCTTCAGGCGGCTTGAGGTAATACCGAGTGAATCGGCTGCAGCTTCAGCATATTCAGCGCTTTTCCATAAAATGGAAGCACAGCCCTCGGGAGAAATGACCGAATAGATAGAGTACTGAAGAATATTGACCCGGTCGGCTACACCAATGGCCAATGCGCCGCCGGAGCCGCCTTCGCCAATGATGGTGGCAATGATGGGTACCGGCAGCAGTGCCATCTCTCGCAGATTCCGGGCAATGGCCTCAGATTGTCCGCGTTCTTCAGCACCAATACCCGGGTAGGCGCCGGGGGTATCGATTAAGGTAATAATCGGCAATCGAAAACGGGCTGCCAATTGCATCAGGCGCAACGCCTTGCGGTAGCCTTCCGGCCTGGGCATTCCGAAATTGCGGTGGATTTTCTGTTTGGTGCCACGGCCTTTCTGCTGGCCTATCAGCATGACCGAGCGCTCGCCTATCTGTGCCAGACCGCCAACGATGGCGGGATCATCTGCAAATGCCCGGTCGCCGTGCAGCTCATGAAAGTCACTGCACATCAGACGGATGTAATCATTGGTATAAGGGCGGTCCGGATGTCGGCTGAGCTGAGCGATCTGCCAGGGCGTCAGGCTGGAGAAGATTTGGTCGATTTTGGTGGAAAGCTTGCCTTCCAGGCGTTGGATTTCCTCGTCCAGGTTTAAGGCATTGGCGTTGTCAACACTGCGCAGCTCCTGGATTTTGGCTTCCAGGTCCGCTATTGGACGCTCATACTCGAGGAAATTCTGGCTCATAGTCGATTCTTGTCTAAATTTTGCAAAGTATACCTATCCTGTGGGTGATCGGGAACCATGAATCAGTTTCCTGATATCCCAATGTGCCTCAGCCCAGGATAATAATCCGTCAACGGTATTAATGTTGTCCGGAGGAAAATGTGCCAGATGATAAAGCGCCGTGCGTAAAGCTGTGGATGAATCCTGCTGGTTCAAAGGGTCATCTGCGTGGCGTTTACTGAGTTTTCTACCATCTGCATCAGTGACTACAGGAATATGGGCATAGCCGGGTGAGCGCAAGCCCAGCAGTTTGCGCAGATAGTGCTGTCTGCCTGTTGAAGGAAGTAAATCAGCACCACGGACCACTTCAGTGATGCCGGGCGCAGCATCATTCACAGCGGCACACAACTGATAGGCGAATATACCGTCGGCTCGCCGGATGACGAAGTCTCCGGTGGTTTTGCCGATATCATCTGTTTGTGCCCCCGCCACGAGATCTGAAAACTGTGCGGGAGTGGATGGTGCATTAACCCGAATGCTCCTGGCTGTTTTGCCGGGAGGTATGCCGTTGCGGCAGGTCCCGGGATAGCTGCCGTCTGGCGCCAGATCAGCACGGCTGCAACCGCAGTGATAGGCCAGGCCATGTTCGAGGAGATAATCTACGGCCTGCTGGTAATTGCTGATATGAAGACTTTGATAATCGACCTCGGCATCAGGTTGCAGGCCGAATTGATCGAGTGCCTTGATAATCTGTCGAGCACTGTCCGGCTTAACCCTGGGCGTATCGATATCATCTATCCGAATAAGCCATTGGCCACGATATCGCCGAGCCTGCAGGTAGCTTGCCAGAGCAGTTGCCAGTGACCCCAGATGCAGTTCGCCGGTGGGCGAGGGGGCAAACCGGCCCCGATAGCTGCTGTGCTTTAACCCACTAATTGTTGCTTCTGCTTAAGGAAGTCGCCCTGGATCAGGGTAATGCCCGATTGCCACAACGATGGCAGGCAGTCGGCACTATCCACGGAACAGGCAATCAGCTGGCTGTTGACTTCACGGGCGGCCCGTACCAGGCTTGGAAACGGTTCGGTCCGCGCCATTTCACTGGTTTGAGGTACTTTGGTTGGGCACAGCCGGGCAAATTCAGGTTGCAGGTGTTTGATCAGCTGCACTGCATTGTCAGTAGCGCCGTAATGGTCCAGCGCCCAGCGTATACCGGTGCCGTTCAGAGCCCGGCGCAGAATGTCGGTAGGCTGCAGGTTTTGCTGTAGATCGTAGCTGCTGACGCAGAAAATCAACCGGGTTCCGGAAATGCCTGCATACTTGAGGCTGGCCATGATCCAGTCAGCCAAAGCTTTGGGATCATGATTCACCGGAGTAATCGACAACATCAGTGATTGCTGACTATTCTGCAGATTTTCCAGCATAACCCGAATAGCATGACGATCCAGTTCTGCCGTCAGCGCAGAGCCGGCGATGGCCTGCTTAAGCTCCATACCGTAGGTCTGTTCGACATCGTCGGATTTGGGCAGGCACAATTCCAAACCCGTAATCTGCTCCTGATCGTCATTGATATCGCTGATCAATGAGGTGATCAGTTTCAGCTCGCTTTGGTCAATGGCATGGCGCAGCCGCTCCTGCCATTGTGCACGCTCGTTTCCGTCGTCCACAGACTGCAGCGTGGGGCGGAAGCGCTTACTGCGCTTGCCACCTTCAGCAGAAGCTTCCCGTGCAGCGCGCACAGATTGAGAAATCAAAATATCGATATTTTTGGTCTGCCTGCCGGCAAAACAAAAGCCGATACTGCAGGTGACAGTAGTAGAAGTTTCATTAACTTCGGCAATTCGGCTGGAAAACGTTTCGATAATGTGTTCAACAACCTGTTCAACAGCTGGCCTCTGGGTCCGTTGCACCATCACCACAAAGATATGTTCGGAATAGCGGGTGACCTTATCGGTTTCCTCGCTCAGGCATTCCAGCAGCAGCTGGGCACGTTCATTGATCAATGCATCTGAATTGGCAAATCCGACATGTTCTTTAATGCTGTCGAAATCATCAACACTGATACATAAAATGCCGACGGCGCGGTTTTCGGTATCACCGGTGAGCATGGATTGCGCTTCACTGAGGAAGCCCCGGCGTGAGAGCATACCTTCAATTTCAGCCGATACCGGAAAGGCGCTGGCTGGAAGAACCACAGCAGGCCGCTCACGCAAAGTAACCTGGATGCACTTTTCACCGCTGAACCTGGCCGGGTGCAATACAGCCTGCAAATCCGGACTGTCATTAATGCCGACCAGAGAAACATCCAGGCTGGCCTGGCTGAGGGTATGTTTTTCCAGATCGACCAGGGTTTTTTTCAGATTGTCTTCAGCATTGTTGGTGGAAACCAGTTCCAACAGAGATTTTTCACTGAGTACCCGCAGGTCTTCGAAGCCGGTTAATTCCAGATAGGCGGGGTTGGCATAGATGTGCAGACCCGACAGTACAAATGCGATAGCCTCACTGGAGGTATCCAGAAGCATTTCATAACGTTCTTCAATATCGGTGAGGCGTTGCTGCAGCTTTTTGGTCTTATCGGTCTGGTGCAGTGCCAGCAGGCTATTGGCCAGAACCTGTCGAAGACCATCCTGATCGCTGTCCAGCACGGTGCTGCTGGGCCTGAATTGTAAACGCTCCAGCAACTGCTGTGTTGATAGTGCCGATTCGCCCTGCAGGGCAATAACATTAATCCAGCGGCAACCCGTCTGTTCTCTTTGCAGGTATTGCAGACAGTCAGGTACTTGTTGATGATCAGCACTGGGTCCGAGTAACACGACACTGAGGTTATCTGCAGCATTATTCAGCTGATGCCGGAAAGCATCCAATGTATCGGCAAACAGAAAACGGATTTGGTCCCCATCGAACTGTTGTTGCAGCGTCTGCATAAATATTGGACTGTCATCCATGACGAGTACAGTATCTAGAAAAAGTTTGTCAGTCATGTCTATCCTGCTGATTAATCTCGGCTTTATGCTGGTAAATTCAAAGACATCCTGTTCTACTATGGCTTAATAATAGCCACAATGGTTAGCTTATACCACTAATGTCGTATGCATTGTGTGAAGATAATGCTAAACATCGGCCATTGCCTGTCCTGTTACAGCGGCAGCTTGGCAGGTTCCCCTGGTATTTCCCTTACCAGCCTGGGTAACAGATAACCAGGCAGGATGTCCCGCATTCTAGCATGAAGCTGTAATGCAGCATTATCAGGTACCTGGAAGTGCTGCGCGCCCGTTACCGGGTCAAGCTGGTGCAAGTAGTAAGACAATATACCGGTATCATATAGCTTTTCTGACAGCTTTTGCTGGATTTCCACCGTATCATTTACACCTTTTAACAATACTGCCTGATTCAGCAGAGTAATACCCGACTGGCGCAGCCGGGTGCAGGCCAGCGCTACATCTCGGTCAATCTCACGGAAATGGTTAATATGCATCACGATGCATACCGGCCATGGCAGCTGTTCAAGCCAGTTGCAGAAGCTTTCGGTTATTCGCGCGGGTATCATTACCGGTAACCGGGTGTGGATGCGCAAGCGACGCAGATGGCCAATATCCTGCAGGTCATCGGTCAATGCCTTTAACTTGTCGGTGGTCAGCACCAGCGGATCACCTCCGCTGAAGATGATTTCACTGATGTCAGGACTGCGTTGCAGGTAATCCACGCTTTGCTGCCACTCAGAAGGTTTTATCTGTTGCTCCGCATAGGGGAAATTTCGCCGGAAACAATAACGGCAGTTAACGCTGCATGCACCGGTCAGCAGCAGTAATGCCCGCCCGTGATATTTATGCAAAATTCCAGGAGCTGCTGAGCTGGCCAGATCACCAACCGGATCATCAACGAAACCTTCAGCCTGAAAAGTCTCGTCAACCACCGGTAAAACCTGGCGCAATAGCGGATCATGCCTATCGCCCGGATGAATTCTACGCAGATAGGCCTCCGGCACGCGCAGTGGAAACAGCTTGCTGCCGTGGTGCGCATCTGCCAGCAAATGCAGTGGAAGATTCAGCCTGTCGAGCAGTTTTTCCGGAGTAATCAGGCTGTCGCGTAATTGCTGACGCCAATTTGTTGTTAAATTCGTCATTAAAGGCTGCCGTTTAAAGGCAGTTCGCGCTACCATAGCGGATTATTTTTGCAAGTTTGTTTGGGAGCATGCATGGCTAGTTACAATACCAACGAGTTTCGCAGCGGGTTGAAAATCATACTCGATGGCGATCCATATAACATCGTTGAAAATGAATTTGTCAAACCGGGCAAAGGTCAGGCATTTAACCGTGTAAGGGTTAGAAACCTGAAAACCGGCCGGGTTCTGGAACGCACCTTTAAATCAGGTGATTCTGTGGAAGCAGCGGATATCTTTGAGTTTGATGTCGAATATTTATATAACGACGGTGAATTCTGGCATTTCATGGATCCGAATAACTATGAACAGTATGCGGCCGGTGAAATCCAGGTGGGTGACGCACATCAATGGCTGAAAGAACAGGATGTGTGCAAGCTGATGCTGTGGAACGGAGAGCCGTTATCACTTGATCCACCAAACTTTGTTGAGCTTAAGATCACGCAGACCGATCCCGGTGTCCGCGGAGACACTTCCGGCGGCGGCGGTAAACCGGCCACGCTGGAAACCGGTGCGGTTATCCGGGTACCGTTATTCGTCGGCGAAGGCGAAGTGGTACGGGTCGATACCCGAACCGGTGAATATGTTTCCCGCGTAAAAGACTGAGAAAAAAGGTGTCAGAGCAAACCCGCTATGCAATAAGCGCCAGTTGGGTGGTGCCGATGGAGCCGGAAAATACGGTTCTGAAAGACCATACGGTGATTATTGAGCAGGATAAGATAATCGACCTGCTGCCTACTGCAGAATTGCAGCAACGCTACCCGGATATTTCGGTCGAAGCATTGCCCGGGCATGCGTTGATCCCAGGGTTGATCAACATGCATGCGCACTCGGCAATGACATTGATGCGTGGTCTGGCAGATGACCTGCAATTGTCTGTCTGGCTCAACGATCATATCTGGCCTGCAGAGCAGCGCTGGATGGGGCCGGAATATGTTCATAACGGTGCCCAGCTGGCTGTGCTCGAATACCTGCGTGGCGGTATAACCCTGTTCAACGACAACTATTTTTACCCGGATGTTACTGCGGCGGTAACCAGCCAGGCTGGTTTACGGGCCTGTATCGGCTTACCGGTCATCAATTTTCCCACAACCTGGGCACGCAATACCGATGAGTATTTTGCCCGAGGTCTGGAAATACATCAGTCACTGAAGGGCGATAAGCTGATTACAACGGCATTTGCACCGCATGCGCCATATTCTGTTGACGATGACAGTTTTCTACGCATTCGTAAGCTGGCTGAAGAAATGGATATCCCCATTCACCTGCATCTGCTGGAAACCGCCGGTGAAATTGCCGACAGCGAACGTGACTTCGGCTTAAGGCCGCTGGCCCGTATGCAGCAGCTCAATCTGCTGGATACACGGTTGCTGGCAGTTCATATGACTGCACTCAACGATGCCGATATTGAAACGGTAGCCCGACATGGTGTGAATGTGGTGCATTGCCCTGAGTCGAATCTGAAGCTGGCCAGTGGTATCTGCCCGGTCGCCAAGCTGCTGGATGCCGGTGTCAATGTCAGTGTCGGCACTGATGGCGCAGCCAGTAATAACGATCTGGACTTGCTGGGTGAAATACGCACAGCTGCGTTGTTGGCAAAAGGCTTCAGTGGTAACCCTGAAGCAGTACCGGCGGCAACTGCATTAGCGATGATCACCATCAATGCAGCCCGAGCATTGGGAATGGAACATCAGCTGGGGTCTTTAGTGCCCGGCAAGCAGGCGGATATTTGTGCGGTGGATTTATCCGCACCGGAAACCCAGCCGATTCATAATGTGATTTCGCATCTGGTGTATGCCACCAACCGTCAGCAGGTTCAGCATGTGTGGGTGGCCGGTAGGAGGTTGCTCAGGAACCGTGAGCCGCTGACCTTGGACGTTGAGGAAATCACCAGTAATGCACGCGTGTGGCAGAAACGGGTAGGCAAGGATTATGTGGCACAGGCAGGCGCATAAAGGCGCAGCAATTCACGGGGTGTCAGGATGAACCAGCCGGAGCTTACAGCAGCGGCCAATGTAGATGCCGGGGAACAACAGCAGTTTGCCTCCATGGCCAGTCGCTGGTGGGATCAGCAGGGTGAGTTCAAGGCGCTGCATGATATCAACCCGGCCCGCCTGGCATATGTTGCAGCGCGCTGCGAGCTGGCGGAAAAAGCCACGCTGGATATCGGCTGCGGCGGCGGCATACTGGCGGAAAGCATGGCTGCAGCAGGCGCTGAAGTAACCGGTATTGATATTACCCGTGAAGTTTTAGAAGTGGCAAAGCTGCATCTGCTGGAATCCGGTCGCCAGGTTGATTACCGCCTGATCACCGCCGAGCAGCTGGCAGAACAACAGCCCGGTTGTTTTGCTCAGATTACCTGTATGGAAATGTTGGAGCATGTGCCGGATCCGGCATCAATAGTCAATGCCTGTGCTGAATTGCTGAAGCCGGGCGGACAAGTTTTTTTCAGTACATTGAATCGTTCGCCACTGGCATTTGGCTTAGGGATAGTTGCAGCAGAATATGTATTGAATCTGGTGCCGCGCGGTACGCATCGCTACGACCGTTTTATCCGGCCTTCTGAATTGGCCGGCTGGTGCCGCCATGCCGGTTTGACGGTTAAGGATATCAGCGCGCTGCATTACAACCCACTGACCCGCAAAGCCAGTGTCGGCGGTACACCGCGTGTCAACTACCTGCTGCATGCCGGTTTATGAACAGATTGTTTGGTGAATGACGGCATGAATCGGGCAACAGATATCAACGGTTTTTTATTTGATCTGGACGGCACTTTGCTGGACAGTGCACCGGATTTGACCCTGGCCTTGAATAAAGTCCGGGCTGACTATCAGTTGCCGCCCATGCCGGTGGAAACCGTGCGCGCCGGAGTATCACGTGGTGCCGCAGGGATGCTGGCCCTGGGTTTTCCAGGTATCGCAGAGAGCGAATACCGGACGATTCGTGACAGGTTTCTGGAATATTATGGTGCTGGCAGTACTGAGCTCAGTCAGCCTTTTACAGGTGTCAGCGAGTTGCTCGACCAGCTTGATGCAGATGCTGTCCCGTGGGGAATCGTGACCAACAAAAGCACCCGTTTGACTTTGCCTATTGTCACCGAGCTGGGCTGGCATGCGCGTGCCCGAATTGTGGTGTGTGGTGATACTACAGACCAGCCAAAACCAGCTGCTAAACCGGTTATTCTGGCCTGTGATGCCTTGGCGATAGACCCCCAGGAAGTCATTATGATCGGTGATGACCCAAGAGATATCCAGGCCGGTAAAGCAGCCGGCTGCCATACTGCTGCCGTTGCCTGGGGCTATGGGGATATTAAATCTGATGGGCTGCAGGCAGCTGATTATGTTTATGCTGAGGTAAGCGATATTACCGCTATGGCTGTCCGGCGTGCAGACGATGGAGTAACTGGATGAGTGGTGCCTCGTCGGAGGTCAATTCGAGCGATTGGCTGTATGCTTTTGCTTTTGCCGATTATCCGGTTCGCGGCGCATTGGCTTGTTTGCCGGACACCTGGCAGGCACTGAGTTCGCGCCGGCAATATCCGCATCCAATGGATCACTGGCTGGCGGATATGCTGACTTCCATTGCGCTGATTCGCAGTGGTATCAAAGCCAGCGGACGGTTGAGCCTGCAGATTCGCGGCCAGGCCAACCCGCATTTATTGAGCGTGGAGTGTAATGAGCATTGGCAATTGCGCGGAATGGCGCGTTATCGGGCGCAACTGGCATTGGCCGACAAACTGTCGGAAATTGATTCCGGATTATTAACTATGCAGCTGGAACCGCCCGGGGAGGGGGTAAGCTACCAGGGGGTTGTACCGCTGGCAGGCGATAGAATTGCCGAGGCCATGCAGAACTATTTCCAGAAATCCGAGCAGCTGCCGACCTGTTTTATCCTGGGATTCACCGAGCAGTGTCCAACCGGCTTGATGCTGCAGCGGATGCCGGGTGAAATGGCCGAAGACGACTGGCGGCGCATTAATATGCTGGCAGCCACACTTAGCCATCATGAGCTGCAACAGCAGCAACCGGAAAAACTGCTGAAAAAACTGTTCTATGAAGAGCAGATAGAATTATTTGCAGCTCAATCCCCACGTTTCTGCTGCAGTTGCAGTCGGGAGCGGGTATCACGCATGTTACTGCAGCTGGGTCATGAGGAAGCCAGCAGTATAGTCGCCGAGCAGGGTCGTGTGGATGTTGCCTGTGAGCATTGCGGCGAAGGTTACGGTTTTGATCAGATAGATATTGAACACCTGTTCGCCAGCCAGGATGCCGCTGCGCCGGTCAGCGACCGGGTCCAGTAATCCGGAACTGCGGATGCAGGCTGCAGCACGGCAATGGTGTAATGAACGTCTGACGGCAGCGATTGTTCCCTGGCCGTTGCTACAGGCATTTATACCGCAGGAACAGCATGATGAACTGTTGGCCGGCCAGGCATTTGTCAGTGCACTGGTAGACCTGGTATTCAGCCATCAGCAGGTTGATATAGCCATGCACAAGCTGGCGTGGTGGCGACAGGAGTTGCCACGGCATGCTGAAAGTGCTCATCCTGCATTTATTGCTTTACGGGAAAGCGGGCTGGGCAACAGCTGGGACTGGTCAGGCTGTGATGCATGGTGTGACGGACTGAGTAAGCTGCTGGAAATGGATACGCCGGTCAATCAGACTGAGTTGTGGCAACAAATGCAGCAGCTGGCAGGTCAGGGAATGCAGTTGCTGCAAACAGCTGTATCACCGTTGCCAGATGATTCGAGCTGCCGGCAGTCTGGTAGTGATATCGCTGCAGCATCGCAAATTGTGATCCTGGCCAACCGGTTATCGGTCAATTCCATCGCCTCGCGCTGGTTGCCGCTGAATTTACATGCACGCTATCTGCTGCAGCTGGATCAGCAACCGGTATCTTCGAAACAGGAAGACGGTTTGGAACTGGCTGGTAGAGATTTACTGGAACCGGCAAAACAGGCCCTGTATAAGGCTGAAGTCAAACCGGCAGAGGGCGTCGAGCGGAGCTGGTTACGGTTACTGGCTTTGCAGCGTGAGTTGGGTATGCTAGCCGCCAGACAGCTTCAGCGTCAGTCTGCGCAGATTTGGCATGAGCCGATAACAACAGTTGGCCCCTTGAGTGCCTGGCATGGCTGGCGGGCAGTTCGCCGATTAAAGGTCTAAAACCGGTTAAACAGAATGACGGGTAATCATATGCAGGACACACAAATTTATCAGGGTGGTTGTCATTGCGGTGATGTGCGATTTCAATTAAACATGCCTCAAATAACCGCAATAACCCGCTGTAACTGCTCAATGTGCAGCAAAAATGATTTCCTGCATGTGTTTGTACCGCATCAGCAGTTTGAATTGCTTAGCGATGCTGCAGCGTTGACTGAGTATCGGTTTCACACCGGCGCAGCCCGGCATTTGTTCTGCAGCCGTTGTGGAATCAAATCCTATTACCAGCCGCGTTCGCACCCGGACTGCTGGAGTGTCAACGCACGCTGTATCGAACAACTGGATATTGACGCGTTACAGGTGGATGAATTTGATGGTCAGAACTGGTCAACAGCCCGGCAGCGGCTAAGCGAGTGACAGTTGATAAATTCCAGCTGGCATCCTGGCGGCATCCTGTACAATAATCAGCATGGCGGGATGGCTGAACAATGACTAAACCTGGTATTAAAATGCAGGCCGGAGATTCCGGTTACGAGGCGCTGATCAGTGGCGACTGGACACTGCCGTTTGCAGCCGGGTTGGAACAGCAGATTTCTGTGGCGCGCAAATACTCGCCGGATACCACCGGCAAGCTTAATCTCAGTGATCTGAAATCCCTGGATACCACTGGAGGATTACTGCTGCTGCGCCTGCTGGGCGGCGTCACGCCCGATGGTCTGGCGGAAAAGCTGATCGGCACCAGTTCCAATCATCTGTTGCTGCTGCGAACCATCTGTGAGGCCCTGCAGCAGGAATCGCATCCGCGGCGGCCGAAAAGCCAGGGCATAGACAAAATGTTTGATCGAACCGGGCGCTGGGCAGTGGATACCTGGACCCAGGTGCGGGTGCTGCTGCATTTTGTTGGTGTGGTCATCGTTACCACGGTACGCAATCTGCTCCAGCCGTGGCGAATGCGTTGGACTTCGCTGGTCTACCATATCGAGCATGTTGGCCTGGATGCAGTGCCCATAGTCAGCCTGCTGAGTTTTCTGGTCGGCGGGGTAATCGCTTTCCTTGGTGCAACGATTCTGCGTGATTTCGGTGCTCAGATTTACACTGTGGAGTTGGTGGGCTACGCGTTTTTTCGCGAATTCGGTGTGCTGCTGCCGGCCATTTTGCTGGCCGGGCGCTCAGGTAGCGCTTTTACTGCCCAGATCGGATCGATGAAAAGCAATGAAGAGCTGGATGCACTGAAGACACTGGGCATGGACCCGATATGCGTACTGGTGATGCCCAGAGTGGTCGCATTGCTGATTATGCTGCCGATGCTGTCGTTCGGTTCAATGATGATGGGCCTGATCGGCGGTGGTGTGGTCAGTGCGCTGATTCTGGATATTTCACCTGGCATGTTCGCTGCACGAATTTACGAATATACATCCATTAATCATTTCTGGGTGGGAATCTGCAAGGCGCCGGTGTTTGCCTTCATGATTGCCATCGTTGGCTGCCTGGAAGGTTTTAAGGTAACCGGCAGCGCAGAATCGGTTGGACGGCACACCACATCGTCGGTAGTACAGTCTATTTTCCTGGTATTGGTGGCAGACTCAATGTTTGCTGTATTTTTTGAACAACTGGGTATCTGAATGTCGACCAGCGCAAGCCAAATTCATACAGACAGTGATCGCGAGAACGTTATTGAAGTGCGCGGGCTGGTCAACCGATTCGGTGAAAACCTGGTGCATGATGACCTGGATCTGGATGTCCGGCGGGGTGAAATTCTGGGTGTGGTTGGCGGTTCTGGGACGGGTAAGTCAGTATTGCTGCGCAGTATCGTCGGTCTGCTCAAACCAACCGCTGGCGATATCAGCCTGTTCGGCCAGCCCCAGGCTCAAGTGCTGGCCGAATATGAACAGGGCAAGAACATTCGTTACGGGGTAATGTTTCAGGATGGCGCATTGTTCTCCTCGTTAACGGTTCGGGAAAACATCAAACTGGCCATCAGTGAACACTTTGATATCAGCGATGATCTGCTGCATCCGTTATCCTGCATGAAAATATCGCTGGTGGGTCTGCCGGCACATTCAGCCACCCTGTATCCGTCATCCCTGTCAGGTGGAATGCGCAAGCGCGCCGGTCTGGCCAGGGCGCTGGCGATGGAGCCGGAATTGTTGTTTCTGGATGAACCGACTGCCGGACTGGACCCGGTATCGGCCGATGGCATTGACCAGCTGCTGAGAACCTTGCGGGATACGCTTGGTTTGACAGTTTTTCTGGTCACTCATGATCTGGATACGTTACATGCGATCTGTGATCGCATTGCAGTGCTGGCGGAACATAAAGTGCTGACGGTCGGGCCGCTGGATGAAGTGGCTCAATATGATCATCCCTGGGTGCAGGAATATTTCAGTGGTCCGCGCGGGCGGATCGTTACGTCGCAATACACAGACGCGTAGTATGGGTTGATAGAGGAAACCATATGGAACCCAAAGCCAATTTTATTCTTATCGGTGCATTCACCATTGCCGCCGGCATGGCGATGTTTTTCTTTGTTATCTGGCTGGGCAAGTTCGCAGTTGATCAGGAATTCAACTACTACGACATTATTTTTGAAGAAGCGGTAACCGGGCTGGGTAATCGCGGGGCAGTGATGTTCAACGGTATTCAGGTGGGCGAGGTGATTCAGCTGAATGTTGATCCCACCAATCCCGGCCGCGTGATCGCGCGGGTTCGAACTGAAGCAGGTACACCGGTTCGCGCTGACACCAAAGCCCAACTGGGTTTTCAGGGCTTCACCGGCCTGGCTTTTATCGAACTGGAAGGCGGATCGCCCAACAGCCCGATGATTGAAGATGTCAGCCAGCAGCCGATACCGATTATTGTTGCTGAGACCTCAGATCTGCAAAGCCTGCTGAACAGCAGCGGCACCCTGTTTGAAAACATCAACGATCTGCTGCTGCGGGTTAATAAGGTGGTCAGCGATGAAAATGCCGACCGGGTTTCCAATTTGCTGGAAAATATTGAGCTGACCACTGAAGAAATTGCGCTGCACAGGGCCGCAATCGGCGACACACTGGAAGGCCTGCGCGTGGCTACCGACCAGGCCAATGCAACCTTGGCCAGAATTGAGCGGGTTAGTGCAGATTTCGAAGGTTACTGGGATGAACATAATGCCCAGTTGGGCGAGGATTTGCTGGCGGTTACCAGCGATGCGCGTGCCACCGCCGCCCAGGCGCGGATGCTGGCCGAACGCCTGGATACCATATTCAGCCGCAATGAAGCAGCAGTTGATCAGTTTGCTCAGGATGGTCTGGGACAGGTGGCACCCACATTACAGGATTTCAGACTACTGGTCAGACGCCTTGAGTCGGTTGCCCGGAATTTTGAAAACAACCCGTCCGGTTTTCTGCTGGGCGATGAGCAGACGGTTGAATTTCAGCCGGCAGGCAATTAGGCAGATCGATGCAGTATCGGGAGCACAACATGAGTCATATTTTTCGGTCACTGGTATTGCTGGTGCTGGCAGCGGTATTAAGTGGTTGTCTCAGCATCGGCGGAGACAGCAAGCCGGTTACATTATTCAGGTTAAATCCAGAGCTTGAAACGCCAGGCTCAGACCAGGCAGCTATTCCATTGAAATTGAGTATCAGCAGTGGCAGTCTGTTAAACAGCCAGCGACTGTGGGTCTACCATCAGGATTCTCAGGTGGCCGGATTTGCCGAAGCTCGCTGGGCTATGCCGTTACCTGAGATGTTCCGTCAGACACTGATCAACAGTCTTGAACAATCAGGTACAGCCATTGTTCTGGAATCACCGGCCAGGGCGCCGACACTGCGGGTGGCGATACGCGAATTTCAGATTGAAGCCGGCGCAGCCAATGCCGACGCTGTGACTTCAATAAAGGCCAGCTGGGTAAATATGGAGGGACATATCAGCCATAAACTGTTCCGCTCCAGCGAGCCGGTGAGCCTGGACAGCGCCAGCAGTGTAGCTACAGCCATGGACCGCGCCAACCGGCAGATATTAGGAGAGTTGCAGCAATGGCTGCTGACCGAAGCGGTTCACGAAGAACAGTGATCCGATTGATCAATGAATGATCCCGAGCAGCTGTCCGCCGGAGGCTGTCTGTGTGGCGCAGTCCGCTATCAGGTCAAAGGGAAATTACGTGATGTCATCAACTGTCACTGCAGTATGTGTCAGCGCCAGCATGGTGGCTTCGGGCCACACTCTAAAGCACCAAAAGCCAATATAACCATCACCAGGGATGAAGGGCTTACCTGGTTTCAAACGTCCAAAATTGCCAGACGCGGTTTTTGCCGTGAATGTGGCTCCGGACTTTTTTGGGAACCTGTGGAGCAGGGTGCTACCGGTATAGTGGCCGGTACTTTGGATAACCCAACCGGTTTGAAAACCATCGGGCATATATTTGTTGCTGAGAAGCAGGATTTCTATGACATCACCGATGACCTGCCTCAGTTCGATGAGTCATCCGATGGTCAGCTGACCGGTGATTATAAATAAACCAAAAGGAGGGCGCGCATGATAGTCCTGATTTCAAAATGGAAACTGAAAAACGGGCTTAGCGATGAATTGGCTGTGGCGTTAAAAACCGTTGCCGATCATGTTAAGGCAGCGGAGCCCGATACTTTGTTATATTCAGTCCATCTGCCTGCTCGATCACCTCTGGGACAGGGTATGCAGCCTGCGTGCCCGCCAGTGAAACCGATCCCGGGAGATCAGCAGACAGAAGTGGTATTTTTTGAAATCTATAAAGATGCAGCTGCATTTTCCTATCATATTAATGGCCCGACTTTTACCGAATTCAGAGAACAATATATTCAGTATTTTTATGAAGACCCGGATAAACCCGGCTGGCCGAATACGCAAACCGAATTTCTTGATAAACAATCAATGTTTGTCCGTGAAACACTTGATCGTAATTAATTAAAAAAATGCCAATGCCTGTGCATGGGATCCAGGCATTGGCTGTATTTCAATCCGTTATAATCCTCCGCCCGGGTTGGGTGTGCCGGAAGCACAATTAGCTTCATCAAAGTCATAAACAAATATCTGGAACGGATAATAAAAACTGTCAACCGCTTCCACACGTACAGATATATCGACCTCGCAACCTGACCCTGTAGGACAGGATGCCACAGTGGTCGGGCTAGTGCTGACCTGAGGGCTGAGAATTACTGTAGGGTCGGTAGCGCTCCATATGTAACGGTATAAAAAGGCTCCCTGGGGCGGAGCAAACTGCGGTGTGGCTTCGCAGAACTGATCAAATGGTGTACCAAAGTGCTCGCAGCCACAGCTGGCATTGACTTCAACAGCTTGTGCTGAACCGCCAAACAGCATCAGAGAACCGGTTGCCAGTGCAATGAGTAATTTTCTTGTTTTCATAACAGTGTTCCTTTACCTAAGGTTGATAAGTTAGTTTTTTCCAGGAGCCTGGTATGTAATACCGGCAAGCTGCTGAGTCAGTGAACAGGCAAGCTTGCAGTGAAAGCCCGGGAATTTACGAAGGATCGATTTAACGCGCCCTCATAAGTACTAACCGGAAAGTCGTTACAAAAGGGATCAGGTTTGTTGATGTAATTGCAATAGGTTTGTGAAGGCTAGTTTTATTCAGGTTTGAAACAGGTGCATATACCCTGGATTTAATTAAAACCCATTGTTCGCATGGCTGTGGAATTAATCAGATTCAGGTTGACAGTCTATTGACCAGATTGGCTTTATAAGAGTCGGCCCGTTTCGGCTTATCCCAAAGCTCGTAAAGCTTTACGAGTCGTTTAAGCGTATTTTGAATGTTGATGGATTTTTCGCTTAGCGCCGCCTGCATAACCCTATAGTTTTCAGCCAGCAGCTGCTCTGCCTGTTGATAGTCACCCTGACCGGCCAGTGAAATACCTAATATGCTCCGTGCATAGGCCAGCCGCCAGTGATCTGCGGGTAATGCCTGTTCGAATATGGAAATCGCCCGTTTGATCATCTGCTCAGATTCCAGATAATTCCCCTGCAGTTGTTGCAGATCGGCCATATGCGTCAAAACGGTTGCGCCGAACCAATGGTTTTCTCCCACCTGTTCATAAAAAATGTCCAATGCCTGCTGATACATCGCCTGTGCTTCGGCATACTGCCCCATATCTGTTAGCAACAGTCCTAATGTACTGGAAACCCTGGCGACATAAGCATGACGGTCACCGAGCAATTGGCGCCGGGTAGTCAGCACCTCACGGTACATGGTTTCCGCTTCAACAGGATTGCCCTGTTCCCACAGTACCTGCGCCAGATTGCTGAGATGAGTGAGCCTTTCCGGATAAACTTTACCGAACAGCTGCTCAATCAATACAAGGCTTTCTCGGTAAAGCGGTTCCGCTTCGGCATGATTATTCAAACCCAGATGATTCACCTGTGCCAGGTTATTAAGCGTGCTGGATATTTCCAGGCGGTTATCACCCGGCAGCTCCCGGTACAACGCCAGGGCCTGCTCATACAGGTTTTTTGCTTCCAGGTTTTTGCCCAGATTAAACACGGTAATGCCTAAATCACTCATGCTGATAGCAGTATCCTGGTGGTTGTTTCCCAGCAGGCGCTGACGAATGGTTAAAGCCTGCCGGTGAAATCGCTCCGCATCCTGAAGATTACCGCCCAGCCGGAAAAGCTCTCCCAGGGAATGCATATCCCTGGCAGCTTCCAGAGTCTCACCATTATTTTCCTGAATACGATTATCCAGGGCGCGCTGTATTAATGTTTCACCCTGTTCATACAAACCCAGGTTGCCGTATACGGACCCAATGGTGGCCATTAATTCTGCTTGAATCTCTGGTTGTTCTTGCAACTCGGAATCAATCCGCTGTGCGCCTCTGTCCAGTACTTCACGGACGGTAATGCTGTTCCCGCGGGATTCGCTTGGATCGGAAACCTCAAACAGCTCAACCATAAAATCCTTGATCTGCTCGGCTTTATCACGTTCCAGCACGGTGCTGTCACGTTCCTGCAGTAATTGCAATTGCTGATAACCGGTTGACGTGATAACGATTGCTGCAACCGCCACACCAACCCGGTGCCGGCGAATGAATTTGGCCAGCCGATAACGCATGTGTCCATTGCGGGCCAGCACCGGTCTGAGCGCCAGGTAGTCAGTAACGTCGGCGGACAGTTTTTCCACCGAGCTGTAGCGCTCGGAGGAATCCTTGTTCAGGCATTTGCTGATGATGGCATCCAGGTCGCCGCGTAAATGCCTGGACAACTGTCCGGGACTGTCCAGGCGCCTGCTTTGCCATGGGGGTAAAGCAGCATCTGCGGTTTCAGCGGGGTTCAACACACGGGTGCTGGGAGCAGGCGCAGTGGACTTTAAAATGGTGGTTTGCGCTTCAATTGGCGACAAGTCGGTCAGGCTGAAAGGGCGTTGGCCGACCAGCAGCTCATACAGCAGTACGCCCAGCGAATAGATATCGCTGCCGGTGGTACAGGACAAACCCTTGACCTGCTCCGGGCTGGCATACCCCGGGGTCTGGATATGCAGGATGGAGGAAGCGGTATCCTGGTTGTCGGCATCAGCCTGGGTTAATGCCGCAATCCCAAAATCCATCAGCTTCAACTGGCCATCATCGGTTACCAGTACATTGCTGGGCTTGATATCCCGGTGAATCACCAGATTGCGGTGAGCGTGGGAAACGGCATTGCATAATTTTTGGAATAAACGTAACCGCTGTTTCAGATTAAGCCGATTGCTATCACAATATTCAGTGATGGTTTTTCCCTTGACATATTCCATCACCAGGTAGGGTCGGCCCTGCTGATCAGTGCCGCCATCCAACAGGCGGCAAATATCAGGGTGCTCCAGATTGGCCAGAATTTGCCGTTCGGATCGAAACCAGTCTTGAATCCGCTGATCATTATGGTGGATCTGCACCACTTTGATGGCGACGTGTTTTTCATATTCCTGGTCGGTGCGCTGCGCCAGATACACATTGCCCATGCCGCCGCAGCCGATCAGCTCTGTCAGGGTATAAGCACCCAGTGTCCGGCCGAGCATTGAATCTGCCTGCAACAACCGGTCAGCGTGCATTGGTGGCGGAACCGTCATCAGGTTATCCTTGACCAGCTGCCGGTCAAGCTGGAGCAGTTGAATCAGTTCAGCTGCGGTTTCCGGGTTGGATTGCTGCAACTGCGCAATAAAATTCCGGCGTGCCGCTTCATCCAGATCGGATGCTTGGTTAAACAGTTCTTCCAGGTCGGCGAAATTATGCACGGATGCCTTCAGTATGCTGATGGTTCACTCATTCTCGGAACGCATAAGATACCGGCTGAGCCATGTTCGGGTAAACCGCCAGCGACGCTTGATGGTGGCTTCAGAGCAATTGAGCACATCTGCGATCTGCTTGTTGGTCATGCCGGCAAAAATTTTCAACTCAACAAGCCTGGCTGCATCCTGATCGTTTAATTCCAGTTCAGTAATAGCCTGATCGATACCCAGCCAATCAATTGACTCATCGACACTGGGTATGCCACTTTGTAATTCACCAAAGGAAACAAAAGGAATGTCTCCGCCACGTTTCTGGCTGTTTTTAGAGCGGATATAATCAATTACCAGATGCCGGGTAATGGTTGCTGCCATGGCAAAAAAGTGATTGCGGTCATGCCAGTCAATTTCAGCTTTAGACGCTAGTTTCAAATAGGCTTCATTAGCGATTTCGGTGCTGCACAATGTAACCAGGTTATGGTGTTTGCGTAATTGTGCTTTGGCAATGTCTTTGAATACCGGATAAGCCAGCTGCATCAGCTCGGCTTCGGCATCTTTATCCTGTTCCCGCCAGCGATGCAACAACTGGGTAATATCGGCCTGAGTGTTGCTCATGATTGTTTAGATTGATCTCCCTTTGCACAGTATAAGCAATGGCTGTGTTAACAGGTGGTGAATACTTCTAACGCGGGCTCCCGGCACAGCTGTCCATGGTAGGAATTCATTATGGCCGATATATGTGCGTATAATCCTGCCGGATCATATCAATAATAAAATTGACACTCGATGATGATCTGAGTCTGTATCCAGCAGTATTTTTACGCAGGCTGGAATTAGAGCAGCTTTAGTCAACGCAACAATTTGATTCGTATATGACGGCTATCCATAACTTGCATCTGCAAAAACTGCTGAAGCTGGCCGAGCAGGCTTTTGATCGTGGAGATCATCCTTTTGCCGCTTCTCTGGTGATTGATGATGAGGTGGTGATGTCGGTTATGAATTCAGTGGTATCAGAGCAGGATCCAACACGTCATGCGGAGCTTAGCCTGCTGAGTAAGGCAGCCCGTCAGTTTGGTGTTGTACGGCTGGCAAAAGCGACCTTGTATGCCAGTACGGAGCCTTGCCCGATGTGTGCCGGCGCCATCTATCAATGTGGCATACCGCAGGTAGTGTATGCCTGCTCAGGGAAGGGGCTGCGCGAGCTGATTGGGAGAGGCCGGTCTATCCCATGCCGGGAAATTTTCCAGCGGGCTCAGCGGCAGGTTGAAGTGCATGGACCATTGCTTGAGGAACAGGGTTTGGAGCTGCACCGGCGGTTAAACTGGTGGGCAGCCGTTTAAACTACAGCTTCCAGGGGTTACTAATAACAGTAACGAATGAAGTTTATGTGGTTTTTCTGAAATTGATATTGAGATACATCTACGAGTAGAACTGATCTTTCCTGATTTAACTCTTCTAGTGTTGATCCATGTGAGATTGTATGGGTTAAGTATCGATGCAAAACTTATCTAAATCGGCGATGTTTTTCTAATCCTTCTCTCCTGAACTGATCCAATGCTGATTTAAGCTCACCTGCAAATTTGTTTGCTTTTTCAGTAAACTCGATAACTTCTTTCAGATCTAATGAGTACTTATTGTCTATGTATTTGAAAATGCTACTTACAAATTCTTCTCTTTGAGCACTGAAGTAAATCTCCCACGGATTATGAGCAATAGCATTTCTTGTGTTAAACAGGGGTTCTACTTTATTGAGCAGGGTAATGGTATTTTGTACTTGTTGGTCGTTTTTGCCTTCTGATTTTATCATTTTCTTCAAAATGTTAACTCTAGATCTTATTGATTGATGCCCAATAAGATCAATGAGATCATCGCCATAGAGTATGTCGATATATTCATATAATAAGCTTTCAATTTGATTAAAGCTTAATATGGCATTTCCGACTGCCAATGCCATATCGTTATTCATGTCGATTAGAAAATCTTTGAATCTGACCATGGCTACCTCCCTTTAATACACCAACCATTGAAGCTAGATATATTCGACTCCAATGGACTATTTATTTGTGCAATCTACTCCCCGATATCCTCGTTCCACAGTTCCGGTGACTGCTCAATAAACACCCGCATCAGCTCTATGCATTGTTCATCCTGCAGCAGTTCCAGTTCCACTCCGTTTTCCTTCAGCAGTGACTCCGAGCCGGTAAAGGTTTGGTTTTCACCGATCACTACTTTGGGAATGCCGTACAGCAATATGGCGCCGGTACACATGGAGCAGGGCGAAAGGGTGGTGTAGATCACGCACTCCCGATAAACTGATGCCGGCAGCCTCCCGGCATTTTCCAGGGCATCCATCTCCCCGTGCAGCACGGTGCTGCCCTGTTGTACCCGTCGGTTGTGGCCCCGGCCGATGATTTTGCCGTTGTGAACCAGCACCGAACCGATGGGAATTCCGCCTTCGTCAAATCCCTGCTGGGCTTCATCAATGGCTGCCTGCATAAATGGATCCATTGGCTGTTCCTTACGAATGATTCATCGGGTTATTGGGATGTTCGCCCCAGTTCATATAGGGCAGGCCGTTATCGACCTCCACCATACTGATACAGCCGTCGACCGGGCAGACCAGGTGGCACAGATTGCAGCCCACACACTCATCGTCAATGACTTCATATACCCGTTTGCCGTCTGCAGTCTTAAGTTTTGATATCGCCTGATGCGAAGTGTCTTCACAGGTGACATGGCACAGACCGCATTCAATACATTTGTCCTGATCGATACTGGCGATGGTTTTGTAATTCATATCCAGATACTGCCAGTCGGTGACATTGGGCACCGCTCTGCCGCGGAAATCGTCCAGGGTGTTATAGCCTTTGCTGTCCATCCAGTTGCTCAGGCCGTTGGTCATTTCATGGATAATGTCAAAGCCGAAGCGCATGGCTGCAGTGCACACCTGCACGCTGCCGCAGCTTAAAGAGATGAACTCCGCCGCATCCCGCCAGTTGCTGATACCGCCGATGCCGGAAATCGGCATGCCGTGGGTTTCCGGGTCGCGGGCAATATCGGCCACCATGTGCATGGCAATGGGTTTGACTGCCGGCCCGCAGTAGCCACCGTGGGTGCCTTTACCGGCCACTGTAGGTGTCGGGGCCATCTGATCCAGGTCTATGGATACGATGGAATTAACCGTGTTGATCAGCGAAACCGCATCGGCGCCGCCGGCATGTGCCGCCCGTGCGGCAAAGCGTACATCGGTGATATTGGGTGTTAGCTTGACGAATACCGGCAGGTAGGTGTGTGTCTTGCACCATTCGGCCACCATCTGGATGTATTCCGGCACCTGGCCGACAGCCGAACCCATGCCGCGTTCACTCATACCGTGCGGGCAGCCGAAATTCAGTTCCACACCGTCGCAGCCAGTCTGCTCAACCTGTTTCAGTATGCTCTTCCAGGCCTGTTCCTCACACGGCACCATCAATGAAACCACCATGGCCCGGTCCGGCCAGGCTTTCTTAACCGCGGCGATTTCTTGCAGATTTACTTCCAGCGGACGATCAGTGATCAGTTCGATGTTATTCAGGCCCACCATCCGCTGGCCGTTATAGTCCACCGAACCGTAGCGTGAACTGACATTAACCACCGGCGGACCCGCTTCACCCAGTGTTTTCCACACCACACCGCCCCAGCCGGCTTCAAACGCCCGTTCCACGTTGTATTGCTTGTCGGTCGGCGGGGCAGAGGCCAGCCAGAATGGGTTGGGTGATGTTACCCCGGCAATATTGCAGCTTAAATCAGCCATGTTGCACCTCTGTGCTGAAACTTTCATGAATGGCCTCAGCGGCCAGTTTACCGTCCTGAACGGCGGTCACGGTTAAATCGGTGCCGGCAATGCAGTCTCCACCGGCATACACATCCGGCAGACTGGTGCGGCGCTGATCATTTACGGCTATGCGGCCGTGTTCGATCTGCAGCGCATTAAGCTCGTTACCCACAGCATGGGTATCCAATACCTGTCCGATGGCTTTGAAGGCCATGTCCGCGGCCAACTCAAAGCGTTCGCCGGTGCCTTCCAGGCGGCCATCATCATTTTGCCGGGTTGTTTCAAAGACTATACCGGTAAGACCATGCTCTTCATGCACAATACCAACCGGTTGCGCCCAGGTTTTGATCAGTACGCCATTGGTCTGGGCGATTTCCTGTTCATGCCAGGTGGCACTCATCTGCTGCTGGCTGCGGCGATAAACGATGGTAACGGACTCTGCACCGAGCTTTTTAGTCTGTACGGCGATATCAATGGCGGTATTGCCGCCGCCGATGACCACCACCCGGCGACCGACCGGCAGGCTAGTAAGGTCTTCCTGGCGGATGCGTTCAATATAATCCACCGCGTTGTGCATACCTGAGGAGTCTTCACCGTCCAGGTTCAACCGATTGACTGCATTGTGGCCCAGGCCCAGGAACACTGCGTCATAATCATTACGCAAGCCGGCCAGGGTGAGTTCGCTGCCCAGTGCTTTGCCGGTATGCAGTGTGATGCCGCCGACAGCAAGAATAAATTCCACTTCGCGGGCGGCGCGTTCATCCAGCATTTTGTACGCGGCAATACCATACTCATTCAGCCCGCCGGCTTTGCCGCGGGCTTCAAACAGGTCGACTTCATGTCCGTGCAATGCCAGCCGGTGAGCACAGGACAGTCCTGCAGGTCCAGCGCCAAGCACGGCAACACGTTTCCCGCTGGGGGTACCTCGCTCAAATGGCTGAACCCCCTGAGCGAACAGATAATCGGTAGCGTGACGCTGCAGCAGGCCGATGGTTACCGGTTTGTGTTCGGCGGTGTTCATCACACACTTCAGCTCGCACAGTTCTTCCACCGGGCATACATTGGCACAGGTGTCGCCCATAATATTTGCATCCAGAATTTCGGTGGCTGCGCCTTTCAGGTTGCCCATGGCAATTCGGCGGATAAAACCGGGAATATTGATATCGGTGGGGCATGCTTCGATGCAGGGCGCATCGTGGCAGAACAGACAGCGTGCGGCTTCCGCCCGGGCCTGCAGGTCACTCAGCGGCGGATGCAGATCGCTGAAATTATCGTGAATCTGCTGCTCAGATAAACGGTTGCTGGCAATATCGTGCACAGGCTTCATAGGCTTTCCTTGATGCTGCGCAGCATCAACAGGTAATAACTGATGCCGGCCAGGGCAAAGCCCAAGAACCAGGCGTAATGGTAAAGCTCCACCGCCACCGGCCAGTCGGTGGCCTGCAACATACCGATTTGCACCAAAAAACCGGGCACATTAGGCAGCACGCCGATCAGCAGGGCGGCTACGGCCCGGCGGTTGATACCCGAGTGATAGCGATAGCGACCCTGATGGCGGTAAAGGTCTTCCACATACAGACTGCAGCGGCGCAGAATGAAATAATCAACAATCAGGATGGCGACGATCGGGCCGAGCAGGGCGGAGTAACCGATCAGCCAGGTGAAGATATACCCGTTGGGGTCGCTGAGCAGTTTCCACGGCATAATCAGGATGCCGATCACCCCGGTAATGTAACCACCGCGCTTAAAATTGATTTTGGCCGGCCACATATTGGCAAAGTCATTGGCCGGGCCGACCACATTGGCGGCCACATTGGTCGACAAGGTGGCAATAACGACTGCCAGCATGGCGAATGAAACAATAACCGGCGAATCAAACCGGCGCACCAGAATAACCGGGTCCCAAATAGCTTCGCCGAAGATGATCAGCGTGGCGCTGGTAACCGCTACACCGATAAAAGCGAAAAAGGTCATGGTCGTTGGTAGGCCCAGGGTTTGCCCCAGCAGCTGCGCGCGCTGGTTAACGGCATACCGGGTGAAGTCGGAAATATTCAGACTCAGCGTTGCCCAGAAGCCGACCATGGCGGTCAGCGCCGGAAAAAAGAATGCCCAGAACTCGCTGCTGGTGGCAAACTGCGAAGGCGCACTCAACATCGGGCCAAACCCGTCTGCCCGGGTGTAGGCCCACCACAGCAGCCCGAATCCGCACAACAGCAGGAATGGCGCTGCCAGGGTTTCCAATACCTTGATCGACTCAACGCCCCGCCAGATCAGATAAATATTCATGGCCCAGAAAATCATGAAGCAGATGAATTGAACCAGGCTTATGTCCAGGAATGCCGGCAATATGGCCGGTGCATCCGCCAGCTGGGGGGAGAGGATCAGCACAATGGTGTAAATGGCTGCGCCGCCGATCCAGGTTTGAATACCGAACCAGCCACAGGCCACGATGGCACGCAGCAGCGCGGGAATATTTGAACCTCTGATGCCGAAAGAAGCACGTGCGAATACCGGGAAGGGGATGCCGTAGCGGGCGCCGGCATGACCGCTGAGCAGCATCGGAACCAACACGATGCAGTTGCCCGCCAGTACCGTCAGCATCGCCTGTGACCAGCTCATGCCGCCCTGGATCATTGAAGCGGAAATCATATAGGTGGGTATACACACCGCCATGGCCACCCACAGCGAAAAGAAATTCAGGGTTTTCCAGGTGCGGCCGCTGGCCTGTACCGGGGCGATATCCGCGTTGGTCAGTCCTTCGTCCAGTTGCAGGGCGGCGGTGGATTCACTGTAGCTGGACATCACTATGCTTCCTTGGCCAATTGATGGAAGGCGTTGTCGACGGTTTCGATAATGGTGTCGATCTGTGCGGCTGTGACGGTCAGCGGCGGCGCCAACCGGATGACATTACCAAACAGGCCGCCTTTGCCCAGCAGTACGCCCAGGTCTTTACAGATATCCATCAATCGCGTGGTTTCAGCGGTGGCGTAGGCTTTGGTTTTTCTGTCCTTGACCAGCTCGATGCCCATCAGCAGCCCGCGGCCGCGTACATCGCCGATCAGCTCGTGTCTGGCCGTCAACCCGCGCAGACCATCGATCAGACGCTGGCCCATGGCCATGGCATTGTCGGCCAGCTTTTCTTCATTAATGATGTCGATAGTGACCTTGGCTTGGGCGGTCTGGTAGGGGTCGCAGGCAAAGGTGTTGAAATACAGCTTGCCGCCCAGCGTGTCGGCTATGTCAGAACGCATCAGCAAACCGCCGATGGCCGCACCGTTACCGAATCCCTTGGCCATGGTGATGATGTCGGCATCGATGTTCAGCGCCTTACTCAGCAGGAAATCATGGCTGCAGCGGCCGGCACCGGACTGGACTTCGTCACTGATGTATTTGCCGCCGTATTCATGCACGATGCGGGTGACTTCCGTGAAATATTCCTCAGGCGGTGCAATAAACCCGCCAACGCCCATCACCGGCTCGACAATCATTGCGGCAATTTTGCCGTGGGTGGCGGTCTGAATGGTGGTTTCCACGTTCTGCGCGCATTCGAAGTTGCAGCTGTCCGGCTTCTGATTGAACGGGCAGCGGTAGCAATAAGGCTCCAGTGCACTGACAGCAGAGGCGGTTGGCTGGGCGCGGAAACGCCAGTTGTGGTGACCGCACTGCGACAAGGCCCCGGAGGTGCCGCCGTGATAGCCGTGCCGAAGATTCAGCACCATGGTTTCACCGGTGGCTTGTCGGGCCGCCATAAAGGCCAGTTCATTGGCTTCTGATCCGGAATTGGTGAATGCCGCCCGGTCCAGCCCTTCCGGTGCTTCCTGCAACAGGGTTTCCGCCAGTTCAACCGGGTAGCGGGTCAGATACAGGGTACTGGTGTGCTGAATTTCATCGCGTTCCAGCATATCGATCAGCGTTTGTTTGATGCGCGGGTGATTATGGCCTGCGGAGATGCACACGATACCACCGATGGCGTCCAGATAACGGCGTCCATCGGAATCCCAGACGTATTCCCCCTGTGCCTTGACCAGCTGCAGCGGTTCATTGTGATACAGCACAGCGGTCGGCAGGAAATGCTGTTGGCGCTTGTCGATTAATGTCTGGTTGTCGGGTGGGTTTGTGGCTGTCATAAGGTCACCTTTGGCTTGCGCTACGCGCTGGCTCGGATATCCGGGCAGAAAATTACAGTTCGGTTAGCTGACCGTAGGTTTCCGGCCGGCGGTCGCGGTAGAACTGCCAGGTATCGCGCACCTCTTTGATCATATCGAAGTCCAGTTCGGTCACCACCATTTCGTCGTTGTCTTCGCTGGCCTGGGCGATGATTTTGCCGCGCGGGTCGACAAAATAGGACGAGCCGTAGAATTTGCCGATATTCCAGGGGCCTTCGGTGCCTACCCGATTGATGGCGCCGACAAAGTAACCGTTGGCCACAGCGTGGGCCGGCTGTTCCAGCTCCCACAGGTATTGGGACAGTCCGGCAACCGTTGCGGATGGATTGAACACGATTTCCGCGCCGTTCAGGCCCAGACAGCGGGCGCCGTCGGGGAAATGCCGGTCGTAACAGATGTAGACGCCCACCTTGCCGTAGGCGGTATCAAATACCGGGTAGCCCAGGTTGCCGGGCTTGAAGAAAAACTTCTCCCAGAAGCCGGCGATCTGTGGGATGTGGTTTTTGCGGTATTTGCCCAGGTAGGTGCCGTCGGCATCAATGACTGCAGCAGTGTTGTAGTACACACCGGTCATGTGCTTTTCATAAATCGGCACCACAATCACCATGTTGTACTTTTTGGCGTATTCGCACATCAGCTGGGTGGTGGGGCCGTCGGGGATTTCTTCGGCGGCGTCGTACCATTTGCTGTCCTGTGAGGGGCAGAAATAGGGACCGGTGAAGATTTCCTGGAAGCACAGCATCTGTACGCCCTGTTGGCCGGCATCTTCGATATAGGGAATGTGCGCCTCGATCATGGCATCGCGGTGCTGTTCACAGGAGGCGGAGGTATCCAGCCGGTTGGCCAGCTGGATGATGGCCGATTTAACGATTCTCGACATGCGTATTCCTTGCTGTTCTCAATTAATAGTGCGGGTTGAAGCGGCCGCGGGCCAGGTATTGACCGTAGCCTTCTTCAACATCGGCCTTGCCTTCGTCCACCACCACTTTGCCGCGCAGAATGGTGGTGCGGCATTTGCCGGTGAGTTCCCAGCCTTCATAGGCGGAGTAGTCACAGTTCATGTGATGGGTTTTGGCGCTGATGGTGTGTTTGACCTCAGGATCAAAAATCACGATATCCGCATCGCTGCCCACGGCAATGGTGCCCTTGCGCGGGAACAGGCCAAAGATTTTGGCGGCGGCGGTGGAGGAGGTTTCGACAAACTTATTCAGTGAAATCTTGCCTTCCAGCACACCTTTGGAATACATCAGCTCCATACGGTGTTCCACACCCGGCATGCCGTTGGGAATCTTGGAGAAGTCATCGATTCCCATGGCTTTCTGGTCCATACAGAACGGGCAGTGATCGGTGGCCACCGTTTGCACCAGGTTATGACGCAGCGCGGCCCATAGGGCGTCCTGGTCTTTTTCCTTGCGCAGCGGTGGGCTCATCACCACTTTGGAGCCTTCAAAGCCATCCTGGAAGTACAGCGACTCATCCAGGGTGAGGTATTGGATACAGGTTTCCGCATGAACCTTCTGGTTGCGCAGGGTAGCGCGCTTGACGCGTTCCAGAGCTTCTTCGCAGGTCATGTGGACAATGTACAGGGCCGAGCCGGTCTGGTTGGCCAGGTCGATCACGCGGCCACTGGCTTCGGCTTCAGCTTCCGGCGGGCGAGAGAGGACGTGGTATTTAGGGGCGGTTTTGCCTTCGGCCAGAAAGCGGTTGACCAGCTGTTCGACCATATCGCCGTTTTCGGCGTGGGTGGTGATAATGCCGCCGTGTTCCACCAGTTCTTCCATCAGCTGGAATATCTGGCCGTCATCGACCATCAATGCGCCTTTGTAGGCCATGAAGATTTTGAACGAGTTAATGCCGCGCTCGTTGATGATGGAGGGGATTTCCTTTTTGGTGTTGTCGTTGAAATCGGTAACCGCACAGTGGAAGGCGTAATCGCCGACTGCATGGCCGTCGGCCTTTTCATGCCAGCTATCGACAGCGTCGTTCAGCGACTTGTGGTGGCTTTGGATGGCGAAGTCGATAATTGAAGTGGTACCGCCGTGCAGGCCGGCCAGGGTGCCTGAATAGAAGGTATCGCTGGCGTAGGTGCCCATGAACGGCAGTTCCATATGGGTGTGCGGGTCGATGCCGCCGGGGATGACATAACAGCCGTGGGCGTCGATGCTGCGGTCGGCCGAGTAATCCAGATCTTTGCCGATGGCACGGACCTGTTCATCTTCGATGTAGATGTCTGCCTGGTACTGATCCGTGGCGGTGACCACGGTGCCGTTTTTAATCAATAAGCTGCTCATAAGCCGCTCCTGTCTATATCCTGCGTAGCCGATAGGATGAAACTACCAGATACTTGAGTCTTTGATCCAACGGTGGATGGTCACCACCGACTGGGTGTAAAAGTCCACGCTGGCTTTGCCGTGGGCGCGGATGTCGCCGAAAAATGATTGCTTGGAACCACCGAACGAGAAAAACGCCATGGGTGCCGGAACCCCGATGTTGATGCCCAGCATGGCCGGTTCCACTTCATAGCAGAAGTGGCGGGCGGCTGCGCCGCTGGTGGTGAACAGGGTGGTGGTGTTGCCGTAGGGTGAGCTGTTGACCCATTCAATGGCGGCATCCAGGCTGTCTGCTTTGGCCAGCATGACCACCGGTCCGAATACTTCTTCCCGGGCGATTTCCATTTCCGGGGTGATATTGCCCAGCACTGTGGGCTTGAGGAAGTAGCCGGGCATGTCGTCCACGCCTTCGCGGCCGTCCACCAGTAGTGTTGCGCCTTCATCCAGGGCGCGTTGGATCATGCCTTTGATGCGGTCTTTGGCGGCCTGCGAGATTACCGGGCCCATGTCCGTGTCCGGTAGCAGGCCGTCGCCGACGCGTATGGCTTTGGCGCTGGCGACGATGCGTTCGGTAATGGCTTGTTCGGCTTCATCGCCGACATTGATGACGACCGAGCCGGCCATGCAGCGTTCGCCGGCACAACCGATGATGGATTCCAGTGCTGTGGGGGCGGCTTTGTCCATAACGGCATCGGGCATGACAACCATGAAGTTCTTGGCGCCACCGAGTGACTGTACGCGTTTGCCGGCGGTGGCCGAGGTGGTGTAGACGTGTTTGGCCACCGGGGTGGAGCCGACGAAGGACACGCCTTTGATATCCGGGTGTGTGCAGATGGCGTCTACCGTTTCCTTGCCGCCGTGCACCATATTCAGCACACCGGCGGGCAGGCCGGCTTCAACCATCAGTTCGAACACTTTGATTTGAGTGAGTGGTACGCGCTCACTGGGCTTGATCACAAAGGTGTTGCCGGCGGCAATGGCGAACGGCCAGAACCACATGGGCACCATGGCGGGGAAGTTGAACGGGGCAATGGCGGCAAATACGCCCATTGGCCTGCGGACTGCCTGGCTGTCGATGCCCGGTGCAATGTCTTCCAGAATATCGCCCATCATCATGGTGGGCATGCCGCAGGCGGTTTCCACCATCTGTATTCCGCGGCGTACGCTGCCCATGGCTTCGGTAAGGGTCTTGCCATGTTCCAGGGTGATCTGTTTTGCCAGATCACCGGCAGCGGCTTCCATCAGGGTTTTCAGTCGGAACAGCGGCTGCACCCGATCTATTACCGGTGTCTGCCGCCAGGCAGGGAAGGCAGCCCGGGCGGCCTGTACTGCCGCATCCACATCGGCACTACCACCCATAGGCGTCTTATTTATTATCTCCCCGGTTGCCGGGTTTACAATATCGACGGTGTCCCTACCTGTGCTGGCCGTCCACTGGCCGTTAATAAAGTTTTTAATCATCGCGCGTATCCTGTTGATGCGGCTGGCTGTTTTGCTGGCCTGGCATCGGGTTAAGTGTAGCAGAGTATGGGATTTTGTGGGTGTGTGTTAGTTGGACGAAATGCTCGCAATGGCTGATGCATTCTGTGCTCATGAATAAGCATGAATCATCTCTGGGAATATGTTGATTCAATGACCATTAGCGAAAATGCTGGAATCTGGCTGCAGAAGACGGAGTTTTGGATAGGGGTTATGCTTTGGGGAAGGGGGTATAGGGTGTGGGGTGGGACAGGACTTTTACTCAAATGATTTAGCACTATATTTGTAGTAAGGATAATATCATTGCAGTAACAATGGTTAGTTGTATCTTGGAGGCAAAATGATCACTCACCGCGAAAAGGCAACTCTCTTTCTTCGTGAAAATTGGTTTTACCCTGTTGCCTTGGCTGTAGTATCAACGAACTTATTTGTTGGCAGGTTTGATAACTGGTCCAACGCCCGTTTGCTGGAAGCCGGTGTTATTTTGGATTTGGCTGTTATCGTTCCGGCGCTCTACTATTGGTGTTATCGCTCGCGTGGAAAACCTGCAATCCTTCGAACGATTGTTTTGTGCTGTCTTGGTCTTTGGATTGCTGGTCTCATTGTCCCGGTAGAGCATCAATTCATACTTATGAAAATCGAGTTTATTCGTTATGTCGGCCTGGCAATTGTTCTGATCCTGGAAATTAAGCTTATGCGTCTGGTTTATGGTGCTGGATTCAGTCGGGATAAAGGAGCTAAATCAAAAGCTATTCAAACCGTTAAAGATGAGGGTATGCCCGAATGGGTTGCGCGAATTTTAGTCTGGGAAGCTTCGGTATGGCGCAAGGTTATGGATTTTATTCGAGCAGTTGTTGGCAAACGTTAGCAACTGACAAATCATTTAAAGCGGATACAGTAAACGAGGCCGATTAATTGGCACATCAGGCGGCGGCATTGTGCCGACACGCCACAGACCTCAGGAGATAGCCATGACCGATAATGCGAAGGAAACCACTGCAACGGTGATTCCAACCATGCGATACAACGATGCGGCGGCAGCTATTGAGTGGCTCTGTGACGCGTTCGGGTTCGAAAAGCACCTCGTAGTGCCTGACGAAGACGGGACGATAGTCCATGCACAGCTGGTCTTTGGTAACGGGATGGTTATGCTCGGTTCTTCACGAGAGAGCGAGTTCGACGACCTTCAGAAGCCGCCCAGTGTTTTCGGTGGCGCCATTTCTCAGAGCCCATACATCGTTGTGGAAGACGCGGACAAACACTACGCACGCGCTATCGCAGCAGGTGCGGACATCGTCATGGAAATCAGGGACGAGGACTACGGTGGGCGAGGCTATTCCTGCCGAGATCCCGAGGGTCACATCTGGAATTTCGGTTCGTACGATCCGTGGGCTTCTGCCTAATAAATCATTAGAGGCCGACCCCGTAAACGGCGCCGCTTAGTACCAACGTGATGCGTAATAAAACCACTCCATATGTCGAACCAATTGGAACAATCCTTGACGTTTCAGAGACTGATGGGGTATGTGAGGTAATTCTAGAATTTGACCGGATGGATACTGGGCCAGTTGCACCTGCGGGGCTTTACGTGGATGCGAAATCGAGTAACGAAAGATTTCAATTGCACCGGGTTGTAAGCAATGAGGGAATGGTTTTTAAATTCCAAACCTTTAATCGCTCTCATCCGCTTCCCGAAATCGGAGAAAAACTAAAATATCGAGGGTGGTGGCTTCAGGAGGCGATGGATGCAGCGCTTGATTCATCACATTCCTGGGTTAAAAAAGAATATCCAGACAATGGAGATCACGACCACTGTTTGTTTACTTGGGAAAACATTGCCTCTTATACAGACTGTAACGTGGGTTACTATTCCGAAAAATATGGTTGGATTACTTGTGATGCATATGAAAACTTCATTGAAGGTGACATTTACAACCTTCGAACGCAGAGCGCATAACAAACCATTAAAGGTGGGGGCCGTAAGCGGTGCCGCTTAGTTCCGACATTAGGTGCCTTTGAGTTTTGGACGTGAAACGCAAATTTAAACTGATTGTTTGGGGTATTGTAGCAACGGTCGCTGCAGTAATAGCACACATCATAAACCCAATAACTTCAGCTATCGTCAACTGCCCGGGTGGACCTGCTTATTTCAACTTTCAGCTATTTATGTGCAGTTCCTGGCCCGGATTCATAATTGGGTTTCAGTTTGTGACGGCAAGTGTTCTTTTGGGGCCGAGAAATAGGATTTTCTATTTATGCCTTGTAATTCCTTTCGCATATATTTGTGCATTGGAATTGATGCGCACAGGCCTGCTAAAGCCCTACGACGTTTTGGGAATATTAGGTATGGTTTTGTTAACTCACAAAGATGAGATTTATGGTGCTATTGTTGCTACGATGAGTATCTATTTGTTTTTTACTGTTGCCGGCAGGAGTCGAGTTGAGAAGAACACCTAACAGATCATTTAAGGTGGGCGCCCTAAAGGGTGCCGCTTAATTCGCATGTTAGCTTTTATCTTACTGTTAATATCAAAGAATTATAAAATTATGTTGCCGATTTTTTTTAAATCAATGGAAATAGGTGATGAGTAGCTTACAAAAGATGGGAGGTGTTGCTGCACTGATAATGGCCACGATATACCTGGTGGGCTTTGTGGTTTTCTTCATCTTGCTAAATCCTGGTGGTCCTCTCGATTCTATCGAGCAGGTTGCTTTCCTCGCGGAAAAAGAGACCACGATGTACCTGACGATACTGTTTCTTTATGTGGTGGGTGGCTTCATACTGGTTGTCCTGGTGCAAGCGCTTTATGAACGGTTGAAGGTTGGTTCGCCAGCAGTAATGCAATCGACGGCCGTCATTGGGTTTATCTGGGCTGCAATAGTCATCGTCGCTGGTATGATCTATGTCATTGGCTTGAACACCGTTGTTGAACTCTACGACACTGACCCAGCTCAAGCTGCAACAGTCTGGTTAACGGTTGGTATTGTGTTTCAAGGGTTAGGCGGCGGAACTGAGATTGTAGGCGGCTTATGGACATTGCTGATCAGTTGGGTCGCCTTGAGAAAAGGAGAATTCCCTAAAGTACTGAACTACATAGGCCTGGTGGTCGGTGTGGCTGGAATCGTCACAATTATCCCGGCACTTGAAGATCTAACCGCCGTTTTTGGATTGGGACAGATTCCCTGGTTTATATGGTTAGGCATCATCTTGCTTCGGAGCAATCAAACTAACCAACGCGTGGAGTCCGACCATCAAAAGGCTACTGGTGCGTAGCGTTATACATCTCAAGAATACTCATCCGTACTTTTAGGTTGGAGTGGTTCGCTGTAATGAGTGGAAGCAGTGAGCCTGCCGGCGATTAATTCATCAGATGGAACTGATGCAAGTGTTAGAATTCAGAAGGAATAAGAAAGGATAATTAAGTCGATTTCAAGAGCGTTGTATGAAAATTGATATGAGCATTGTATTTGGATTGGGCCTAGGTTTTTTGATTCTTATTGGGTTCTACTTTTTTAAAAAGTGGAACATGCGACCTGTCGAGTGGGAACATGAGGACGTTGCAAGGCTGCTTGACTCATGGATAAAGGGTAAAGTTGATTACAAAACATGGGATTACTTTGAGGCTAGTAAAATTGCTAATCCCAAGCTGGAGGTAATTCGGTTGCAAGCTATTGAGGCTACTTACCTGGATTCCCCGTATATTGAATCTTGTGGTCAACCAGGAGAAGTGCTCAATGAAAAAGGCAAGGAATTGTTTAAGGAACTGAGGGCGCAATGTATTGGTGCTGCAATTTAACTCAGCTATTAGTGGATGTTTGATCTCGATTGGTATGATCCATACATCTTTGCTGCCATAGGTCAGGAGTCAACTCGTCCAGCATGTTTACAATGAGTCAATATAGTCAATGGTCATGCTTTTTGTAACGTAGATGAATACACGCGAAACCATTCTAGTTACAGGTCTAGCAGTATTTGTGCTTCTTTATTTCTTTGGTCGTGGAATCTGGCACCCAGCTTATATTAAGCTCACCGGTAAACGCACAGTCGCTGACGTGATCTCATCTGTCGGAGAAGAGGCAAGATCAAGATTGCTTCCGTACTTCAACCAAGCCGAAGTTGCCTATCCACCGAAGGAAATTACGCTGCTAGCCACAAAGAATAATCGCCAACTCGAACTATGGGCACTTAAAGACGGTAACCCCAATTTAATTCGGAAGTTTCATGTCCAAGCGCAAAGCGGTGTAGCAGGCCCAAAGTTACGAGAGGGGGATAGACAAGTTCCTGAAGGCGTGTATCAAATTGAAGGGTTAAACCCGAATAGTAGCTACCATCTGTCAATGAAACTTAACTATCCAAACGAATTCGATTTAAAAAACGCTCAGGCAGAGGGAAGGGAAAACCCAGGATCAAACATCTTCATTCATGGTAAAGCAGTGTCCATTGGCTGCCTCGCAATGGGCGACGAGGTCATCGAGGACCTTTTTGTTCTTGTGCACGATGTTGGAAAATCTAATGTAAAAGTTGTTATTGCGCCATCAGATCCAAGAGAATCACCCTTGGATGCGAGTAGTAAGCCTGAATGGGTAACGGAGCTTTATGAAACAATAGAGAATGAGTTTAATGGTTATATCCAAAACGAAACATAACAATAGTACTCCCCATTCCAACAGCTAATTCAACCAGGAGCGCGACCCAATGAAAGACATCCCGGGGATCGATGAAGACGGCAATCCCAAGAATGGCCCCTTTAAGCTCTTCTTCAAGAACGGCCTTGTCTCTTGTCAGGGTGAATTCGATAACGGAAAGAAGTCGGGAAAATGGAAGTACTTTCTCAATAATGGCCAGATGCAGTCCTCCGGCAGCTTCAAAGACGGCAAGATTGTTGGCCGGTGGAAATGGTTCTACAAGACTGGCGAGCCACGGGGGATGGGTGGCTTCGACGATGAAGAGCAGAAGCACGGTACATGGAAACGATACCATCCCAATGGTCAACTCTGGGATGAAGGTCGCTTCGAACATGGCAAGAAGAAGGGTACTTGGAAAGTATATGATGAGGCGGGTGAGCTGCTTAAGACGCTAACTTTCAAGTAGCGGAGCCGGCGTTAAATGAATAGAACGAGGCGTGGAACGTAATCTATTCCCGAAATGGTAGATTCGGGCCGAATCCGAATTCCACATTGTTGGCTAATTTCTGGTGATGGCAATTGTTAGGGATACAGATATATGGCGGTAACACAAGGACACGGAAATCCAAAATGGACTAGAGATGAGATCATCCTGGCCCTAGACCTATACTTTGATTGCGAAGATCAGATACCTTCAAGTCATGACTCAAGGGTGAGAGAGTTATCCGAATTATTGAGGTCTTTTCCATATCATGCCCAAGCAGCGCGGAAAGAGTCATTTAGAAATCCAGATGGCGTAGCGTTCAAATTGCAAAATTTGAGGCAGTTAGCTACGGGAAAAGGTCTAGGTAACACATCTAAGAGGGACCGCCAAATTTGGGAAGAGTTTGGAGAGTACCGCTCTAAAACAAAAGAATTTGCAAATCTAATTCGCTCTGGCATCAAGGTTATGGAAGGAGTAAAGGAGGATTTCTCAGACTACGAGGTATTTGCAGAAGGCAAAGTTGTCACACAATCCCACCTCAAGCGAGAAAGAGCGCCAGATATCAGAAGAAAGCTCCTAATCAAAAGGAAATCTGAAGGAGGTTTAAGTTGTGATTTGTGTGATTGTGGGCCTTCATCCAGTGATCCCGAGCTTTCTGAGTCTATATTCGAGGCACACCATATCATCCCGCTGGCAGTGGGTTCAGAAAGGCTTACAAAATTAAAGGAGATGGCTCTTCTTTGCGCTTCTTGTCATAGGCTAATCCACAAGGCAATTTCACTAAAAAAGCAATGGCTTTCCATAGCAGAGGCAAGAGCTTTTCTCCGATGTCAAGAAAATGCATAACAAATCAATTAACTTCGTGCCTTCGGCGCCGGACAACTTACACAACGCTTCGCTACGTTTCTGCTGCTGGTTATTGAGGCGTTATACAGCATGAAATTTGAGACTCCTAACAAAGATGTGAGTTTTGAAATTCCAGGAGATTGGTGGGAGTTTTGCGAAATGGAGTCGTTTAAAGCTCCAAATGGGGATGGAAGTTATTATCCCTATTGCTCTCGAATGAAGGAAGTAGAGGTTGTTTCGCTTTCTTCGGTGGAGCCACCTGCAAGAAAGAAAGGCGTTCCATTGTTTCGAAAGTGTAAGTTAGTGCCAGTTCTGCTTGCCTTCAAGTCACCTGAACGCATGCTACCACCAGTGCAAGTCGAAGAAACAAACAGAACCGATTACGAGTACAAAGTGGTAAATGGCTATCATCGCTACTACGGCAGTATTGCGGTAGGTTATCAGTTCATTCCGATAAAGGTAGTTGAGCATGTTGCGTGACAATGCCCCCACAGGACTACTGACTGCAGTTAGGTATTTTGCGAGGACAATAAACACACTCCCCACAGCAGCCCATGAGCTCAAGCGTTAGCTTCCAATCTGGATCGGAGAATTAATTGAAGATAGACAAAGGAATTATTAGGGCTCAAATCGGAAATCTTGGCTTTCAAGTTCATGCTGCCGGTGGGGATATTTCTGCTGCGCTAAAAATTTATCGCGGAGCGCGGCGTTAGTTAGGTATACGAAAAATGAGTGAAGAATCAGTAGAATGGACAACTAATATGACATTTCCAATTGGAGATGGCTTTGAAGTAAATGATGTTTCTACTTATATACAAGAATTTTTCGAAGTATCTATAGAGTTCTCTGTATTACATAATGATTTGTGCAATAAGTTTTCTCTTACAGATGATGACGCTAGCTTAGCTATCGAGCGGGCAATTAGCGGTGTTGTCAGAGCGCTAACAACCAATATCAAAAACGAGCCAAGTATAACAGAAGATCCTATAGCTAATTTTATGTTTAATATAGTTTGGGATTCAATGCCTTCAAAAGGTATTCTCAAGCGTAGAAAAATAGCTTCAGGCAAATGGCTCAATTGGGATAACCAGCGTCGAGCTATGTATGCCTAACAAACCAATCAACTGCGTACCTTCAGCGCTGGACAGCTTGCACTACGTTTCGCTATATCCCAGCTACCGGGAATTGGGGCGTTAGGTATCGCGATGCGCTATTTACCATACTGGTTTGAGGGTTTGCAGCCCGAGCAGATGAATGCACATGTTCGGCATTTGGCGAATAAAATGAGTGCAGGTTCAAGAATTGAGGTCGAGATATCCAGCATAGGGGTTCATATTCCCATTATCAAACGGGAGTACAAGACCAAGGCGCCCCGTTTGATGGTTCTAATTCGCACCAGTGATGTTGGAAGGCCTGCCCTTAATCAACTACATTCAACTCTAGTTGCAGGGAATTGCAAACTCTGGGAAAGACGAAGTGCAAAGAAACGTATTCTCAGCCAAGTTGGCGTTCTTTTTTCAATCGATGACAACGTGTTTCCTCTTCAATGCGTTTCTATTCTGAGGTTGGTTTGTGAGTCATTAGGTATCGCTTGGCCACAGCAGCTTGCGGTTGGTTACACCGCAACAGAACTCAATCGTAGTCTGCCAGGCCGACTGACATCCAATGACTTAGGGTGGAGAGCGGCGCATGCCGCAGGTCGTGCAATTGGCAAGGCACTTCGAAAGCTAAGAAGTTAATACTTGTCAAATCATTTAGGACGGATGCCGTAAGATGTGTCGCATAATCAATAATTATGTGTATGAGACAGAATCATGAGCGCTATATTTAGGGTATTGGTGACAGTTAGTGGGCTATTGGTTCTTGCAACGGCAGTGTTCCACTACACGGGGTATGAGTCGGTGATATCGGCACTGGCTGAGGCTGAATTGCCAGGTTTCTTCGCGGCAGGCTTGCCAATGCTTTGGCTGTACTTTTCCTGGCACCTGATAGTTATTTCGGGTGTCCTGTTTTCGGTTGCTTTGCTAAGGCCGGGATGGTCATTTCCTGCAATGGTGTTTTGTGCCTTCGTGTTAATTGGCGATTTTGGTTGGGTATTTTCGGTAGCAGGGGTGTTCCCTGGAACCATCATGTTGTTTTCAGCAGCAGTTTTATTATTGATTGTGGTTGTGCGGGTTTCATCAAAGCATGAGCAGGGCACATAACAAACCATTAAATACGGACGCCATAAAAGGTGCCGTTTAATTCCAATCTTAGGAGGCATGGATAAATCATGCTGGACCATATATCAATTCCCGTGCGTGACTTGGACGCAGCAGCATTTTTCTACGACAAGGTTCTGGAAACGCTGGGATACAGCCGTATCAAACAGCGATCTGGCGCGATTGGTTATGGCCCGCCAGAAAGAAAAGCGCCGGTTTTCTGGATATTGATCAGGAAAGAAGAGGGTGCAGCCGCCGCTGGGGTAGGTCTGCATATCAGTTTTCAGGTTTCAAGCCGTGAAATTGTTGATTCATTCTATGAAGTGGCGTTATCTGTTGGTGGTGAGGATGCAGGTGAACCGGGAGAAAGGCCCCAGTATACTCAACCATTCTATGGTGCGTTTGTCTTGGACCTCGATGGCTTCAAGATTGAGGCGGTATGCAGAAAATAGTGCCATATCGTTTCCTGAAGCGATACTTAAACAGAATTTGGAGTCTGTAAATGACAGTCACCGCTTTCCATTTATACAGAAATAGTTGATGGGATTAGTGGCTTGTTTGGTTAGGAGAGTATAAAAGCAATGAGTAACGCAACTATAAAGTTATGTAACAATGCTTTAGCTATCAATAAACCACAGATGGCAGAATCCATATGTATGGAAATTGATGATTACATCAACAAATATAATGAGTGGGGGGTTGGTATTGAGCTGCTAATCGATAATCTCTGTGAAGAAGAGCTAAGAATTAGCCTGGATCAGTATAAAGCAATAGAAGAGGCAATGTCCGCAATGGATCTTGGTTCATCAAATCGTCTCTTTATTTTAAGAAAGCTAGTGAAAAACATATAATAAGTTGCTCAAGGGAATAATTTTTAGAACGTCATAGCCGATATATAGTGCCAAGGCAAAGCATAAGTCATTTGGAGAATATGTGACATGACTGAAAAACCTAACAAGCCGACTCTTTTAAGGGTCACAAACTCACTGTGTGCTTTTGCATTGTTGGGCGGCATTCTGTATGTGCTGTTTGCTGGCTTAAATTTTGCAGTAATGAGTGTTTTGATACTTGCACTGGTAGGACTTACTGGACCGGTTGTAGCGGATGGTGAGGGACTGGTTGAGGTTGTGACAGGTGTTTTTGAGGCGATTGTGGAGGGTATCACTGCCGTTTTTTCAGCAATTGCTGATGGAATCAGTAACTTGTTTGGCTAGGTAAAGACGGGCACCTTAAACGGTGCCGATTAATGTCAATGTAATGAGTCGTCATAGTATTTTCTGGGCACGACTTACGTGTAATTTATTAACGTAATCAATGGTTATGTTGCTCAAAAGGATTGGGGTCCGATGTCAAACGAAGATTTATCAAAACCAGTATCAATAATCCTACCTGTAGGCCATTTGATAATTGTCTGGGACATATTAGCTAATAAACTTGCGGGTGCTCCTGCAAACGAGATGTTCACGGCAGAAGAAAAAAGAGCCGTTTGGGCGTTACAAGATTTATGCGAGTATTTGCTCATCGAAAATGGGACAACTTCAAGGCCAGCTCCAGAATGGAGTGCTCTAATTCAAAGAGCTACGGAGTTTGTTAAAACTATCCCAGCAGAATTTCTCGATTGATGTTCTTGAGAATTCACAACATAACAAGCGACATCTGGGCATACCGCATGCAACAGTGTTATATGGAATTCGAATGAAAGGTGCTGAGCTAAACAAATTTATTGATGCCTGGATTCGATATCAAAAGCATTTAGGCCCAAAAGATATTGATCATCCGGATTGGTGGGCCGTTGATGGCCTATTGGAAATGACTTGGTACAAGCCGGAAACAGCTTGGATAGTCATTCGAGCTATTTTGGATCGGGATCAATCAGATGAAATTGTCCAGATTCTCTCAGCTGGAGCGTTGGAAGATTTATTGGCGCAGCATGGAGAGGATTTCATCGATAGAATCGAGTTTGAGGCTCAAAATAACCCGGATTTCGCCTTTCTGCTCGGCGGTGTTTGGCAAAATGAAATGTCGGACGAGTTGTATGCCCGGGTTCAAAGCGTTTGGGATCGTCGAGGATGGGAAGGTAACTAAGCTGAGGCTTGCAAGTGATTCATGCGGGTTCTGTAATTGGCCTGCCTAATTTCGATACTATGTCGTATGAGGGAAAATGTTAGAGCAGAAGGTTCAAATCGAGTTTGCCAGATTATCGGATGCCGATGAAATCAGTCGGCTTTCTCGGGATGAAGTTGAGTATGGGTTGCGCTGGAATTACACAGCAGCGAGAATAACCGGCATTATCCGCAACAAATCTAAAAACGCTATTGTCGCCAGGCTTGATGGGGATTTGGTTGGGTTCGGGATAATGACCTATCACCAGGATCAGGCTAATTTGGATCTTCTTGCGATTAAGAAAGAGTACCGTCGTAATAAAGTGGCTACAGAGTTAATGCTTTGGTTAGAAAAAGTCGCTTTAACAGCTGGTGTGTATAACGTGTTTGTGCAGTTAAGAAAAACAAATAGAGGCGCTTTTAAGTTGTATCAATCGCTTGGTTATCAAACACTGGAAAAATTACCTAAATATTATGGGCGAATTGAGGATGGAATCTTGATGGTAAAGTCATTTCGGCCAATGATAAATACTGAATGATCTGATAAATGCTGTGCTAATTGTGGCTTAAGGGTATTTCTATTGGGAGAGCACTAATTTCGAAATATTTGAATCAGAGAACATTGAATACACACAGTTGGATAACAAAACTGGCTACAAGTTGCATCGGGAGTGGCTTGAAATATTTGCAGGCAGCTTGAAGGATTCAAAGGGCAATATCAGGGTAGGAAGATGTAATTGGGAAGTGTTCTATAACGGATTGCTTCCCTCAATCTCAGGAGATGAAGCACTAGGCTTATACTTTGATAAGGAAATAGAAGATTACTTTGTCATCTATGACAATGGGGAAACTGTGTTTGAGTGCCGTTCCAGGCACTGGCCGGACTTTTCTGGAATGGAATTCATGGTATTGCCTAAAAGCCGGTCCTGGTCAATGGTGTTTTCTCATGAATGGACCTTTCACTTTATTCAACCAAATGTCCAATAAGGTGGCATTTCAGAGAATGTGTGTGATAGAGAATGCAAAATGTACCCATTCCTTCTGGAAGTAAGCAACTCAACTGGTCTTTACCAGCTTAAAGACGGCAGGTATCAGACGATCAAAGATGGCGAGCCTGATCCAATGATGATTGGCCACGGGTACATCCTTGTGACCACCGATATGGCTGAAAAACTTCAAGCGATAGGAGTTGAGAATATCAGCTTTGAGCCTGCTGTAATCTGGGACAGGCAGTATGATATCGAGTATTCAAATTATCAGTTGATGTCTGTACACCGGCATTTTGATCATAGTCATTTCCCGGATGTTGATTTGGACGGAAAGTGTTTTCTGGTGATGGATAATCATCACCTTTTTGCTACCCCAGAGCTGAAACAGACATTGGAAACTGCTGGTTTTGGTTTCGAATTCTCGGAAGGGCTTAGTCGGTTTGCGTGATAGTATTAAACGATGACAGATACGGCGATTAAGTATGGGCAGGCATAATTTAGTTCTGTTTAGTCGATACATCAACATCTCTCTTTGGGCTCCAAAACATTACAAAACACGGTGTTATATGGCTTTTTTCTCTCGTGCGCTTTTGATTCCTGTTTTTGCTCTCTTGGCTTCCTGTAATCAGAGCAATACAGAAACACTATGCCAAACATGGGAATATGCTTTGTTGACCATGTCGATCACAACTCAAATTGAGGATCACACAGCAAAAGGAATTCACTCGCAGGTCTTATGGCACGGACCTGAAAGTTATGGTTTTTGGGAGAATGGGGAACGATTGGCAGGATCTATTCAATCGAATCTGAATGAGTTTCTCAAGATAGATTCAATAAGTGGTCCGAAAATGCTCAATTCGCTTGGCTCTTTGGGCTGGGAAGCGTACGGGGTTAACCATATTAACCAATCTGTAGAATCTCAATCTGAAGCGTGGTATCTAAAACGATGCTCTGATTAAACTTGTTAATGATAAGACTGATCTTGGAAAGGCATGATTCAGTATCATAAACAGCTCAGCTCAAGCATCCTTGAATATTGCGTAAACTTACAGGCTTCCTTGACTCCATGAAAACTTTGTCCCAATTGAACCATTTATCGCTTTTGGCTGTTTTGATGCTCAGCGGCTCACTTTGCCTGGCATCCGAGCAACCTCTGCGTGTCGCCACGTTTAACGTCAGCATCGAAGCAACCAACTACATACCCCGAGACCAGGTAGCCAATGACCCTTCAGAAGCTAAAGTGGTTAAGGAATTGCTTGCAGGCGGGGAACACCAGCAAATCAAGAACATTGCTGAAATCATCCAAAGAACCCGGCCGGATATCCTGCTGCTGAATGAGTTCGACTACATCCCGGACCCGAAGCAGGGCATTGAGCTATTCATCAGAAACTATTTAGCGGTATCTCAGAACGATCAAAAAGCCATTGAATACCCGTACTACTACATCGCGCCTTCCAACACCGGATTGGCCAGCCCCTATGATCTGGACAACAATGGTGAAAAAACCGGCCTGGGTGGTGATGCCTATGGCTTTGGCATGTATCCGGGCCACTATGCAATGGCGCTGCTGTCGCGTTACCCCATCAAAGTCGATCAGGTCAGAAGCCTGCAAACGTTTCTATGGAAGGACATGCCTGGGGCCCTGCAACCCATCAATGAAGACGGTACGCCATGGTTTTCCTCCGAAGAATGGGAACATGTCAGGTTGTCTTCCAAATCACACTGGGACATTCCGGTTGAGACGGATGCCGGCGTGGTTCATATCATTGCGGCACATCCCACACCACCGAGCTTTGATGGCCCCGAAGACCGAAACGGCAAACGCAATCATGACGAAATCCGTTTGATCAGCGACTATCTCGCTGATGAGCAGTACATCTACAGTGATGATGGCGCCAAAGACGGGCTAAGCAGCGGCTCCCGGTTCGTCATTCTGGGCGATCTTAATTCATCACCCAATGAAGGCGATTCGATCAGCAGTGCCATCAATAATTTACTGAATCATTCACTGGTGAACTCGAGCTGCATACCCACATCAGAAGCAGGTAGGCTCAACCGGCCGGAGAGTGCTTTTTCAGCTGAGCATACTGCATCCTGGGGCATACGGGTTGATTATGCTGTGCCTTCAAAAGCCGGGCTTGGCGTAAATGGTTGCGGTATGTTCTGGCCTGCGCCTGATGATCCGCTGCATGCACTCATCGAAACGCGTACGGCCTCGTCCGACCATCGTATGGTGTGGGTGGACGTATCGCTTGAGCCGAATAGATAGGGAAAGAAAGTTAATCCGTTATGAAAAGTTATCTCACCATAGTATTGCTATTACTCGTAACTGCTTGCTCATCCACTTCATCAGTAAAAGAAGAGCAGGAAGCGCTTCAGGCATCAGAAGTCGAGACGGTACAGATCGAAGAGGACAAGCAGGCAATACTGGAATATGGCTTATGGTCGGGCAAGATTGATTATAAATCCACGCAGCAGTTACTGGATGTTCCCACGGAAGGGGAATACGACATACTGGTATTTGCCTGCACCGAAGTGCCCGACTTTTTCCTGAAGTTTGGTGATCAAAACTACCAGAGAATCTATACGGATTATCAGGTCGAGCAGGATTCTGGCAGCACCATTCTCACGAAGTCCATAAAAGGCTCGGGCTGGGTTGAGTCACAATCGTGGATAGTGGTATCCATTGATGAAGACAATGCTTATATCCAATGGAGCCGTGCGGTCAGTAATGTTAATGATCCAAAAGAGGAACCGCTACGGGCATTTGGCCAATTAGGTCATGGCAATATACAAAGGCAAGCTGAAGAATGCCCGGAAATTGAGTTGACTGAGAGTTAATTCCTAAAAGCATTCATCATAGTTTTCATAAAAAACCGGGCTAAGCAGTGCTTAGCCCGGCTGTCAGCTAACTCAACTTAGCGATTACTTATCACCATACAAGCGGATGCCGTATGAGTAATTAGCTGAATCCACGCTGGATACATTCCCGCGAACGCCAAAGATTATTCTGGTTTCTTCTTTCTTGAAGAAATCTTTGGCCTGTCTGTCGGTTAAGCCATAGACATCTCTCAAAACACGCTGGCTGATCAACCCGCCGGTACAATCCCGGCCAAGCCTGGGAGCGTTGAATTCAAAATCGCCGGCTTCCAGGTTCCGGAATTGAAAGTACGTACTCAGACCTGCTGCTCCATTAACAAACAACTGCCCGTTAAAAGGCAGGCCAGTATTGGGATCGGTCAGGCCGATAAGAACATCATTTTCAATCTGGAAAGTCGGGTTAACCGTCATGGATGCGAATTCAGATCCACCGGTGGTATTGATCCAGTTCCAGCTGGAAAACATGGTAACGGTAAAGCAGATCAGTGATTTGGTTGATCTTTTAGGCAGTACAAACCTGGCGACTTCTGCTTCATCAACGTTGGTGTTTTGTGAAAGATCAACAGGCAGCTCAACACAGGCGCCCGGGTCGGCCGGATCAACAGCACTGCAGTCTGCCTGCAGGCTGACATTTTCGGTTTGTTTAACGCCCAGGAAAATGACATTTTTACCAAAAGACTCCACATCACCTACACCATCTTCTGTTGGTGCCGGGGCAGCCGGTGCAGGACCGGGTGCAACACTGAAACCTGGTGCTACAGATGCACCTGCACTGGGAGAGTTGCGTATAAAAGCATTGATGCGCTGAATCATATCAGCGTCATGTTGTTCTTTAATGATTTGTGCTTCAGCAGCAAACTCTGGTGGCACCGCATAGGCGGTGGTTACTGCGCAAAGGGATAAAATGCCGGTAATTGCTCTGGATAATTGCATGACTCTTCTCCGTATTATTATTTGAGTTGAAAAGCGCTGGTTGCTGTGCATGAGCTGGCATGGTGATTCTGGTTGTTGCCAAAACATGCATAGGAAAAGCACTGTCCATGCTAAACCTACGAGGGAACTGGTGGTGTAGGAAAAAACCTCGACAGAGTGTAGGGATTCTCAGCGTAGAGGCCGGTGGGGCATTAATTGATCAACTAAAGTATTAAGTAGGCTGCTTGTTTCAGCCTGAGTACTAATCCCCACCACCCAGAAACCTTCTGGTCTGCCCAATGGTATTAACAATGCCGTGGCTGAAAATCAGTGGAAGAATATTATTCCGCCCGAACCAGATATATAAAAGCCCCAGCGCCAGACCAATAATGCCGGTCTGTAAGGCACCGTTGAGGCCTTGATAGTAATAATGACGGTAGCCAAAAAACACGGCAGAAAAAACCACTGCGCCAATATCAGCAGCCAAGCCACCGCCAAGTACCGCACCGGCCCGGTTGATAATAAACGCGCGAAACAGCAGCTCTTCAAAAAAGGAGCCGTGTGTCCAAACCAATACAAGCATGCCGATATAGGCACCGAGATTGCCTTCCACATGGCTGAAACGGCCACTGGTTTGAATGGGTTCATGGTTGATCAGCCATTGGCTTAAGCTGGCGGCTGCAACAATGGCCGCGAAAGTCAGTGCTGTCAGTCCAATGGTCTTTAGAATATTTTCCGGTCGTCGAAACCCCAATGCATGCCAGCTCAACCCACGGCAGCGGAGCAGCCAGGTGCCCAGAAGCATCGCTGATAAGGTGGAAACCGGACCGGCATATAACTGGCTATAGGGCAGTACGCTCTGCTTGATCACTACCAGAGCAATCATAATGATTAACAGATCGGCCAGTGCACCTCTGTTAAAACCAGTTTTCTTTTCCATAGTAGTTCCTGTCAGCTGTGGTGATGGGGCTGCCGCATCTCAATAAATTTGTAGCTTTATATACGGGAACATGAAGATTTGTTACAAAAAGGGTGCTATAGAGGAATCACCCAAAACGCAGCAGCATTGATGGCATGGCTGAGTGGGGCATATCTGATACGAGGCCGTGAAATGTTCAGATAAAGAGGGTAATATCCCCAGGCTGACCTGGCAGTGAAAGGGCTGAATCCAGGAATAACCTGACTGGTAGTTTTAATCATTCAATTCACATGGATAGAGAATTTCCGATAAAAGGCAGGTATGTCGTTGTCATCTGGCTGATCCCGTTCTTTTACTTGCCGGGGCTCAGTTATATTTATCGTCTGATTGAATTTGGGGCTGAACCATACTGGTTCGATATTGCTTACTTTTACTATAGTGAAACGCTGTTTGCGGCTTTGCTATTTAGCCTGTTTGCACTGCATAAAATAGATCCGCGATTAATGCTTTCACCTGTCAGTAAGCAAGAATATCTACCAGCTATAAAGTTGACAGCATTTATCTACATTTTTTCTATAGCCACCGCTTTTGCACTTTTTTATCCGCTGTCGTTTGTATTGCCGGAGTTTGTGAAATACTGGTTCATAGAGCTGCCGTCAATCATTTACTGGTCACAGGGTAGCTATCCCATTGTTCCCAACATACTGAGCTTTATTTCATTGGTAGTGCTGGCGCCAGTACTGGAGGAATTTGCATTTCGCGGTGTGCTGCTGCATCGCTGGACAGCCAAGTGGGGTATGAATCCGGCCATATTGACTTCATCTATCCTGTTCGGTGTGGTTCATTCCGATCCTATTGGCGCTTTTGCCTTCGGTGTAGCCATGTGTGTGCTGTATCTGCGGACCCAGTCGCTGATTGTACCGATTGTCTGCCATGCACTGAACAATCTTGTGGCCTGGTTGTTTGAAGCTGGCAGTAAGGTTGTTAAAGGACCGGATTACACGTACACGCTGGAAGATTTTCATTCTGAGTGGTGGATGGGAGTGGCCTGCGGGATCATTTGCATAGCGTGGGCCTGGGTGTACATAAATGGTAAAAGAAGCAATAGAGTATGGGCTCTGCCGAAGATCTGACCAGCTGATCAGGCCCGGCAGTTTTACCATCAGCGGGCGGTTAATTACGGGTTACTTTGCCCAGACGAATTAGCCGGTTGATACTTCAAATCAGCCATTTTGTTACAACAGGATAATAATCATAAAAAAAGCAGCAATGGCGTCAGCATAGCTATTGCATCCAGCTTTCGTGGTGCGTACCATTTATGCACATCAGGCAGCAGCCGTCACTCCAGCAAGGTTTGGGCACAAAGACCCACCATCCTGGCAGTGTCGGCAGCGTGTTTGGGAATAGCCGCTGTTCTGCGGCTATGGCGTGGGAACTTCTTAAGTATTTAGGAATGCCTGGAGCACTGTAAAAGTGCTCGGTTTGGGCAGGCTTATGTCTGTCCAGTTTAGGCTGATTTTATTCGTATGAGGAGAACACCATGCAATACCGCAGTGGGCTATTGTCTTATCCCATTATTCCAATAACGGGCTTTTTTATTACATTGTGCTTTGCTGCGTCTGGGTGGGCAGATACAGTCTTTGTGGACAATGGTGGCAACTGTAATGGCAATACGCCATGTTTTTCAACCATCCAGGATGGTGTGAACGCTGCCACCGCACCGGCTGACGTTCGCATTTTTCCGGGGACCTACAATGAGTCGGTCAACATCGGTCTGCTCAACAGTGACCTGGGCAATGTTCTGGGCAACCTGGCATTTCAGGCATTGAACGCAGGTGGCGGTCCTGCCGTTGGTACGGTAACAGTGATAGGCGGGCTCGATGACGCATTGATGAGTGGTGGGGTATTCACCGGCGATCTGGACATTCTCGGCATCAACTTTGAATCGCCTGCCGGTGATGGGATTGATGTGTTGACGACCGCTGATGTAATACTCAATGACATTGTTGCCGGCAGCACCAACGGGGAAGGTATTAATATCAATCTGACCAATGGCGGTGACATCATGGTGGCTGATGTAGTGACAAATGCCAATGCTGCCAGCGGTATCAATATCCTGGTCGATCCGACTTCCGACAATCAGGAAATTACGATTTCAATTGTCGGTGTTGAGGCCAACAGCAATGGCCAAAGCGGTATCGAAATCATCAGCGATACCAGCAACGATGGACGGATAATCAACCTTATCCTTCTGGATATTACTGCCAATCAGAACAACGGCAGTGACGGTGTGGTTGCTAATGCATTTAATGGCACGGTAACTGCCAGAAATATTACCGCAATCGGCAATAATCAGGATGGCCTGGATATCGAAGACGGCACTGTTGTTAGCGTTCGTAATATTCGAACTCAAAATAACGGTGGCGATGGGGTGGAGCTGGATGCCAGCATATCCCTGAGTGCATTTATGGTCACTTCTCAGAATAATGCTGAAAGTGGCTTCGAGGTCGACTCAGCCAGCACTGATGATAACGACACAAGGCTGCTTGGCGATGTCGATTTGACCTTTATTCAGGTGAGCGGGAACAACTTTGGCATTGAATTTGACGATGTTACCAGCGCCAGTAGCATCCGGGTCAGCAACTCCAATATCATCGGCAATACACTGGCCGGCCTCAACCTGGATACGGGTGACGATGACGCTGCAGTGGATGCGCGGGGTAACTACTGGGGCAGTGCTTCTGGCCCTGTACACCCTCTCAACCCTGGTGGTACTGGCGATGCAGTAGCCGATGGCGTCAATGTGATTGAAGATTCCATCGGTACCGTATCATTTCTACCGTTTCTGCAGTCACGCGCGTTATTGACCCGGCCGGTTCCGGTGCTGGGGATCAGTGCAATGCTGGCGCTGGCGCTGATATTAGGCTGGTTGGGTCTGGCTCGCATTAATATTTTGAAGAAATAAAGACTTTGCTTCCTTCCCACGGCAGTGTGGGAAGGGAAGCAGGATATACAGTTTTAAGATAGCGCTTTATGCGCTTGCAAGTCTTCTATGCCAGGGCTTGGCAAATAATATCAGGGCAATAGCCAAGAACAATAATCCTATAACATTCATAGCAGGCACACCTTCAGCTGGGCCACCTATGGTTCCTGCAGGTGTTACAGTAAATGAAAATGTTTCTTGGAGAATGACTCCTCCCCACACAGAAAGCGTATAATCGATTTGATAATCACCGCTGCTCAGCGTGTCCATTTCCAGCAGCCCTTCCCACCATACTTCGGGATCACCAGCGGCCAGGCAAATGTTTGCAGATTGGTCAACCAGAATACTGATAGTGTTATTGTCGGATGTGGTTGTAACCTCGGCTATATGCCAAGGACCAGTTACAAAGCAGCCGCGTAAAGGCAGATTAATGGTGATGGGATCACTAGATTGAGGGTTTGGCGGAGAGATGGTAATAACAGGTTCATCAAGAACGCCTGAAATTGCCGTATAAGGAGTCAGTACCAATAAAGCCAGTAAGAGGTAACGCATACAAATCCCTTAATCTAGTGATCCATCAGATTGGCAATGTAGCATTCCTAGTAGATGTGTTGGCGATGAAGTAGGGGTTCTGACAAAAACCTGACATATGCATTAAGTTTGATTTTAGGAGTTTATCCTGGAATTAAACTAGAGCCGACAAGAGGGCACTAGTCTGTAATAATCAACACACTTTATAAAGCCAGGTATTTGGCTGGGCTTTAACATTTAGTGTAATACACTCAGCCGCCACAACGGACGCCAGGGCCCAGCGGTTTGTCGGCTTCGTAGACATAACGGTTATCCTCGCGTGTGGCCATTTGCACCAGGCTCAAAATCACCGGCCCTGCAGGTGATTCGTTGTTCGGGCTGCCGTTGCGGTAGACATAACGGCCCAGTTTGCCGTCAACGGACAGGTCGTACTCTTCGGTGTAATAGAGCTGATTGGTCTCAATCGTCACATAGCAGGGCGGCGCAGGCCTCGCTGCTGCTTCCCAGATAACGGCATTCAAAACCTCAACCTTTTTGGCTTTACCGACATACGGTTCGAATGGAATATCCACTCCATGTGATGAGTTGTCGAATTGGATCCAATTTTTGCGATTCAGCGAAATCGGCCCGGTTTCGGCGTAGGTCAATGGCTGCCCGGGATAGCTGAGCTCGCCACCGATACGGATAGTATTTATGTAGTACTTGTTGAGGCTGGAAATGATGGTGTAGTCGGCCCGGCGCCGGTTGCTGTAGATGCGGCCACTGAATCCACGCTGCTGGTCTAATTGTGCCTGGGTACGTAATTTGGCATAGCGCTCTCCACGTTTGTAAAGCTCCAGTCCCCGCTGTGCCAGTTCTGCCGACCAACCTGTTTCAGATCCGATGATAAGCGGTTGATGGACAATCTGTGAACCGCCACCGGGCAGCGGTGCCCGGTAACTGATGTGTCGGGGTGAGGTGATGGAAGACACGCACTGGCCTTTCACATCCACGCCCGGCTGACCAACGATAGACAAGGTCCCGTCGGCGAGTTTCGATTCTTCCAGCCAACGGTAGTCGACCTCTGTAGCCACCCAGTTGCAGCGTTGATAACGGGCTGAATCCAATGCACCGCGTACCGGATGGAGCTCTGACAGTGAGGCGCAAAGGTCAGCTTCCAGACGCCAGTCATCGATTCCTGCAGCGTCCACTTGTCCGCAGGTGCCGGTATTTCTGATTACGCTGACCTCGTTTTGTTTGACGATAGGTGTGTCAGCGGCATCGTTTTGAACGGGCACCAGAAAATGCGTTGGTTCATAGTTGCGGGAACCGCACTTACCGTTTCGGTTGATTGTGACCAGACCGCCAAGGTTGCCGGCATTGTTGATACAGGCCTGATGCTCCTGAATGGGGATGCCGAAGTGGTTCGGATAGCCTTTGTAAACATTGCGGGAAAGATTACCCCGAATAGCGCGGTCGGTTGTTTCGGCAATGTAACAGGCGCTTTCGCCGAGCATCGTTTGAATGGCCGTTTGGCCAAAGCTGTGGGCCTCACAGGCGGCGCGAAAAAGCAGCCCCGGTGTAGCCAGATCGACACCATTAGCACTACTCGAATCCACCGCACAGCCGAAGGCCATCAGCACTGCATCATCCACGCCCCGGGGCGTGCTGGCGACGGTGCCGCAGGCTGTCCCGTCACTGGCCCATTTGGCCAACTGGGCAGAATCGGCATTGCGAATTTTTGCACATAAATCAGCGCCCGTGCAGGACTGGCTCCCCGGAACGCTGGCAAATTCCGCGACCACACCGGCAACCACACAGTTGATAATTGCCTTAGTGGTATTCGAGCAACCTTGCGCATGGGCATTCGATAATAAAAGAACAGCTGCGCTGAGCGCTGCTGTCGTGATGCTGCGAGTAAGTATCCCCATTTTGATCCCTGATCCTAAAAAATGTATAGCGTCTGCAGCCCGACAGGTAACGCCAAGAGTGTTTGGCTGACAAACACACGATTAACGCGTTGCAATTGTTGTATTAGCCCTGCTTAGCCGCTTTAGACAGTATAGAAGCGATTATTTTCAGATTACAACTGACAGCAGTTTTAAGATTTTGCAGAACAGGGTCTTGATGTCACAAATAGACGTCATTCGCCCGATTCTACCTAACAGTATCGATCAGGTGGTTGAAAAACCACCCGGGAAAACAGCTGATTCAGTATTTCAGATCAGATCACACAAAGCCGGCAGCTTTACAGCAATTAAGCGCTGGCGAGTCTTCTGTTCCAGGGTTTTGCCAATATCACCAGAGCAAGTGCCAGAATAAATAATCCCAGCAGGTTGATGGCTGGAACACCTTCAGCAGGCCCACCTATGGTTCCGGCAGGGGTAACAGTAAAGGGAAAGATGTCCTGGTGAATGACATTACCAAACACACTAAGGGTATAGTCGATTTGATAATCGCCTGAGCTTAGCGCATCCAAGTCCAATGGCAATGCTTCCCACCAAACTTCGGGATCACCGGCTGCAAGGCAGGGGCCTGCCGTTAAATCTGATTGTATGCTGATGGTGTTGTTATCGGATGTTACTGTTTGCTCACTGACTGTCCATGGGCCTGTAATAAAGCAGCCGCGTATAGGCAGAATAACGGCTATGGGTTCTTGTGACTGCGGGTTTGGCGGAGAGATGGTTATCACCGGATTATCAAGAATATCTGAAAACGCCGGGTAAGGAGCCAGTGCCAGTAAAACAAGTAACAGGTAGCGCATACAAATCCCTTTTATTAGTGGTTTTCTAAATAGTACTATAGCATTCGTAGATTGTCTATTGGTGTTCAGCTTCAGGTTCTGACAAAATTCTGATCTACGCATCTGGTTTAACACCAAATTTTTTGCGATACATAAAATAGAGTAGACAAAGAGGGCATGATAATGACAACAAAACACGTTGCAGTAATGCAGGATGGCGCCATTGATGAATTGATATCGGTGATGCTGCTGGCCAGCATGGATGATGTATCCATGTTTTATATCGATATCCTGAATGCAGACTGCATTGCCTATCCCACCTACCAGGTCACCCAGAAAATGCTGAAGATGATCGGGCAGGAAGTGGACCTGGTGTTTATTTCCAATGCCCGCGGCTGGAATCCGTTTCCGTGGACCTACCGGCAGTACTCGATGATGGTGAATCTGTTTCCCATGATCAATGATTATCAGGCGGATGTGGTGGTGCCGCCGCCGGTTGCGCCACCATATTGTGTTGATAAGCTGAATGCCGCCAAAGCGGCTGACAGCGACTTTAAAGTGACCTTTGTGGTGTTAAGTCCATTGACTGATATGGCAGAGATTGTTGCCGGCCTGGAAAACCCAGCCGACATCATTGAGTCCATTATCTGGATGGGCGGGGTGTACAGCGATGATCCGAATGTGTTGCCGGTTGGCAATATTGATACAGGTATTGCGCCCGGCGCGAACCCCAATGCGGAGTGGAACGCCTACTGGGATCCATATGCCGTAGATACCGTTCTGAAGTCTGGTGTCCCGTTCTATATGTTCCCGCTTAACGTCACCAACAGCGTATTGCTCACACCGGAAATTATCCGGCAGTATTTTCTGTCTGAAAGCAGCAGCTATCCGATGCTGGATCTGGCTTCACAAATGTATGCTACTGTGGCATTTGAGGCTGGCTTCAGTTTCTGGGATTCGGTTACAACCGCCTATGTGGATCGGCCGGACCTGTTCAGCATTGAAACTAAGTTGATGTCGATCAACACCGAAATAGACCCACTTAAACAGGGCACCATAAAACTCGATCCGAACGGTTACCCCGTTCAGGTTGCCACCAGCATTAATGTGCAGGGGTTTTATACGTATCTCGTGGATCAACTGAAAACACTGCCTGTGGCAGGCTGGCCGCCCGGGAATTAGAAAAAACTGAGTCAATAAAAGTCGAAATGAAAATATTAAATATCATTATCATCATAATCCTCGCAGTACTGAGCCTGCTTGCCGGTGGCGCCAAGCTGTTCCAGGTCCCTCAGGAGATGGAATTTCTGAGAGGGGTCGGGCTAAGTATTACTATGATTACCTTGTTTGGGGTAGTCCAGGTAGCGGGCGGGGCTTTATTGCTGCTGCCCATAACGCGATTGCTGGGTGCTGTGATTGCAACAATTGCACTACTGGTTTCAGCAGTGCTTGTATTCATGAGTGGTAATCATGTATTTGGCATGGTGTCGCTGGTTCCGGTTGTATTGGGTGGGTATGTTATCCAGCAGGCAAAAAGTTAAAGTATATAAAGCGAAGCTATAAGCCTGCTATTACGGCTGATCTGGCTTTTTATGCCTTGTTATGTGTTTTTTGATATATGCTTATTTTGCCTGTAGGAAATATTCGTTTTCTTCCAGAACGGAAAAAACAGTGAGGCAGTATATCCACCATCAATCCAATGCCCGTTATGGAGTGATTGGATACACCAATGATATGGAAATGATCCTTTTGATTTGATTTTAATACGGCACTGATCAGATAGACCAAAAACAAAACATTCCAGTGCTTCTTCAGCCGTATCGAAGTGTTGGTGCCATCCTTCTAAAAACACGGTGTATTCTTTATCAGCATGAGTGAGCCAAACTTCAAAGCCATTTTCGCTGGAAGGGAAAACAGTTATTGATGAATCTGCCCGGTCATATTGTATATTTGAGTATTTACGAAGTCGCTCCTCGATTTCGTGAAATATATCCACCTGGGTGTCTAATGGTATGTGTTGGGCGCAGGCACAGGACAAGCATAATTCAGTTTTAAGCAAATGTGTTGCATATTATGCCCAGGTCATTAATCCAATGATGCCAAAATACAGCAGGTACAACATCACAATCAAATGCAGTACCGATGAGATGGCTGAGAACCAATACGTCCCGTGGTTAATTTCAGCATTTCTATAAATAACCACTTTGTATACCGACATGACTGCAAATGCTGCAAATGCCAGTGTGGCAACCATCACGGTGATTGAGATGAATGTTGGGGCGCCCAGGTTAATGAATGGATTCGACATGCCCCGCATGAACATCCAGGTGAACAGTACCACGGACAGACTTGCCAGCAGTGGCCAGACACGGATCTGAATCGCCGGGCCCGAAGGGATTTTTCCGCGTAAACGGCGTACTCCCCAGATCAACAGAAACAGGATCGATAGAACAATCGATACCACCCAAAGTACAGCCACACCCAGTTGTCCGAAAACCAGCCATTGCGGCACCGGTTTCAGCACCAGCGTACCCGCATGTATGACCGGCCCAATCAGTGGATCATCAACACTGGACAGGGCTGTTATACCGGTTTCTTCCGATCGATACAATGTTGCGGAGTCAGCAAGATAGACGGCAGTTTCACCACCCAGTAACCCTTTAAGCATTAACTTGTTTTGCTCGAACCAGACTTTCTGAATACTAAAGATTCGGTCAAGAAAATAGCTCACTTGCTGACGAGGGTTGGCCGGCGTGTAATAGCCCGCCAGTGCATGGTGTTCGGCAGTAATTTCGCCGCCACCTGCAATGGTTGGAGCTTCTAGGTCGTGTGTCTGGAAGCCACGGATAAGCTTGGAGACTTCTACCAAAGCCGCACCGTTGCCTGAGTTAATCATCAGCACATAGCCGCGTCCAGCCTCAGGCAAATAGGCAAAGTCCGTCAATCCGCCATTTACGCCACCGTTATGCGCCCGGTAAACCCAGTTTTTATATGTTGATGTGTAGTTATTCAGTCCGTAGCCGGCTGCTTGTCCTGCTGCTGCAGCCGATGTTGTCTCAACGCGCTCCATCCGCTCCAGTGAGGCCCGGGATATCAATGGAACGCCATTAACCACGCCCCGGTTAACAAAAAAACTGACCATTTTTTGCATATCATCGGTGGACGCATTAATGGATCCGGACGGACGCATAATGATGTGCCAGTACTCTTCCGGATTGTCTCCATTGGTGTAGAGCGTAACGCCTTTCTCCTGGACATCAGCGTTATACCGGTAGGTCATGGTCTGCATGCTCATTGGCGCAAAGAAATTCTGTTGAACATAGTCTTCAAAATCCTGACCGGTGATTTTCTCGACGATGTATGCAGCAACGGGTGGGCCCGAATTGCAGTACGACATCCGCGACCCGGGCTTCCAGCGGGAAGTCCGAGATTCAGGATGAAAATCGAGCCCGTCTTTCAGGCTCACCGGTGCCGGGTCGTTATGTGCGTATTCCTTTAGATGAATGTCATCCCAGCCGGTAGTGTGTTCCAGAAGGTGCGCAACCCGAACCGGATCGGTGCTTTCCCACTTATTCTCGAATTCAATCTCGGGAATAAGGTCTGCGATTTTGTCATCCAGCGATATCCGGCCCTGTTCAACCAGCTTAAGTACTGACAGCGCAACGAACATTTTTGAGGTGGAGCCAATACGAAACATCGAGCTGGTATCTGCATCAGTGCCCGTGGCCAGGTTCGCCTTGCCAAACGCTGTGGTCCAGACTGGGCCGTTTTCATCGACCAGAGCGATACCGGCTGCAGGGACATTGTGCTTCTCAAGCGCTTCGGCAACCGCCGCTTCAAGTTCAGCGATGCTTGTGGGTGGAGTTGTTTCATCGGCCTCGTCAGCGCCCAGTCCGGAACAGGCAAACAACCCGAGAATGCTCAATACGATGATAAAAATCTGCTTGTACATGGATGCCTGATTCCTGACTGTATTAGCAACACCATAGAGGAAAACAAGGCAAAAAGACACAGAAGAGTCAGTTAATCAGTTGAATAATCCGGTCTGCGCAGTTCGACAGAATTGACATGTGTGGACCATGTTTCTCCCAACGCACGCGTAACTGATTGAGGAAGAGCAAATCTGCAGAAGAGAACATGCTCAACCTTAACGAAACCACTTCATTAAGTATACGTAAGGAGAAAAGTTATGAGATTTTATATGCGCACATTATTACTTGCTGCTGGCTTGTTAATTACCTTGAGCGTGCCTGCAACTGGCAATGCAAGTCAACTTAGTTTTGGTGACGGTGGATGTGAGCAAACAGGTGCTTCCGGTTTTTTTATTTGTTCAGCTTGGGTGATGGGCGCAAGCTCTCAAGAAAATTTGAGATATATATGGAGTATTGCGTTTGGTAATGGGGATTTACAGCCACCTGTGCACCCCGACATAATTACAGGCTTCTGTGATGTTGAGACACCTTTTATTACTCTTGCAGTGGGCTTGACTGTTATTGATGTCGAGACACGTGAGAGTATATCTACAGAATATATAGTTGATTGTAATGACATAAATGTTCACCCTTTTTAGAGCAGTTACAAGGTTATATAAAGGGTTATGAGTCACCCCAGGAGTGCACTTTTGTGCACTCCTCTTTTGATGCCATCAATCTTCAGAATCGGCGTTGAATCTGGAAATTATTGTGATATTGCTATCAATAATACTGACATTCAAATTTCAGCCTGGACTGTGGCTGAAGAATCACAAGGCGTGGGGTCCTGCGCCAGCTGCCACATAAAATCCGTTGGGAAGAAGATCGAATCTTCATTCACATTACCATCTGAATCAGCGCCCAGGTAATCGCCCGGTATGGGTGAGCCGACAAAAGTAATCGGGTGGAACCCTAACGTGCTTTTACTGGTGTCCGGTGTAAAGTTCACCAGACTTTGCTCTGTGGTAAACATATCCAGGTTTTCACGCCCATCTGAATTATTGTTCAGCGTGGCACGGGCATGGCAGCTGATACAGGATGATGTTCTGACCAGATTCGCTTCCAGAATGGAGTTGCCCAAGCGGGTCGGTACGCCGGTGTTGGTGGTGTATTCAGTCTGGCTGCCTTTCAGGCGGTAATTTTTGAATTTATCGGGTATCCCGAACTGAGCAAACAGGGCCAGCAGCTCTGGTGAGGTTTTAATCTGAGGATAACCCTGATTCACATCATCGTTTGACGGCACATAGGCGGGAATGGCGCCGAATTTGTCCTTGCAGCCGATGTGATCACACAGCCCGGGGTTGCCGGTAAATTCAAATGTTGACCAGACCCAGTTGGGCAGTTCATGCGTAACCAGGTGGAACCCAACCAGTCCCATCAGTTTTTCACCGCTGTCCGCACCGTCTAGACCGGTATGCTCGTCAATACCGGCTACCGCGTCATATCCATCGATGACCTTGGTGTAATAAAGGTCAGCCTGTGCCGGTTCAACTGTGTCCATGGGAATCCACTGCGCCTTAATCATCATGGAATCCTGAGGAAAGTTGATTTTGCCCGCTTTGGCCATCGCATAGACCGCATCCTGGTTGTATAGCTCGTTTTCCTGGATATAGTCGAACATCGGTTTGTTGGTTCGCAGCTCCTCGTAATAGGGATTGGCGAAATTAAGCGTCAGAATGGCGAATTGGGTGGTAACGAAATTTTCCGGCGTATTGTTGCTGGCATCCAGAATGGTCACCAGCTTGGGAGAATTTAAAGCATTCGGCGGCAAGTCTTCTGTTGGCCATTCAACCGCATTGCAGGAATCACTGTAGGCATAATCAGTAGTTGCCCACAATTCCCAGTCCAGGTTCATTGGGTTTTGGGTTTTAATCTGAAAAGCTTCGACCATCTTGTTCCAGACATATTGGTCAGTATGGTAGGCCGCCATAGTGGCATCGGGCAGGGCGCTGTTTTGTGCATTGCCGGCAATGGCTTGAACAGCAATAGAATATCCGAGTACTGAAAGCACCAAATTCAGGACAAAATATCTGATATGCCTACATTTGCTGTTAACAACAGTGTCTGTGGAACTGGTTACATTATTAGTATTACTCATTGTCTTTTCCCCTGGTTCTGTTTTGCATGATGTTGGTTGCGGGTTTTTCTGATCCGCCATTTGTTCTATGGCTTATTAATGCTATTAAAACGTTAGCAAAATCAGCACTTTGAGTTTTACAATCTGGTATCTGATTGTTTCGCCTGTGTCACATTGAATAGATTTGCCTGGATTTTTTCATCAGGTAGAGGACAGGTGCACGCCTCTGTGCCTGCAAAGAGTAGTTACGGGGTTCTGGAATTGATTTTCTGTTTACCGGGCCAGTCGGTGTATTAACCGGCCAGGGTCAGGATTATTCAAGAAAACAGAAAGGCACGATCTTGTTATTCAGCCGCTAAAACAGCGCGATAACAAATAAGGTGAGAAACACCATGGCGGCTGCTAACACCCAGCCTGCATTGATACGGATGCGAATAGATTTCGTCGGGATACGGTTTGAGCCTTTGGCCAGGTCCCAGACAATCGCCTCTTCAGAGGGTGTGGAAGAATAAGATACCGGCGCTATAAGGCGATAACCAATTTTCCGAATCGTCTGAATATATTTGGCTTCTTTTGCGTTATCACCCAGTACCGTACGCAACTTGCTTATAGCTTGTGTCAGTCCTTCATCATTAGGCGATGTGCCTGCCCACACGATCTCAAGAATTTCCTCACGTGAAACGGCCTGGCCTGAGTTTGACGCCAGATACTCAAGTACACGCATGCTCTGGTGCTCAATTTGCGTAGCTTTGCCTTCACAAGTGATCTGATTCAGCCCGGGCTCAATATATTTATCCCCAATCCAGAAGGGCTGAGTATGTAAGGTCTTGCTGGTGTGGGCTGTACTGGCAGATTGTTCCATTTGAGGCTCAATATACATTAATCACCTAAAAAAAACCTTTTCTTCAGGATTATGACCTGACTGGTCGCTTATTGTTTGACCCAATTCAACACGACTGAATTCATCATGATGAAAACACAGGTTATTTTTGCCGCTCTTTTGATTGCAATCCTTGGAATGACATCGCTTGCACATAGCCAGCAGGATCAGGCTGCCGGGCTGAGCGGAGAACAGAAAGACATAATTATCCAGCGGTTGCTTAAACGCATTCAGGACTTTTATGTGCTGCAGGATGAAGCACAGGAAATTATTGACACTATCCGGTCGCAAAATGCCAGGCAGGCGTATCAGGCGTTAACCGATCCACAGCAGCTTGCAACACAGCTGACACAGGACTTGCGTGAGGCATCACAGGATGTGCATTTCGGCATTTTGTATAACCCGGAGACATTCCAGGCAATGGCGGAGGAGCTGGATCAGATGGATGGTCCCAACAGCCGTGATGTGATGCGTGAATGGCTGCAGAATGATGACGCCCAGCCGGATATCGGCAGCCTGGCAGGTGACAGCAGACAGAATTTCTTCTTTACCAGATTGGAAATTCTTGAGGGCAATGTCGGATATCTGAGACTGGATCGAATTCCTGATCTGAATCTGGCAAAGCCCACAGTAGATGCCGCCATGGCTTTTCTGGCCCATACAGATGCAGTGATACTCGATGTGCGCGGAAACCCGGGCGGGGTAGGTGGTTTTATTCCTTATCTGATGAGCTACTTCTTCCCTGAAGGCCGTACCTATCTGTACAAGCGGGATTATCATGCAGTTGATGTATCAGAGGAGTTCTACACTGAAGCCGATCTGCCCGGAAAACGGCTGGATAATGTCCCGCTGTATGTGTTGATTGATCCATTTACCGGCTCAGCGGCCCGCAATCTGGCCTATACGCTGCAAACCTTCGAACGCGCGACCCTGGTTGGAGAAGCCAGTGGAGATCAGGGGTATCGGGGTGCACACAGCGCAGGGTTGTTTCCATTGGAGGCCGGACTGCTGGCCATCGTGCCCATCGGCCGTGTGGTGAATGCCAGAACCCATACCAACTGGCGTGACGGTGGCGTACAGCCCGATCAGGCTGTTGCTTCCAATGAAGCGCTGGATTCGGCGCATCAACTGGCACTGGAAACCTTATTGGAGCATACCGAAGATACTACGATCGCACAGGAGTTAAACCAGGCGCTCATGCGCCTGAATGATCAACATGAAACAGCTGATTCACCACCTGTTGATGAGGCATCTCTGGCTGAATATGTGGGTGTATATGGTGTCCGTTCCATCAGTCTGGATGGCGGTATGTTGAAGTACACCAGAGAAGGCATGGGAGCCAGGCTGGATATGCAGGTAATTGAAGATGACCTGTATAAGCTGGTTATCCCTTCAAATGCGCGGTCTTCCAATGCAGTTCCTAACGTGCGCTTCAACCGTGATGAACAAGGAACCATAACCGGGTTCTCGCTGATTGGCCCGGATGGCTCGGTGGTGGAATCAGCAGAGAAAGACGAGTAGTACCGGACAGCGAATCAGATATTGAAAATAAAGAAAGCTTTACGGTAGTGAGACCGGTTAGGTATTGTTAGGTGGTAAAACCTATAGGGAGGTCCGGGCAAGATGTTTAGCATGGAAAACGCCAGTGCGGTTTTGGAGCAGGCGGTTTCACCACCGTCTCAGCTGGACAAATTCAATTTCATTATTGTTCTGGTATCAATCATTTTGTCACTCGGACTCAGCAAGTTGATCGCCGGTATCGGTTATATTGTTGAGCACCGCAAAAAAGTCAGTGTATATCCCTTGCACCTGATGGCGATTACGCTGGTATTTCTGCTACAGATGCAGTTCTGGTGGGCATTGTTTGATGAGCGGCAGATTGAAAGCTGGAATTTCTTTATGTTCCTGTTCTTTTCACTGGCCCCGTTGCTGTATTACCTGATTTCCGAATTGCTGGTGCCGCATAAAGATAATGCAGATGAAATGAATTTTGCTGAGTATTACTGGCGCCGCAATCAGATTGTCTATTTTCTTGGAATAGCGGTTGAAATCAATAAATCAATCTCTGATTTATTACTGTTTCAGGATGCTGTTCACTGGGAACAGCATCTTATCCGGGGTGTGGCAGTGGGGTTGCTGCTGGTTATGATCGTGGTCCAGAAACAGCGAATTCACTACCTGATTTACAGCATACTGGGCCTGTTGTTTGTGTATTTTGTCCTGGAGTACAGCTTTAATTTAATTGAAATGCCGGTGTTTTCTAGACAATAAGCCATAACCCTGAAACCACTGCCAGCATAAGACCGGCCAGCATGGTGGCAGTTGGCCGCCATGTTTTCGGTTGGAACTGAGCCTCAAAGCGATGGTGCTGACCGTCGTGTGTATAGACATTAACATTTTGACCGGCGCGCAGAACCGCCTGTTGAATTTTCGGGTTTCTGAACAGCTTTTCATGCACAGCGATAATCATCTGCAGCGAAGAGTTTCGCCGTTCGGTTTCGGCCCATTCAACCAGCTTTGCCAGCACTTCTGTACTGGTGAGCCTGGGAATTCGCAGCATGATGATGTGGCGCTGTTTGTTTTTGCGCAGCTGATCTGCCCAGTCATGCATACCCGGCAGGGCTTTCATACTGTGTTTAATTCCATACTGCTGCTTGAAGGCCTGATTAAGCTGCTGCAGGAATGCCAGCCAGTCATCACTTAACAACCGCAATGAGATCAGCAGACCGGAAAAGCGGGCTTTGGACTGATGCCTTTTCTCGATTCGGGCGTAGTCCAGCAACTGCCCGGCATGGCGCATGTCTTTGATTGGAACGATGGTTAAGTTAGTGTCACCCATAATCACTCACTTGAGATTTACTGAGGCAGTATGTAAAACTGCCTGTTGGCCGGTTATTTACTCAGTGAGTGGTCATTTTTGCAGGGATGGTTCAATGAATTTGCAGATATTTCATTGAAGGTGGCAGGGGATGTGACGGCTTGCTGATGAAGCGCCGAAACCGGCGCTCCGGTATCTGAACAACTACTGACTCAACCGCTGCCTGACAGATAGACAGCGGTTGAGCGAAATTTTAATCGACAGGGTTCTTGCGGAATTCATCCCAATAGCCTTCCACGGTACTTCGCATATCCCGCCTGAGTAGAATCATCGAAAACAGGTTGGGGATGGTGGTCAATACGATGGTGATGGCCGATAGCGTCCAAATGATGGTGGTATCAGCAAATGAGGCGATAAAGAAACCGGCGATATAGAAAATCCGATAGGGCAGAACACCTCTTTGACCAAACAGGTATAGGGTGGCGCGGTTGCCGTAGTAAGACCAGGCAATCGCAGTGGAGAAGGCAAACAGCAGCAGCCCGATGGAAACGATGTATTTTCCGTATTCGCCAAATGGAGAATAGGTGAACGCTACGGTTGTCAGCGGCACTGAGTGCAGCAGCGAGCGACCCGTAACAACAATCTGATCCTGGGTGTCATTGCCGGCGAGTTTTCCGTCAGTAATGGTGAGTTGACCGCTATACGGCTGGTTCTGGAAACGGTAGTTAACTTCTTCAGCGACCGAGCGCGCGTTGATCAGGGTATAACCGCCGGTAGTCGCAACACCGTTCTGCACATTGATCACACCGCTGAAACTCTCCATGCGATCACCGGCAACCAGGTGACCATATAGCGCCGACAGGCCGGCTTCATCCTGATCGGAAATTTCACCGACAACATATTGCATGTCGGTGCGTTGGAAATCGTTCTCGAACTTTTCGCTCCATACACCGGAAGAGAGCAGCACCAGTGCGGTGATGGTACAAATGATGATGGTATCGATAAACGGTTCGAGAATGGATACCACGCCTTCTGAAACCGGATTGTCACCACGCGCGGCAGCGTGTGCGATAGGTGCAGAACCCTGACCGGCTTCGTTGGAGAACAGGCCACGGTTAACGCCGCGGTTGAAGGCAAAAGCAAAGCTGGCGCCGATAAAGCCGCCGGTAGCTGCCGAACCGGAGAAAATGTCCTGAAGAATGGACATGAAAGAAGGAACGATATTGCCCAGGTTGGTGAAAATAACCGCGAACGCACCGATGATGTACAACGCTGCCATGGTCGGCACAATGGCTTCAGTTACCTTGGCAATTCGCTTGATACCGCCGACGACCACCAGGAACAGCAGTACCGACAGCACTGCGCCGGTCCAGATTGGTGGGATATTGAAAGTTTCACGCATGCCTGATGCAATCGAGTTGATCTGCGGCATGTTGCCGGCGCCGAATGCTGAGACGATCATCCCGACTGCAAAGATCACCGCCAGCCACTTCATATTCAGAGCCTTTTCCATCACAAACATCGGGCCGCCGGCAATGGTGCCGTCTTCGGTTTTGATTCGGTATTTGTGCGATAAGGTCACTTCCACAAACTTGGTGGCCATACCCAGAAAGGCGGTGGCCCACATCCAGAAAATTGCTGCCGGTCCACCCAGATGAACAGCCAGTGCAACACCGCCAATGTTGCCGGTGCCGACGGTACCGGACAGAGCCGTTGTCAGTGCGCCGAAATGGCTGGTATCGCCTTCTGCATCTTTCTTGGAAAATTTACCGCTGACCACCTTCCAGGCATGGTTGAAATAGCGGATTTGCGGGAATTTCAGGTACAAAGTAAAAAACAGACCGGTACCCAGTAACAGGAATGGGAAGTAGGCCGCAGAGCCCAGCAAACTATCGATAAAAAGAAGGAATTGATTGATCTGGTCTGCATTCATAATGTTGGTAAATCCCGGGCTTTTAAATAATCTAAGCAGGCGAGCATAGGCCAATACCGCCCGGTTCTCAATAGCAATCCGCTCAGGCAGGTTGTCAATACGTTGTAGTCATATCGCTGCAGGGCATGCAGATATAGCTGATGGCGTTAACCGGCAGCGGCTTGTCGGTGGTAAGATTTTGCCTGTCATTCCACGGCTGCTGATCTTATGAATATCATCTCGGGACAATGCCAGTGCGGGCAAACCAGATTACAGATCACACTGACCGGAGAGCTCAATACCTATCAGCCCAGAAAGTGTGATTGTGATTTTTGCTGCGCGCGAAGCATCGAATATTTATCCGACCCGGAAGGTACTGTCACTATAATTTTCGGTCAGTCTTATGTGGTATATCAGCATGGGTCTAATCAGGCTGAGTTTCTTGCCTGCAGCAGTTGTGACGCTGTAGTGGCAGTTGTTGTTATTGAAGCAGATCGTGTTATAGGCGCTGTCAACGCCACTTTGTTTGATGCTTATAAATCCTTGGGGGATAAGATAGTTGTTTCTCCCAAACTTTTGAGTGCCGGAGATAAGCGCAGCAGGTGGTCTGATATCTGGTCAGTGGTTAACTTAACAGGCATGAAATAGAGCTATATTAATAGCGCAGGTTATTTACAACAACCAGGGCGCTGGCTTTCAACGCCCTGGTTGGAATGAAAGTCTGGATACAGTGTTAGACCGTATTCATATCGAAATGCTAGTTCGCTAAGCTTTTTCTGATAAATGCCACCAGGTCATCGCGGTATTGACGCATCGAAGGTTCGTGCAGATACATCATGTGCCCGGATTCATAATACGCAATCTCAACCCGTTCGCGTGCGGCAGCGGGAATATCCAAATGATCGATATCGTAGTGCATTGCGCCAAAAGGGGTAGCCAGATCGTAATAGCCGTGCTGAATCAGCAGTTGCAGGTTGGGGTTGGTGGTCAGCGCCATACTCAAATCCGGCAGCAGATTGGGAAAAGGCAGCTCTCCGATGTCTCCGGGAGGTGTATGTGCCCAGTCCCAGTCTATACCGAAGGCACTGACCTGATATTCCGCGTCCGGCCGAAATTCCAGCTCACTGTACAGGTAATCCTTGAAGGCTGCGGTAAATGCCGGGCCGACCGATGGAAAGAATGGATCGTAATCCATGCTTTCACTCAGCGGATTCACAGCCGGGCCGATAAAACGTGAATCAATGCGCCCGGCGATCTGCCGCTGATCGCGCAGCAGTTCCTGAACAAACTGCTGGTGGCTGACCCGCAGATCGGCTTTCTCCCAGTAATCTGCACTGGTGCCGGTATACGCCGCCAGTTGATTGGCAATGGCCTGTTTACGCTCTGCCGGAATGGTAAAGCCCTGCATCAGTGCGGCGGCATAGTCGCTGCGTGCGAACTGTTCAACTTCACTCAGAAAGGCCTGCAGGTCGTCCGGTTTATCAGTCAGTTGATCGTGGTACCAGGCAGTGGCGGCAAATGTCGGCAAATACAGAACGTGCGGCAGATCGATATCCGCACCATCAAAGCCGGAAATGGCGCTGAAAAACGGCGAAACCAGAATCAGCCCGTTTAAATGCATTCCCTGAGTGGATTGCAGATATTGGGCAAGGCCGGCGCCGCGGATGCCACCATAACTTTCACCCAGAATAAATTTAGGTGATAACCAGCGGCCGCTTTCAGTGATGTACTGCTTGATGAAATCACCGACCGAGCGGATATCCTGATCCACACCCCAGAATTGGTCTCCTTTGGCTTTGCCCAGTGGCTTACTGAAACCTGTACCCACCGGGTCGACCATGACCAGGTCGGCAACATCAATAATACTGAATGCATTATCCACCCGGTTTCCTGGAGGTGGTGTGAAGCCTTCATCGGTAATTACGACCCGCTCGGGCCCCAAAATACCCATATGCAACCAGATTGATGAAGATCCCGGGCCGCCGTTGAAGGCAAACATGATCGGCCGTTCCGCCGGGTTCTCAACGCCTTCTCGCGTGTAGGCTGTGTAACCAAACCTGGCTACCGGCTTATTATTCTTTTTTTGAATAAGCCAACCGGCGGTAGCCTGATAATTAATGGTCTGCCCGGCTATCCGCACCTGATGGCTGGTAACGGACTGTTCCGGTTCAGGGGCAGGTTCGCGGCTTTTATCTGTGGTTTTCTGTGCTGAAGAAGTGCCTGCGATCAGCAGCAATATTACTGCAGCCATAAAGCTGATTAATCGTTGTGTGGAGCGGTGGTTTGGCATGGCGTGTACTCAATATAGGCGTTGCTGGTCACTATAACGTATTGAATTTGGTCAAATGGAAACTGGCGATGCTTCAGTCGTATCCAACAGCCTGTCTGGCGAATTATCCGAATCAATTGATCTTCATAAACAGATAATGCGGTGACAGATCTATCTTTGAGATAGTTGCTGATGAATCAGGTATTATCTGGCGTCAGAATTTTTTCAGGATGGAATTGGGAAAGTGATAATTCGCCAGATGCAAAGACCTGAACTGGATACGCTGGTCGATTGGGCTGCCGATGAGGGCTGGAACCCGGGGCTGGATGATGCTGATGTTTTCTGGGCTACCGATCCGGATGGTTTTATTGCCGCTGAACTGAATGGTGAGTTGATCGGGGGAGGTTCGATTGTCAGCTACGACGGGCTTTACGGGTTTATGGGCTTTTTTATCATCCGCAGTGATATGCGCGGGCAGGGTTTGGGCAATCAGCTTTGGCATGAGCGTAAACAGCGGTTGCTGTCCCGGTTGAATACGCCCGGTGTCATCGGAATGGATGGTGTTTTTGATATGCAGCATTATTACGCCAAAGGTGGTTTTGAATTAGTCTGCAGGGATCTGCGGTATGAATCAATCGGTCAGGCCGCACCCCAGCCGGAAGGGGTGATAGAACTTGGCAGCGTTCCTTTTGATCAGGTTGATGCCTATGACCGGCAGCATTTTCCGGCACCGCGATCAGGGTTTTTAAAACGCTGGATTGACAGGCCCGGAGGTCACTCGGTTGGCGTAATGCAACAAGGGAAGCTGGCAGGCTATGCGGTAATGCGTCCTTGCCGTAATGGATACAAAATAGGCCCGTTATTTGCCAATGAGGCAGTCATTGCAGATGCTTTGTTGAGATCATTGTCTGCTAAGGTTCCCGGTGAGCCGATATTTCTGGATACACCGGAAAACAACCCTGAAGCCATCAGGCTGGCCAATCAACATAATATGCATGAAGTGTTTGGTTGTGCCAGGATGATTTTTGGTGAAAAACCGGTATTACCGGATCATCAGATTTTCGGCGTAACCACTTTTGAACTGGGCTAGACACCCAGTTCAGATTATTAGCAGTCAGTCTGCAGATGACTGTTTCTGCAGCTGCAGTTGAGAGGCGCCGCTACGCACAACGTCAATTCCGACAATTTCTCCATTTTCTTCAATGAAGTCAAAGTGGTCCCCGGCCGGCGCGCCGGCAACTTTCAAGCGCATCGGGCCGATTGGGGTTAACTGCATGCTATTGCCGTCGGCGATTGCCATCAGGCCATCCTCAGCCAGTTCAAGAACCAGCTGAAATCCGCCATTCTGCATGCTGTAGGTGCCGCTGAAGCGTTTCAACTGCTCCCGGCTCATGGCAATTCGCGTGTCACTGGGAATTTCCAGCACAAAGCCGGGCCGGGAAATGCCGGCCAGGCAGCTTGCGTGTTTGATATTCTCCAATGATGCAGTAGCCAGCAATTCTGACTGCATCTGTCTAATACATTCTGTATTTTTCAGACCCATGTCGGAATGCGCGCTTTCAGGTACTTCCAGATTCAGGCTATTGGTCAAAAAGCGCTGTACGTGGTTGGCCCATCGTTGTGGAGTAACCGGATCACGCTCACCGCTGAGCAGCAATACCGGAATATCGGATGGCTCAGGTGTATAAAAATTATCCGGCAGATTGCCTTTGGTCCATTTGCTGCATGCGCCCAGCTCCTGGCGTACCCGGAGATCACCCAGAAAACCGCTCTGATCGCCTGCTGTATCTGCAGGGATTTGCGCGACGTCTTCAGTACAGCTGACAGAAAGATAAAGGCCCATTGGCAACTGGCCCAGTAAAAAATAACCGATGTTAAAAGCACTTTGACCCAGCGGTTGCCAGTTTCCATTGGCGGCAGCGTTTAAAAATGCAGGGATATTTAACGCCTGCGGTGGTGTGTACAACATGTACCTCAGGGTCTGTGCAAATGCGTTGGGGGTTAATCTGATTTCAGCATTAGACTGCGTCTGGGGGTTGGCTACAGTGATTAGTTTTGGTTCCTGCTCCAGTTCAGCCATGATTTTGGCCAGATCCTGTGATGGGTCAGAAAACGCTTCGGCACAAGCCGGTTCTGCGGCACAGGCTGCAAACCATGAATCCAGTGCTGCCTGTGCATCGGCAGCGAAACTGAACGGTGTTTTGGCGTCGGTAGGGGCAACCCCTTCCAATGTGGCAGTGCGAACCAGCTCAGGATGGCGCTGCATCATCACC
>JANQPN010000061.1 GCA_028289455.1 Wenzhouxiangellaceae bacterium
CAGCCAGCCGCCTGCACGAATCAATTCAGCCACGCAGTATTCCTTCTCAAAACGCGTAATTTAACATGCCAAACATTATCCTGGCATTCATTTCATAACTGCAGGCTGAACCCGGCAGTAATCTTTATCCAGCCACCAGTGTGTTTCCGACAGGCGCGCGGCGGTAATCTTTAAGCCTCCAGACTCTGTCGTACTGACACTCAAAGCACCGCAATCAGCCGTGTTATACAAATCAATTTCATATTGGCTGTACCTTTGCAGCACCTCCGCATGCGGCATATCAAACCTGTTCCAGCGACCGGCACTAACCAGTGCCATCCGGGGAGCAACAGCGCGCAGCCATTGATCTGATGAGGAAGATTTACTGCCGTGATGTGCTGCTATCAATAAGTCCGCGCGTAAATTCTGATCTGAATTCACCAGCCGCCGTTCAACCGAAGTACTGATATCGCCGGGAATCAGCATACTCCCATGTCTCGACTCCACCAGCAGTACACAGGAGCTGTCATTACCCAGATATGGCAAAAATGCGCTCGGGTGCAGTATCTGGAATTTTACCCCATCCCACTGCCAGGATTGCTGATCATGACAGCCTGTACCCAAGCTATGCTTACTGCTGATTACCTGTGCATCCCGCCATTCGTTTTTGACTGTCTGGAAGCCTCCGGCATGATCCAGATCCCCATGACTGATCAGAACTTTATCTACCTTTCCACCCCAGTGTCGGATGATCGGCAGCATAGATGAACGTATTCTGTCCCGGCCTGCTCCATCCCCTGGTCCAGTGTCATAAACCAACACGTGTCCTGCAGTGCGCACAGCCATCGCCTGCCCCTGACCGACATCAAACAGATATACCGCCCAGTGATCATTGCCGGGCGGATTATCAGCCGGAAACAGCAACGGTAATATCAGCAAAAGCCCGGCCACTCGGTATGGCACCCCTCGTGGAGCAAAAAACCATAAACAGCCGAATACCGCCATTAAGTAACTCCACCAATATTCATTGGGTGTAAGCTCAATTGCGCTGAAGCTGTGCTTGCTCAGCCAGTGCAGAGCATGCAACAAATACTGCACCAGCACTCCCGCCAACTGCAGCATCGAATCCCCACCAGGTAAATAAACCAGATGCAGCAATACTGAGAACAGTAATACCGGTAAAATCAACAAACTGACCAAAGGGATAGCAATCAGGTTAGCCGGTAACGAAACCAGACTCAGCTGCTGAAACCAGCCCAGCTGCAACGGCAGCATCCCCAGCATTAAAACCACTTGGATACGAATCAGCTGCCGCAACCAGACGCCGCCGCTCAAGCGCCCCTGCAAACACCACCACAGCCAGAAGACTGCTGTGAATGACAACCAGAAACCGGCTCCCAGCACAATTAACGGATTCAGTAGCAATACACCGGATAAAGCAGTCAGCATAATGCGTGAAGCAGGAAACCGCCGGCGCCCCACAATTGCCAGACCACCTATCAGCAACATTGCCAGTGCTCTGGCACTGCTGACTGCAAACCCCGATAACACCGCATAGCCGGCAGCTGAAAGCAGGCAAATGCATAACGGCATGTGATAAAGAACCGGG
>JANQPN010000062.1 GCA_028289455.1 Wenzhouxiangellaceae bacterium
TGGCGCGCCCGAGAGGATTCGAACCTCTGACCCCTGCCTTCGGAGGGCAGTACTCTATCCAGCTGAGCTACGGGCGCATTGAATGGCGTATTGTAGGCAAGCTTGGCCTATTCTGCCACCTTGGCAGGCATATGTCCGGAATCAGCATACATCAGGGTTGTCTTCTGCCGGCCCGAGGGCCGGCGCTCAAATTGGTGGAATAAAGTGTCAAAGCTCCCAGAGCCTGAAGCAGCTTTTGGGTGGCGACTCAGTTTCTGCGCTGCTCCAGTTTTTTACGCAACTCTGCCCGCAGTTCATCCTGCATCTCTTCGAATTCGTCCATCTGGCCGTCTGTCAGTACTTCCGACAAGGAATTGCGGGTTTGCTTCTGTACATTCTGCATAGCTTTGCGCAGCTGTCGTTTCTGACGAAAACTCAGCTTTGAGCCATCGTTGCCGACGCCGAATTCCTCCAGCACGGCCCGGCGCTGCTCGCCGCTGGCAGTCAGGATGGATTCGACTTGCGGGACCTGTTCTTCAGTCAGCTCGAGGCGTTCTCTGGCATCGGCCAGTTTAATGGCAATTTGTTCCTGCCGGTCTACTTCTTGAGCCATCGCAGGGATGGCGGTAACACCGGCAATGGTGAGCATAGTCGCAATAATTATTTCCTTGATCATTTTGATAATCCTGTTAGTTGTTTCTGGTTTATTGAATGGGGATCAGCCGGGAAAGCGGGTTTCAGTAATCACTGATGGTGTAACCCTTGCCTTCCAGGCAGGTCTTGAATGCTCTGCCGTAATTCTGCTGCACGGCCGTATAGGCAGCGATGGCTTGGGCTTGTTGCTCGGCGATGTGCGAATCGGCTTGTCTGGTTTGCCGGCGATTGCGCAGGCCGCCACTGACAGCACCGATTCCGGCACCATAGGCAGCACCTTCGCCGACACTGACACCGTCAACCAGTGCGCCCACGACCACACCACCCAAAGCTCCCCTGCCTGCTGAGCGCAGCGCCGGGCGGCTTTTGCCCGGATCGGCTTTGGGAATTTTCGATCCTGGTGAATCTGCGTATCTATTCAGTGCGGCGATACTGGGATCGAATCCTGACTGTTCCGACGCCCAGGCATAACACTCCATACGGTCCATACGTTGCAGTTCAATGGATTGGTCTTCCGCCGGGAATATGTACACTTCGGCGCTTGCACCACCGGCAAACAAGCTGCTCAGTAATAAACAAACCGTTGCCGGTCTGATGATTAAAAATGTCATTATGTGCTCCATCTAAGTATATGTTTCGGTACTTAGACGTCGCTGCAGCCATGCTCATTCCCTGATGAGTGCATTATTCAAAAAAGGATTATTGGCAGGCAGCGCCGAAGGGTCCGGCGCACAGCAGGAATCGGATGGGCAGTCTAGTTCTGAATCAGGCGGTAGCGTTCGCGGACCCGGCGCCGGCGTTCCTGCAACACCTGTATTTGAGCTTCAGACAGGTGAGGCGTCAGCTCGGTTTCCATATCCTGGATAACGGAATAAATCTGGAACCGGGACAGCCTGACAATTTCTTTTATTTCATGACCAGATGATTCCAATATCGGCGTAATTGCCTCTAGTTGCTGATCCGAAGTAGGCTCGATTATGCCGGTCAGCTGGGTAACGAAACCATCGCCGCTGGTGAAAGCCCGGAAGTTCTCCAACCGGTTACGGACCAGGTTGCCGGTCAGTGCGGCACCAAGCAGCACACCGATCAGCAGTGTGACCAGCAAAATGGACAAAGGCTTGAGCACATTTTTGCTACGCTGTGGCATGGTTATTCTCCGTACACCATCATCACTTCCGGGCTGTCCGTGGGCAGTCCGAGCAACGCGTCGATCAGCGGTGTTTCATTGGTGGCTGCGATAAAGTTGCTGATCATCAACAGCCCAGCCATCGCCAGTGATAACGCTGCGACCCGCGGGAACAGCTGTGAGATAGCGTCGGCAAGCTGCTGGCTGAACAGTGCACCGGTACTTTCATGTTCCTGGTTGATGCGACGCATCACGCGGGACTGGAAGAACGGATTAAAGCTGTCAGGTTTAGCACTCTGGAGCAGATTCCGAAGTGCTTTGCCGTCACTGATCTGTTGTTCAAGTGCCGGATGGCTGGCCCGCAGGTCATCAAATTCCGAGTGTTCCTCGGGAGTCAGCACAGCGTCCAGATAGCGTTCAATCAAGTATTGCGTGCGATTCTCATGCATAGTTCATTTCCGGTTTCAAAATAGTAGCTAACTGCTGTTTGGCGCGCGATAGTCGCGATAATACGGTGCCCTGGGCAATGCCCAGAATCGTGGCAACCTCCTCGGTACTGTGGCCTTGCATCAACCGCAAAACGGCCACCGCCCTGAAGTCGGGCTTTAATTGGGATAATGCCTGCTGGATCAGTTGCCGGTGTTCGTAATCCTTGATGTGATCATTGCTGTCCGGAAGCTGATTTTCCCAGCTGGTATCGCCGTTGTCTGTGGTAAAAAAGCGCAGCAGGTTTCGTTTACGCCGACGCAGGGCGTCCAGCGACGTGTTAATGGCAATGCGTGTGATGTAGGTTTTCAGCTGAGCATCGCCTTTAAACCGGCTTAGCGAGCGGTACAGTTTAATCATGGTTTCCTGGCCGACCTCATCGGCGTCATCTCCCGGACCCAGCATTCCGATCACAGTGGCAGCCACAATGCCCTCGTAGCGGCGGACCAGCTCGGCAAACGCGGAATGCTCGTTGGCCAGGGTCGCAGCAATGAGTTGATCATCGGTTGCTTGTCGCAGCGATCTCATAAAATCAGACGTTCCTGAAGGGATGTATATTCCCAAATTATGGAATTTCCAGTTGCTCTACAGCATAGGTGGATGTCATTTCGGACGCCACCAGGTTGTGTGTTAATGCCGGGTGGCCGGATTGGGCACAAGCCTTCATCAGAGTAGAAAAAATCCCCGCCGCTATGTCGCGGCGGGGTCTGCATTGATGCATGGAAAGAATCAAGAATTGCATCAACAGTTGCAGAGCTGCGGATAATTATTTATCGATCTTGCGGGTTATGGTCTTGGTTTCACCGTCTTTCCCGGTAAAGGTCGTGATCCGGGACGCTGAATCATCATCATTTATGACACTGGTTGATTTGGTACCTACAACCTCACCTGCGTCGTTGGTAATGACCTTGTCGATCGTTCCACCGTTATCCGTTCGAACACCTGTCACATTCAGAGCGCCTCCACGACCGGTGCTGGTTGAGAATTCCCGGTTGCGGGTGAAACCGTCATCGGTCCGTTTGACGGTCTCGCTCAAACTGGCCGATTCACCATTGCGGAAATTCGCACCCCTGATTCGGGTCAGCGCGCCTTCTTCGGCGGTTGCAGATGCCGAACGGCTGCCGGTGCGGCCTTGGGCGTCGGTGTAGATCAGTTCACCTGTATATCCGTTTTCAGTGCGCTGATAGTGACGGGTTCCGTTAGCAGTCTGGCCTTTGGGGCCGGTAAAACTGCGTATGCGTGTGGCGGTTCCGGCATCCTGGTCGATTATACGGTCGGTGGTTTTAGTGGCTGGCCCACGGCGGGTATCAAAAGTGACCCGGCTACGGCTGGCATCGTGAGAGCGCTCGAAGGTGCGTTCGGTTACCTTCTTGTATGGCGGACGGGCTTCAGCTGTGGTGATGTTGGCTGCGAACACCAGCATGGCAACCAGGCCGACTGCGAAGGTGGAAAGAATGTTGTTCATTGAAAAGTTCCTGTATCAATCGGTTAATGACGTTTCGGTTGTTAGACGAAGGCTTGCAGCAAAACCTTCCCGGATAACCGCTAATGTGTTTGGAGAATGAAAAAACGCCGGCACAATGGCCGGCGCAACAGGCTGGAGGCAACCTGTTAAGAAGTTCAGGTAACCGGTAAATCACTTTCCAGCTGATGTCGGGATTTCCACCCCGGTTTACCGAACATATACATGAAGGCTTCAAGTGGATTACGCGCTTTAACGACATCTTTGGCCATCCGGATCCATTCATAGATTCCGATCACCAGCGGATTGCGTGAGGTCACCGGCCTGGTGATGCCGTAGACAATCGATATATCCTTGCGCTCTGGAGTATAGGTGCCGAACAACACGTCATAAATCATCAGTACCCCGCCGAAATTTTTGTCGATATATTCAGGGTTAGAGGCATGATGAACACGGTGATTGGAAGGGGTGTTGAGGACCCATTCCAGCGGGCCAAGCCGGCCGATCAGTTCGGTGTGTATCCAGATCTGATAGAACAGGCTGACCGCCAGCATCAGGAAAATGGCCAGTGGGTGGAACCCGATATATGCCAGCGGAACAAAGAACAGGACGGTACCCGAGACCAGCCCGGTCCAGCCGAGCCTGCCGGCTACCGACAGGTTCATTTGAGGCGCAGTATGATGCACACCGTGGGTAGCCCACAACCAGCGGATTTTATGCCCCAGGCGATGGTGCCAGTAATACAGAAATTCCACTGTCAGAAAAAACAGAGCCAGCATCCACAGGCTGTCAAGTTCAACAGTCGCGATCCGGTGATCATAAACCCAGAACAAGACACCGGCAGCCAGACCGGCAGTCGCCGTATCGATGGATCGTTTGATGACAGCAACCCCGAAAGAAGCTGCAGTGTCAGCCCACGGATAGGCCTCATTTCTGCGCCATACCAGCCACACGGCTTCCAGTAATACGAATACAGCAAGAAAAATCAAAAAGGCAAATTTGCCGGCTTGTGTTCCAAGTTCCATGATTCAATCCTGACGGATTTATGAGTTGCGGTTACGGAGGCGCTGTTTGAACTGATTGCGCAGCTCCTCCTGGATCTTTTTGAATTCGGCCAGCTGGGTATCATCCAGCACAGCTGCCACGTCGTTCTCAGTCACTTTCCTGAGTTTGTTCATTTCTTTACGCAGGGCCAGTTTCTGCCGGAAGCTCAGATCAGGTATTACATCTGCGGAAAAGCCGAAGGACCTCAACACTTCAAGCCGCTGCTCAAAACCCGACAGTAAAATCGGTTCAAGCATTGCCTGTTGATCAGGTGACAGATCAAGTCTGGCGCGGGTAGCTTCTATGCGTTCCTGAATCTCGGCTATCTGTGCATCAGTGAGCAGCCGTTGCTGGGCCGGCACCGATGTGCTGGAAACGCCAATGGCAAGCAGTACAAGCAGCAATAAGGTTAGTAGCGGCAAATGCCTGGCAGGGTTATTACGGGTCATCAAAAAGGCTCCAAGGGGTTGTGCCGGAGAACAATTTCACTGGCTATGGAGCTTTGACGATGGTCATACGGTATCTATTCCCATGTCCGGCAAGAATGCGTCACTGTTAGTGGAAACATGAATATCAGGGCATGGTTATCCGTGCAGCTGGAACAACCGAAACCTGGGGCTACGGTAGAAATTTTATTTCTACCGGCCCGGCATGGTGTACAGCCACGTCAGTGGCTATAATAGCGGGCTGAATCAGGGCCGTATGCCAATAATATTTTGAGGAGTTTTGAGCATGGATCACGAAGACAGCGTGTTCATGAAGCGTTTCAGTCTGCTGATTGTCGGACTGATGGTCTTTACTGTGGTGATAATTTTTTATGCGCTGTATCTGCATGGTCAGCTGGTGCCCAGTGAAAATCCGATCCGCGAAGAGGTAAAACTGGCCCGTATCCAGCCGTCAGCCGGCGTATATGCCGGTGAAACCGGTCGTGCCGAAGCAGCTGCTGCAGCTGCAGCACAAACCGCTGCATTGCCGGCAGCTTATGGTGGCCGCATGGACCCTCAGGAAATCTACAACGGTGTATGCGCAGCCTGTCATGCCACCGGTGCAGCCGGATCGCCTGTTTTGAACGAGCCCTCACAGTGGACCAGCCGTCTGGCACAGGGCGTCGATACGCTGGTGTCCAACGCGGTTAACGGTATTAATCTGATGCCGGCCAAAGGCGGCCGTGCTGACTTGACCGATGATCAGGTTCGCGTCACAGTCGAATGGATGGTAGAGCAGGTTCAGCAGTGAGCCGTACCGCAATGAGATTATCGAACGCCGCGTTATCGCGGCGTTTTTTATGGGCAGGTGTTTTACTGCTGGCGGCGGGATGTGAAACACAATCCAACAGACCGGTGGTTCAGCAACTGTGCGAACAGGCCTATACCCCGATCAGCAGCATCCAGGGCAGCCAGGCTCAATCGGGCATGCTGAATGAATGGGTAATGGTCAACGGCGTGGTTACCCATGTTGAGCCGGATGGGTTTTTCCTGCAGTCTGCCCTGCCCGACAGCGACGATGACGACAGCACATCTGAAGCCTTATGGGTGGTAAGCACTGATAACCTCCAGCCGGGTGCGGTGCTTGGTATCAGTGGTCAGGTTGCTGAACTGGAATCGAGTCAACAGCAGCAAACTGTAACGGCATTAATCGATGTTGTTTGGGAGCAGTGCCGTGAGGTTACTGAACTACCACAGCAATCGATTACTCATCTGAACAATATCGAAGCACTGGAAAACATGCGCCTGGCAATACCGGTGGGTTGGCAGGCGATGGATTTGTATCCGTTGCGGGACCAGCGTCTTCGAATAGCCAGCGAACGTCTGTTTATCCCAACCCAGGTGGTTTCCCCGGGCGAGCCGGCCAATCAGCTTGCTGAGCGTAATCGGCAGCGTTCGGTGACTATCGACTGGTCCGGCAGTGGTTCAAGTCTGCGCAGCCGGCTGCGAGCCGGTGATCACCTTGAACCGGTAAACGGAGTTTTTGATTTACGCCAACAGCGCCCGGTAGTGCTGGCAGAGTTTGCGCCGCAGGTAAGTCATGCGGCAAAAGTACCACCGGTGCCCGAACGCGAAGCCGATCAGCATCTTCGGGTAGTCGGGATGAATCTGGAAAATCTGTTTAATGGGGATGGCCAGGGTGGAGGTTTCCCCACCCAGCGGGGCGCAGAGACTGAAGCGGAGTATCAGCTTCAGCTGGACCGGATTGTAGCTGCTGTGCATGCGCTTGCGCCGGATATTCTGGCGGTGATGGAGCTGGAAAACGATGGTTATTCGGCGACCAGTGCAATAGCTCAGTTGAGTGCAGCATTAAGCCGGCCGGAAGATCAGACCTGGGACTATATTCGCCCGGCTGGTGAACGACTCGGCGGTGATGTGATAGCTGTCGGTCTGCTTTATCGCAGTGACCGTGTCACTCCCGGGGGACCATCAGCCAGCATTTCCGAGCGCCCCTTTGATGATTTAAGCCGTGCGCCGCTGGCTCAGCGGTTCGCCGCGCTGGACAGCGATACCGGTTTGCTGGTGTCGGTCAATCATTTTAAGTCCAAGGGCAGCTGTCCTGACGGAAACGGGCGCAACAGCAACCAGCGTGATGGCCAGGGCTGCTGGAGTGAGGCGCGTGAGCGTTCCTCACTGGTGTTGTCTCAGTGGATCAAGCGGCTGCAGCAGGAATGGAATGAGCCCAATGCACTGATCATTGGTGATCTGAACAGTTACCGGATGGAAGACCCCATTCGGGTATTGATCCGCGAAGGCTGGACCGATGTTGCCGGGCAGTTTGTGGAACCACCGCAGTACAGTTACCGTTTCTTTGGTGAAATCGGCACACTGGATTATGCCTTTGCCAATCAGGCGTTGATGCAGCAGGTTGACAATGCGGCTATCTGGCATGTGAATTCAGATACTGCACCCCATGCTGCCGTGCCGGCAACCAGTACCGGTATTGCCCGTTTTTCAGATCATGATCCGGTGATTGTAGATATCAGCCTGCAGTGATAGTTACTCAGCTTGCCGGAATTCTTTACGCCACTGGCGGGCAAAGCCCATTAGCTGCGGGAAAAAGCCTGCAAACGCAGTAGCCAGTGGTTCTGCCCTGGCCTGCAGCTGGGGTAATGCGTCGGCTATTGGATTGTCATGACGGATCCGTTGACTGATACCGGCAAACACCTGCTCCAGCATATCGGTTTCACCATATCTGCCCAGTACTCCGGTAACCCGGGCATAACGGGTGAAGCGTTGTAATCCGGCCGGCAGCATTTCAAAATGCCGGTTCAGCATATCCATGGCTGCACCGGCAAACTCCGCCAGCGGCTGCTGACAATAGGTTTCCCAGTCACGACTCAGCAGGTGGTCCCAGTAGACATCCAGCATAATCCCTGCATAACGCCGGAAAGGGGCATCAAACAGGTTGCGTGCAGCAGTCAGTTCGGGATGCTGGTCGGTATAGCTGTCGACAACCCGATGCAGCTGAATACCCATGGCGAGCTGATCCGGGTATTCCTTCAGTATCTGTTTTCCACGGATGTGATCACCCATCAGCACGCCCAAACGAACGGTTTCACTGCTGCCGGCGGTAAGAAGATGAGCAAGATGATTCATGAATATCAGGTTGGGCGGCGTTACTCGGTTTATCGAATCTGACAAATGATTATTATCATGTCGACGGGCTACTAGGTTATCATCATCAGCCCATAATTAAATGTGGCATTTATAGACAGCATGACCGACCAGATTCCGCATCAGCCGAAGGCCTTTCCGGACAGTACCACGGAGTTCACTCTGGATGGCGCTTCAGGCGTGTTGGAATGCATTGCCGATGTACCGGAAGCATCCATCAGGCAGCCGGCTTATGCGATTATCTGTCATCCGCACCCACAGCATGGCGGCACCATGCGTAATAAGGTGGTCACCATTCTGGAGCGCTCCCTGCGTGAACTGGGTCTGGCCACTGTGCGGTTTAATTTTCGCGGGGTGGGTGAAAGCCAGGGCGAATATGACGAAGGCAACGGCGAGTTGCAGGATTTGCTGGCAGTCAACGAATGGGCGCGCCAGTGCCTGCCGGATCATGAATTGTGGCTGGCAGGGTTTTCTTTCGGTTCCTGGATCACTACCCGGGCCGCACAGACCCTGGAGCCGAGACAATTGATTTCCATTGCGCCGCCGGTGCAGCGGATGGAATTCGAGAAAGTTTGTATTCCCGGTTGTCACTGGCTGATTATCCAGGGAGAGGATGATGATGTGGTCGATGCCCAGGCAGTTCGCGAGTGGGCGGCAGATATTGATCCTGCACCACAATTGCTGG
>JANQPN010000081.1 GCA_028289455.1 Wenzhouxiangellaceae bacterium
TTATAAATAAATTAAATCAAGATATAAATATAACGCGCATAAAAAAAGATACCGGGAACACTGGATTAAATATTGATTTAATTTAGACAAACAAAAACACTGCCCGGAAAACACAACAGTGCAAACCCCATGCTGTACACGGGGTTATTAATATCGGGCAGCACTACCTGTGCTATTCGAAACCGTTACGGGAAATTATTTCGGCTTCGCCAAAGTTTGGTGGTAAATCCGGACCGTTGATAACGCCCAATGGATTGTAATTAACAAACCCTGGCAATATGGTACCCAGCTCGTTATTGGCAAGATGCCGTATCAGCACCTCACTGAACACGTTACGGTAATCGGTAGTTGCCAGCACGTCAGCATTCTGGAACAACTCTCCAGGACCCAGGCCCGGGAAAGTACCATACAGCTGTCCGCCATTAACAGATGCACCGCCCGCCACCAGAATATTACCGGCATATCCATGGTCGGTTCCGGCGTCGTTATTATCAAACGCACGCCGGCCAAACTCACCCATCAACATCACCACTGTACGGTCTTTCCAGTTGCCGTTGTTGGGCGCAGGCACATCCAAATCCTGCAGGAAAGCAGCCACACAGTCAGCAATATCACGTACACGGCCGCCATACTCATCTTCAATCAATACACCCTGATTAGTATGAGTATCCCAGCCACCACGATCAGCCTGTGCAACGCGGACACCTGTGCCTTCTTTAATCAATTGAGCGATAGTGCGCAACTCATCGCCCAGATCCGAGTCCGGATAGATGGCGCCGTTGTCGGGGACATATCCGTTGAAATCGATAGCTTCAACAATTTCCAGCGCTGTGAGTGCCTGAGAACCGGCCACTTCCGTCGAGCTGTCGCCCAACCCGTAAATACCGGCCAGGGCTGTCTCCAGTTCTTCCTCAAAATTAGTGCTGCCGCCTTCCAGGTCGAATGCACCCGGATTGCCCAGACTCAATGCGGAAGGTTCGCCCAGCAATGAAAATGTGATGCTGCTTTCCGCAGACATTGCCGGTATCGGAATACTGGCAGGAAGGTTAATTGCAGATTGAATGTGTCTGGCCAGCCACCCGCTGCTGGTAAAGCGATTACCCGGCGTACCCAGCTCAACATAGCGTTCAGCTTCAAAATGACTACGATTAGCCACCGGCAGGCCGACTGCATGAATAGCAGTAAAATCACCATCCTGATATAAATCACGCAATGCGCCGGCATTCGGATGGATACCCCAGCCATCATCCAGCGGCAGCAATTGTGCACTGGGAATCGCCGTGCCGTTGACCCGCAGTGATTCATAATTTCCACGGTCAGGGTGACCATTCATTGGCGTAATAAAACTTAACCAGTCAGGTCCGCCACGCATAAAAATATAGACCACTACATTTTCGTTGATACCGCCATCGCCGCCAAAAGCCACCTTGATGGACTTAGGCGTCATTCCGGCCAGACCGACCCCCGCACCGGCCAGGCTGCCTGCGCGCAGGAAAGAGCGGCGATCCAGTTTGTTTTTCTTGAATACTGTCATGGTGCTCTCCTTAGCGGCGCTGGCCAACTGGTAACATGATAATTAAGCCTACCGTTGCCCGCATAATTCGTTGATAACGGCTGCCGTTACTGGTGTTTGAGGTATCGACATTACTGGCGTTGTCCAACGGTTCATTCACTCCAACGCCGGCAATATTGCTGATGAACTGTTCTACTTCGTTTACCACTGCAGCTTCCGGGGTAAAGCCCAGCGCAGTGTTGAACCAGCTGCTGGCAATATTAATCGGCGTACGCTGAGCGGCACTCGGCAGCAGACCATTGGTTTCCAATGCCAGATTCAAAATATCGTTCCGGGTAAGCAAATAGGTCACGGTACGCCAGGTTCCGATCAAGGTGCCGGTACCCTGCCAGAAATCCTTGAAATCCGGAAAACCTGTCGGTGGTTCAAGATCCCATGGCCGTTGGCCGGCCTGCTCCAGGCGTCCCAGAATAGAACCACTGGTACCATTGCTGGAAACCGGAGTGAAGTCCACATCAGCGGCCCGCCATGCGCGCATCACGGTTTCCAGCGGGCGGCGCGCTTTCTCACCCCAGGTGTTCTGAAACTCCGGCGACAGTAGAATAGCCCGATAAACCTCACGCAGCTGATCATTGTCGGCGCGGCGGTTATAAAATTCTGTAGCGATATTGTCCACCAGTGCCGGTGGCACTTCATCGCCGATCAACCGCTGGCACAGTTTGCCGGCAATGAATCTGGCGGTGCCGAAATGATCAGCCAGGTATTGCAGAATCTGGATAACGTCATTTTCGCCGCCGTCTGCGGCAATATTGATATCCATCACCTGGATGGGGCCATCGGAAAAGTCATAATGCCTGTCAGACCGGAACAGAAACTCGCCGGTATCCGCTGCCCCGTCATCGCCATCGGCCACACCCCAGCCTGTTAATGCACGGGCAAACTGGAACACATCAATTTCGGTATATCCTGCCCGCTGTCCCTCACTGTTATCGGGCACGGTGACCGGTGCTACTGCACCATAGTAATTTTCGATGGCGCCCAGTGTATGCAGTTCCAGTACTTCACGGGCGTAGTTTTCGTTGGGATTCGGCCAGGAATTGCGGTAATTATCCAGGTAAAACAACATCGCCGCATTGCGGGTATTGGCCAGCAGCATATCGAAAAAGTTACCGAACATATGCTCACGCACATCCCGGTCATATGCCGGCATATAGCCTCTGGTTTCACTGTTTAGGAAACTGAATACGTGGAAGTGGTTATGCCAGAAGTCAGCCAGAATTTCACGCAACTGCCATTGGCTGTAAGCGCCGCGCAGTAACACCAGCCGCTCCATCTGCACAGTCGGTCTGATGCGAACGGAGAATTCATCATCTCCTTCAAAACGCACATGCTCTGCCCATAACTGGGGACCGGTTTTATTGATGGTATCGAAATCCTGGCCGGGTGCAGTAAGCCCTGCCAGGCGAGCATCAACTTCAGTATCGGTCACACCGGGATTAAGCTGATCATCCACCCATGCCTGTAACCGCTGAGTATCGTTTGCACCGAGGGCATTGAATGCCACCAGATCGCCACGTGCAGGGCCGAAGCCCGCTTTATTCAATACCCTGACTGCAAACGGCGGCAGCTGTCCGGTATCACCACGATTTACGGGGGTGGATGGAAACAGGCTGTCGGGGAACTGGGTACTGCTCTGTGCTATTGCTGTATCTGCAGCCGTCAAGCCTGCTGCTGCACTCAAAGCGCCACTGGTGGCTAGGAAATTACGCCGAGAGATTCCTTTCATAATTTTTTACCTGACATATCGCTGGGTCTGGTCTGTCTAATTCAGCATTAACATCAGAATACTAACGCCCCTGTTACTATTCCGTTGACATTGCTGCGTGTATTTTGCTTAATGCTGCTTAACTTTGCACCTGACCGTGCCGATCACGGCTGTACTCAAGCAAATTTACAGCGAGTAACATACCCCAACATTTGCGAAGATTTTGTGAAGGATATGCAACATAAGCTATTGAAATCATTATTCCTGGCAGCCGGGCTGTCATCCACTATACTTTCGGCGCAACCGGTCACATTGGATTTTGCGCCTGCGCGCGACAACACACTCTATGAGCGCGCTGCCGGTGATTTAAGCAATGGTTCCGGTGAAAACCTGTTTTTTGGCCTGACCGGCGGAAATGCCGGCATGGTACTGAGGCGCGCAGTGATTGCTTTTGATCTGTCCGGGATCAATCCGGGCAGCGTTATCAACGATGTTCAGCTCAACATCACTGTTAATATGGTTCCACCAAATGCAGGCTCGTTTGATGGCACGGTGCACAGACTGGTTAGTGATTGGGGTGAAGGCAGTTCGATAGCTCCGGGAGCCGGTGGTAGTGGTACATCAGCGGCGCCCAATGATGCCACCTGGCTGCATACCTTTTTTGATGCTCAATTCTGGAATACTGCCGGCGGGGATTTCTCCCCCGCGTCAGCCACCACCAACCTGAATAACAGCACCGGCACATTCACTTTCAGTTCTCCCCAGCTGATTGCTGATGTCCAGGATATGGTTAACAATCCCGGCGGGAACTTCGGGTGGATCATCCTGGGTGATGAAGGCGATGCGGAAAACGCACGCCGAATAGCCAGCCGTGAAAACCAGTTAGTCGACAGCCGGCCGGTCCTGACCATCGACTTTGTACAGGGGCCACCGCCGCCGCCGCCTCCACCGCCATTGCCCGGAACACCCGCTGCAGTGCCGGCCCTGGATAACCTGGCATTAGTGATTCTGGCTATTCTGATGGTGGTTTCTTTGCTGATTATTCAGCGCCGGGGCGATTAGTCTGCCGGACTTCTGCCAAATAACAGTTATCCCAGAGCGCGCGCAGCGCGCTCACGCTCATAGTTGCTGTTGATTCCATCCACGGCCTGCTTATAGGCGGCTTCAGTGCTGCTGCTGCGCGGCATGATCTCTGCTGCAGTAGCTAAGAATGTAGCGCGTTCAAAATCTGAATCAAATTTGCCTGCCAGTTTCAGCATTGCAACCCAGGTTGCCTCTTCCCTGGGTCCGGCATGGGCCAGCTGCTCCAGTGCCTGACGCAATTCAAAATCAGAGTCCAGCTGTTCAGCCGCATCCAGCCAATGTTCCGCGAGCTGAGGCTCAACTGCGGCATCTTCAGCCAATGCCGAGAGTGTTTCGCGCAATTCATAATCTGAATCCATCTCTGCGGCACGCTGCAGAATCGCACCATGGACATTGGTATCACTGGCATCGACATGCTCACTTAGGTTTTCCAGGAGGTGGCGCAATTCATAGTCTGATTGCACACCCTCAGATGCAATAACAATTTTATGCGCACGCTGCTGATTGGCACTGGCATGCTGTGCATCGCCATGCTTGACATGCAGCTGGTCTTCACTGAGCGCCGACAACGTTCTGGACTGGCTGTAATCGGAATGAATCCGATTGACTTCCGCTAAGACATCATCAAGCTGATCATCCTGGAGCCGCCCATTGCCGGAATATGCCTGGATATGTTTGCTCAACGAGTGTGAACTGTCGATCTCATGAATGGTGTTCATCACACCATCATGACCATGCGCCTGCAGGACATGCTCAATACGGGTTTCCGCATTGATACCGGACTCCACCAGCAATACCGACAATGCCTGTGCCAGCCAGGCACGGGCGGAGCTGTCAAACGGCTGCTGTTGATCATCAACGCTGTATTCATAGTCAATGCTGCCATCGGCACTGCCGCTGGCTTCCAGCCGGCGGTGAACCCCGTCCTGCTGCTGGGTCAGGGTGAATTCCGATCCTTCACTCATGGCTTCAATACCACTGTCGTCCGGCATAAACTCGATTTCACCCTCAGCCCGCAACCGCATCCGGTTATCACCATCGCTTAATGACAATGACATGGACACGTGGCCGCTATCATCGTTGATCTCATAGCTGCTGCTATATCCGGAATGCTTTTCCGCCTGCACATTAACTGCAGGTAATATCAGCGCAAGTGTCAGTGCAGCACATATCAGAAGTGTTTTTTTGTACATCGGGACCTCGGTCATCAATGGTGTAGAGGAAATCAATAGCTGCACCCGCTCAGTCAGCCGACCGGCCGGCTGTTTAGCCGGGTGACTCATTGCTGCAGCCAGTCCGGGCATTAATTGGCCGCGCATGCGCCGGGCACATTCGGTTAGACAGCCAGCCAGCTCCCGGCCATCGCCATTCAAGAGCTCACGGGCCAGGCTGTCGGCCTGCAGTTCTGCCAAAACCATCAGCCGCCGGCGTGCCAGCGGCAGCAGCGGCTGAGTCCAGAACAACGCCTGGAGCATAGCGCCAAAACCCAGCCAGGCGACATCCGCCCGCTTGATATGACCGAGTTCATGAGCCAGCATGGCGCGCTGGCGGGCAGTGCTTAGCTCATCCGCCCATCCCGGCAGACAAATGGTTCGGCGGGTGAATGTTGCCGGCCCCTGAACGTCAGGATGGCTGATCAAAACTGCCCGCTCCAGCCCCGCATCTGCCGCCAGTGTGCAAGCTGCCTGCTGCAGGCCGGTATCGTTCACCGGAACAGCGGTGCGGCGCAGCTGCCTCAATTTACCGAACTGACCCAGCAGCCTGATCAATAACACCACTGTAATCAGTAGCCAGACAACAGGCCATAAACTGGAAGCATTGTTTAAACCACTTTCGGATGAATCCATACTCTGCGGAATGATTTGACTTGCGGGTGGTGACGAGGTCTGATCGTCCCGTTCTAATTTTGCAGTGTTTGATGCGACATCTGGTTGCCGAACGACCTGCTCGCCACTGTCTAACCGATTGTCGGCTCGCCGGGTTGATTGCTGTGCAGCTACCGAGCCACTAAATTCAGGCGACTGGGCAATGACTATCGGTTCTGCAGTAACAACACCCAGCGGTGGCTTCCATCCAGACTGCAGTTGAAATGCCGTAGTAAACAGCGGCGCCAGTAAAACTATCCGCCAGAGCAGCTCGCGCCAGGCCTGAGACCGCAGCCGCCAGCGTCCGGGCAGGTGTTCGGCTGACCACACCAGTAAACCCAAAATAAAACCATGGACTGAATAGCTGAGCACGAAAATAAATAGCATGGTTGTGACCATTTCAATCATCTATACCATGCTCCTGCAATAACTTTTGCGCCTGGTCCAGATCGTCAGAACTGACTTCTCGGTGCTTGACCAGATGCGACATCAATGCCCCGGCATCGCCCTGAAACAACCGGTTGACCAGCCCCGCAACCATATCGGTTTCAACCTGGCGGCGGCTGACACTGGGCGTATACAGCCGTTCCCGACCGGCGCTTTCCGAATTGAGCAGACCACGTTTTTCCAGACGTGTCAGTATGGTGGCAACGGTTGTATAGGCCAGCTCCCGGTGTTTGGTCACCCTGCTGAAGACCTCGGCAGTTGTTGCCTGCCCGGAATCCCACAGAGCCCGCATCACCGCCAGCTGTACCTCACTCAGTTCAATTTTCTCAGGCATTGGGTTTACTATGTTTTCATTTATCTTCTACAGTTGTAGTACTACAGCAGTAGAAAGTCAAGCCCAAAGTGAATTAAACAGTGAAGTTCAGCGTTAAATTAAGTGGCTTTTCTGAACAGCAGCCGGTCACTGCGGCGGCGGATGAACTGCAATCCGCACTCCCGGCCGACATTGATTATTCCGTACATGGAATTCCATTGCATCAGCTGAAACAACCGGTATGGATCATCCAGATAATGCTCGGCCTGCTCCGAAAAGAAACCGGCCCGGGATTTGGCATTTCCAGGCTGCAGCCAATCGCGTCTGAACAGTTTGTCCGCATCTGCAAAATCAAAACACACCCTGCCGTCAGGTTTGAGCACGCGGTTGATCTCACGGAAATACCAGTAAATGTCGTACAGGTTGAGATGAATGAATACTGAAATCGAGATCACGGCATCCATGCTGGCATTATCAAATGCTGCCAGTGATCTGCTGCGTATTTGGGTAAACTCAATATTGTGCAACCCGGTACATTCTTTTCTGGCAAAGGCAAGATAGGCCGGGCTGATGTCACAGGCTGCGACCCGACCGGCCTTATCTGCCAGTAAACGGGTACCAAAACCACAGCCGGAACCTATCTCCAGCACACTGTCCTGTTTTTTGACCCCGGCCATACGTACAAACCGCCGGGCAAAGCGCATCCGGCTGCTACGAATGGCATCAATCCGCTGTTCGGGCTGATCGCCGAATGTGTTCCCGACCAGGGCAAACAGCAGCTCGCGCTCATCATCAATCGACAGATCAACCCATGCTGAAGGACGGTCGGATTGCTGCTGTGTAGCTATACTGGTTGATGTGCCCATCTCGTTCTCAGTTGCCAGATACCGCAAGTAAATTTATGCTACCCGACTGAAATTATATACGACTTATTATCTATGAAGCACTTCAACAAGTGTCACCAAAGCATGCTGTCACGAACTAACCTTTTGATATATATAAGTTTATTCATTCTGCCATTTTGCTTATCGGCACAAACTCAGGACAATACGAACAATGCTGGCGACAGTACTCCCTATGAATTGGTGCGCCTTGACTGGGAAGGAAAGGCGATCAGCGGCTCTACCTTAGTATTGGATAACCGCTGGGGCGATATTCACCTGCGCCAGACTGGGGGGGACATCGTTACTTTTCATGCTGTGATGCAGAAAATAGGAGAAAGACCTAAAACTGGGGAACTGAAAGTCGAACAGTCTGAGGATAAAATCACACTATTGGTTAGTTACCCGGAGGATCAGCGGCCGGATAACGTAAAAGATGGCCGGGTGGATGCAGCATTGTTGGTCCCTTTTGGGGTAAACATCGAAGTGCTGGCAGATCGCGGCAAAGTTTCCAGCAAAACCATGGAAAGCCGAATCAAAGTGACCGCTGTTGATCAGCTGGTATCACTAAAATCTGCATCATCAGTAGACATTGACAGCCGTGCCGGTGAAATCGACATTCAATTTATTCCTAGAGCTGAGGGCGACAGCTATAATGGGCGAGGCCGCATAAAGACTATACTCGGCGATATCAACATCCGTTATTACCCGGATATGGCCATTCGCTTTGAAATGCTATCAGGACGTTCCAAGACTACCAATGATCTGGAGTTGCTGCGCAACCGCGAACTCACAGGGCGCTATGTAAATATGCATACCGGAGTCAATCCAGAAACATTGACCCTGCAAAGCGATACAGGATATATAAGGCTGATCAACACCGGTAGTGAAGTTTTGCTGAATTCACCTAATTAATTCATTCGGGAGAGAAACTATGTTCATACCATCACCTACAAGGATGTGGCTGTATGCAGTTTTGACAGTTGCCTGTGCAACCGTTCAAGCTCAGGAGCCTGTCACTTATCAGGGCGCTGACACCATCGGGAGTGCAGTCAGTCCTGTGATTATCAATATTGATCCGGCCAGCCTGACCGCTCCCAGACCATGGCAACCAGGCGACCCGGTCAAAGATATTCCGCTGCAATTTGATAAGAACTTTAATCCACCACCGCGAGAGCCCAGACCTGTAGGCCTGGACCCTCTAGCTGAGCGGCAATTTGAGGCAAGCGAACAGCGTGGTGGGACTGACCCGGATTTCGGCAATCTCATTATCAATGTGCCTGGCTCACCTTTCACCGGCTCCAGCCCCTCTGACACAGTGGGTGATGTCGGCAATAATTTCTATGTTCAGGCTGTCAACGGAGGAGGTGCAGCAGGTTCAAATGTCCTGATTTTTGATAAGACTGATGGCTCGATGACCATGAGTTTTGCTTTGGAGTCTCTGGCAGCCGGCTCCGGTACCGGTTGTGTAAGCGGTGCTGGCGACCCCATTATCAACTTTGATGAAACAGCAGACAACGGCCCTGGCGAAATGCCCGGCAAATGGATATTGACTGAATTTACCCCAATGGGAGTCGATACGGTTTGCGTATATATTTCCGAGACCAGCGACCCGACAGCCGGCAACTGGTTTTTATATGAGTTCAGTTCCACTACCGGTGGTTTTCCGGATTATCCAAAATACGGTGTATGGTCAGATGCCATTTATCTTGGTGTCAATGAGCTTGGAGCTACCCCGCAGCAATATGCGCTGGACCGTGAAAACATGATCCAGGGGCTACCCGCCAGACCACTGCAGGCATTCGGCAGTGCGCCGCAACTACCCGGATTCGGTTTTCAACATATCATGCCAATTGATTGGGATGGTGATGTCCCACCTCCACCCGGCTCTCCTGGTCTGTTTATGCGACACCGGGATACAGAAATCCATGGGCCGGCCGGCATGCCGGATGCTGATATCATCGAACTGTGGGAATTTTCAGTTGATTTCGACAACGCTGCCAACAGCAGTCTAACCGGCCCCATTAACATTTCCATTAGTGAATTTGATTCTGAATTCTGTAACCTGGTATTCAGCGGGTGTCTGGTACAACCCAACTCCGGCACCACCTTGTTTGCACTGCTACAACCGATAATGTGGCGCGGCCAGTATCGTAATTTCGGCAGTCATCAATCAATTGTCGCCAACATGGTCACTGATGTGACCGGCACCGATGTCGGTGGAGTTCGCTGGTTTGAACTGCGCAACACCGGTGGAGGCTACACTACCTTTCAGGATGGCACCATTACAGAACCTGGAACGGTCAACGGCACTGATGGCATCAGTCGTTGGATGGCCAGCGCAGCACAGGACGAAGCCGGCAATATAGCAGTCGGGTACAACGTGGTTGGTGTGGGTGATACCGGCACCGGCGATGATGTCTTCCCGGGCATGCGTTACAACGGGCGCCTGGCCAGTGATCCTCTGGGTACCACTCCACAGGGTGAAGTCAGTATTATGGAAGGATCCGCACCCAACAACAGTATCCGTTATGGTGACTATTCTGCACTTACCGTAGACCCGATAGACGGCTGTCAATTCTGGTATACGGCACAGCATAATCCGGCAGCCAACTATTCAACACAGATTGCATCATTCCGTTTCAGTGCCTGTGGCGAACCTGGTTTTACGCTTAGCGCAGACAATTCAATCCAACAAGTATGTGCACCTGATGATCTAGCTGATATCAACATTAATGTCGGCAGTGTTTCAGACTTCCTCAACCCGGTTACGCTAAGCCTGGATTCACCTCCAGCTGGTTTTACTGCCGGCTTTACAGTAAACCCTGTAGTACCTGGCAACAGCACGGTAGCCCAGATCAGCGTCAGTGGAGCCGCTGCCCCGGGAGACAATATTCTGACTATTCTAGGCACTGCAACGGGCGCTGATGATCGCACAGCCACCATACTGGCCGAAGTGTTCAACGCTACACCTGGAGCACCAGGGCTGCAGCTACCAGCAGACGGCGCTACCGATGTCAGCCTGGTACCTATTCTTGAGTGGACCGAAGGTTCTCAGCCAGGCAGTTATTTTGTTGAAATCGCTACTGACAGCAATTTCAATAATGTGGTTTACAATGCCATGGAAAACGGTACCGTACATCAGGTAGGTGCCGCGCTGAATTCCCTCACCGGTTATTTTTGGCGAGTTACGCCGAACAATCCATGCGGTGATGGTGCAGCTTCCACAACATTCAGCTTTACTACCCGTGAACTGCCGCCCATATTGCTGGTGGATGACGATGACAATACCCCTGACGTGCAAAGCATTTATGTCGATGCACTCAATAACCTGGGCATAGCTTTCGACCTGTTTGACACCAACAATACCGATAATGAGCCCGGCACTGAAATTCTCGCCTATGATGCTGTTATCTGGTTTAGCGGTGATGAGTTCGGCGGCGTTGCCGGCCCTGGTGCAACGGCGGAAGGCATACTGGGCAACTTCCTGGAAAGCCCCAATAAGTGTTTACTGCTTAGCAGTCAGGATTACTTCTTTGACCGTGGTCTGACTCCATTCATGAGCACCTACCTGGGCATCACCGGTGCTACCAATGACTCTGGCGATTACACTTCTGTTTCAGGCGCAGGTTCCAGCTTTGCAGGCCTCGGCCCTTATACATTGGACTACGGTACACCAGGTCTGCAGGATTTCAGTGATATCCTGGCTATAGGCGGTTCTGGTGAGCTCTCATTCGATGGCAATAACGGCAACGATGCCGGCTCGGCAGATACCGGTTTTAATTCCGTATTCCTTGGCTTCCCGTTGGCAGCAGTCAGTGGCGCTGCCAACCGCGAGGAAATTTTGCAGGCTTTTATCGATAACAACTGTGGTAGCTTTTCAGTGATAGAAGAGTTCTTCATAGATGGCTTCGAAGGTCCTGCACCAGCGCGTTAACAAATTCCAACTTTACCAACAAAGCCGCCGCTGGCGGCTTTGTTTTTCCTCACCACCCTAGAACAGACTATTCTCAAGCGTTTATCACAAGCTGACTTTCCTGCATGATCTCGCTGACTGACAATCATATTTTGGCCGGTCCATGTAACAATCAGACGGTTTACAGCCTGTCAAATTGCTGTATACACAAAGCAATACAGGTTATATTCAAGTGGGGAATAATTGAAACGAAAGACTAACATCGTTACCGGAAAAGCCATCATAAAGTTCTATGGGAGGGAACGCCTGCGGATACTGTCCGCATGTTTTGCAATGGGTATCGGTTCATCAGCTGCCGCTGATCAACCGACAGTTGCCTATGGCGCAGAAGTCGTCGGCCGCGCGGTTACTCCAGTAGTCATCAATGTCGACCAATCAGCTTTACCTGCACCGAAGCTATGGCGACCCGGCGATCCGGTTCGAGAGATTCCTCTGCAAATCAGCAAAAACTTCAACCCGCCTGCCCGCGAACCACGGCCTATCGGCCTGGACCCGCTACTGGCGCTTGATGTTGTTCCTACCCGTGGAGACCCTGGTATCGGCACACCATTGATCAGTTTCTCAGGCGCTGGTTTCAGTGGTATATCACCTGCTGACACCAGCGGTGATGTGGGCCATGAACATTTCATCCAGATGATCAACCATTCTGATGGCTCGCTGGTCAGAATTTACAACAAGATCAGTGGACTGGTGGAACAGTTTTTTACACTCGAATCCCTGGCGATGGGCAGCGGCACCACCTGTGTAAACGGCCGGGGAGATCCGATTGTTATTTTTGATGAAACCGCTGACAACGGCCCTGAGCAACCCAAAGGCCGCTGGCTACTTACCGAATTTACACCTATGGGAATCAACACGCTGTGCATTTATGTTTCCCAGACCAGCGACCCCACTGAGGGTGGCTGGTTTTTATATGAAATAGAATCAATCAGCGGCGCATTTCCTGACTACCCTAAATACGCTGTATGGCCAGACGCCTACTATCTTGGCGTGAATGAGCGAATCGATATCAATTCAGGCCCGCACCAGTATGCTCTGGACCGGGAAAATATGCTGCTCGGATTAACGGCCAGAGCCCCTCAGGCCTTCACCACACCAAAACTGCCCGGGTTCAACTTTCAGCATGTTATTCCGGTTGACTGGGATGGCGATATGCCGCCACCACCCGGCTCTCCCGGACTCTTCCTGCGTCACCGCGATACTGAAATACATGGCCCGCCGGCTATTCCTGATACTGACATCATTGAATTATTTGAATTCAGCGTGGACTTTGATAATCCCGGCAACAGCACTTTTACCGGCCCGTTTAATATATATGTCAGCGAATTCGATTCTGAATTCTGTGATCTCATATTCTCCGGGTGTTTACGCCAACCCGGCACCAGTACCCGGCTGTTTGCCCTGCTGCAACCTATCATGTGGCGGGCACAATACCGTAACTTCGGCAGTCATCAATCCATCGTAGCCAATATGGTCACTGATGTAACCGGCAACGACCTGGCCGGCATCCGCTGGTTTGAATTACGCAGTCTGGGAAGTCATTTCGATATATTTCAGGAAGGCACCATTGCCAAGCACGGCCCGGTTGATGGCAGCGATGGCATTAACCGTTGGATGGCCAGTGTTGCCCAGGACCAGTCCGGCAATGTAGTTGCCGGCTACAATGCCGTTGGCCTGGGTACCGTCAGCCCGGCTGACGATGTGTTTCCCAGTATCCGCTACAGCGCCCGTTCGATAATCGATCCACCCGGCACAATGGCCCAGGGTGAATTCAGCATTATCGACGGCGGCTCCCCCAGCAATACCATCCGTTACGGAGATTACTCGTCCTTAAGCCTTGACCCGAATGACGAGTGCACCTTCTGGTACACCGCTCAGCACAATCCGCATGCCAATAACAACTGGGATACTCAGATAGCGGCCTTCCGCTTTAATGACTGTGGCGAACCCGGGTTTGTGCTGGCTGCCGAACAGCTCAATCAACAAATCTGTGCACCTGGAAATGCCCTGCCGATCAATATTAATGTTGGCAGTGTTTTTGATTTTAACAACCCGGTCACGTTAAGCCTGGACAGCGCCCCATCCGGAATCACCGCCAACTTCAGCCCAAATCCGGTGATGCCCTCAGAGTCATCAACGGCAGTTGTCAGTGTCTCTGGATCGGCACCGTTGGGTGCACAGCAAATCAGCATACTCGGCACTGCAATCGCAGCCGACGACCGTACTTTGGCCGGCCAAATCGATATATTTGATGCAATACCCGGCATCGCCCAGTTGAACTCGCCTATCAATGGTCAGTCACTGGTACCGGTTCAACCATTGCTTACCTGGACGGAAGGCTCACAGAGTGCGGAATTCATCATCGAAATCGATGATGATCCTGATTTCGGCAGTATCGATTACACCGTGACAACAACCGATTCAACACATACAGTGCTGATACCATTGGTGCATAACCAACTGTATTTCTGGCGGATACGCTCAAGTAATGCCTGTGACGTAGTGGTCAGTGAAACATTCAGCTTCACCACTGCTCCTCCACCGGGCGAATGCCAGCCTTTTGCTGAGACACATATCCTTTTCAGTGATGACATTGAAAGTGGTGATAACGGCTGGACGCATGACGGCCTGCTGGACACCTGGCAGCGTTCGAGCCAGGAAGTCAGCAGCGGCGATTTCGCCTGGTTTGCCGAAGATTTGCCGGAAGTCTCTGATCAGCGGCTGGTTTCACCGCCGGTCTACCTTCCGGTTGGTGAGCTGCCCATGGTGCTGACTTATCAGAACAGCCAGACCATTGAAGATGACAGTGTCAATGATGCCTGCTGGGATGCCGGCATACTTGAAATGAGCATCGATGACGGCAATAACTGGGCGCAGATTTCCCCAGCCCAGCTGGCCACTGACCCATATGACGGCACCGTTAACCTGGCGGTTGTCGATCCTAACCCATTAAGTGGTTTGTCCGGCTGGTGCGGTGACCCGCAAAGTTTTGCGCTGTCAGTCGTCGACCTGGCCGCTTATCAGGGTGAAACGGTCCGCTTCCGTTTCCGTCTGGGTACAGACGGCACCATCGGGCGTTTTGACGACGGCTGGTTTATTGACGACGTTCAGGTTCAATCATGTGAAATCATCGAAGATATTCTCTTCGATGGCTTTGAAAATAGCGCGGATTAATTCAGATCAGCAAGCCAACGGCCTGCTGATCAGGGTGTTCTCAATCGTCGATTGCCTGTAGAAACTTCTCAACCACCGAAGCAATGTCTGGTATCCAGCGCAGTACAATGACCAGATCGTTGTCATTATCCACATACACATAATTGCCCCCAAAGCCGGCTGCGTAATAGGCAGACTCGGGTGCAGCCGGAATACGCTCCTGACCGGTGTTCAACCACCACATATAACCGTAATCGGGTCGCACCTCAGTAGGCTGGACAATCTGCTCGACCCAATCTGCCGGAAACAGCTGTTGTCCCTGCCATGAGCCTTTGCGCAAAAACAGCAGGCCGAAGCGGGCATGATCTTCCGCGCTGATAAACATGCCGCCACCAAAGTGGCCGCCCCCGGATACCGACTGCATGCGGTACCCGTCCAGGTCTACCCAGGAGTTTTCATAACCGTGCCAGCGCCATGTACCCGATGCTCCGATGGGGTCCATAATGCGCCGTTTCAAAACCTGCGGCAGCGGCTCGCGCCATACCTGCAGCAATGCATAGGCCAGCAGATTTACCCGGACATCGTTGTATTTATAGTGGCTGCCGGGCGCATGCAGCTCGCGGTTCATCTGCTGCTCCAATGTGTCGCCCACCGGCCGGTCAGCCCAGTCCGGGATATCCCATAAGCTGCCCTGCCAATCGGAAGTCTGCTGCAGTAAATGATGCCAGCTGATCGGTTGATTATGTTCACTGGAAAACTTCCCGTCAGTGACGTAGCCAGCCACCGGATCATGTACACCGGCAATCAATCCATCGGCCAATGCAAGCCCTGCCACTGTGGACAAATAACTCTTGACCGCACTGAAAGTCATATCCACCCGTTTGGTATCACCCCAGCTGGCTACAACGTAACCTCCACGAATGACCAGTCCGCTGTCACTTTCCCGTGGTGCGGTTGGGCCCAGCACCCGGTAATTCGGTTCCCGCCCGGTGTAGCTGTCCAACAGAACCTGGTGAATATCATGCGGTTCGGTTACTGCCTGTGAGCGCGCATAACGTACTGCCTCAGCCAATCTGCCCGCATCAAAACCGGCAGCCTGCGGTGTTTGTGTTTGCCACTCATGGCGCGGGGGAAAATAATCAGCCAGTGCCACCGCTGCATTCAACAGCAGAATAATGCCGGGCAAAAGACGTCGCATAGTAAACTCCCGTGGTTCCAGCAGCGTATTATTTCATGTCTGCAGGTCACCGGGTAATCGCTTGATCTCGCCTAACAGTTGACCCAACCCCTTTGTATAGCTAGGCTTATCTCTTTATCCAGATAGAAGGATATAGTCATCGACCTGTCACAGACATCCGAGCTCTGCCGATTGTTTGCCGATAACACCCGCGTACGGCTGCTGCACCTGCTGGAACAGGAGGAATTAAGCGTCGCGGAACTGGCCGCTATTACCCGACTGCCGCAACCGCGGGTATCCACCCATCTGGCGCGCCTGCGCGAAGCGGGTCTGGTTACCGACAGGCGCGCCGGGGTATCGGTTTATTACCGGGCTGCTGAAACCCAGACTGACTCACCGCCCCATGCACTCTGGCAAACCCTGCTGCAACAGGCTAATGATCCGCTACTGCTGCAGGATAAGGAACGGGTGGACACTGTGCTGCAGGCCCGTGCATCAGATTTGAACTGGGCCGATGCGGTAGCCGGCGATATGGAACGCCATTATTCACCGGGACGAACCTGGGAGGCTACTGCACGGGCACTGGTGCGGTTGCTGGATTTGGGCAACGTTCTGGACATTGCCTCCGGTGACGGTGTAACTGCAGAGCTGCTGGCGCCGCAGGCAAAGCACATGGTGTGTGTAGACATCAGTGACAAAGTGGTACAGGCGGGAAACCGCCGCACGGAAAACCTGAAAAACATCGAGTTCCGCCAGGCCGACATGCATAAGCTGCCACTGACCGATGGCCAGTTTGACACCGTGCTGATGCTGCATGCACTGACTTATTCCAAACAACCGGGTAAAGCACTCAGCGAAGCAGCGCGGGTATTGCGCCCGGGTGGAAAACTACTGGCTGCCACCCTGAAAAAGCACTCGCATGCCAATATCGTAGCGCCTTTCAGTCATGCCAATCTCGGCTTTTCATTGGCCGGTTTGCAAAAACAGGCCAAACAGGCCGGTTTCACTGATATCGAAACCCTGGAAGCCGCCAGCGAACGCCGCCCACCACACTTTACCGTGATTACCCTGCTTGCACGAAAACCATGACACACTGGCTGAACCCCGAACGCGTCGAACAACTGCAAACGGCACTGCGGCAACGCATACTGGTTATCGACGGTGCCATGGGCACCATGGTGCAGCAATATCAGCTGGATGAACATGGTTACCGGGGACAGCGCTTTTCCGGGCATTCCCACGATCTGCAGGGCAACAACGATCTGCTGACACTGACGCAGCCGCAGATCATCAGTGACATCCATAAAGCTTATCTGGATGCCGGTGCCGACCTGATAGAAACCAATACCTTTAATGCCAACTCTGTTTCACAGGCCGATTACGCGCTTGAACCACTGGTCGGTGAACTAAATTATCAATCAGCACTGCTGGCCAGAAAGGCAGCCGACCGGCAAACAGCCCTGACACCTGAACGCCCACGCTTTGTACTCGGTGCACTCGGCCCCACCAACCGGACTGCCTCACTGTCACCGGATGTTTCCAACCCGGGCTACCGCAACATCAGTTTTGCTGAATTGCACAATGCCTATCTGGAAGCCACCAAAGCGCTGATCGACGGTGGTGTGGATGCCCTGATCATCGAAACCATATTCGACACACTCAACTGCAAAGCCGCTATCGCTGCCTGTCTGGATGTGTTCACTGAACTGGGCGGGAAATTACCTCTGCTGATTTCAGGCACCATCACTGACCAGAGCGGACGTACTTTATCGGGCCAGACGCTGACGGCTTTCTGGCATTCCATCCGACATGCGCAGCCATTTGCGGTTGGTCTTAACTGCGCACTGGGTGCACAGGAACTGACACCATATGTTCAGGAGCTGTCGGAAATTGCCGACTGTCCGGTATTCACCTATCCCAATGCCGGCCTGCCGAATGAACTCGGCGGGTATGATCAGACCCCGCAGGAAATGGGGCAATGCCTGGGCGATTTTGCCAACCACGGCTGGCTGAACATGGCAGGCGGCTGCTGCGGCACCACGCCAGAACATATTGCTGCCATTGACCGGGCACTTGACGGACATAGCCCACGCGTACCGCCAGAGATTCAACGCTATACACGGCTGTCGGGAATTGAAGCTCTGACGCTGACGCCTGACCTGAACTTCATCAACGTGGGTGAACGCACCAACGTTACCGGCTCTGCGATTTTCCGTAAATTAATCGAGCAGGATAACTATGAACAGGCGCTCACTGTTGCCCGACAGCAGGTTGAAAACGGTGCTCAGATCATCGATATCAATATGGATGAAGGTTTGCTGGACTCCCACGCAGCCATGGTCAGGTTCCTCAATCTGATCGCTTCGGAGCCTGATATCTCCAGAGTCCCCATAATGCTGGACTCATCCGAATTCAGCGTGCTGGAAGCCGGCCTGCAATGCATCCAGGGCAAAGGCATTGTCAATTCCATCAGCCTGAAAGAAGGTGAACAGCCTTTTCTACAACAGGCGCGCTGCATCCAGCGCTACGGCGCCGCGGTGGTGATCATGGCCTTTGATGAACAGGGCCAGGCGGATAATCTGCAACGGCGTATCGAGATCTGCAAAAGGGCTTATCAACTGCTGACTGAAACAGTCGGGATGCTGCCTGAAGACATAATCTTCGACCCGAACATATTTGCAGTGGCCACCGGTATACCTGAACACAACCGTTATGCTCTGGACTTTATCGAGGCAACCCGCTGGATTCGTGACAATCTGCCGCATGTGCACATCTCCGGCGGCGTCAGCAATCTGTCATTTTCATTCCGTGGCAATAACAGTGTGCGTGAAGCCATGCATTCGGTATTTCTGTATCACGCCATAAGGGCCGGCATGGATATGGGAATCGTCAACGCCGGGCAACTGACGGTCTACGATGATATTCCCGAACAGCTGCGCACTGCTGTTGAGGCAGTCATCCTGAATCACAACGAACAAGCCGGTGAAAGGCTGCTGGGGATTGCTCAGGAATTTGCTGGGACCGGCAGCAGCCGGAACCGGCAGGCCGATGATAGCTGGCGCGAGCTGCCCATCAATCAGCGGCTGTCCCATGCCCTGGTACACGGTATTGACAGCCACATTGAGGCAGACACCGAACAGGCCAGGCAACAGGCCGAACAGGCGCTGGATGTGATTGAAGGGCCATTGATGGATGGCATGAACGTGGTTGGCGATCTGTTTGGTTCCGGCAAAATGTTTTTACCGCAGGTGGTTAAAAGCGCCCGGGTAATGAAAAAAGCCGTGGCTCACCTGATTCCTTTCATCGAAGAGCAGCAGCGGCTGTCAGGCATCAGTTCGGATAAACCTAAAATTCTGATGGCGACGGTTAAAGGCGATGTCCATGACATCGGCAAGAACATTGTCGGCGTGGTACTGGCCTGCAATAACTTTGAAGTCATTGATCTGGGCGTGATGGTACCAATGCAGACCATTATCGATAATGCTGTTAAACACCAGGTGGCACTGATCGGCTTATCCGGATTGATCACTCCCTCATTACACGAGATGACGAAAGTAGCCAACGGCCTGCAGGAACGTGGCCTGGACCTGCCACTGCTGATCGGCGGTGCGACCACTTCTCGTGTGCATACCGCCTTAAAAATCGCGCCTGAATATCAATCACCTACAATCTGGGTCAAAGATGCCTCGCGGGCAGTCGGGGTAGCACAAAAGCTGCTCAGCAGCGGAAAACCCGGCTATGTTGACGATGTGGCCAAAGAGTACGACAAAGTACGCCGCCAGCATGCCAACAAAAACAGACGCAAAGCTTTGTTACCGCTGGAGCAGGCACGCACCAACGCAACCCGGCTCAACTGGCAAGATCATCAACCGGTTAAACCCAGGCAAACCGGCATCCACCAGCTGAACGATATCAACCTCAAAGAGCTGGCCGAATACATCGACTGGGGGCCGTTTTTTACCAGCTGGGAAATTTCCGGCAAATACCCGGACCTGCTGGATGATCCGAATACCGGCGAAGCCGCCAGCCAACTGCTGGCAGACGCCAAAGACATGCTGGATAACATCATCAATCAGCAATGGCTCACAGCAAAAGTGGTTTACGGCTTATTGCCGGCCAAGCGTGATGGTGATGATGTACTGGTGTTTACTGATGAATCCCGGCAGGAAATCCGTGAACGCCTGTGCTTTTTACGCCAGCAGAACTTCAGACAAAATGACAACCCCAACCGCAGCCTAGCTGATTACATCGCCGTCGATGCAGATGACTGGATCGGGCTGTTTGCAGTAACCGCCGGGCTGAATATTGAGCCTCATGTTCAGCGTTACGAACAGGACAACGACGACTACAACGCCATCATGCTGAAAGCACTGGCCGACAGGTTGGCTGAAGCACTGGCGGAGTGGTTGCACGCCAAAGTGAGGAGAGAGTTCTGGGGGTACGCAGACAATGAGAATCTCGACAATGACGAATTGATCGCAGAACAATATTCAGGCATCCGCCCTGCGCCCGGCTATCCCGCCTGTCCTGATCATACTGAAAAGCTGAAAATCTTCGACCTGCTGAGTGCTGAACAAAACATCGGCTTATCACTCACCGAGTCCATGGCCATGCTGCCGGCTGCCTCGGTCAGTGGCTACTATTTCAGCCATCCAGAGAGTCGGTATTTTGTTATCGGAAAACTGGGCGAGGATCAGCTTCAGGATTACGCAACACGCAAACAGTGGACGCTTGATCAAGCCCGCCAATGGCTGGCAAATAACCTGTAACCACAGCATATACAGGTGGCGCAATACGCTACTGCTTATTTCGCCCAGCGCCGGGCTTCGACTCATAATGGGGTGAAATCATTGCATTAAACACCCTTCGTTCAGCTTAAATTCAAAGGTGGAAATCACCCTGGTCAGCTGGCAGCATTACCGGCAAATAGAGATTGACTGATCATCGGGTAAACATGGGATAATAGTCCCAATAACAGGATCAGAATAAACCTATGTCCAACAACCGTCATGACCCCAACCGTACCATCCAGTCGCCTACCGGCACGGAGCTGCACTGCGCCAACTGGCAGATCGAGGCCGCCTACCGGATGATTCAGAACAACCTGCATCCGGATGTGGCGGAAGATCCGACCCGGCTGGTGGTTTACGGCGGCATCGGCCGTGCCGCACGAAACTGGGAATGCTTCGATAAAATTCTGGAAGTGCTGCAGCGGCTGCAGCCGGATGAAACCCTGCTGGTGCAATCCGGGAAACCGGTCGGGGTATTCAAAACCCACACCGACGCGCCGCGGGTACTTATCGCCAATTCCAATCTGGTGCCGGCCTGGGCCAACTGGGAACACTTCAATGAACTGGACCGCAAGGGACTGATGATGTACGGCCAGATGACCGCCGGCAGCTGGATATACATCGCCAGCCAGGGCATTGTTCAAGGCACCTATGAAACCTTCGCCGAAGCCGGCCGCCAGCATTTCGACGGTGACTGGAGTGGCCGCTGGATACTGACCGCAGGGCTGGGCGGCATGGGTGGCGCGCAGCCACTGGCAGCCAGCTTTGCCGGCGCCTGCTCCCTCAACGTGGAATGCCAGCAGTCCCGAATCGATTTCCGGCTGCGTACCCGTTACCTGGATGAACAGGCAGATGACCTGGATGACGCACTGGCGCGTATTCAGCGCTATTGCGATGCCGGCCAGGCCCGCTCTATCGGCCTGCTTGGCAATGCTGCAGACCTATTCCCTGAGCTGGTCACGCGAGCCCGTGCCGGCGGCATTAAACCGGACCTGGTTACCGACCAGACTTCAGCACACGATCTGGTCAACGGCTATCTGCCGCAAGGCTGGACGGTGGAGCAATGGAAAGCGGCACAGGACGACCCTGACCAGTTCAAACAACTGTCTGAAGATGCAGCCCGCTCGTGTGCGGTGCATGTCCAGGCCATGCTGGACTTCCATGGTATGGGTATTCCAACTGTGGATTACGGCAACAATATCCGTCAGGTGGCTTTAGATGAAGGCATCAACAATGCCTTTGACTTCCCCGGATTTGTGCCTGCCTACATCCGGCCCCTGTTCTGTGAGGGCAAAGGACCGTTCCGCTGGGTGGCGCTTTCCGGGGATCCTGAGGATATTCACAAAACCGACGCTAAACTGAAACAGCTGTTCCCGGAGAATCACAGCTTGCACCGCTGGCTGGACATGGCCTCAGAAAGAATTGCCTTCCAGGGCCTGCCGGCACGGATCTGCTGGCTGGGTCTGGGTGAGAGGCATCTGGCAGGGCTGGCATTCAATCAGATGGTTGAATCCGGTGAACTGAAGGGCCCAATTGTGATCGGCCGCGACCACCTGGATACCGGCTCGGTAGCTTCACCCAACCGTGAAACCGAAGCCATGCGGGACGGCTCGGATGCGGTCTCTGACTGGGCGTTGCTGAACGCCCTGCTGAACACCGCCGGCGGTGCCACCTGGGTATCACTGCATCACGGCGGTGGTGTGGGCATGGGCTACTCGCAGCATGCCGGTGTAGTCATCGTGGCAGACGGTACAGAAGCAGCCGCCAGACGGCTGGAACGGGTGCTGTTTAACGACCCGGGCAGTGGGGTGATGCGTCATGCCGATGCCGGTTATCAACTGGCTGCTGACACAGGCCGGAATAACAACCTCGACCTGCCGATGATTGATTAATGTGTCCTCGCCATAGCGGAAGCTGCAGATGTTAATGAAAAACCAGACTTCTCAATCAAAAATCCCATCACCCTGGCAGGGCCGGGAAGATGCTGACGGCAGCCTGCGCTGGCATCAGACAGTTGCCTGTCTGGATACTGAGCTGCAGGCCGTCAATGACCTGACCAGTGCTGATCTCGCCGGCAAAATTGCCTTGCTGGGTTATGCCTGCGACCAGGGTGTTGCCCGCAACCAGGGCCGTACCGGGGCTATTGAAGGTCCGCGCGTACTGCGCAGCGCACTGGCCGGCCTGCCACGGCCGGACAGCGATGTGATTGACCTGGGTGACATCGATACCCGCCCTGACAAGCTGACCATGGAACAGGCCCAGGCGTTGCTGGCAGCCAATGTTGCCCATTGCCTCGACAAACAGGCTTTTCCAGTGATACTGGGAGGCGGGCACGATATCGCTTTCGGCTCATTCAGCGGACTGGCGCAACATCTGCAAAGGCACGGCGAAGCCATGCCGTCTATCGGCATTATCAACTTCGATGCACACTTTGACCTCAGGCGCGACCCGCAACCCAGTTCCGGAACACCTTTCGAACAGATTGCCGGACTCTGCGAAAACCATATCTGGCCGTTTAATTACCTTTGCCTGGGCATCAGCCAGTTCGCCAATACACCAGTGCTTTATGACACCGCCTGCAACCGGCAGGTGCGCTGGCTTAGTGATGAACAGCTGACACCGGCTCGGCTGGATCTGGCATTGAGTGCGGTGAGTGAATTCATCCGCGACAAAGACTACCTGTATTTGTCGTTCTGCCTGGATGTGCTGCCTGCGCACATTGCGCCCGGCGTCAGTGCCCCGGCTGCGCGCGGAGTAGATCTGGCGGTCATAGAGCCGTTGTTGGATGCGGTCCTGCAATCCGGCAAGGTTATTCTGACTGACATCGCCGAAATGAACCCCCGCTACGATATTGACGGCCGGACCGCACGTATAGCCGCCCGGCTGATTGCGCGAATGGTTCGCCGCCACAGCCAATAACACAACCTGTCTTGAACACTTCGACCCGACACTCACTGTTACTGCGAAATGCCAATATGGCCACCATGGCCGGAAGTGGCTATGGGACCATCGAAAACGCCGCCCTGCTGGTTGATCTCGAGAATAAAATTACCTGGCTGGGCCCCGATAAAGCGATTCCTGTCGAAGCCGACCCGGAGCAGGAACTCGACTGTCATCAGCGCTGGATTACCCCCGGGCTGATCGACTGCCATACACACCTGGTCTACGCCGGTAATCGCAGTGATGAGTTTGAGCAGCGGCTGCAGGGAATCAGCTATGCCGATATCGCACGGCGCGGCGGCGGCATTCAAAGTACGGTCCGGTCTACCCGTGAGGCTGACTTTGAGATGCTTCTGGATGCCACTGTACAACGAGCTTCCATATTGGTCGGTGAAGGTGTTACCCGCATTGAAATAAAGTCCGGTTACGGGCTGGATCTGGACAGCGAGCGTCGCATGCTGCAAGTGGCACGTGCAGTGAGCGGGCATCTGCCGGTAAAAGTCCACACCACTTTTCTGGGCGCGCATGCGCTGCCGCTGGAATTCTCCGGTGATCCGGACGGTTACATCGAACATATCTGCACATCCATGCTACCGGCACTGGCTGCCGACGGCCTGATTGATGCCGTTGACGGTTTTTGTGAATCCATCGGCTTTTCAACGATGGAGATCGAGCGGCTGTTTCGCCGGGCGCAACAGCTGAACCTGCCGGTTAAACTGCATGCAGAGCAGTTATCCAACCAACATGGCGCCGAACTGGTCGCCCGTTATAAGGGATTGTCGGCTGATCATCTGGAGTATCTGGATGAACCCGGAATCCGGGCAATGGCCGCTGCCGGGACGGTTGCCACCTTGTTACCCGGCGCATTTTATTACCTGAACGAAACCAGGCTGCCGCCCATCGCAGGGCTTCGCGAACATGCTGTCCCGATGGCTATTGCCACTGATCACAACCCCGGCACATCGCCTGTGCTGTCGCTGTTGACCTGTATGAACATGGGCTGTGTGTTATTCGGACTGCGGCCTGATGAAGCATTGGCTGGTGTTACCCGCCATGCCGCCAAAGCCCTTGGCGTTGATCATTTGTGCGGCACATTGCAGCCAGGCAAGCTGGCTGAGCTGGCCATCTGGAACATCGATCAGCCGGTGGATCTGGTGTACAGCATTGGACAAAACCCCTGTGATTCGACTATTCAAAAGGGATAGCTGAGAGAGCTCAAAAATCCAATGTCCGGGTATGCACCGCAACCGGTGTCACATTCACCGGCAATACAACAGATTCGCACGGCACCAGCATTACCCAATACGAATGCAATGTGACCTCTGTGAAAGGCGTAACGTCAAGACAGTCTTCTCTTGAACGTCACGTACTATCGGATAACTTTTAACAGCCGAGCAGTATGAGTCCGGGCTGTTTATAGCCCGGACTGGCAGTTAATTTATCACGCCACCTGACGCACATCCGCCAGCCTGGTCAGCGACTGCTCAGTATCAGCCAGCAGGTCATCAACATCCTCCAGTCCGGCTGACACCCTGATCAACCCGTCACTGATCAGATGTTCCTCACGTTGTTCTGCGGTATAAGTGGAATGGGTCATGCTGGCCGGGTGCTGTGCCAGTGTTTCTGCATCACCCAGACTGACTGCGCGTTTGATCAGCTGCAGGTTGTTCATAAAACCAATACCTGCAGCCATACCGCCATGCAGCTCAAACGCCAGCATACCTCCTGCCAGACTCATCTGCTGCTCAGCCAGACGACGTTGCGGAAAGTTATCCAGGCCCGGGTAATAAACCGATGCCACCAATGGATGGCTGCACAGGTATTCAGCCAGCCGCAGGGCATTGCTGCTATGGCGTTCCATCCGGATTGCCAGCGTTTTCAGGCCGCGGATAATCAGATAGGCGTCCTGAGCCGACAGCACAGAACCGGTCATGTCTTTAACGCCAAATAGCCTGACCTGTTCGATCTGTTCCTGTGGACCAACGACTGCTCCGGCAATCAGGTCTCCATGACCATTCAGGTATTTGGTGGCCGAATGCACCACAAAATCAGCGCCCATTCTGACCGGCTGCTGCAGATACGGCGTACAGTAGGTATTATCCACCACCACCCAGGCGCCCTGTTGCCGGGCAATTTCGCTGACGGCAGCAATATCCACCAACCGCATGTTGGGATTGGCCGGCGTTTCAAAATAAACCACTTTGGTGCGCTTTGAAATGACCTGCTGCAGCTCATCTACAGTGGTCAGGTCCAAATGACGTACGCGTACACCATGTCGCGCCAGTCCATGGTTGAAAAAACTGAAAGTGCAACCGTAAAGGGTCTTATCAACAATAATTTCATCACCGGGTTGCAACAGCGTCCACAGCAGTGAAGTAATGGCCCCCATACCCGAAGCGGTGCTCAACCCGGCTTCCGCCCCCTCCAATACGGCCAGACGTGATTCCAGCAAACTGTTGGTGGGGTTTCCCAGACGACTGTAGATATACCCATGCTGCTCACCGGCAAACCGTGCGCCTCCCTGCTCGGCGTTTTCAAATGCAAAAGTCGACGACATGCATACCGATGGATTCAGAGCACCATGATTATCAGCGGCGCAGTAACCGTGGTGGATGGCGTTTGTGGCAAAACCAGCCGGCTTGGAAAATTCACTCATTGTTTCGCTTCTGTAACTGCGTAATGGAATTTTGCATCAACCGAACGGCAATTACTTTGCGTTTCATTCCTGGTTTTATATAATTTGAGCATTATTGTTTCTTTTTTTAAAATTTAATGAGATATTTATTGCTTAATATGGCTGTTTGAAGCTATTTTATAAGCTCAATTTGATGAGTGGCTTTTTACACTAACGGTCCGTTCAACTGACGAAACGCCGGTTAATTACAGCAGACGGTCAGATTGCCAGACCTAATCACACCCTATTACCGTGCACCGATATGTATGAATTAGACAAAACAGACAAAACACTGCTGAAACTGCTGCAGAATGACGGACGCCTGTCCAACAGCAAACTGGCAGAACAGGTATCACTGAGTGAAGCCCCCTGCTGGCGCAGAGTGAAACGGCTGGAGGAAGCCGGGTATATCAATCGCTATCAGGCCATCCTGAATCACAGGCAGCTGGGGTTTGGTGTGACTGCATTCGTACAGGTTAAATTCGCCAGCCATGGGGTGGAACTGGCACAGCAATTTGAGGATGCGATTCAAACGCTGCCGCAAATCCTAGCCTGCTACAACGTTACTGGTTCAGCCGATTATTTACTGCACGTCCTGGCTGAGGATCTGGAATCTTATGGTGATCTCACGCTCAACACCATTCGTAAACTGCCCGGCGTAGATGCAATCCATTCCAGTCTTTGTCTGCGTGAGATAAAAAGCTCTACCAAAATACCGGTTTAACCGGCTGTTTGGTTACCACCTCAAATCGTCAGGGACTTCAAAGCCCTTGTACTGATCATCCCAGTCTTCTCCACTGGGCTCGTCACCACCCATATCCGGAATCAGGTCGGGCGCCAGATCTTTAAACATCTGATGGGTTTCCAAATCCAGCAATACCGGCCGGCTGCGCAGCACTGCAATGCCCAGCTTACCTGCGTTAATGGCATCAAGTTGCTCCTGATTGACCAGAATGCGGCGAACCTTGCCCATGTAGTTGAAGTAGCGCGGCAGTTCAGCCTGCTCGTCGTTAAGCAGCTTGTTTTCAACAATCTTATCCAGCTGCAGATTACGCAGCCGCCGGGCTTCCTGTTCGGCCACTTTTTTCTGTTTCTGAAATTCCTTGTCGCGTTTTTCCGCAGCAAGTTTGGCCTTGTAGGCGGCCGCCAGATCGCTGTCATGCTGGTGTTTTTTCGCGCCGGCTTTTTTTCTGCCTGCTTTACCGGTGGTTTTTTTCCAGGCTTTCTTTTTACCCGGACCGCCGCCGGCCTGCTTGCGCTGTTGGCGCCGCTGCTGCTTTTCCTGTTCAGCTTTGGCCAGCTTATCTTCATCGATAAGCCCCGCTTTTAATAATTGATCTTGCAGAGAACCCATAATCGTCTTTCTTCTACAACCGGACCGGGAGACCCGGTCCGGAGGATGATTGTTTTACTGAGCGTCCTGAGAATCGATGGAAATCAATTCAACATCGAAGATCAGTGTTGCATTAGGGCCGATCAGCTGGCCGGCGCCGCGCTCTCCATAAGCCAGGTCAGCAGGCACATAGAATTTATAGGTGCTGCCCACCGGCATCAGCTGTACGCCTTCGGTCCAGCCTGGAATAACCTGATTCAATGCGAACGTGGCCGGCTGACCACGGCTGTAGGAACTGTCAAATTCCTGGCCGTTCAGTAAGGTGCCGCGGTAGTTCACGGTTACCCGATCGGTAGCTGAAGGTCTGTCGCCATCACCGGCATTAATGACCTCATACTGCAGACCGCTATCGGTAACTGTTACGCCCGCCTTGTTGGCGTTCTCAGCCAGAAATGCTTCGCCTTCAGTAACATTGTTGGCCGCCTGCTGCTCACGTTCGGCTGCCGCAGCTTCACGGCGGCGGTTCATGAAATCCTGGCGGATGGCGGTTGCTTCAGCTGTGGTCAGCTGGGTGTCCTTGCCTTCATAGACATCGCGGACAGCTGCAAACATCGCATCCAGGTCGATATCACCGCCCTGCTGTTTTAATGAATTACCGATATCCATACCGATGGTATAGCCCAGTTTCTGGGCATCTGTATCCAGGGCAACCTGCCCATAGGATGCAGACGCAAATAAAAGCATACCGGTCAAACCGGTAATCAACATTTTGTTGGGGTACATATTGAACTCCGAATTGTAAGCATAAGGCCTGAGACTGACTGACCCGTCCGGGGTTCCAGCTATATCTCAATAGCCAAATATTATAACCAACATGGGGTCAATTAGGTGGAATACACGCATTGCGCACTTGAATTATCGCTATACTACGCCACCTTCAGTGCTGAGGTGCATTGGCACTGTAATAACTGATAACCAATTAGGATAAATTTCGTGACCGTCAACCCGAATAATCTGCCTGCCGCACATGGCGGCGAACTGCTGGATTTGCTGGTACCCGAGGACCAGCGCCAGGCATTAAAAGACCAGGCCGGCCGACTGCCTTCACTGACGCTGAATGGACGTCAGTTATGTGACCTTGAACTGCTGCTCAACGGTGGCTTCTCACCTTTGCGTGGTTTTATGAACCAGCCCGATTATCAAAGGGTATGCAGCGAGATGCGTCTGGCTGACGGCACTTTATGGCCTATTCCGGTCACCCTGGATGTCGGCGAGGAATTCGCCGCCGAACTCAACAACGGCGATGCCATCACATTGCGTGACAGCGAAGGTCTGGCGCTGGCTGTTTTGACCATTGAATCCAAATGGCAGCCTGACCGTGCTGAAGAAGCCCAGCAGGTTTACGGCAGCACCGATCAGAAACATCCGGCTGTCGATTACCTGCTGAACCAGACCAAACCGGTATACCTGGGTGGCAGCCTGCAGGGTCTGCAGCTGCCGCATCATTATGACTGCCGTCACCTGCGGCATACTCCGGCCAGTCTGCGGGAATTGTTCCAGCAGCTTGGCTGGCGCCGGATTGTGGCATTCCAAACCCGTAACCCGATGCATCGTGCTCACCAGGAACTGACCTTCGCCGCCGCCAAGCAGGCTGAAGCCAACCTGCTGATTCATCCGGTGGTCGGCATGACCAAGCCGGGTGATGTGGATTATCTGACCAGAGTGCGGTGTTATGAGAAAGTACTGCGCCGCTATCCAGACGACACCACCAAGCTGAGCCTGCTGCCACTGGCAATGCGAATGGGCGGCCCAAGAGAAGCTTTATGGCACGCCATAATCCGCAAAAATTATGGCTGCACCCATATGATCATCGGCCGTGACCATGCCGGACCGGGTAACAACAGTCAGGGCCAGCCTTTTTATGACCCGTTTGCCGCACAGGACATCCTGCGTCAACACCAGGATGAAATCGGTATCGAAATGGTGCCGTTCAAAATGATGGTCTATGTGGAAGACCGGGCGGAGTACATTGCCGCTGATGAAGTCCGCGAAGGTGAAAAAGTACTGAACCTGTCGGGCACCGAGCTGCGCCGGCGTCTGTATGAAGGCCTGGATATTCCTGACTGGTTCACTTTCCCGGAAGTGGTCGAAGAGCTGCAGAAAAGCTATCCACCACGTGCCCGGCAGGGATTCACCATCTTCTTTACCGGGTTGTCCGGTGCTGGCAAGTCCACTATTGCCAATGCATTGATGATTAAACTGCGCGAAATTGGCAATCGCCCGGTAACACTGCTGGACGGCGATATCGTACGTACTCACCTGTCCAGTGAACTGGGCTTCTCACGCGAACACCGTGACATCAATGTCCGGCGTATTGGTTATGTCGCATCCGAAATCACCAAAAACGGCGGCGTTGCGATTTGTGCGCCGATTGCCCCCTATGCGCATACCCGGCAGCAGGTCAGAGATATGATCCAGCCCTTGGGCGGCTTCCTGGAAATCCATGTTTCCACCTCGCTGCAGGTGTGTGAACAGCGTGACCGCAAAGGTCTGTATGCCAAAGCGAGGCGCGGTGAAATCAAGGAATTCACCGGCATTTCCGACCCTTATGAGGCACCGGAAAACCCGGAACTGATACTGGACACCCAGCAACTCAGTCCGGAAGAGTCCGTGCAGAAAATTCTGATTGAACTGGAGTGCATGGGCCTGCTGGCCATTGAGCGCTAACCCGCCTGTTCATCCTCCGGTTTACAAACTCAACCGAGCCGGTTGCCTTAGGCAACCGGTAAATTCCTGCTTGTTCCTGGTTTCAAATTCAACCACCAGCAAATTACAACGCCCGGCCTCATTCACATGAACAGCCAGAAATTCACCATCGGCGGATAATGCCGGGTTACTGAAACTTTTATCACCAGACGGCACCAGTATGGCTCGCCGGCCATCGTCTAGCTCAACCACTATTCTGCCGTTCTTCTGATAAGCATAGGTACCATCCGGAGCGATGGATCGCGAAGCCGACTGGAATCCGGCAGCATCGACAACTGCGCTTCCATCCCAGGCTGCAATGCTGACCAGCAACATTATCATCGCCAAAGCCACCCCGCCAAACTGGGGATTCCACAATGCAGCTGATTGACCGGCTGTCCTGTGAACCCTGGATGATGGTGCCGGAGCAACCCACTGATAGCCCTGGCCCGGATGAGTCTGTATGAAGGAGGGGCTAGCCGGATCGTCCTGCAATGCATCACGCAGCAGCCAGATTGTCTGTGTCAGTGCTTTTTCACCACTGAATACATTGCCGCCCCAAACCTGTTCGATCAACTGCTGACGGGAAACGATCTGCGTCCGGTTTGCCATCAACAGCTTCACCACCTGCCAGCATTTGTTGGGTAGTTTTATCTGACGTCCATTGATTGTTAAGCGGCGGGAAATATCATCTGCAGCAATTAATTTCATGCATCACCGGCAATATCAAAACACTCATTAAGACATAAAAGATAAAAAAAGACTTGTCTCACTCATTCCAAAAACGATTAATAGCGGTAATCCCACGACAACGAGGTCAATGATGCATCGTCCATTGATATTTGCCGCTGTGCTGTTAACTCTGTACGGCACTGCCACATCAGCAGAAACCAACCGAATAGAAATGGGTGACGGACATATCAGCGGCAGCCAGCTGTCTGAATACCAATACACCTGGAAGCAGTGCTCGCTGCAGGAAGGTGAATGGGTCAGCCAGCCTGATCTGACTGAATCAGCCGATATCATTGGAGACCTGCTGCGGGTCAGTCAGACCGCCCAGCGCCCGGATGGCGGAAGCCAGTCTACCAGTGTCTACCTGAAACGTGACTCACTGTCACCGGTGCGGATCGAAGTATCCCAGCGCGGCCCTGATGGCAAAATCCTGGGCAGCATGCGGCATAAGCTTAATAACCAGGGATATCAGGCATTGATCAAGCGGGGCGACGCCAGCCGCTCGAGTCAGGGCACTATCAGCTCAGAGATGTATCTGGGTACCGGAATGGGATTACCGCTGTCTCAACTGAGCCCGGATTTACTGCCCGCCGAGATTGCTGCGTCCATGCTGGTTTTTGATGCCAGTTACCGGGTTATTCTGACCGATGCCGGCAGCGATACCATTGAGCATAACGGCCAGGCTGTAGAAACCCGCATGATTGATGTGGAGTGGCACCACCTTGGTCAGGGAGATATCTATCCACCTGGGCCTGATGCCAGTGGCGGGCGCTACTGGGTAACGACCAACCCGCCGGAAAGCTTCCCTTATGTACCCCGTTATAAAACCGATACGTATGCCATTGAGTATGTAGCCGATACCTGTCAATGATTTACCCACAAATACAGTGAGTTCCTGGATTACGCTCCAGGAACCACTTTCACAACATCATATCCATAATAGGTGTTGCCCCACATGGCTATAATTGGCCAATGCCAAAACCTATGCACAAAATTACCCGACTGTGGCCATGGCTGGGCCTGATTGGGCTGAGTATGGGTTGTTCTTATTTTTTCTACTGGATTCAGCTTGATGTGGACCTCGACTCCGAGCTTCAGAAATTTATCCAACACACAAGCTCACAGCAGAAAAGCGATGGTTACTTATATATTGAAAATTTAAATTTATCGGATGCTAATGCCGTAATCAAAAAAACCGATAATCACACTCCAAACTTAGATGAGTTTACTATCAACAATAGTAATAATTCCTCGCTGATAACCCATCACTTTGATACTGAATTCTGCAGCTACCACAATGAAGCATGCTGGGATGAATGGCTTAATAATCCCGTATTGGTGCTGAACGAGTCGGACTATCAACAGTTCGCCGACCAGCATCAAGCATTATCAGAATTCACTGATTTCAAAACAGATTATCAAATAACCCTCAGCTCTCCCACTGGTGATTTCAGCGGATTGGAAACCAGTTTTATGTTGCGCCTGACCCGATTCAGCAACCTCATCAACTCCAACAACCTGGCAGCGGCACAGAAACTCTGGCAGCAGGATTTTCAAACCCTGCGAACCATCATGGCTAAAACCAATGACACCATATTGAAGTTTATTGCTGTAGGCCTGCTAAGTAATTATTTGTATGTTGCCAACCACTATCTGATGCTTGGAGTATTTCCGCACTGGCCTGTAATAACTGAAATGAGCACAACAGAATTGCAAGCGGATTTATGGTGGGCATCTGAAACCGTCTTGTTATTTAACACAATTGACGATATGGCAGATGAGTTCTCTGAAAGCACAAATGATATTTCAAAACGATACTATTACAAAGCCGCTTTCAAACCGAACCGCATTAAAAATAAAATTTACAACATAATGCAGGAATTTAAAGCCAACCTTTCAACTCATCCAACTGAACTGAATGAGCTGCAGTCACGCATACATAGCCCTCCAGAACTATTAGATATTATTCTCAGCCCGAACACATATTTTGATCATCTTTTTCTTGGCATCGCCCAACCTGATCATTTACATAGATATCACTTGCGTGTACATAATCTCAACGCGCGAATCCGCTTATTCAACATTGCTCAGGAAATGCGTTCGGCCAATACTTTCGAACCTGAAGCTGTAGCCGGCCATACAAAAATAACCAATCCCTTTTTTCCTGAAGAAATAGTCCGGCTCGAAGACAATCAGAAAACACTCAGATTTGATGGCCCAGGCAAAGATCATCGAAATTTGCGTCAGCTGAAATTATTGATGCAGTGACTCAGCCACCAGCTGTTAAGCGCAAGTACCAAATCCGTTTAATCACACAACTCTCCACCCACTGCTGCAATCCGGTCTTCGATATAAGGATGGGTGCGCAGATATCGGCTGGTTGCACTCGGTTTCCGGCTGGCTGGTTCATCGTCTGTGGTATCGTCAATGGCATTGACAATTTTGCGCAGTCCGCTGCCGATACAGCCACGCGGCAGATTCCGCCTTTGCAAAAAAATTACCGCATATTGATCAGCTTCGGCTTCCAGTTTGCGTGAATATGATAATTGTCCCAGCACGGTCGGCACGGTGGTTAATGTCAATTCCGCGACCCCGCCGATATCACCTACCACCCAGTTGATCAGCAATGCCAAAGCCGCCGTCTGCAACACTTGGGTTGTCATATGCCGGTTGTCGATGTGCCCCAGCTCATGCCCTATCACTGCTGCCAGTTCGTCATCGTTCTGCAATAACAGCACCAGATCGTCTGTCAGCATCACCGTTCCACCCGGTAGCGCCAGTGCATTGGCGCCCAGCTTTTCGGAATAACGCAGCGCCAGTTGATAACCATCGCCAATATCCAAACGGGCCCATAATCGCTCTACCCGTTGCACTTGCTGTTCAGACAGCTGCGATGGCTCAACCAGGTTTTCATCCAGATATTCCAAAACCTCCTGCCCCAGACTTTGCCGGGTAGCAGATGGTATTTTGCCGGCGGCATTTTCCGCCAGCTTTGGAATCACCCAGGTATAAGCTGCCCACAACACCACCGGCAATAGAACCAGCAGCCCCAGCACCACAGCCCACCGGCTTTCCATTTTTGCCAATACCCCGCCCTGCGGATACTGCTGATCCAGCAGCAACTCCAGTTCGGGTGAATGCGCCAGCTCAATCAATCGACCATCGGGCAGCAGCAATTTAACCGCCAGCCGTCCCAAACGCTCGTTGATCTTAATGTCCGACCAGACATAGCGGCTGGTAACGCCGGCCATTTCCACGCGCACCTCGGATTCAGACAATAAGACTTCGGCGGATGCCGCAGCACTGCTGCCCCCCGAATAAATTAAAGCCGGCAGTTGTAGTTTCATTGTCATCCGGAACTTTACAACCCTATATCCAAATCCAGCATTTCAGCCATTTCCTGCCCGTAGGCACCCGGGGCCTCAGCCTGTACAGCGACAAAACCCTCTATATCACCTTCCAGCTGCAGTGTTTCGGCATGATACTTTGCCAACCTGATTCTTGCCCACGGATATGCAAGGCCCAGTGTCAGCAATATTGCCAGCAAATTTCCTATTATCAACGGCCAGTAATCCCAGAAGTCCATTCGAGAATGAATCAGTAAATTACCTGCGCGAGTATGGCTGGCAATAAGATTACGCCTGGCTACTATCCAAAACGCCTGGCCGGCTGTAAAAGCAATGCCGTACAACAGATAGATACCACCGACAAACATTAAGAAACGAAAACTGCTGCCATCTTCTATTGTCCCACTAAATGCCTCCAAACCACCCAGCAGGCCGATAATAAGTCCCAGAACGATTGATACCCCCAGCCCGGCCATGATATTCACCCCAATGGTCTGCAAAAATATCTTGGCAAAATCACCCGCTACAAAGGTTGCAGTCATTTGCTGTTGCCCGAAATAGCTGTTGGTTATCGCGTAACGATTGGTTAAAAACTGCACCATGGGTATAGCAACCAGAATCGCGATCAGCAGCATAAAAAAAGCGCCCAGAAAAGCAACCGGGTCCGTCGGCGGGAGCAATATGATCAGCAGATAAAACGATACCAGCAGATAGGCAGGTGACCAGCTCAGATAAGACTGTCCGGTGGTCCCGGTAAAGTTAAAACGGACATTTCTGTAGCTGGTCATACGCCGCCGGAATCCCAATGCTGCACGATACAGCCAGGGGAATACCGCAGCCACCAGCAGAAAGACTATTGGAATAATGGCTATGTGAATCACATCACCGAAGTAATAAGCCAGCAACACCACGGCAGCGATCACCCGGCCTTTAAGTATGGCCTGTGGTGTGGCGTGATAATCAAAGCTGCTGCCGTCCACAATGGTATTACCGTAAAAATATCGCCGGGTGCGGACTGTAGCCCAGGCAGAATAAATCCCCAGGGTAATAATGCTCAGCACCAGATTGACGATCCAGATACGAAAATACTCCATGGCCTGGCCACGAAACTCAACCGGATGCACTGATGAGGGCGGCGCAAACGCCTGTCGCTGTTGCAGGTTTTCCATAGGTATGCCCTTTGATCAAGCGCAACAGTATGAAAGTCCCGCAAATAGAACGCAAACCCAGCTGCCCGTCGCCTCTGTACCCGCTTCCAACCGGCCTGCAGATAATAATTTGCTGCATCCATACCTGAATAACGGCATAATCACGAAATACGCTGAACTATTTTGAGAGCCGAGCATGTCGATTCATTTTTATAAAAAACACCCGGCCATTGTTTTAGTAACTCTGGTGATGATTTCGCTGACAGGCTGCAACAGGGAAGAAGCTGCCGAGACAACCACCGAACCCACTCAACCAGTGACCGCAGCTCAGCCTGCCGAGCAGCCACCTGCCGCAAACAGCCGGCCTAATGCGCTTACCCCGGAAGAACGGGCAGCACGCAAAGAAGAGCGCCAGGCCAGGCGCGAGCAGCGGTTGGCCGAATTGACACCGGAACAGCTGGCCGCACGGGAGGCCAGAAGAGCAGAACGCCAGGCCCGCAAGCAGGAAAATCAGAACAATGCCGGCAACGACCAGGAAAGCGAAGCGGACAAACAGGCCCGCCGTGCTGACCGGCGCAGGCAGAACATCAATCAACGAACCCAGGAAAAAGCCTGGTGGAATAAAGGCGGCAATCAGCTCGCGGATATGAACCTGACCGATCAGCAGAAAACCGATATGGATGCTCACCTGCAGGCCCTGTTGGATACCCGTGAACAGCTGGGCGCGGAACTGCAGCCATTGTGGCAAAGCAACAAAGACGCATTGGCCAGCGGCAATGTGGGCCTGATTGCCAGCAACCTGGAGCGTATCGACAGCCTGGAAAACCAGTGGCAGACCGAGCGGCGCAACACAATGGTAGAGATACTGGAATCGCTCGACAGCCAGCAGCTGGCTGCACTGGCGCAATCCAGCAGTGACATAGCCACGCTTAACTGGCTGGATATTGAATTGGGCAAAGGTGTAGGACGTCCTCAGACAGACCGGCAGCAGCGTCGTCAAAACCGCCGCCAGAATCGTAACGACAATAACGACTGATCCATATCAGCTTATTTATATGGCTGGTTGTTGCCGGCCATCGACACTGTATTTCCCGGATAACCTATGAAACTGGATACCGAGTTTTATCAACTGCCGCTGCGTTTTGACGCCGCCCGTTTACGTGAAGAAATTGCCCAGTTCACCGATGAGGACTGGTGCCCGCACCCGCAGGGCTTCCAAGGCAATGATGCGCTATTGCTGATTGCCGCTAACGGCGATCCCCGCGATGATGCGCTCAAAGGTCCGATGCTGCCGACACCGCATCTGAAAAAATGCCCTTATCTGCAGCAGGTGCTGGCCTCGTTCAACACGATATTCGGCCGTACCCGGCTGATGCGGATTGCCGACCATGCCAAAGTACAGCGGCATATGGACGCCAACTATTACTGGCACCAGCGGGTTCGTGTGCATGTACCCATCCAGACCTGTGATGAAGTCCTCTTCCACTGTGGTGATCAAAGCGTCAACATGGCCGAAGGCGAAAGCTGGATCTTTGATACCTGGAAACAGCACAAGGTGGAAAACCCCAGCGACTTCACCCGGATCCACCTGGTAGCCGACACCGTCGGTTCCGCCCGTTTCTGGGATCTGGTCGATAAGGCCGCCCAGCCTCACCGTGACATCCCGGCCAAAATTGAACCGCAGCTGGTTGAGTTCCAACCCGATATGAAATTGAACCTGGCCACGGAAACCGTCAATGCGCCACTGGTGATGTCTCCCTGGGAACAGGACAGTGTGATGCAACCCATTCTGGAAGACATGCATGCCGCCGACCCCGGACCGGCTGAACACGTGGAAGCCATTGAGCAGGCCACTTTGCGGTTTCGGCAGCGCTGGCGCACCTTGTGGTCGCGGTTCGGCATGCGCCAGGAAGGTTTCCAGGCCTACGATGAAGCCCGCAGGGGATTAATGGCCACCCTGGAACCACACGCCGGTCAGGTAGCTCTGCCCAATGGCATGGACCCGGTCGCGCTGATCCGTCAGGGCATGGTCGAACCTTCGTTGAACCCGGATATGTTGCAGTCACAACCACCCGCAGCAGCCGGCAGACCGGCAGCCCAGCGACCACAGCAGCAGGGAGCGCCGAAACTTGACCGGCCGGTGATTATTGTGGCCGCCCCCCGCTCCGGCAGTACCCTGCTGTTTGAAACGCTGGCCAAGTCACCGAACATCTATACCATCGGCGGGGAAAGCCACTACATGATTGAGCGCATCGACAAGCTCAATCCGGAAAACCGTGATTTTGAATCCAACCGCCTGACTGCAGATGATGCCGACCCGCAAACCGTGCATAGTCTGCGGGCCGGCTTTCTGGGCAGACTGCATGACCGCAACGGCAACAGCGCCACGGCGCACAACCGGCCGGTCAGAATGCTGGAGAAGACGCCCAAGAATGCCCTGCGCATTCCGTTCATGCACAAGGTGTTCCCCAACGCGATTTATATCTACCTGTACCGCAACGCCCGGGAAAACATCAGCAGCATGATGGATGCCTGGCGCTCGGGCCGTTTCGCCACTTATCCTGACCTGCCCGGCTGGGAAGGCGAGCACAAATGGTCGCTGCTGCTGACTCCAGGCTGGCAGGAGCTGAGTGGTAAACCGGTGGAGGAAATTGCCGCCGAGCAATGGATCAAAACTCACAACACCATGCTGGATGATCTGGAACAGATTCCCGCAGAACGCATTTGTGCCATCAGCTATGAAGACTTTATTGCCGACCCGCTGGAACAGACCAAACGGCTGTGCCGGTTTACCGGTGTTGGCTGGGACCAGTCACTGGAAAACGGCCTGGCACTATCCCGCCATACCTTGACCAAACCGGACCCAGACAAGTGGAAAAAGAACGAAGCCGAGCTTAACCGGGTACTGGATGGCGCCGAAGCCACCGGCCAGCGCATCGCCGCGTTTGCCGAAAAAGTCAATCAGGCCAGCACTGCCGCCACCCGGCAGCGGATGCAGGCAGTCGCCCGCGGCCAGGCTGGCGCTGACCCCAATGCCCCGCTGGCCAGCGTGCACACCAGCAACCTGCCCAACATGCTGCAACAGGCCGGTTTTTCCATTCTGGCCACCACCTATCAGGCAGGCAGATTGATTTCTGCCCGTCCTGATAACGGCAAACTGAATACCCATTTCCACATGTTCAGCAAACCCATGGGCATGGCTGCAGACCGCGGACGTATCGCGCTTGGCACCACCAGCGAAATCCTGTTTTACCGCAACATGCCGAATGTCGCTCAGAAGCTGCAGCCGGCCGGCCGCTACGATGCCTGTTTTCTGCCGCGCAACAGCCATGTCACCGGTGACATCGATATCCATGAAATGTGCTGGGCCGGTAAGGAATTGTGGTTTATCAACACCCGCTTCTCCACGCTGTGCACCATCGACAGTGAAAACAGCTTTGTACCGCGCTGGCGCCCGCACTTCGTCTCCGCACTGGCGCCGGAAGACCGCTGCCACCTGAATGGTCTGTGCCTGGTGAACGGCAAGCCGAAATTTGTCACCGCACTGGGAACTGCAGACACGCCCCAAGGCTGGCGCGAGCGCAAGGCCGACGGTGGTGTACTGATGGACATCGACAGCAACGAAATCATTTGTCAAGGCTTATCCATGCCCCATTCTCCCCGCTGGTATCAGGACAAGCTGTGGGTATTGGAATCCGGCAACGGCAGCCTGGCACAGGTGGACATCAACACCGGCAAACTGGAAACCGTGGCCCTGTTGCCGGGCTTTACCCGGGGCATTTCATTTGCCGGCGATTTCGCCTTTATCGGCCTGTCGCAGGTCCGCGAGAGCGCCATCTTCAGCGGTATTCCCATTACCAAACGCCTGAAGGAACGCACCTGCGGCATCTGGGTGGTCAACATCAAATCCGGCCAGATTGCAGGCTTTATCAAATTCCAGGGTGCCGTTCAGGAAATTTTCGCTGTTGAACTGCTGCCGGGCATCCGGTTTCCGGAAATTTTGGATTCCAGCAACAAGCTGATTGCCAACTCTTATGTTTTACCGGATGAAGCCATGAAGCAGGTTCCACAGGCACAGCGTGCTGATGCAGTGCCAAAACCCGAGGAGGCCAAGGCATGACCGACGCATCTGACAATGGCGCTGAAAACCAAGGCAAACTGGAACGCAACGGCCATTTCGGCATACCCATTTACTCCATAATGGTGCGCGAATTTGAGCAACACCGCCAGCCTCTGATTGACTATATTCTGGAACTTCGTAAGCAGGACGAAGGAGTCAACCGCAGTAATGTCCGCGGCTGGCACTCTACCGAAAACCTGCACGGCCATGACAACGAACACACCTTGTGGATGTCCCAGAAAATTCAGAATATCGGACTGACCGCAGCCAAGCATTTTCATGGCGAAAACCGCCCCGGCATTCCGCAGCTGGCAGCCTGCTGGGCGAATGTCAATGAAACGGGCGCCTGGAATGCGCCTCACCAGCACCTGCCGGCCGACTGGTCTGGGGTGTTTTATCTGCGTGCCGAAAATGAGTCGGTAGCCGGCAAAAACGGTATTGCCGATGGTGATTTGCTGTTTTTCAATCCGTTACCCATGGGCCGCCGCTTCGACCGCCCAACCACTATCGGCTACCGGCCGGTGGACGGCAAAATGCTGATTTTCCCCGCCTATGCGACACACATGGTGGCGCCACATTTTGAAGAACAGCCACGGATTTCGATTTCGTTTAATCTGTTCTGGAAGTCACAGTCGGAATAGAGCTTCAAGCTCCGTGAGAGCGCCATACCATTCTGTAGGAGCACACATGTGTGCGACCTGATACCGCAACGGCAGGAATTGGTCGCGGACATGTCCGCTCCTACAGTTCATTTCAATACTGATAATTCTCGACAAAGCGCTATCCGAAACTTCCATAAAAACTGATTTATGTAACCCTAAAGTGTTAATAATCGGTTATGATTAAAGGAATTGTGTCAGCTGGGCGTTGGGCTGAGCTGGAATAGATGTAATTGCCTTCGGGGAGACCACACAGTGACCAGGCTTTATTTGGATTTGGGTCCGTCTTTTGCTGCCAATATCAGTACGCAGCGCAATCCTTTGGCTGATGCCATCACCACCACTTTAGACCGTCAGGTCCAACAGAATCTGAAGCGCACCGGCATGGCGCCGGCGGTCACACTGGTCAGTTCACTGGTGACCATGGGTGGAGCGCATGCCGCGGTATTCGAGGTCGACAACCTCAACGACAGCGGCCCGGGCAGTTTGCGCCAGGCCATTCTGGATGCCAACAACAATCCCGGTCTTGATGCGATCACCTTTGCCGATGGGGTCACCGGCACCCTGAGCATGTATAACGGTGAGTTCGATATCTACGACAGCGTGGTAATCCAGGGTCCCGGCGAAGCTAATCTGACAATAGACGCCAACAACAACTCACGAATCTTCGATTTCCAGCCCAATCAAAACGAAACGACGCTGGAAATTCGCGACCTCACGTTGTATGACGGCAACTCAGGCATCGGTAACCGCGGCTATTTTGGCCCGGGCAACTACCGGGGTGGTGCTATCCGGGTTAACGGATACACCTATGAAACACGCGGCGGACCTGCTGTTTACAGCCGGCTGAGGCTGGACAGCGTCACCATCACCGAGAGTTATGCCTATGGTGATGGTGGTGCGGTGTTTGCTGAAGACAGCTTTGTTGAAATCATCAACTCCACAATCAGCAACAATTCCTCAGATGAAAACGGTGGCGGCATTCACATTCAGGAAGGCGCTCTGACCATTACCGGCAGCACCTTTGACCAGAACGATGCCAATGAAGGCGGTGGCGGTTCCATTTCCGTTGATGATGCATTCAGTGTGTTTATTGACAACACCTACGTCACTGACAGTTATGCCAGTTCTGACGGAGGCGGTATTTACCTTGGCAATATCGAAGTCAATGCCACCATTGCCAACAGCACCATTACCGGCAACGGCTCTGACTCTCAGGGCGGTGGTATCGATGCATTCAATTTTACCGACGGTGCAGTGCTGGAAATCAACAACACCACCATCCGCTATAACTATGCCAGTGGTTACGGCGGTGGTATTTACATTGATAGCAGTGACCTGCATGTCCTGAACAATTCAGTCGTCAGCAACAATTATACCGACGGCTCCGGCGGCGGCATCCGCTTCGCCAGCGAAAACATCTCGCACGAGCTGCGCATCGAAGACAGCACCATTGATGGCAACAGTGCTGGTGAATACGGCGGTGGTGTGCATTTCTATACGGACCAGGCCACTCTGCTGGTACGCAACAGTTCCGTCAGTGGAAACACCGGCAACTATGGCGGCGGCGTTGCCATTACTTACGATGACGGTGCCGGCACGCATATCGGCCAAATCACCCTGGACAACGCTACCATCGACAACAATAACGCCAATGTCGGCGGCGGGGTGTTTTGGGAGCTGGACGAAACCTATGCGCCCACTCTGATCACCGACAGCAGCATTAGCGGCAATACCGCAGAATCCGGCCGCGGCGGCGGACTGTTTCTGTATTTTGACGATGGCATGTATTCCAGAATGACCATCCGCAATACCGTTATCGATGGCAATTCCGCTTCGGATGACGGTGGCGGCATATGGTTCTACGACGACGACGGTTATGACGTTGTTATTGAGAACAGCACCATTTCAAACAATACTTCCGATAACGATGGTGGTGGTCTGTGGTTTTATTCCGATGACGGTGCACCGTTTATCCGCAACAGCACCATTTCCGGCAATTCTGCCGGTCGCAATGGCGGTGGTCTGCTGCTGACCCAGGAAGATGGAGATGCCCGCATCGACAACAGCACGGTTGTTAATAACTACGCTTATTACACCGGTGGCGGGCTGTTTAACGGGTATATTGATAGCGGCACGGTATACGGCAGTGAGCTGCGTATTCGCAGCAGCATTATCGCCAATAACAGTGTCAACAATGGAAACTACAGCGCTATCGCCGGTGTAGATGTATACGCACAGTTCAGCCTGATCGAGAACCTGGATGGCTTCAACCTGACCGGCAACAACAACAATATTTTCTATACCGATCCGATGCTCGGCCCGCTGGCCGACAACGGCGGCCCAACCATGACCCATGCGCTGCTGGCCGGCAGCCCGGCGATTGATGCCGGCCTCAATGTCGCGCCCTCGGCTGATGACCAGCGTGGTAACGGTTTTGCTCGCATAGTTGGTCTGCAGACCGATATGGGTGCGGTGGAATCCACTACGGATGATCCGGTCAATTTCCCACCGTACACCCAACTGGTGACCAATCTGAACAACGCCGGGCCGGGCAGTCTTCGTCAGGCAGTGATCGACGCCAATGGGAATTACGGTCTGGATGTCATCGAGTTCCAGGCCGGATTAAGCGGCACCATTACCCTGACATCCGGTGATATCGATATTTATGACAGCCTGGTCATTAATGCACCGGTGCCCAGCGTGATTACCGTCAGCGGTGGTTTCTCCGGCGGCCCTGAACCCAACCGCGGCGTCGGCTACAGCCGTATTTTTGATATGCGAGGTGGTTTTGGGGAACGTGGCGGCCCTGCTGATCCATCTAACAATTTGACTTCTGTTGACATCGTCGGGCTGACTATCAGTGACGGCTACGACTCTAATGGCGGGGGCATTTCAGCCTACAACGTTGAGTTGACTATTCGCGACAGCATCGTCACTAACAACACCTCATATGCAGATTACGGCGGCGGCGGCGGCATTGACCATAATGCCGGCGTATTGCGGATTATCGATTCCACGATCTCCGGCAACACCGCTCAAAACGAAGGCTCTGACGGCGGGGGCATCCGCATTAACAACGCCAGCCTGGTTATCCGCGACAGCTACCTGAACAATAACGATGCCTATGATAACGGCGGCGGGATACATGCAGACCGTGTGTACTCAGTAGCCATAGCCGGCACAACCATGGATGGCAACCAGGCAAGAGACAGCGGTGGCGCCATCGACCTGGCCAGCTACTCCTACCGGCCAACCCCTACCGGCCCTAACGGCAGAGGTGATATTGGCTCGATGTTGATTGCCAACAGCACCATCAGCGGCAACAGTGCCAGCCGCTATGGTGGTGGTATCAATATCTATGACGGTGGCCGCTATGGCGATGCACTGACGCTGAACAACGCCAGCATTTCCGGCAATACTGCTGATTATGGCGGTGGTATTCATATCCATGAGGATGGCCGCAGCCTGTTTGTTCTCAACAACAGCTCCATCATGAACAACACCGCTTACTATGATGGTGGCGGCATCCGGTTCTTGGCCGAAAATGATGGCGATGCATTGATTGTCGACAACAGCACCATCAGCGGCAACACCGCAGATGAAAGTGACGGCGGCGGTATTTTCTTCTATTCGGATACAGCCACACTGGACATCACCAACAGCACGCTGAACAACAATTTCGCGCAGAGTGACGGCGGCGCTATTGCCATTTATCTCGATAACGACAGTTATCAATCGTTCAGCATTATTGATACCACCATAAGCGGTAATACTGCCGGTGAAAGCGGCGGCGGCGTGTATTTGCGCATCTATGACGGCGCCGCTCTTCAAGGTCCGGTGTTAATCGAGAACACCAACTTCACCAGCAATGTCTCCAGCGGTGATGGCGGGGGACTGTTTATCGAAGCCTACGAAGGCTTATACGGTGGCGTCACCATCCGCAACAGCACCATTGCCAACAACAGCGCCCAGGAAGAAGGCAGTGGCGGCGGTGTATTCATCAGCGATGATGAAAGCAACTACGCCTTTGTGTTCGACAACACCACCGTATCCGGCAACTATGCCTCTGATGACGGTGGCGGCCTGTCCATCTACACCGAGGACGCCAACCTGTTCATACGAAACAGTACTTTCTCAAACAACTCGGCCAGCCAATACGGCGGCGGCATTGCCATCGATTACCTTGACAGTACCGCATTTATCGCCAATTCGACGATTACCGGTAACTCGGCTACCTATGGCGGTGGTATCTACTCCAACGATACGACACTGCAGGTACTGGGTTCGATTATTTCCGGCAATACCTCAGGCGAATCCAGCGATGATGTTTATCTCAATGGCGGCGAAGCCAACTTCCTGTTCAGCATCCTGGGTGATCTAGAACCCAACGTCTATGACCGGGCGTTCAACGAGTTCTATGCTGACCCACTGCTGGCGCCACTGGCTGACAACGGCGGGCCCACGCAAACTCATGCGCTGATGGCCGGAAGTCCGGCCATCAACCGCGGCTTCAATTTCGTGGCTTCCACCACTGATCAACGCCTGACCGGCTTCCCGAGAACCATCGGCGGCTCCACCGACATGGGTGCCTTCGAAGCCATCGGCAACCCGGTATTCACTCTGGACGTTACCGGCAGCCCGTTTGCTGAAGCCGGCGGCATGGCCACCATTGATGCCAATGCCACCGAAGCGGTCGGCACCACCACCTTTATCGACCTGAGTTTTGGCGGTGTGGCCATTCTGGATACCGACTTTATGGTTGATGACAATACCCTGATCATCCCATTCGGTACCGACATGTCGGCTGCACCGGCCACCATGACCGGTATCGACGATCCCCTGTTCGAGGGCGATGAAGGCATCGACATCACCGGCATCACCAATACACTGGGACCGGCGCTGATGGCCAATGCGGTAATCACTGATGACGATACACCGCCGATGGTGACCCTGTCGCTGGCAGGCAGCCCGATCAATGAAGGCGGCAGCGCAACAGTTACCGCCACACTCAGTGCTATCTCCGGCCTGGACACCACAGTGAATCTGTTGACTTCAGGCACTGCTACCCCGACCACTGACTTCGGCCTGCCGGCCAGCATCGTGGTTCCAGCCGGCATGATGAGTGCTGATACCACCCTGACCACGGTTGATGACAACCTGGGTGAGGTTGATGAAACCGTGATTGTGGATATCGACAGCGTGGTCAACGGCACCGAAGACGGCGTGCAGCAGGTCACTGCCACCATCATCGATGATGATGCACCGGCTGTCAGCCTGTCGCTGGTGGGCGATCCGATTGCCGAGAACGGTGGTATCTCGACCATCACTGCCACTTTGTCTAACCCGAGTGATCTTGCAGTAACCACTAATCTGACATTCTCCGGAACCGCCACCGAAGGTGTGGACTTTATCTCTGTCAACAATGTTGTGGTGCCACCGGGCATGCTGAGTGCCGATTTCACCTTAACAGCGATTGATGATGCGCTTGACGAAGGCGATGAAATTGCTGTTATTGATATCGCCAGCGTGGTCAACGGCACCGAAAACGGCGTACAGCAGGTCATGACCACCATCACCGATGATGACGGCACCCTGGTATCGGTCAGCCTGTCGGTCACTGAAGTGGATGAAGGCGGCAATGCCGATATCATTCTGACCCTGGATGAAATCGCCAATGGTGATGTCACCATCGAGCTGGGCTTCAGCGGCAGTGCGATGATGCCGGAAGATTACACCGTCAGCGGCACCATGGTAACCATACCGGCCGGTGAGACCACCGGCACCATCGGTTTGATGGTGAACCTGGATCTGGTGGCTGATCCGAATGAAACGGTTGTTATCGATATCGTCGATGTATTGGGTGGTACCGAAGACGGCGAACAACAGGAAATCCTGATTATCCGGGATACGCCGGTTGAAGTACCGACATTGAATGACTTCGGTAAATGGCTGATGGCGCTGCTGCTGCCGCTGGCCGGATTCCTGGGTCTGCGTCGCAGACGCCAGCCCAAATAGCAGTCAGAGGAAAACGACACATTGACCCGGGCCCTGCCCGGGTTTTTTTATATCTGGTGATTCCCTCCCCCTGTAGGAGCGGACATGTCCGCGACCATTTTCCTGTCGTTGCTATATCAGGTCGCGGACATGTCCGCTCCTACAACTCGTGATTAATATGTTCTTTAACAAGCGTTTAGCCTGCACAAGAAAATGCACTGAAAAGCGTTTTTGTAACCAAATCGTGTTAAAAATCGGTTATAGTTGGAGGGATTGAGTCAGTTTAGCGTTGAACTCAACTAAACAATAATAATGTTGCCTTCTGGGAGAATCACACAGTGACCAGGCTATATTTGGATTTGGGCCCTTCTTTTGCTGCCAATATCAGTGCGCAGCGCAACCCTCTGGCGGATGCCATCACCACCACTTTGGACCAGCAGGTTCAACAGAATCTGAAGCGTTCCGGCATGGCGCCGGCGGTCACGCTGGTCAGTTCACTGGTGACCATGGGCGGTGCTCATGCGGCAGTGTTTGAGGTTGAAAACCTGAACGACAGCGGCCCCGGCAGTCTGCGCCAGGCCATTCTGGATGCCAATAATAATCCGGGTCTGGATGCCATTACTTTTGCCAATGGCGTCACCGGCACCCTGGGCATGTACAACGGCGAGTTCGAGATCTATGACAGCCTGGTCATCCAGGGCCCCGGCGAAGCCAATCTGACCATTGACGCCGACAACAACTCGCGGATCTTCGATTTTCAGCCCAATCAAAATGAAGCGGTTCTGGAAATTCACGACCTTACGCTTTATGACGCCAACTCAGGCGCCAATAACCGCGGCTATTTTGGCCAGGGCAACTACCAGGGTGGTGCCATTCGGGTTAATGGATATACCTATCAAACCCGTGGTGGCCCCACTATTTACAGCCGGCTGAGACTGGACAGCGTCACCATCACCGAAAGTTATGCTTATGGCGATGGCGGTGCGGTATTTACACAAGACACTTTTGTCGAAATCATCAATTCCACCATCAGTAGCAACTCCTCTGACGGAAACGGTGGCGGCATTCATGTTGAGGAAGGTGCGCTGACCATTACCGACAGCACCTTTGATTCGAACTACGCCAATGAAGGCGGTGGCGGTTCCATTTCCGTTGATGATGCCTTCAGTGTGTTTATTGACAACACCTACGTTACCGAAAGCTATGCATCCGATGATGGCGGCGGCATTTACCTGGGCAATATTGAAGTCAACGCAACCATTGCCAACAGCACCATCACAAGTAACGGTGCCGGCTCCAGGGGCGGTGGGATTGATTCCTTCAGTTTCAATGATGGTGCTGTGCTGGAAATCAACAACACCACCATCCGCTATAACTATGCCGGCAGTTACGGCGGCGGCATATACAGTGATGGCGGTGACGTGCATATCCTGAACAATTCGGTCGTCAGCGACAATGACACCGATGGGTCCGGCGGTGGCATACGCTTCAGCAGTGAAAACACCTCCCAGGAACTGCGCATCGAAGACAGTACCATCGATAACAACAGCGCGGCCGAATACGGCGGCGGTATCCATTTCTATACCGAAGATTCCCCGCTGCTGGTTCGCAACAGCTCTGTGAGTGGCAACACCGCCAATTATGGTGGCGGCATCACCATTCAATACGACGATGGTGATGGCAATCACAGCGGCAGCATCACCCTGGATAACGCCACCATCGACGGTAACACTGCCAATATCGGCGGTGGGCTGTTGATAGAAGCTGATGATTTTTACGTCCCTCTGCTGATTACCGACAGCTCCATCACCAACAATACCGCAGAAGAGAGTGATGGCGGTGGGATATCTGTCTACATTGACGATGGTTTCTACAGCAGCTTTATCATCCGCAACTCCGTTATCGACGGCAATTATGCGAATGGCGACGGCGGCGGTATCGCTTTCTATGACGATGAAACCGATAATGTCGTCCAGATTGAGCACAGCACCATCTCCAACAACACTGCCGGCGATGAAGGCGGCGGTATTTTCCTTTATGCCGATGACGGTGGTCTGTTCCTGCGTAATTCAACGGTATCCAGCAACACCAGCTACAGCTATGGTGGCGGTATATTCCTCGCTGACACCAACGCGGAAAGCCGGATCGACAACAGCACCATTGTTGACAACTATGCCTATTACAACGGAGGCGGTGTCCACAATGAAGCTGAAAGTGCTTTACATATCCGCAGCAGCATCATTGCCAACAACGATGTTTACGAAGGCAGTTACTCAGAAATCAGCGGTGATTACATTTATGCCCAGTTCAGCCTGATCGAAAACCTGAACGGCTTTAATCTGGCCGGCAACAATAATAATATTTTCTATACCGATCCGATGCTCGGCGCCCTGACCAACAACGGCGGCCCGACCATGACGCATGCGCTGCTGGCAGGCAGCCCGGCGATTGATGCCGGCCTGAATATTGCGCCGTCGGCCAATGACCAGCGCGGTGCAGGCTTTGCCCGCATGGTTGGCCTGCAGACTGATATGGGTGCAGTGGAATCCACCACGGATGATCCGCTCAACTTCCCAGCCTATACCCAGCTGGTCACCAATCTGAATGACAATGGTCCCGGCAGTCTGCGCCAAGCGGTCTTCGACGCCAATGGGAATTACGGTCTGGATGTCATCGAGTTCCAGGCAGGATTAAGCGGCACCATCACGCTGACCACTGGTGATATTGATATCTATGACAGCCTGGTGATTAATGCGCCGGTTCCCAGCGTGATTACCGTCAGCGGCGGTTTCTCCGGTGGTCCTGAACCCAATCGAGGCGTCAGTTACAGCCGAATATTTGATATGCGAGGCGGTTTTGTAGACCGTGGCGGCCCTGCTGAGCCTATTTACGATTTAACTTCTGTTGACATCATCGGCCTGACCATCAGCGATGGTTACGACTACAACGGCGGCGGCATTCGTGCCAATGATGTTGAGCTGACCATCCGCGACAGCATCATCACCAATAACATTTCCTATGGTGAGTATGCCGGCGGTGGCGGTATTGATCAGTATCGTGGTGTGTTACGGGTTCTCGACTCAACCATCTCCAGCAACACTGCTCAGTCTTTTGGCGCCGATGGCGGCGGCATTCGAATTGACCAAGCCAGCCTGGTTATTCGCAACAGTAACCTGAACAGCAATTATGCCGATGACGATGCAGGTGCCGTGGAGTTGCTGAACACCTATTCAGCCGCGATTACCGGCAGCAACCTCAACATGAACGAAGCCGGTGAAGACGGCGGCGCGCTGGACATTGAAGAGGCTTATGGATCCACCATTATCGCTAACAGCACCATCAACGGTAATACCGCCGGTGCAGATGGCGGCGGCATCAATGTCGACAGCACTGAATCATATGGTGACAGCCTGACATTGGATGATGTCAACCTGTTCAACAACAGTGCTGATTATTTCGGCGGCGGGATCAATGTCGAAGAAGATGGCAGAAGCCTGCACGTTGTGAACGACTCCAGCATTATGGGCAACAACGCCTACTATGATGGCGGTGGTATCCGTTTCCTTGCGCAAAACAATGGCGATGCATTAAGCATCGATTACAGCACCCTCACCAATAATACTGCCGATGAAAGTGATGGCGGCGGTATATTCTTCTATTCAAATGAAGCATCACTGAGCATTGTTGACAGTGCTCTGAGCAATAACTCTGCAGCCAGTGACGGTGGCGGTATTGCCATGTACTTCGACGGTGAAAGCGAACAATCCATTACCATCTCCAACTCCACCATTAGCGGCAATACCGCTGGCGAAAGTGGTGGTGGATTTTATATCGATGCTTACGGCTCGGCGATCAATGGCCCGATCCTGATCGAAGACAGCAATATCATTAATAATGTTGCTTCCGGCGATGGTGGTGGACTGCACTTATATGTTTATGATGAAGGCTTCTATGGCGGAGTAACCATTCGCAACAGCACCATTGCCAACAACAGCTCCCAGGAAGAAGGCAGTGGCGGTGGGGTATTTATCAGCGATGATGAAAGCAACTACGCCTTTGTGTTCGACAACACCACCGTATCCGGCAACTATGCCTCTGATGACGGCGGCGGCCTGTTTATTTATACCGAAGACGCCAACCTGTTCATCCGCAACAGCACCTTCTCAAACAACTCGGCCGGCCAATATGGCGGCGGCATTGCCATCGACTATCTGGACGATACTGCATTTATTGCCAACTCAACAATAACCGGCAACTCAGCTTACTTCGGCGGTGGTATTTACTCCAACGATAATACACTGCAGATACTGAGTTCGATTATTTCCGGTAATACCGCAGATGATTCCAGTGATGATGTTTATCTCAATGGCGGCCAGGCCAACTTCCTGTTCAGCATCCTGGGTGAATCAGCACCCAACGTTTTTGATCGCGCCTTCAACGAGTTCTATGCCGATCCACTGCTGGCGCCTCTCGCTAACAATGGCGGCTACACACAAACCCATGCACTGATGGCCGGCAGCGCGGCCATCAACCGCGGGTTCAACTTCGTGGCCTCTCAGACCGATCAACGTCTGACCGGCTTCCCGAGAACCATCGGCGGCTCCACCGACATGGGCGCCTTCGAAGCCCTTGGTAACCCGGTGTTTACCCTGGATGTCACCGGCAGCCCGTTTGCCGAAGCCGGCGGCATGGCCACCATTGATGCCAATGCCACCGAGGCGGTCGGCACCACCACCTTTATCGACCTGAGCTTTGGCGGCGTGGCGATTCTGGATACCGACTTTACCGTGGACTCCAATACCCTGGTGATTCCGTTCGGTACCGACATGTCAGCTGAGCCGGTCACCATGACCGGTATGGATGACACCCTGTTCGAGGGTGATGAAGGCATCGATATCACCGGCACAACCAATACGCTGGGTCCGGCACTGATGGGCAATGCCGTGATCACCGATGATGATCCACCGCCAATGGTGACTCTGTCACTGGTGGGAAGCCCGATCAATGAAGGCGGCAATGCAACGGTGACTGCCACACTGGATGCCGTATCCGGACTGGATACCACGGTGAATCTGTCGATCTCCGGTACGGCCACACCAACCACTGACTTCGGCCTGCCGACCACCATTCTGATCCCGGCCGGCATGACCAGTGCCGATATCACCCTGACCACGGTTGATGACAACCTGGGTGAGGTTGATGAAACCGTGATTGTGGATATCGACAGCGTGGTCAACGGCACCGAAGACGGCGTACAGCAGGTCACTGCCACCATCATCGATGATGATGCGCCG
>JANQPN010000009.1 GCA_028289455.1 Wenzhouxiangellaceae bacterium
AACCACAACCGCTGCTGCGCATACGACAGCAACAGCTCACCATCTCTATCCACACGGCTGATCGGCGGCAACCCAGCCTGCTCTTCAACATCCAGCACACCAGCCAGACCCGCTACATTCGGATGCTCAAACACCACCTGCAAGTCCAGCTCCACACCCAGCCTCTCTCGCACCAGGTTCAACAGCTTCATCGCCAGCAGCGAATAACCACCTAAATCAAAAAAGTTGTCCTCTACCCCAACCCGCTCAACATCCAGTGCCTCACACCAGATCTCACACAGCTCACGCTCAAGCTCCGTGCGCGGCGCCACATAGCCGCCTTCAGCCTGTTCCGCTCCCAGTGCCAACAGCGCTTCACGATCCAGCTTGCCACTGGCCGTTACCGGCAACGCCTCAAGCGGCACCCACAACGCCGGCAGCATGTATTCCGGCAAGCTTTGCTGTAACCTCTCCCTGACCTGCTCCAGCGCCTGATCATCTTCCAGTACCAGATAAGCCGACAGCTGCTTCTCACCCAGCTCACTGATCCGCACCAGCACCCGGACATCACGCACCTCAGCCTGCTGCTGCAACTGCGCTTCAATCTCTCCCAGCTCTATCCGGAAGCCGCGCAGCTTGACCTGACCATCCAGACGGCCAAGAAACTCAAGCTCTCCATCCGCCCGCCAGCGTACCCGGTCACCGGTTCGGTATAACCGTTCTCCGGCTGCAAACGGACTGTCTATGAATCTGTCTTGTGTCTGTGCTTCACGGTTCAGATAACCGCGCACCACACCACTGCCTCCAACACACAACTCACCCGGCACACCCGGTGGCTGCAACCGCTGTTGCTCATCCAGTACATACGCGCGGCTGTTACCCACCGGCTTACCAATATTAGGACCTGTCTCTGAATCAATCAGTGAGTAAGTCGCGTTGATCGTCAGCTCAGTCGGGCCATAGGCATTGAGTGCACGGCAGCCACGTTCCCGGCAATAACCTGATAACTTGTCCCACAGACCGGCACTGATCTCATCACCACCAACAATCAGATGCACACCGGCATCTGTCTTGTTTTGCAGATAATCCACAATGTGTTCGGCCAGCTGCGGCATGCCATTGAATACCGATATCTGTTGCGACAGCAGCAGATCACCCAGCCGGGCAGCATCACTGCGCTGGCTTTGATCGGCAATCACCACCCGGCGGCCCTGGTTCAGCGCCAACAGCCCTTTCAGCGATGCATCAAAGGCATACGAAGAACTCCACAGCCAGCCGCTGTCTGCCGAAACACCCAGGTCCTGCAGCTGTTGTGCAAACACCGACTGGAAGTGACACAGATTGCGGTGCTCCACCAGCACCCCTTTCGGTTGACCGGTCGATCCGGAGGTGTAGATCACATACACCAGATGTTCAGCATCGACTGCTTCTGCAAGTGTTGGATTGTCGTTACTGTAGCCCTGCAGCTGTTCAGCAGCAGTATCCAGGCACAATGCCTCCCGGCCATCCAACGGCAGGCGATCCTGCAGCCCGCTTTCCGTCAATACCAGCTGCAGACCGGCATCTTCAATAATGTAGGTCAGACGCTGATCCGGGTTACCCGGGTCCAGTGGTACATAAGCACCTCCCGCCTTGATGGTCCCCAGCATCCCGATGACCATCTCCAGTGACGGCTGCACACACAGCCCCACCAGGGTATCCGGGCCCACACCCTGTTCGATCAGGTAGTGCGCCAGCCGGTTGGCCTGCTCATTCAGTTCCCGGTAGCTGAGTTCATGCTGTCCGCACACCAATGCTGTGGCATCCGGTGTTTGTGCCGCCTGGGCTGCAAACAGCTGATGCACCTTGTCGGCCGCCGGCGCCAGTGCTTCCTGTTCATTGAATGCCACCAGCAGCTGTTGCTGCTGCTGTTGGCTGATGTAGTTCATCTCCCCGACCGGCTGATCGGGCGCATCAATGATGTTGTCCAGCAGACAGGCGTAGTTGTCTGCCAGTCCGGCTATGCTGGGTGCGGCAAACAGGTCCGGGTTGTATACCCATTCCAGGTGAATCCCGCCATCCTGTTCATACACCGACAGACGCAGGTCAAAGTTGAGGCTGTCATCTTCACGGCTGATTTCCGTGGCATTGATGCCTGATAAACTCAATACATCCTGGTAGCTGTCTACCAGGGTGAACATTATCTGGATAATCGGACTGTAACGCGGGTCACGTTCGGGCTGAATCGCTTCCACCAGCATGTCAAACGGCAGATGCTGATAGCTGTAGGCATCCAGAATGGTCTGCTTGTTGCCAGCCAGTACCGCAGCGAAACTGTCGCTGTCGGCATACTGCGTACGCAGGGCCACCGTGTTGGCAAAAAACCCGATCAGGTTATCGGTATCGGCGTGCTGACGGCCGGCCATGGTGGTGCCCACCACCATCTCCTGCTTGTTGCTGTAACGACCCAGCAACACCGCAAAGGCGGTTTCCATCAGCATAAACAGGGTGACATCCTGTTGTCGGCAGAGTGATTTGAGTTGTTGACTCTGCTGCCGTTCCAGGCTTTGATAATGTATCCGCCCGAAATGCTTGACCTGCTTCGGCCGGGGGTAGTCCAGCGGCAGGCTGTGCACTGCATCGATGCCATCCAGCTTGCTGCGCCAATAGTTCAGCTGACCCTCCAGCACCTCACCCTGCAGCCAGTCGCGCTGCCACTGGGCGTAGTCGGCATATTGGATGCTTAACGGCGGCAGTGGATTATCCAGTCCCCGGCAGTAAGCGTTATACAGACTGCTCAGCTCACGGAAAAATACATCCATTGACCAGCCGTCTGAGGCAATGTGATGCATGCTGATCAGCAGTACATGCCTGGTTTCCGACAAGCGGATTAATTGCAGTCGCAGCACCTGATCGGTGCGCAAGTCAAACGCCCGGAAAACTTCATCGGTTACCAGCTGTTGCACTACATCGGCCTGATCTGATGAGTCAAGTGAGGTCAGATCTGTCTGGGAAATGTCTGCGTTACGCTGCTTGTCGATAGACTGCTCAACAGTATCACCCTGTTGTACAAAACTACTGCGCAATATCCCATGGCGGGCAACGATGGTTCCCAGCGCGCGCTGCAGTACCTGGTATTGCAGCTTACCGTCCAATTCAAAAGCCACCGGTATGTTGTATTGGGTGCTGCCTTCCAACTGGTCGATAAACCACAGACGCTGCTGCGCATACGACAGCTGCGACGGCTGATCTTGATCGGTCCGGCTGATAGCCGGCATCAGCGGTTGCCGCCGGTGTGACTCTACTGTCTGTGCCAGGCCGGCTATGGTCGGGTTGGCAAATACTTCGGATAGGGGCAGCTCGATATCCAACTGCTGTTTGATCCGGTTGATTACCCGTGTTGCCAGCAGTGAATGGCCGCCAAGCGCAAAGAAATTATCATCGATACCCACTGAATCCAGCTGCAGCATGTCCTGCCAGATGAGGCACAGTTGCCCCTCCAAATCCGTCCGTGGGGCAACATATTCACTGACCTGCAGATCATCTGCAGTTGGAGCCGGTAATTCCCGGCGGCCAATTTTGCCGTTGGCCAGCAACGGGAGTGCCGGTAGTAGCACATAGATTTGTGGCACCATGTAGGCGGGCAGGCTATTGCCGAGGTCTGACTGATAACGCGACACCAGCTCGCGCTTATCCAACTGGGCACAGCTATCATTCTGATGATCGACCGGCACTACATAGGCAACCAGCCGACGATCACCATCATCACCTGGTACACCCGGCCTGGCAACTACTGCTGCTTGCGATACCTGCGGATGCGCTGACAGGTGTGATTCGATTTCTGCCAATTCGATGCGGTAACCGCGAATTTTGACCTGGTCATCGCTACGGCCGATGAATTGCAGATTGCCATCCGGCAGCCAGCGAACCCGGTCACCGGTTTTATACAGACGTCCGCTGCTGTCGAACGGATTGCCGATAAACCGCTCAGCCGTCTGTTCAGGCTGATTCAGATACCCCCGGGCAAGACCGGCACCGCCAACATACAGTTCCCCCGGCGCACCTATCGGTACCGGCACCAGGTCTTGATCGAGTACATAGCATTGTTTGTTTCTATGCGGTTTGCCGATATGTACATATCCGCTTTCACTCAACAGGCCATGGGTTGCGTTGATTGTAACTTCTGTAGGACCGTAAGCATTGAGTACCTGACTGCCACAGCGCTGCCGGTAATTGCGCAGCTGCTGAGCCAGCGATTCTCCAATCACATCACCGCTGCTGATTAAACATGGATGATAATCGCCATGCTGTTCCAACGCGGACAGTAAATCCGTCATTTGCGCAGGAATGGCATTGATGACCGGCGCATTAATGCGTGCACAATAATTCACCAGCGCAGCCGTATCCTGTCGTGTCTGTTCATCAATCAAGTGAACCGTTGATCCCAATCCCAGCATCAGCAGACTTTTAACGGATGCATCAAAGGTATAACTCGCCAGCCACACCCACGGGCAGGGTGTTTCAATATCCAGCAGCTGCAACTGTTCTTTTAATACCTGACCCATATTGTCCAGGCCGGCATGTTCAACCATTACCCCTTTGGGCTGACCGGTTGAACCGGAGGTATACAGCACATAAGCCAGATGATTGAGCGTTAATCCCGTTGTTTCCCGCTTGGGGTTGCTTTCCGGACACAATGCCAGCCGGCGCTGCACTACCGCCGCATCCAGACACAATACCTGCTGGTTCGTCAGTGGCAGATCGTCCAGCAGAGAGGATTCGGTCAACACCAGATCAGTTTCAGTGTCTTCCAATATCCATGCGATCCGCTCGCTTGGATATGCCGGATCAATCGGCACATACGCCGCGCCGGCTTTTAAAATGCCCAGGATGCCGATGACCAGTTCCGGGGTGCGATTCATGCACAACCCAATCAATGTGTCAGGCGATGCTCCCCGTTCAATCAGGTAATGTGCCAACCGGTTAGCCCGCGAATTTAATTCGGCATAGGTGAATTGTTGTCCGCTGCACACCAAAGCGGTGGTTTCCGGCTGATGCTCTGCCTGATATTCAAATTGCTCATGCAGACACTGATTGTCGGCAGTATCTGCTGCTGTATTGGTCCCAAAATCCAGAAGCTGCCGGACTTCAGCTTCACTCACCAAAGTCAGCTGCTGCACCCGCTGTTGCGGTGTTTCGACTATGCTGGCCAACAGGGTAAGAAAGTTTGCAGCAAGTCTCGCAATAGTCGACCCGGTGAATAAGCCGGCATTGAATTCCCATTTCAATTGCAGCAGTTGATCATCTTCACATACGCTCAGATGCAAATCGCTGTTGCCGGATCTGTTTTCTTTAATCGACAGGCATTTGACCTGCAGGTCAGACAAATTCAAATTTTCCCGGCCGTCATCCAGCAATGAAAAAGTGATCTGCTGTGCCGGGTTTCTGGTCAGCCCGACTTGTGGCTGGACAGCTTCCGGCAACAACTCAGATGGCATGTCTCGGTGTTCATATGCTGCCTGGATAGTGTGCCGGTTAGCCGACAACAACTCAGTAAACAGAGGGTTGTCTTCAAACTGTGTGCGAATCGCCAGATAATTATCAAAAGACCCGATCAGCGCTTGAGTATCCGCATGATTGCGGTTGTTGACCAGCGTTCCGATGACAACATCAGACTGATCGGTATAGCGATTAATCAGCAGAGCAAAGGCTGTTTGTATTAACTCAAATACCGATGCTTCCTGCTGTCTGCACAATCGATGTAATTCACTGCTTAGTCCCGGCTGCAGACATTCCTCATATACATCACCGGTAAACACCCGATGCTTTGACCTGGAGCTGGTTGCAGCCAGATCATGCTCAACCGGAATACCCTGCAACTGCTGCTTCCAATACACCAGTTGCCGATCTGATGCCTTGCTCTGCGACCATTGCCGCTGCCATCTCGCATAATCACCATATTGAACAGGCAAACCAGGCAGTGAAGCACTGTTCCCGGTTTTGTGTGCTTCATATAGGCTTTCCAGTTCGTTAAAAAATAATGTCAGCGAGTATTGGTCAGCAATTATTTGATGCATGCTTAACAGGAGCACGTGCTGTTCAACAGACAAGCTCACCAACCGGACTCTGATTAAGCAATCGCTGGATAAATCAAATGAATATCCTGATTCTGATTGAATCAGTTTTTCCAGTTCTATCTGCTGGTATTTGCTTTCCAGCTCTGTGAGATCAGTAGATTCAAATAGCTGAGCCTGATTTTCGGTTTTAACCCGGTTTACCCTGCCATCATTTTCAATGAAATTACTGCTTAAGCTCTCATGCCGGTCGGCAATATCAATAATGGCTTGTTGTAAAGCATCCTGATCAAGAGTTCCCAGCAGGCTATAAACAGCGGCCACATTGTTCCAGCCGGCAGTGTTTTGCTGCTTATCTGCAAACCACAAGCTCTGCTCTGCATATGACACCGCGTCATCTGCGCCATCAATTGCGCCGATAACGGGCAATGCCCGTTGTGCACGATGCTGTTCTCTAATTAAGGATTTTTTATTTGTTGCCATAATTTTTTTGCCATCCTTGACCGGCCTTTTTCAAAGCAATCCGTCTGCCCGGTACCCATATCATTTGTTCACACGCAACCAGAACGGACGGTTAACTGAAAGCGCCGAATCCAGCCACCGCTGGTCGCTTTCAGTATTTTTGCTTTTAATCCCGATAACCCAGATTGCTATCGAGAGCAGTTATCAAGGCCTGAATTCCAACCCTTTGTTGTTGGTTTGAGCAACACGGTTCAGGTTGTAATCATCCTTGCCTGAAACCAATACAACACCGTACTTATCCAGTGAAATCACACTGCCGTATTCTTCAACTTCGTTAATACCCGGATATACTTCAACACAGGTGGGTACATACCTGGCCGCAAAGCCCAGCCGGGTCTTGTTGGTGGTACTGTTTGGCCATGAAGAGTGCATTAATGTTGACCAGAAAATCACAAACTGTCCTGGCTTCATAACAATGGAAACTGCCTGGGACTCATCAGGAACCCAGTCAGGGTCTTTTTGCAGGTTCTGGTAGTTGTAACCGAAGAAGCCCCGCTTCATTCCCTGTTTTTCCAGGTTGTTGACGTCTTCCGGCTTATACTCCATACCCAGGGATTCGTCATAGAACATTTCTTCATGAGTGCCAGGGATAAAGCGCAGGCAACCGTTTTCTTCCGTCGCTTCAGTAAACGCTGTCCAGACTGTTATTGCTCCACCAAAATCCGGATTAGGCCATTTAATCTGAGGTGTTCCGGAGGCATGGCCAAATGTATCCGCCTGGTGCCAGTCTGTTCCTTCATCACCAGGGTATTTAGGGAATGTTTCAGAACGCCAGCAGAGCAGATCTGGCCCAAGAATATCGCCGACTCTGTCAACAATTTCCCGCTGCATAATATGCTGACTCAGGTCATTCACATCAAAGTGCCGGTCATAACCTGAGATGACACTCTTAATCGACAGGTCGTAAATTGCGTGCTCTCGATCAAACAAATCCGCACGGATCTTTTTATATTTTTCGATTATTTCTTCTTTATCATATAAATCAAAAGGGCCTATATAACCATTTTCTCTGAATGATTTAAGCTCTTCCTTGGTTAAGCTAAATTCCTTTTTCATTGCAATTCCATCCTAAATATTTATTGCTGATATTTGCTCTAAACCCACATGTTTTTTATGCTGCAGAAGCCTGTTCCGAAAGCTTTTCAGAATAAGCTGATACCCAACCACTTACAGATGGCTGACTCATCAACACTTTTGTAGGCACCGTAATACCCAGTTCTTTTTCGATATCCAGTTGCAGATCAACTACTGTTAATGACGAGGCACCCAGGTCAAAAAAATCATCATCATCACCAATTGATTCCATAATTGGTTTGGATCGAAACGTTTTCATTATCAAGTTACGTAATTCCTGTTCAGACATTCTATTTTCTCCTTTCAATTTATAAATCTTTCAATGCTTATTGGTTCAACATGCAATAGATTGAGCCACCTTCTTTTTATCAATTTTTCCATTCTTATTAATCAACAGCTTGACATTGGTATGAATCACGTCGGGAATCATATAATTCGGGATAATTCCTGACAGCTGTCTTTTAATATCCGAAGCTTTTAATTCACTGCCCGCACTCAAGTGCAAATATGCAATCAACTGCTTTTCACCATTTTCATGCTTGTGCAATGTGACAGTGGCATCAATTATTTCATCAAGCTCAAGCACAGCAGCCTGAATTTCTTCAAGTGACATCCGGTAACCTCTGACTTTAATCTGATTATCCTTTCTGCCGACAAACTCCAGTTCACCTTTAGCGTTTTCCTTGACCAGATCACCGGTGCGGTATATCAACCCTTCGCATATGGATTCATTCCTGATGAAATTTCCTATGTTTCTTTCTGTATTGATATACCCAAGTGCCACACCCGGGCCGGAGGTATACAGCTCACCGACTTCACCGTTTTTAACAGGGTGCATTTGATCATCCAGCACATGCACACCAGTACCATTTATGGCATTACCGATAGGCACAATGGATTTTGGTCTGTTAGCTGTAGTAATCGGATGGGTGGTTGAGAAAGTTGTATTTTCAGTTGGGCCGTAACAGGCAATGACTTGAATATCAGGGTTGGCATCCAGGAGATTATTGATAACCTTGGGTGAAACAACATCTCCCCCGGTTAATACGGCCTTCAATGGCTCCAGGGCATCTGTATATTTTGATGCAATCAGATGAAACAGTGCGGATGTCAGAAAAGTAATGGTTACGTCATTGTCTTTTATGACACCAGCAAAAACGTTCAGATCCAGTGTTTGATCCGGGTATAAAACAACAGTAGCACCATTCAACAGAGCACCCCATATTTCGAATGTTGAAGCATCAAATTCCGGTGGTGATACATGCAGAATCTTATCGTTCGAGTCGATATCTATATAATTGATGTCCAGAACCAGCCTGTGAATTGCCCGGTGAGGAACAACCACACCTTTCGGACCTGCTGTAGATCCGGATGTATACATCACATAGGCTTTATCTTCGGGGTCGACGCTTACCGCCGGGTTACCAATCTGCTTAGCTGACTCAAATTGCAATTCATTAAATTCAATACACTGAGTTCCGTCGCTCAGTAACTCATCACAGCTCTGATTGGCAATCAGAATATTCGCGTTGGTTTCTTCGAGGAAACCAAGATTGCGCTTGGCCGGACATTGACAATCCAACGGCAGATAAGCTGCACCACACTTCAGTACCGCCAGCATTGCCACAATCATCTCCGGAGAGCGTGTCATTGCAAGGGCAACTATTTCGCCAGATTTCAAGCCGGCTGCAAATAACTGACTGGCAAGCAGATTGGCGCTGGTGTTTATCTGTTGAAAAGTTATCTGCCGGCTGCCGACTTCGATGGCAGTTTTGTCTGGTGTTTTTTCAGCCTGGGCTTCCAGCAGTTTATGTATAATTTTTGAATTACTTATATCTGTCAGCATTTTTATACCTCCATACTCAGGTAATTCCAGATTTGCACCAGTGTTTTGGACTCCGGCCGGAGCACTTCATAGTGGTCGCCTTTAGGATCGATAAAAAGCTCTGCGTTATCTATCAGCTGTTCTATGGTCTTAGCGCTGTTGACATTGCTTTGCGCATCATTTTCACCTGCCAGCATATAGGTTCTGTGCTTAACGCTGCCGGCAAGATTTTCAAAATCACAGGAGCGGTAGGAAAGGTAGTTCACACCGTAGCGGTGCAGATAATGGACTTCCGAAAATGGCAGCTCAATACCATCCGGGATGTTTTTGGCGTTGAAATTAATATTGCCTTTAATTTTGTCGAGTATCAGCTTTGCACGATCCTGATCCTGCGAAGCTATTGACAATATATTATCGATATCACTGCCGAACTGCGTGACACAGCCCGGCTTGTCCATTAACGTATATTCTCCGTTAACCAATACCAGATTGCTGAACCTGTCTGGTTGTTTATTAACGGCTGCCAATGAAATGCCGGCTCCTGAGCAATAACCCACCAGGATAATTTCATCAAGCTCAAGATCATCCATTATCGTCAGCAGATCCTGGGCATGATTGTCTACCGATAAGCCGCCATTGACGAGCTGATAATCAGCCGGCTCCAGTATTATCCGGGCTTCCCATGTAAAAATATTAAAGTACGGCGCAAAGAAGTCGAAAAATGACTTTGCATGATGCAATTTGAGCCCAAAGGGTATAACAAATGCAACCCAGGGTGCAGAATCTGCAATTTTGCTGTATGTATATCTTAGTGGTACGCCATCATGGCTATTTATAGTTTTTTCCATTAAAGACCAATTCCATAGTCAAACTTGAATATCCTATAAAGTTTTCTCAGGGTGACTATTTTTATATATCCGAAGAATTCTCTTTGTTAATTTCTGAGCAACCCTTGGTTTATATGAAGACACTTGAGGAAACGTGTTCTTATCAGTTAACTTTACTGCTTACATCCTTCATCTTAATTTTGACTCAACATCAGTATTTCTCGCACAGGTGAATACCTGCAGAATACTAATTCTGCCTTTACGCCTCTTCCATTTTTTTACGCAAACTCAATGGCCGCATATCTGTCCATATTTCTTCAATATACGCCAGACACTCATGCTTATTACCCGGCTCATTTCTCTGCTCTTCAGATAATCCTGACCGGTACTGCTGAAGCCATTCCTCAGGTATCTCAACTATATCCCAGCCTGCCGGCAGTTCCCTGCTGGCAAACCAAATTGAATACTGCTGTTCATGATTAACCACAACATTGTAAATATGCGAATCCACTTCACCCTGATCCATTTTTTTCTCCAGATTTTTCTGTATCCAATACTTAGTGAATTGTTTCACCCGAGGATGTCTTATCACCTACTGCGGGAGCATCTGCCTCCTGAGTCGTCAGCAGTTCAAGATACCCTTCGCCTTTTAATGTGCTTAAATCAATATCTGCGATAAAGCGCACCTGTTTATCATCCAGTGAAAGCTCACCGACCAAATGCGCCGTCCCGCTTGCCGCTTCAAAATCCGCATTTTCCAGGTCGGTTAATGACTTATTCAACTTGAAGCCCAGCTCGGTACCACCCAGAGTTTCGGTGAATTTAATCAGCACAAAATCCCGCTCGATACTCTGCTGCAGGTCCACCACATCCCGGTACTGACCGGCCGCTATCGGATGCTTCCCTTTTGTTAGTCGTTCAACCAGATCACTCATTTTTATTCAACCATTACTAATAATTTCAATTTGATCTTCAACATAAATACCGATCTTTGATATCAGACAGCTTCCTTCAGTCCGGTATCGGCAAACTGCAGATGAGCCAGCCGGGAATACAGTCCGTCACCGGCCACCAGCTCATCATGTGTTCCACTACCCACGATTGAGCCCTCTTCCAGAACGATTATCTTGTCTGCTTTGCGCACAGTGGACAGGCGATGTGCAATCACCAATGTGGTCCGGTTTTCCATTAATTTCTCCAGGGCATCCTGCACTTTGCTTTCAGCTTCACTGTCCAGGGAACTGGTCGCTTCATCCAGCAGCAGAATAGGGGCATCCCTGAGAATGGCTCTGGCGATTGCCAGGCGCTGACGCTGCCCCCCTGACAACCTGACACCGCGCTCGCCCAGGTGGGTGTTAAGCCCTTCCGGTAAGGCTTCCACAAATTCCATACAATGTGCCGCCTGCAGCGCTGCAGTTACCTCTTCCGCTGAGGCCTCGGGCTTGCCAAAACGGATATTCGCTTCAATAGTGTTGGCAAAAATGACCGTTTCCTGTGCCACAAAACCCAGCATGGACCGTAAATCTTCGGCCCTGATATCCCGGATATCGTGTTTATCGAGCTTAATAACGCCGTGCTGAGGATCAAAGAAGCGCAGCAACAGCTGCAGTACCGTCGATTTGCCTGCTCCGGATGGCCCGACTATTGCTACGGTCTGGCCCGGCTCAACAGTCATTGAAAAGTTCTTCAATGCATCAACACCCGGCTTGCTCGGGTATGCAAAAGTGACATCTTCAAACTGAACTGCATGCTTGATCGAACGATCTATTTCTTGCGGTTTTTCAGCAGCCGGCAGATCAGACTCTGTAGCCAGCAGCTCTGACAACCGTCCGGCTGCACCGGCAGCCCGCTGTAAAATGGTCAGCACTTCACTGATATTCGCCATTGACGTTGCTACCAGCAGCCCCAGTGCCATCAGCGTAGCCAGTTCACCACCGGTTAAACTGCCGACTATGACAGCTTTCGCGCCCTGCCAAAGCCCGAAATTCAGAAAACCGTAGACCAGTGCAACAATGATGAATACCAGCCAGCTGCGTGCCAGAATTCGTTTTTTGGCGACTGCGTAGGCACTTTCCACACTGGCATCAAAGCGCTCTGTTTCTTCGTTCTCACGAGTGAAAGCCTGAACAATTTGGATTGCACCGTAGGTTTCATTGGCCATCGAACCTACATCGGCTATCCGGTCCTGGCTGGAACGCGACAACTGACGCACCTTGCGGCCAAAGTAAAACACCGGCAGCATGATCAGCACCGCCAGCCCAATAATCGCCCCCACCAGTACCGGACTTAAAATAATCACCAGAACGAGTGCACCAATGGCCTGCAGTATGCTGCGCAATGCAACCGGAATGGCCGCACTGACCACCACCTGGATCAGTGTGGTATCAGCAGTCAGGCGTGATGCAATTTCAGAGGGACGGTTGGTCTCAAAAAATGCCGGTGACAAACCAAGCAAATGGGTGTGAACTTTTTTTCGGATATCGGCAACTACCCGCTCACCCAACAGGGTGATCAACAATACCCGGAAGAAGGTCGATACAGCGAGTATTGCAATCGCTGCGAATATAGCCAGAAAATAGGGCGAGACAGCGTTTGGATCGGCCGCACCGAATCCGCCGTCAATCAGAAACTCCAGCGATCTGAATATAGCCAGGGTAAACCCGGTTGAAATCAACATGGCCAACAGGCCGCCGATCAGTAATCCTTTGTAGGCGAATACATAAGTAAATACCATCCGCAGACTGGACAGTTTTTTCAGAATCAGCAGTGGCGATGGGCGCGCGGTTTTTTTCACCGGCTTACGTGGTTGCCCCTGCAGCTCAGCTTTATCGCTTGTGGCCGCAATGTTTTTATCATTACTCATAGTGACGGTCCCGGAGTGATCAACCGATTACAGCCGCAGGTTCAACATTCGATGCCCTTTTGGCGGGCAGATAAACCGCGATAATATTGACCAGCCATAGAAACAGCCCAACCGCCAATATCAAGTCGTATCGCAGTGCGCCATCACCGGTTAATGCGGGATACTTGACCGCAATTCCGATCGTTACCGCTGCACCCAGCAATAAGCCGACAACCGTCAACAAGCTGTTTTCGGCCAGAAAGTAACGCAGAATGTCTTTTTTAGTAGCACCCAAAGCCCGGCGTATGCCGATCTGCTTCTGCCGTTGACTGACCAGAAATGAGGCCAGCCCGGCTATACCAAAAGCGGTGATCAGTATTAACACGGCACTGATGCCCAGCATCAGCATGGATTGGCTTCCGCGACCGTCATATATCCGTTTTTTTGTCCGGGTCAGTACTTCATTGTTATATAAGTACCGTCCGGGCAGCCGATAAATGGCTGTCCGCGCATCTTCCAGCAGGCGTTCTGCTGCGCCAGGCTCAACCCGCATTAAATAACCCGGGTCAAAACGATTGGCCGACCATAAAGCCATAGGCCGAATCGCTGAGTTATAGGATTTACCCACGCCGTTTAATATTTCACCGGTCATATAGTTGGTATAAATGCCGATGATTTCCGCCGGCTGATTGTCTTTCACCGGCCATAAGGTTTTACCCAATGCGTTTTCACCCGGGAACATCTCTTCCGACAGGGCCTCGCTGATCATGACCACCGACGGATATTCGGTGGTTGCTGAAAGCTCACCCCGGATAACTTCATTGGGGTAAAAATTTCGTCCCGCCACCAGTTCAACACCCAGCACATCCAGAGCGGCGTCATTCAATTCAAAAACCGATGCCAGATAACGTTGCGCATCATCTCCCGTTTCCCTGTAAACGTTGCTGACACTGTTAGCTGCAAATGGAATCTGATTGGCAGTGGTCACGTACTCCACTCCGGGCAGCCGGCTTAAATTTTCCAGGTCCTGGACAATGGCACTTTCCCTGTCCGGGTTATCAACAAAAAACTGAGCCCGCGAGACAATCAGGTTTTGCTCATCCAGCCCCGAAGCTACATTCCAGTCTTTCAGCAGCGCACTGGTGCTGAAAGCAGAGTGAGAAACAGCAGCCAGTGTCAGTGCTATTTGCAAAATCACCATCAGCGCAATGAATTTATTTTGCTTCAAGCTGAGTAATAGTGGTCTAATTCCCATTTGTAATTCCGTTTAACTTGTTATTGGCTTCCCTGCTATTCCGTCTTCAGCTGCGGTGCCGGTGCGATATTGCAGACTTTCCAGATGGGGTAAAGCCCGGCAATTATCGTGCTTGATATTCCTATCAATAATGCATTTTGAATCAGCTTCCAGTCCAGGCTGTAGAGCTGATTAACTGCACTGCGCGGGAATACATAATCGGTACCGTACATATAGACCTCCAGCATTCCCTGTAAGCCCAGGTAAGCCACTGCTATTCCAAGAAAACCGCCAATTAAGCCGATTACCATCAATTCAATAAGATACTGTCCCAATAAGGTATTTCGCTTGGCGCCCAGCGCCCGGCGCAGCGCCACTTCTTTTGTTTTACGGATATATTTGGCCAGCAGAATTACAATGGTGTTGAGCAGGCAGACACCCGCAAAGAACCACGCCAAGCGTTGATAAAGCTTGAATCTGTCGTCTCTGTTCAGAGCGGCATTTTGGTGTTCGATGATATTTTCCAGGAAGTTATTCTGTTCACGCGGAAAGCGGCCCAACGCTTTTTGCTCCTCTACATAGCGGAACATGAAGTCACGGTAATCCTGTACTGAGCTTTCACTGTCAAACTCTGCCCAGAGATTTATCCACCCGCATTCCGAATTCATGATGGTTTGAATATCACCCAGTCTGAAAGCAGCCATCCGTCGCATTTCCGCTGGTGCACACTGAATTTGTGTATAACGTGGCAGGTTCATGCTGGCGGCAAATTCCTGCGGGATGAATATATCGTCAGAAAAACCACGGAAAAAACTGCGGTCATAGAATTGGCTTTTAATGGTCCATTCATCCAAAACACCGACTACCGTGGCGACTGCATTGATAACCGTAATTTGCCTGCCGACACTATCTTCGCCCCCGAACAATGTGTTGTTCAGCCTGCGGGTTATCACCACCACTGCATCACCGCGGCGGCCTGCTTCTTCCGACCAGCCCGATCCATACAGAAACGGCGTGTTGAACATGCTGAAAAAGCTGTGCGTCGTTACCACAGCAGGCGCACGTACCGGATTAATATCCTGCTCTCTGGTATTAACGATGCCACGGGTTTTCCAGACGATGGTCTGCTGCTGTGCCGGTGTGTCCGAATCGAGCAGATTTATCGCATCGCGGTAACTGAGGCTGGGCAGCTGAGCTGCTTCCTCTATATTCTGTGCATCAATATCCCGGTTATCCATCTGTACCAGATAAATATTTTCCGTGTCCTCACCGACCGGTAAGCTTCTCATCTGATACGACTGCGCCTGAATCGTCATCAGAATTCCCAGACCAACCGCTATTGCCAGCACTGCCAGTGCACTCAAACCCGGTGTTTGCCGCAGGCTCAGCCAGGCCAGCTGGAGGTTATACGCCAGCATGTTCTGCCTCTTGCTGAGGTTGTGCGTTGATGTCTACAACTGATGCTGCAGCCTTGTGGCTGGGCTGTTCATTTTTAAGCACTCTGCCGTCCAGAATATTGATGTTGCGGCTGGCCCTGGCGGCCAGTTCATCGTCATGAGTGACCATGATGATGGTGGTTCCGTCCCGATTAATCTTTTCCAGCAGCTCCATAACTTCTGCAGCCATGCTGGAATCCAGGTTTCCGGTTGGTTCGTCAGCCAGCAAAAACCGTGGCTCGCCGGCCAATGCCCGGGCAATCGCTACCCGCTGCTGCTGACCGCCGGATAGCTGTCCGGGCAAGTGTTTACGCCTTGAGGTTAAACCGACTATTTCCAGCGCGTTGTCTATCCGCTGTTTGCGTTCGCTGGCACTGAAACCGCGATAGCGTAACGGCACCTCGACATTATCAAATACAGGCAGATCAGACAGCAGATTAAAGCCCTGAAAGATGAACCCGATTTTTTCATTTCGTATCGCAGACAACTGATTATCATTCAGCCCGCTGACGTTTTGACCATCAAGAAAATAGTCGCCTTCTTCAAAGGATTCCAGCAGGCCAGCCACGTTCAAGAAAGTTGTTTTACCTGAGCCGGACGGGCCGGTGACGGTAATAAATTCACCAGCTTCGATTTGTAAATCTATCTTATTGAGCGCGTGTGTCTCAATTTGAGAAGTACGATAAATCTTGCTGACTCCTGTCATTTTTAGCATAACTTGCTACTCCTTTAGAATTCGCTGCTGTCTTTATGTCTGCTGCGCTTTAACCCATTCAGGTCAGTATTATTTTTTAATCAAAACGCTTGTAATGCGGCTTTTATTATTTGCTCCTGAAAACCACACCACAGAATGTCCAACCCGATGCTTAATCGGTAATCAATAAGGTCTCTACATCGTTAAACCTGTCCAGGCTTGAGGTGATGATTTGCTCACCTTCCTGTAAGCCGTTGGCCACCTCCACTTCCGCAATGCTGCGTGCGCCAAGCATGATGCTGCGACGGGTTGCTATATCGTTATTCAGCACATACGCGATGCGCCCGCCACCGCTTTCCACAAATGCACCGTTACGAATTTTCAATACGTCCTGCTTGTCTTCAATGATGATGCGGACATTCACCCGCTGGTTCTGGCGCAGGCCGTCAACACTGCCCAGAAAGCCCATACGTCCGACTACAAATCCGTCCTGGACTTCAGGCGAAATCGAAACCAGTTCACCGAGCTTGCTTTCGCCATTGAAGGTAACCTCAGAACTCATCCCAATGGATAGATCGTCGGCATAGCTTTCCGGAATTGATAAGTCGATTTCCAGAGTGGTCAGATCGACCAGGGTGATCAACAATGCATTGGCGGCAATATTGTCCCGGTCCCGTATATTGATATTTCCGACCACGCCATCGATAGGCGACTTCAGTTGCAGTTCTTCAACACGACGGGTTATATCCTCTACCACCAGCTGCTGACGATCGACTTCAAACCGCTTGGCCTGTAATTCAAACTCCAGGTTTTCCTCTTCCAGCTCCAGGTTCTGGATGGCGTGCTGATATTCAAATTCAGCTTTCTTCAATTCAGCAACCCGCTGCTCATACTCCGCCTGGCTGATGATATGACTGCCGATTGACTCATCGGCGCGTTTCTTTTTACTTTTTTCAAGCTCAACATTAACACCAGCCAGCTCTTTGGCATGCTGCAGGTCTTTCAAGGTGTTTTTGGTTTGAATTTCCTGCCGCCCAAGCTCCAGTTTCGATTGCTCCAGACTGGTCTTCTCTTGGACCAGCTGATTATCCAGCTGGGGACTTTCAATCACTGCCAGCAGCTGATTTCTGCTGATGTGTTCGCCGGATTTGATGTTGAGATTAATGATGCCGTCGGCGGGGGCATAAATGGTTGGGCTGTTGGAGGCGACAATCGTGCCTTCCACCGCTATATCCCGCTGCAGATCACCCCGCGTGACTGTTGCAAACCTGAGCAGATCACGGGATACCGACATATCCGAGCTGTTCAGTTTCTGAACGGCTGGAACCGTCACCGATAAGAAAGTCAATATGAGCACAGCTGCAACCGCGCCCACTGCAGTTTTGACCAGTGTGGTTTTCTGTTTGAACCGGGGTGTGATTTCCCGATCTTGTCCTGCCGTTCCTAGCATGAGACCGCTTCCTGCTCAACTCCATGTTGATGGCTTTCACCAGCGCGTGAATACCATTTATTTAGATCCTTCTAGGGTGTCCTTACCGTTTACCCCTTCCTTCGTACGAGTGTATGTGTAGGATTGTGAGGAATGAAAGTATAATCATTACCCATTTAAACTACAACCAGTACATATTCCATATTGTAATATGGAAACTTTAATATTTTGTTACGTGATACGACCAATGCCGGTCAATTCACCCCTTTTGTCATCCAAATATCTTTGTCTTGCGATAACTGGGCCGAAATCCCCGCGCGCACCAAAACAGGACGTAACCTATTGATATTAATGCTCTCTTGACAAGCACCAGGAAACAAAAGTTCCTGCTATCAGAACAATCAGCATCGCAGATATGAAATGATTGTGCCTGAATAAAGAATAATGGTGGTGATGGGTGGACTTGAACCACCGACCTCAGCATTATGAGTGCCGCGCTCTAACCAACTGAGCTACATCACCGCCGGGGAACAGCGTATTCTCGCAGTATTCACGGGATTGTCAACCTTTTAGGCGATCAACTGCGTAACCCGGTACCTTTATGCAGCAACCACAGGCAAACCCCGCCCAACAGGAAGATAAAACCGATGATAATTAGATATGAAGTCACTAACGGCACATCGGAAATTCCCAGCATCCCGTAGCGAAATGCATTAACCATATACAGAATCGGGTTTCCTGATGAAATGTTCTGCCATACCGGCGGAAGCAGCGAAACAGAGTAGAACACACCACCCAGGTATGTAAGCGGGGTCAACACAAAGGTTGGAATAATCGCGATGTCGTCAAACTTCTGCGCAAAGATGGCATTCACCATACCGGCCAGCCCAAACACAATCGCCGTCAATAACACCACGCTAATGGTGACCGGCCAGTTGTGTACATGAATCTCGGTAAAAAACAGCGCCACCACAGTGACCACAATACCAACCATCAGCCCACGGGTTACTGAACCGGACAGATAGCCCAGCAGAATTATCCAGTTGGGCAGCGGAGAGATCAGCAGCTCTTCAATATGCCGGCCGAATTTGGCACCGAAAAAAGATGACACCATATTGCCGTAGCTGTTCTGAATTACAGACATCATTACCAGCCCGGGAACGATGAACTGCATGTAATCAAATCCACCCATTTCACCGATTCGACGGCCGATAAGATTGCCGAAAATAATGAAATACAGCGACATGGTGATGGCCGGTGGAACTATGGTCTGTCCCCAGATACGCAATATCCTCATCAGTTCTTTGCGCATCAGCGTGCGATAGCCGATCCAATTGACATAGGAACGATTCATGCTGCCGTCTCCTGCTCGTTTTCCACCAGCCGCATAAACAGCTCTTCCAGACGGTTGCTCTTATTGCGCATCGACAAAACTTCTATGCCATGCTCAGCCAGGGCGGCAAACAAGGTATTCAACGACCGCTCCTTGGGCAGAGAAACTTCCAGGGTTGTCGCATCGCGCAGATGAAAATGGATACCGTCTGATTGCGGCACCTGTTCAACCGGATGACGCAGATCCAGCACGAAGGTTTCCACGTCCAGCTTGGCCAGCAGGGTTTTGATATCCGTATTCTCGACGATGTTGCCGTGATCAATGATGGCTACATTGCGGCACATGTTTTCCGCTTCTTCCAGATAATGAGTGGTCAAAATCACCGTGGTGCCCTGTCGGTTGATTTCATTCAGGAATGTCCACATCGATCGCCTGATCTCAATGTCCACACCGGCAGTCGGTTCATCCAGAATCAGCAGCTCGGGCTGATTAACCATGGCCCTGGCTATCATCAACCGGCGCTTCATACCACCCGATAAGGTCCGCGATGGCTTGTCATGCTTATCCCAGAGCGCCAGCTGACGCAGATAATGTTCCGCCCGCTCCAGAGCGAGTTTCCTTGGAATCCCGTAATAACCCGCCTGATGACTGACGATATCCAGCGGCCGTTCAAACTGATTGAAATTCACTTCCTGCGGGACTAGGCCGATGCTGGCCATTGCCTGGGCACGGTCACTGCTCAAATCGTGCCCGCAGATGGTCACCTGGCCTGCTGAAGGATTGACCAGTGAGCTGATAATTCCAATCAATGTGGACTTTCCCGCTCCATTGGGCCCGAGCAGAGCAAAAAAATCGCCGCGCTCAACCTGCAGACTGACTCCCTTCAATGCCTGCACTCCGTTTTTATAGGTTTTTTTCAAATCCCGGATGTCTAAAGCCAGCATGTTGTTTCCAGTGTAGTAATCATGACCTACGGCAGGTTATTCCCAATACCGCATGCGTGTTAAAGTTGCAGTTTAATTTGGGGCCAAGTACAGGAATACAACATGCCATTAACCAAGTCGCAGACCTGGCAGATAACTATTGTCCTAAGTTTACTCAGCTGTATATCGCCGGCAATGGCCGACACACATAACCAGAGTATCGAATTCTCGCCATGTGAGTTGCGTTTGCCGGGCACCAGTTTATCAGCCAAAGCCGAATGCGGCAGCCGCCTGGTGGCAGAAAACCCGGATGATCCAAATGGGCGCAGCATCACTATAAACCTGGCCCGCATTGCTGCCAGAAAGGAAGACCAGCGAGCTCCCGACCCGATCTTCTTTTTCGCCGGTGGTCCCGGACAGTCTGCCACTGAGGCATTTCCGATTGTCGCCGGGAGCCTGGCCGAAGCCAACGAATTCCGGGATATTATTCTGGTCGATCAGCGCGGTACCGGCGGCTCCAACAAGCTGACCTGTGATTACGGCGAAGTTGAACTGGAACTGGACTTAAGCGTAGCCGAAGTTACCCAGCTGACCCGAGAGTGTGTGGCCGAGCTGGACGCTGATCCCAGGTATTACACTACTTTGATAGCCATGCAGGATATTGACCATATCCGCGATGCATTGGGCTATGAGCAAATAAATCTGGTCGGTGTTTCCTATGGCACCCGGGCTGCCCAGGTTTATCTGAGGCAATACCCTGAACATGTGCGCAGCGTGGTGCTGGACAGTGTGGTACCACCGCAGCTGCTGCTGGGCATGGAGCATTCCGACAATCTCGATGCCGCACTCGATAAGCTGTTTCAACGCTGCGTTAATGAAACCGCCTGCGGTGATCGTTTCGGTGACCTGGGACCACAGTTGCAGGCACTGATTGATATCGTCGATACACAGCCGCCGGCACTGCGCATGCGAATGCCGACCAGTGGTGAGTTCGATGATATTCTGGTGACCCGCGATGTATTTGCCGTTGCCGTACGCTTACTCAGTTACAGCAGCGAAACCCAGGCACTGCTGCCGATTCTCCTGGAGCAGGCCAGCCTGGGTGACTGGCAGCCGCTGGCTGCACAGGCGATGTTGCAGATTCAGAACTTTGAAGACGTTATTGCCCGAGGTATGGAACTGTCGGTCATCTGCAGTGAGGACGAGCCGTTTTTCCCGATCGATATCGACCAAAGCAACACCTTATTGGGCCAGTTGCTGGTCGAACTGCTGCAGGCCCAGTGCGAGGTTTGGCCGCGCGGCGATGTGCCGGGTAATTATCATGCACCGGTTGAAAACAATGAGGTCCCGGTTTTACTGCTGTCCGGCGAGTATGACCCGGTCACTCCACCGCGCTACGGTGATCAGGCTGCTCTGCAGTTCGCCAATTCAGAGCACTGGGTGATTCCCGGACGCGGTCACAGTGTGCTGCGGCATGGCTGTGTGCCGCAACAGGTGGCTCTGCTGTTTGAAAGCGCTGATCTGTCCATGCTGGATGCTCAATGCATAGAGCAAATCGGACCGATGCCGTTTTTCCTGTCTATGACCGGCCCCCAGCCGTAGCAGGAGCAGCAACATGATCAAAGTACAAAACCTGCAAAAATCATTTGGTGAAGTTCAGGCCGTAAAAAATGTTTCGTTTGAAGCTGCTGATGGCCAGATCACCGGCTTGCTGGGTCCCAATGGCGCCGGCAAAACCACCACCCTGCGTATGCTGTATTCATTGCTGCCTCCCGACAGCGGCAGCATTTCCATTGATGGAATCGACCCCCAGCTCCAGCCCTTGCGGGTAAAACGTCAATTGGGTGTAGTACCTGATGCAAGAGGCCTGTATACCCGCCTGACCGCACGCGAGAACATCGAATATTTCGGACAGCTGCATGGCCTGACATCAGATCAACTCAAGCAACGCATTGCCGAACTGACCGAGCTGCTGGATTTGGATGAGTTTATCGACCGCCGCACCGAAGGTTTCTCTCAGGGTCAGCGGGTTAGAGTTGCGGTGGCCAGGGCCATGGTGCACCAGCCACAAACCCTGTTACTGGATGAGCCCAGTAACGGTCTGGACGTTATGAGCACTCGGGCGTTGCGGCATTTATTGCGCGATTTGAAACAGGCCGGTCATTGCGTGGTGTTATCTACCCACATCATGCAGGAAGTGGCTGCTTTGTGTGATCAGATTGTTATCATCGCCAGCGGCCAGGTGGTGGCCAGCGGTACCGCTGAACATTTGCGTGAAATCAGTGGTTGCCCGGAACTGGAAGATGCCTTTGTAAAATTAATCGGCACCGAGGAGGGCCTGCTGGCATGATGCATGGAATGCAAATCGTTGCTCTGAAAGAGCTGCGCGACAGCCTGCGTGACCGGCGTACGCTGATCAATTCATTGATCATGGGCCCGATTCTCGGTCCATTGATTTTTATCGGCATGCTGACTTTCATCACCCAGAAGGAAGTTGAAAAAGCGCAGGAAACCCTGCACCTGCCGGTGGTCAACCAGGCGCTGGCACCCAACCTGATAAATTTCCTGGAACAGCAGGGCGTTGTCATTGAAGAGCCGCCGGCTGATCCTGAACAGGCGGTTCGCGATGAGCTTCATGATGTGGTGGTACGGATCACCGAAGAATACCCGGAACAGTGGCGTGCCGGCAGGCCGGCGACCGTAGAGGTTATTGCCGATGCATCCCAGCGGGAAATCGGAACCACACTGGCAAGGGTCAAACTGCTACTGAACGGCTACGGCAGTCAGATCGGCAGTTTACGCATGCAGCTGCGTGGGGTCGATCCGCAACTCATCCAGGCAGTCCGGGTTCGTGATATCGACCTGTCCACCCCGGAAAGCCGGGGCGCATTGATTCTGGCCATGCTGCCTTATTTCATCATGATCACCTTATTCGTCAGCAGTATGTCGGTTGCCATTGATACCACTGCCGGTGAGAAGGAACGCCAATCATTGGAGCCTTTGCTGATCAACCCGGTGCCGCGCTGGCAGATCATGGCGGGCAAACTGGGCGCAACCACCATGTTTTCGCTGGTTTCACTGGCTTTGGCACTGATTGCCTTTGTGTTTTTTGTTGGGCTTATACCGGCTTCCAATCTGGACTTCGAACTGAATCTGGACTGGGGGCTGGCCATTCGCTTCTGGTACATCACCGCTCCGGTTGCGCTGGTGGCAGCCAGCCTGTTGACCACTCTGGCTGCGTTTGCCAAAAGCTTCCGCGAAGCGCAGTCATACATGGGTATGGTAATACTGATTCCGATGCTGCCGAGTCTGTGGCTGTTCATTAACCCGGTCAAAGCCGAAACCTGGATGATGTGGATTCCCCTGCTGTCGCAAAACGTGCTGGTCAATCAGATTATCCGTGGAGAAAATGTACTGGCGATTTGGGAAATCATCAGCATTATCACCACGCTGGCACTGGGCTTTATTCTGGCAGTGACAGCCGCAAAATTGTATCAGCGGCCTAAACTGGTCTTTTCCAGCTGATGATGATGTGGCCGGCAAGACCCGGCCACACTGCTGCGAACGATTTACAGATCAGACAGCATACTGTCCATATATTCAAACGCTGAAGGCGAGTCACTCTGCGCCAGCCAGAATAACGCCTGCTTGCGGTTATCACGCGACAGATTTTTATTTTCGATAACCCGGGTCAAAGCCCTCAATGCCCGCTCATCCGGCAATTGTGACAAGGCAAATATGGCCTGGTGCTGCACCTGCCGGTCGGTCTCTTTATCCAGCGCTGCAAATATTGCGCTTTCACTTTCCTCGGCAGCTGTCTGGGTTAACCAGAACCAGGCTTGTGCACGAACCTTGGCGCTCGAATCAGTATTGGCCAGCTCTATCAGCGAGTCTGCATGCCCGGGGATGTCTGATTGTGACATCGAAAAAGCTGCATGCTCACGGACCTTCGCGGAAGCATCGTTGAACATGATCTGCCTTAATTCAGCTTGTGTATCCACTGCACGCACCTGACCCATCCAGAACACTGCATCTTTGCGGTTAGCGGTATCAGCATTGCTGCGTGCGGTATCCACCAGCACTGTACGTGCCCGCTGACCCGCGTGTACTGCAACAGCACCCAGTACATGACTGCTGAGTTTGGAGTGCGGAGAAATATGTTCAGCCAGCCAGTTGACACTGTCAGCCGCCGATATCACACCCAGGTCAACAATCTCCGTTTTTGCCTTTACCGGACAAGATGCTTCAAGCGTGCGCAGTTTCTTCAGCTCACCGTCCTGAATAAACGCATAAATCTGCATTTGTTCAGCATCTTCATCTGCATCACCAGAATTTCCGTAACTGATGTTGCGGCTGTCAAGATTGCATGTTTTTGGCATCGCCTGATCGCTGTTCCAGTGAAAGCAGCACCAGTTTGGGGCACCTTCCACCGCCGGTACCTGCCAGCTTATCCAGCCATCTGCAGATGATGACGGTTGAGCAGTAGCGTCTGCACTGAATAATCCAGCTATGCAAATCAATGCGAGCAGAATCACTGGTGATCTTGAGGTTTGATTAAATACGTCGGATTTTCTCTGGCTCATGGCTGGTTACCCTCCAGTGCTGCATCAATAGCTTCCAGCGCGGCATCGCCACCCATGATTCCGAGTGTCCGCAGCAGGTCACGTTTTTCTTCGCTGTCCCGGGACTCACGGTACAACTCCAACAAACCCTCTTCATTACCTGAAATGAGCATACCCTGCAGTGCGGCCTGTCTGACCTCATGCGTGTCGGCATCACGATAGGTATCAATCAGCACCTGACTGGCCCGGTCACCTCCGATAACGCCCAGGCTGCTGATGGCCTGAATTCTGAGTTCCGGGTTATCTGCCGCGGCCTCCGTATTAATCAGAGACTGCAAGCCTTCCAGATCGCCGGATATCACATAGGCCTGCAGCAGGCTTTCCGTCAGATTACCGCGCTCGGCCAGCTCGCGCAGTTCATCAACTGCGCCCATGACACCCAGCATCTTAATGGCCTCATCAAACTCTTTATCATCATCCGCATTAGAGGCTATTCGATACACCGACTGTTTATCGCCGGCAATCATGTAGGCCTGTAATACCTGATGTTTAATCTCCATACTGCCGGATGCATAGATACCCTCAAGCGCTTGTGTCTTACCACTGATGCCGATCATCCTGATTGCCTCAGTTTGTAAAGCGGAATTTGCATTCTCGGCAAACTCAATCAATGCTGATTGAGCTTCCGGCAGATTAATCTGGCCGAGCACAAACAAGGCCCTGGATTTAACCCGGTCACTATGGTTACCGTTCAGTACTTTTTGCACCAGCGGCAGCGCCCGTTCGGAAGGCGCCGACATCAATGCTTCCAGTGCCGTTACTGCAAGCTCTTCGCGCTCGTTGAGCTCATCTGACGATCCAGACTGAGCCAGAGCAGTGGTCATGCTGCAGACCAAAATAAAAATAAATGCTCTTACCATGTTCATTATGATTTTCCTATAATTAAAACGTTTGTCTCTGTTAAAGCTGTGGTACTTGCTTAGATGAAACATGCGCCAATTTTGTTTGCATTGCGGTCAGTTCGAACACCAGCTGTGCGCGGGCTGCTTCGATATCAGCATCTGAACTTTGCTCGTTAACCATACTCACCAGCACCAGTTCAAACGCACGCAAAACCCGTGCCAGTCCAGGGTCACTGCTGTTTTGAGCAGCCAGCTGGTACATCCTGTTGCGACTGATGATTTCGGTTATCAATGCCTGACGCTGAGCGGTATTGTCATAATCGAGGCCAGCCAGCTGCATTTCGGTTTCCTGCAGAAATACCCTAAGCCCGGAAGCGAATGAATCTGTTGACTCAGCGGCTTCAAAACCCTGATTCGGGTTGTTCAGTCCATCCGGCAGATTGAGACCGATGGTGATACCCACGGCTAAAACCAGCACAGCAGCAGCGGCCACAGCGAAACCTGATTGAAATGACTGCCACAACCAGGCTAACGGTGATGGTTTGCGTTGTTCAGACACAACCAGCTGATCCAGACTGTTATGCCAGCGGCGCATGGCCGGTGCCGGCGCCGCAACTTCATCGTCAGCTTCCAACCGGCCTAGCTGACTGCTTAACATGGAAAACCGTTCAGCCAGCTGTGCATCCTGTTCCAGCGCCATGGAAATTTCTTCCAGGTGCTGCTTTGACAACCCGTCACGGTAGTAATAAAGAATCAATTGTTCATCGCTGATCATAGTTCACTCCGCCATTCGGCCATACTTATCCGCAGTTTGCGGACAGCCCGAAACAAACCCTGCTTGATATTGCTGACTGCTGTTTCCAGAGATTCGGCGATTTCGTTCAATCGCCATTGCTCGATATGCTTGAGTACAAAGCACACCCTTTCGAATTCACTGAGCTGCTCCAGTGCCGCTGCCAGCTCCATGCCCATCTCCTGTTCAGCCCTGGCATCAACCGGCGTTACCGGCTCAACCGCGAAATCCTCTTCTAGCGGCTGCCAGATCTGAGGGCGGTTTTTGCGCAGCAGCTGCAGGGCTGCATTAACCACGATACGGTGAATCCAGGTTTCCAGTTTTGCCGAGCCGTGAAACTGTTCACGTTTGCTCCAGGCAGTCATCAGGCCATCCTGAACGGCATCTTCTGCATAGGCAGGATTCCGGGTGATTTTCAGACACACGGAATACCAGCGGTCACCGCAGTTATCCAGTGCCGCATGAAACTCATCCAGAGTCGGCGTGGTTGTGGTTTTCAGCAAAGCAGCCATACCGGCTTTGATGCACCGGGCTCAGATAAAGTTAGCATCCTATCAGGCCGTCACCTGATTGTGTGCTGTGTGCGGTTACAGTTCCCCGGCAGCGCCGGGCCGAATAATCCAGGCAGGTATTCCCGAGCCTGCAGGCCCGGGAAATTCATTGAATCTTAAAGCCAGCGCCGAACAGTACGCTTGTATTGCCCATACTCTTCAGGAAACTTCCCGGTCAGATACGCTTCTTCCCGCACAATGACCAATTGCCTGAAAGCTACAGCCAGCGGCAGTGTCAGTACCAGAAACCAGAGATTATTTGATTGCAGCGAGAAACCTATGAATATCACGATGAATGACACATACATCGGGTTTCTGGAAAACCGGTACAATCCAGATGTGACCAGTGACTTGGCACTGCTGACGAAATTGGTGCCGGTTTTCCGTTTGGAAAACTCCCTACCGGACAGGACAACGGCAATTCCACCGATACCCATCAATGCATAGCCGGCATACTCCAGCAGTCCCAATTCCGGAATTTCCAGCGGCCAGAGCCGCTTGAGCACGCTGCACACAAGAATAAACACCACAATAATAATCATCGGATGTACAACAATGTCCGGTGAATCATTTTCCATATTTTCGTTCTCCATGTTTTTTGGACTGACAGGCCTGCTGCCTGTTAACTGTCAGCGCCGATTCAGTTTGCACCCAACCGCTGCTGCAACTGCTGCATGCCGGCATACAAAGCGGCCAGACGTGGTTCCGGATTCGCCTCATAAAGCTCAATCGCTGTGGCAACTTCTGCCGCTGCCTGCTCGGCGTTCCCGCTGATTAAAAAGGCATTCGCCAGCAGAAAGTGCGAAGTCGGTGACTGTGGATACTGGGCAATATATACCTCACCTGTTTTGATACCGGAATCGGTGTCCTGCTGAGAAAGAAAAATCTGGGTAGCCTGAGCCAGGGTCTGCTCGCTGTAGAGCACCGGGTAATGATATTTTTCCGATAAGCCATCAATATGTGCTTTTACACCGGCAAATTTACCGGTCACAATCTGTTGCTGTGACAGTGGCCAGTCGTCGCTGAAGAAGTCCTGCAAACCATGGTATTGCCCCAGCAGACGTGTGGTCATATGCGTTTCCCCGGCATCACGCACCGCCTCCCAGCGCAAACCCTGCGGCGCACTGGTTTCCAGCAAATTCCTGATGCTGTTAAAACCCTGCTCCAAGTTGGGCTCATCACCAAGGTTCATGTAATAAAATTTATCCAATTCAGGGGCTTGCTCAATGAAGGCCTGAAACCGTTGTGCCATCAAGGCCCCCAACGACTGGTCAAGATACGGGCTTTGCGCCATATAACCCTGAAAAAGGTCAGGCTGTGTCAGCATCGCATGGATAACAAAAACCCCGCCGAATGAATGACCCGACAGCAGTCTTAAAGGCGCTGCACGGTATTTTTCTTCCACCTGTGGAATCAATTCCCGCGTGATATATTCCAGAAACTGATCAGCCTGGCCGGTCATTCTGGCGCCTTCCTGCGGGTTTTCGGGCAAATAATCACGCATGCGCGTAGCACCGGCATGCAATGCCACTGTAATCACCTCCGGTGATAAAGCATTCTCAGCCAGGAAGCCTGCTACCGATGACGTATAGTCAAGATTGGATTCCCCATCCAGTAATATCAGCAGCGGATACTTAAAGCCCTCATTCCGGTAATACGATTTGGGCAGGTGTACGGTGAAAGTCCGCTGCTGTTCCGGATATTTTGAATTGATGCGGTGCTCAATAGTGAAATTTTGGGCTGCCTGTAATGGCAGAATAAGCAGCAACAGGCAAAGAAAGACAAATCCTTTTTTCATTTGTTAACTCCATTTAACAGTTGTAGCTATCAGTAATTTATTTCAGATAGTTTGTGTATTCGTATTATTGACGGTTCATTATTCAGTATCCAATGTAAAAATATCCTCAACCCGCAACTGGAAATGACGGGCAATTATCAGTGCGATTATGGTTGGCGGATAAATGCTCCTGCGTGCGGAAAAGCCATTGCCGGGCTGAGCCGGCATGGCATGATTCTCTGAAGGTGATTATCGATCAGCGATTGGCGTCACAGCCCGCGGGTCCGGCCCGGTATAATCTGCACCCGGGCGGATAATCCGGTTATTGGCGCGCTGTTCCATAATGTGCGCCGCCCAGCCGGTTATCCGGGACATAACAAAAATCGGGGTAAACAGCTTGGTCGGTATACCCATGAAATGATAGGCCGAAGCATGGAAGAAGTCGGCATTCGCGAACAGTTTCTTTTCGTCCCACATAATGCGTTCAACCTCATCAGATACTGCAAACAGCACTTCATCACCCACTTCCTTGGATAATTTGCGTGACCATTCCTTGATAATGGCATTGCGCGGGTCCCGCTGACGGTATACCGCGTGCCCGAATCCCATGATTTTATCCTTGGCGGCCAGTTTGGCATGCACATCTTCATGCGCCTGTTCAACAGAATTGTACTGCTCCAGCATTTCCATGGCGGCCTCGTTGGCGCCACCATGCAGCGGCCCGCGTAATGAACCAATGGCACCGGTTACACAGGAAAACATGTCTGACAGTGTTGAAGCACATACCCTGGCGGTAAAAGTGGAGGCATTGAATTCATGTTCTGCATACAGGATCAGTGATACATCCATGACCTTGCTGTGCAGCTCGCTGGGCTGTTTGTCATGCAGCATACGCAAAAAATGTGCGCCGATACTGTCATCGTCGGTTTCTGTTTCCACCCGTACGCCATCATGGCTGAAACGGTACCAGTACAGCAGCATGCTCGGAAAAGCAGCCAGCAGGCGATCAGCTTTATCCTGCTGCTGGGCAAAGTCGGTTTCCGGCTCTACATTGCCCAGAAAAGAACAGCCGGTACGCAGCACATCCATCGGGTGAGCGTCTTTGGGAATTCTTTCCAGTACCTCTTTCATGGCCGAAGAAAGGCCACGCATGCCTTTGAGCCTTGCCTGATAAGCATCCAGCTGGCTCTGGTTCGGCAGCTCGCCTTTCAATACCATGTAGGCCACTTCATTGAAGCTGGCGTTATCAGCCAGATCAACCACATCGTAACCACGGTAACGCAAACTGTTGCCTGCAGCGCCAACGGTACAAATGGAAGTCTCACCTGCTGATTGTCCGCGCAAACCTGCGCCGGTTTTCTTGTCTGTCATGCTTGATCCTTTTCTATTGTTTGCTAGTCATCTGAATCAGCAAACAGCTGGTCCAGTTTTTGTTCGTAACTGTGATAGTCCAGATAGTCGTACAACTCTTCACGGGTTTGCATGATGTCCAGTACGTTTTTCTGATGACCATCCTGTTTGAGCGCTTCATATACCGTTACTGCAGCCTTGTTCATGGCGCGATAGGCCGAGCAGCAATACAGCACGATATCGACCCCAACACCACCCAGCTCTTCACAGGTAAACAGCGGCGTATGACCGAATTCGGTGATATTGGCCAGAATCGGTACATCCAGAGCCTCACGGAATTGCCGGTAATGATTCAGCTCGCGCATGGCTTCCGGGAAAATCATATCAGCGCCGGCTTCCACATATGCCTGGGCCCGTTCAATGGTTGCCTCCATCCCTTCCACTTGCAGTGCATCAGTACGGGCCATAATCACAAACTCGTCATTCTGCCTGGCATCCACTGCAGCCTTGATGCGATTGACCATTTCCTGCCGGGAAACCACCGCTTTGCCGGGCCGGTGTCCGCAGCGCTTGGCGCCCACCTGATCTTCCAGATGACAGCCTGCTGCGCCGGCTTTGTCCAGACTGCGAATGGTACGTGCAATATTAAACGCGCTGCTGCCGAAGCCGGTATCGGCATCCACCAGCAGGGGCAGATCACACACTTCGGTGATCCGGCGGATATCAATCAGCACATCTTCCAGTGTGGAAATGCCCAGATCGGGCATGCCCAGCGAATTGGCTGCCACACCACCACCGGAAAGGTATATGGCCTGATGACCTACCCGCTGCGCCATTCTGGCTGTGAAGGCATTGATGGTTCCGACGATGGACAAAGGGTTATTGTCGGCAACAGCTGCTCGCAGCCGCTGCCCGGGGTGTTGAGAAAAATTCATCCGGGTATTTTACCATGCATAAAAAATCCCCGGCAGGGTTGCCGGGGTATTTTTTAGAGCATCCGGCCGCTTTATATTGCGGCCTGTTTGGTTATCTGTGCAGGGCTTTGCGCATCCCCGGATGGCGGACAGCCAAACCTGCCAGCAGCAACATCAGAATCAGCAATGACCAGCGGCCCAGTGCCGGCACTTCCAGCGCCACCGCTTCCAGCGACTGGATAAGAGTGATGTCGGTATTGTTCACTGGATCCGGATCGATCTGATCACTGGTGGTCGTACCAATAGCAGTCAAGGGCCCCAGGCCGGTTACCTGTACCGTAAAGATACAACTGGCCGTGGCGCCGTTATTGCCGAGCGCACCCAAATCCCAGGTTACCTGACCGCCTGCCGCATTGGCACAGCCGCCCTGCGCATCGGTAAATGCGAGCTCGCCGGACAGCATAACTTCAGTGGTCACACCGGTAGCGGGCTGGGGCCCATCGTTAATGACCAGCATTTCGATATCGAAAGAAGTGAACGGATGAATCACCAGCGGCACATTCAGTGCTGACAAGACCAGTTCCAGATCGGCAATGGCCGGACCGACGGTAATGGTGAAACTCTGCGGTGGTGAAGTATCCTCACCGCCATTGGCAGTACCGCCGTCATCCATCAGTTCCAGTGTAATGATGCTGTCTCCGTCACCGCCCAGCATTGGCGCAAAGGTCAGTGTGCCGTCGGGAGCCACAGCCGGTTGTACGGCAAATAATGACGGATCGGTATTACCTACTACATTAAAGGTTAATGCCTGACCGTTTTCGTCCGGCGGACCGGCAATAATGGCAGTCGCCCACGGGCTGATAACCTGCGCGGGATCTTCATCAAAGGCAAACACATCCGGGCCCACCATAAAGCTGGGCGCATCATTGACTGCTGCGATATCAATCATGAACTGCTGCACGGGTGAGGTATCTTCCCCGCCGTTTGCAGTACCACCGTCATCCATGATGACCACATCAACGATAGCGATACCATTGGCATCCGGCGCGGATGTGAAGGTCAGGGTGCCACTCGGATCGATGGCCGGCTGCTGACTGAACAACGGATTATTGTTGTTGGTCACCACAAAACTCAGCATCTGACCGGCCTCACTGGCAGGTCCCGGACTAAGATTGGTGGCCCAACCCACTACGGTCTGTGGTCCCAGATCTTTCAGCAGCATCTGATCCGGACCTGCAGTGAACGATGGAGCATCGTTAACTTCCGCTACGCTGATGTTGAATTGGATAACCGGTGAAATATCGATCCCGCCGTCAGCGGTTCCACCATCATCCATCAACTGCACATCAACCACAGCCGTACCAACCAGATCAGCATTGGTCGTGAAGGTCAATGTGCCGGTGGGGTCAATCGCCGGCTGCTGACTGAACAGGCCGTTGTTGTCATTGGTGACAATGAAAGTCACCATCTGAGCGGCTTCACTGGCCGGGCCCGGAGTGATCTTGGTCGCCCAGGCTGGAACGGTCTGCGGTCCGGCGTCTTCCAGCACATTCTGATTAGGGCCCGGCGTGAATGTCGGCGCATCATTGACTTCGGTGATTTCAATGGTGAACTGCTGCACCGGTGAGGTATCCACACCACCATTTGCAGTACCGCCGTCATCCATCAGTTCAACATCCACAGTGGCGATGCCGACCGCGTCATCAGCCGGCGTAAACGTCAGCGTTCCGGTTACCGCATCAACGGCCGGTTGCTGGCTGAACAGAGCGTTGTTGTCATTGCTGACATTAAAGGTCAGTACCCGTGCGGTCTCGCTGGCCGGGCCAGGGCTGATGTCGGTCGCCCAGGCAGGCACCGTCTGCAGGCCGGAATCTTCCAATACCGTTTGATTGGGGCCGGCTGTAAATGAGGGTGCATCGTTGACTTCCTGTACATTGATGGTGAACTGGAATACTGCTGAAGTATCCATACCGCCATTGGCAGTACCGCCGTCATCCATCAACTGCACATCGACCAGAGCAATACCGACTTCATCCGGCGCCGACGTGAATGTCAGCATACCGGCAGCATCAATGGCCGGTTGAACGCTGAACAATGCATTGTTGTTGTTGCTGACATTAAATGTCAGCGTCTGACCGGCTTCGCTGGCCGCACCGGGATCAATATTGGTAGCCCAGGCGACTGCCTGCGGCCCGGCATCTTCCAGTACATCCTGATTCGGCCCTGGGGTAAAGCTGGGCGGGTCATTCACTTCACCGATATCAATGGTAAACATCTGCACCGGTGAGATGTTGACACCGCCATTGGCTACGCCACCATCATCCATCACCTGCACGCTTACCGTGGCAATACCGACAGCGTCCACTGCCGGGGTGTAGGTTAATGTGCCGGTTGTTGGATCAACTGCCGGTTGCTGACTGAACAATGTGTTGTCGTTGTTACTGACTACAAAATTGACCGTCTGGCCGGATTCATTGGCCGGACCCGGACTGATGGCTGTGGCCCAGCCGGGTACGCTTTGCGCACCGGCTTCTTCCAACACACTCTGATTGGGACCTGCAATGAAGCTGGGTGCATCATTCACCGGCAGAATGGTAATGCTGGCCATTTGCACTGCGGAGGTGTCTATACCACCGCCGGCGGTGCCGCCGTTATCCATTGCCTGAACCATGACCGTAGCGGTACCAAACTGGTTGGGTGCTGCTGTGTAGGTCAGGGTTCCGTCGGTGGCCACTGCCGGTGCCGTTGAGAACAACCCGGCATTGTCGTTTCCGACCAGGAACTGTACCGTCTGACCGGCTTCATCTGCAGGCCCCGGGCTGATCGCGGTTATCCAGCCGGGAACAGTCTGGGCACCACCATCTTCATTGCTCATTTGATTGGCGCCGATCGCAAATGAAGGGGCATCGTTGACCGGATTGATCACCACATTCACGATAATACTGTCAAACGCGCCGTTGGTATCGATCACTTGAACCACAAAGCTGTCGTTGCCGTTGACATCCGGGTTTGGGGTGTAGGTAATGGCCTGTGACAACCCGGTTCCGGTGGTCACTCCGGCCGTTCCCATTCCCGCAGCAGTCAGGATGGACCAGGTCAGTCCACCGCCCGCCGGATCAGTGGAATTCAAGGTCAGGGCGAAAGCTGTAGGGGTGTTGTCCTCATCAATGGTCACCATGGTGGTCAGCCCTTCGGCAATCACCGGCTGATCCAGGCTGCTGAATAAGGCATTCACCACCATCATGGCGGGCACCGCGGTCTGCTGGGTTATCACGCCTTCGCCGTTGACAGAGTAAAACGCAAACGGACTGGCACCATCGGGACGGGCCACCTGCAGGATGGTTTTATTCAGCAGTCCGGCCACACCCTGGGCAGCGAAACAGCAGCCGTTCAAACCCGTTCCGATGTTGTCATACATCCCGGTAGACGGGTCCAGCACCGCCAGGCGCTGCCCGGTACCGTCATGATAGATCGCCAGTAACTGACCATCCAATGCCAGACTGACCGGCGGCTGACTGACCGGCACTGCCGATACCTGTGCACCGGTTGAAGTGTTAATGGTGTAGACCTGCCACTCCATGGTCATCACCGATTGTGCAATGACGTACCACATGCCGTTAGCCGCATCCAATGCTTCCACACCGACCGCTACGGCACAGCAGTCAGCGAGTTCACTGCCGATGGGCGTTAGAACCCCCGAGTTGATATCAATCTGACTCAACTGCAGTCCGGGCATGCCGACGGTCTGGGTCAAGGCCAGCAACCGGTTCATATTGTCATCCCAGGCCAGTGCCAGAACTGTCTCGGTGATCGGCAGGGCAACCGGCGCCTGGGCACTGTTCCCGGTCCCTGCGTTCAAACGGAAAAATGATTGACTGACGGCGCCGGTAGGAATGCCGACAAAAAACACATCGGTTGAATTACGTGCAGCCAGCTTCCCATTGACGCTGCAGCACATGGCTTGACCTACGCCCATCGGTGTTATCACGCCGGTGCTGCTGACCTCTGCCAGCAACTCGGTGTCATTAACCGTATCGTGAATCAACCCCAGGGTGGAGGCCTGCAGGTTATCAGTGAAGCCACATAGCCCCAGCAGGACTATCGGCAATAGTTTCCAGCGGTTCATGGTCAACCTCCTAGCGGTTGACGATCTGCTGACTATCCTGATTCTGCTCCTGCTTGAGCACTTTCACCATTAACGCCTCCAGCCGCTGCAATCGATCTTCAAGCTCGGCAATCTGCTGCTCCTTGGCTTCCAGTTCGAACAGCAGGGCTTGACTCGAAGCCAGCGCTACTGCGGCCATATCTGATGTAGCGATGTGCTGAGGATTGGTGCCCAGGCCGTAAGCTGCATGGAATTCTTCCGCGACCGGACCCAGATGGCGTTCGCTGTCGGGCTGATGTTTGTAGTTCCAGGTGCTGATGTCCAGACCTTTCAATGCGGCCAGCATGGCCTGATGATCGATGCGGGTAAAGTGCTCCTTACTGTCGCGGCGCGACAGCTGCGCCAGTGTGCCGGCCAGCAGCATATCGCCGTTGTTCTGCAGAGTCAGCAATACTGCATCGGTATCGGATTCGGCAATCAGAACAGGGTCGGTGGCGTTACGCGCATTAATCAACAATGTCGCCGGAGAATCCAGCATCGGCGGTGAGCCGCCGACCGATACCTGACCATCGCTATCAATCAGTATGGAATCCGTATCTGCCCCCGGCCTTATACGTAGTGAAAGCTGACTGCCATTGCTGACATCACGGATAAAGAAGTTAGACTCGTTACCAGCCAAATCCCAGGTCTGGGCGCCAAATCCGGCAGACCCGTTTTGCTCCAGACGCACGGTTGGTGAATCGCCATCAGCTATATGAAATTCCACTACCGGGTTATCGGTAGCCAAGCCGATATCACCGGCAGAGTCCATAAACAAGGAATTCGCCGGTGCGCCGGCTTCGAATATGGCAATTCGGCGCCCTGCCGTGGAATCCTCCAGCGCGAATAAGTTGTCGCCACCGTTACCGGTGTCATTGGCAAGCAGGCGCCAGTCATTGCTCGGGAAACCACCGGGGGTACTGGTATCGTCAAAATGAATGCGCAGATTGTTTTCCTGCAACCTGTAGGTATCAAAGCCAAAATTCGGCGTAGGTGGACAATCAAAACCAACGCATAAACTGCCCCCGATTACTCCATCCGTACCCACTGGTGTAATCACCACTCTTGGCTGCGGATCCGGTATCACCGGCGCATTGGGATTATCCTCATCAAGATCGCCGGTTGCTTCTATTAATGGCAGAGCAAATCCACCGCTGATCACTGCAAAACTGCCGCTGGTAATCGTTGTTGCGCTGTCGATGACCTCAATGTTTTCGCCTGCCTGACGGGCGGCATCACGGGCCTGGATTTGAGCAGGCGTTAATACCGGCGTCAGAACCACCTGGTATTTATAACCGCCATCCAGCCGCGGCAGCGGAATCAAAATCTGCTGACCCCGGGTAAAGCTGAGCTGTTGCATACCGTAAGGGCCATCCAGCGTAGCCGCAGCGCTCTGATAGGCAATGGCCGGTGTGATAATCAGCCCTTCAGGGCTTTGTTCAACAGTGAAATTGGCCCATGCAGTTGATGAAAAGACCAGTAAAAGCAGTGCGGTTAATCCACTTTTGATCATCGATTTGACTCCGGCTCGATCATTGAAATTATATTGCAATCTGTCTCTGGAGAAGCCCCTGAGCAGATGGTATTTATAATACTATAGTAGTAACAAGCAATCCATTGAGAAATGCATCCAAAAATGCCTGTGAAATCCATTTGAGATGCTGTTGGTGCTGTTTTTATCGATTCTCTGGCACAGAATCAGCAGCCACATAAACAATACCACAAAAATAGCCTGGGAGACCGATCGAATTGTTTGTCAGAACAGCAGGCGGTGTAAACCTCGCAGCACAAGGTTTACACCATCACTCAACGGCTATTCGGACTCGAAACCATCCACAAACAGACCGACGGCATCGGTATCGGTACTGCTGTTGTTACTGAAGACAGGATCAGGCAACCCGGGCGGTGAGGCCACAGTGGCGGAATTGCTGACAAAACCACCTTCAGGCTCGTTTACCGTAACCGTTAGAGTATATGTCACAGAACCACCGGCCGGGATGGTCACTGAATCATTGATATCACCATTGCCGGACGCTGAGCAGGCCGCGCCAGGAGCAGGATTACAGACCCAGCTGGCATTGATCAGGTTGGCAGGAATAGCATCCGTTACCGTGGCACCAACAGCGGCGCTGGGACCGGCATTACTGACCACAATGGTGTAGGTAAAGGTCTGATTCTCATCCAGCCCGCCAAAACCATTGCCTTTGACAATACTCAAGTCAGCGGCATCGGTGGACTGCACCGTTATACTAAAGCTCTGGGTATCGGACTGATCATCTCCGCCATTGGCCGTGCCACCGTTGTCCAAAATGCGTACGCTGACGGTTGCAACTCCATCACTGCCTGGCTGTGGCGTAAAGCTCAAGGCGCCATCACTGGCCACCTGAGGCTGAGCGGAAAACAGCGCCGGAACACTCACCGATACCACCTCGAAACTAACGGCCTGCCCGGTTTCATCGGCTGGCCCCGCGCTGATACCGGTTGCCCAGGGACTGATCACCTGCGGCCCGGCGTCATTATCCACCGTTTGATTGGGCCCGGCGGTAAATGACGGCTCATCATTGACTGCCGCGATAATCAGTTCCGTAGTGCTGGAAGCCCGTCCGGACAGCGGCTGATCATCGGCTGCAATTGCCAGCATATCGCTGCCGTTAAAGTCCATAGCCGGTTGATAAACTGCACCGTTAAGCGCCGCATTAACATCACCGACTGAGCCGCTGAAGCTCACCAGCGCATCATCAGTACCATTGCCGGCGGTAAATACCAGGCCGGTAGTACCGCTGAGACTTAACAGGCCATTACTGACTTCCAGACTGATGAAGACAACCGGCGCACCCGGGTCCTGCACACTGATGCTGGTGATGATTACTGGATTGTCCTCCAGACCATTCACTGATACCGGCGCATTAATAATGGTTGCGACATTATTGATGATCACCGTGGCGCTGGCCTGGCCCTGAACGGCATTGCCTTCATCATCCATCACGCTGGCAGTGATGGTATCGGTTTCGCTGTCACCGGCACTGCCGGCCACAAATACGGTGAAGCTGCAGGCATAACCACTGCCTGCAATGATGGTTTGCGGCACACTACAGGTACCCTGGCCATTCAGATCACCATGAATGTCGTCAACCAATGAATTCAGCGTTACATCTTCATCACCGGTATTTTCAACCACTGTACTGAAGGTGACATTTCCGCCCGGCTCATTGACATTATCGGGAGAGGCTGACTTGCTGACCATGATTGCCGGAAGTACATCGTTGATGCTGACCGTGGCGCTGTCCTGACCCTGGACATTGTTGCCGTCATCATCGGACGCACCGGCGGTAATGGTATCGGTTTCGCTGTCACCGGCATTGCCGATGACCGTTGCGATGAAGCTGCAGCTGTAGCTACCGCCCACCACGATGGTTTGAGGAACACTGCAGGTTCCCTGGCCATTCAGATCGCCATGAATGTCATCCACCAGCGTATTTAGCGTGACTGCCTCTTCGCCGGTATTTTGTACCTGAACGTTAAAGGTGACGTCGCCACCCGGTTCGTTCACGTTGTCCGGTGTTGCGGATTTGATAACCGAAATCGCCGGAATGACATCGTTAATTATTACGGTGGCGCTGGCCTGACCCTGAATATTATTGCCTTCGTCATCGGCAACGGTTGCCGTGATCGTATCGGTCTCACTGTCGCCGGCGTTGCCGTTGACCATGACGGTAAAACTGCAGCTGTATCCACTACCTGCAATCAGGGTCTGCGGCACACTGCAGGTCCCCTGCCCATTCAAATCACCGTGAATGTCATCCACCAGGGAATTTAGAGTGACATCTTCATCGCCGGTATTTTGTACCTGCACACTGAAAGTCACATCACCGCCCGGCTCGTCCACATTATCCGGCGAAGCTGATTTGCTCACCGTAATTTCCGGCTGTACATCGTTGATACTGACCGTTGCACTATCCTGACCCTGGACATCGTTGCCGTCATCATCCGATGCGCCTGCGGTAATGGTATCGGTTTCACTGTCACCGGCATTGCCGCTGACCGTGGCGATGAAACTGCAGCTGTAGCTGCCGCCGACCACAATGGTTTGCGGAACACTGCAGGTGCCCTGACCGTTCAGGTCACCATGAATATCATCCACCAGCGAATTCAGGGTTACCACCTCATCGCCGGTGTTCTGCACCTGCGCATTGAAGGTTACGTCGCCACCCGGCTCGTTGACGTTGTCTGGTGATGCTGATTTGATCACCGCTATCGCCGGAATCACATCATTAATCGTTACCGTAGCACTGGCCTGGCCCTGCTGATTATTGCCGTCATCATCACTGACAGTGGCTGTGATGGTATCGGTCTCACTGTCACCGGCATCGCCGCTGACCATAGCGGTGAAGCTGCAACTGTAACTGCCTGCAGCCACAATGGTTTGTGGAACACTACAGGTGCCCTGACCGTTCAGGTCACCATGAATATCGTCCACCAGTGAGTTCAGCGTAACGGTTTCAGCGCCTGTATTTTGCACCTGCGTACTGAAGGTCACATCACCACTCGGTTCATCCACGTTATCGGGGGATGCAGATTTACCCACCACAATTTCAGGCAGCACATCATTAATGGTAACCGTGGCACTGGCCTGGCCCTGGACGTTGTTGCCGTCGTCATCGGCCACCGTTGCGGTGATGGTGTCGGTTTCATTGTCACCGGCGTTACCGGTTACTGTTACTGTGAAACTGCAATTGTAACTGCCACTTTCATTGATGGTTTGCGGAACGCTGCAGGCGCCCTGACCGTTCAGGTCACCATGGATATCATCCACCAGTGAATTCAGCGTGACGCTCTCAACCCCGATATTTTGAACCTGAACACTGAAGGTGACATCTCCGCCCGGCTCGTCCACGTTATCCGGGGATGCGGATTTGCTGACGGTAATCTGTGGCAGAACATCGTTAATGTTGACCGTGACGCTGGCCTGTCCCTGGGCATCGTTGCCTTCATCATCTGACACTGAAGCAGTGATGGTATCGGTTTCACTGTCACCGGCATTGCCGCTTACCGTGGCTGTGAAACTGCAACTGTAACTGCCGCCGGCTGTGATGTTCTGCGGGACGCTGCAGGTTCCCTGACCATTCAGGTCGCCATGGATATCATCCACCAGCGAATTCAGAGTGACAGACTCATCACCGGTATTTTGTACCACCGCACCAAAGCTAACTTCACCACCCGGCTCGTCCACGTTATCCGGAGATGCGGATTTGCTGACGGTAATCTGTGGCAGAACATCGTTAATGTTGACCGTCGCACTGGCCTGTCCCTGGACATTGTTGCCGTCATCATCTGACACTGAAGCGGTGATAGTATCGGTTTCACTGTCGCCGGCATTGCCGCTAACCGTAGCGATGAAGCTACAGCTGTAGCTGCCGCCTGAAATAATGCTCTGCGGAACGCTACAGGTTCCCTGGCCATTCAAGTCACCGTGAATGTCATCCACCAGAGAATCCAGCGTCACAGCCTCATCACCGGTATTTTGCACCTGCACGCTGAAGGTGACATCACCACCCGGTTCATCCACATTGTCCGGCGATGCTGATTTGACCAGCGTAATTTCCGGCAGGACATCACTGATATTGACTGTTGCACTGTCCTGTCCCTGGACATTGTTCCCATCATCATCTGATACAGAGGCAGTTATGGTATCGGTTTCACTGTCACCGGCATTGCCGGTCACTGTGGCCACAAAACTGCAGCTGTAACTGCCACCCGTAATAATGGTCTGCGGTACGCTGCAATCACCCTGGCCATTCAAGTTACCGTGGATATCATCCACCAGAGAATCCAGCGTGACATTTTCATCACCGGTATTTTGTATCTGCACACTGAATGTCACATCTCCACCCGGCTCGTCCACATTGTCCGGCGATGCAGATTTAGTCACTGTAATTTCAGGTATCACGTCAGCAATGGCGATGTCGTCGGAATCATTGGCGGTAAATGGTGTGCCGGACTGATCACCCTGCGCCGTGGTTACACTGGTAATGATATCCCCGGCATTACCAGTCACTGAGGTGCTGAAACTGCAGCTGTAACTGCCGCTGACGGCGATGGTCTGTGGAACACTGCAGCTGCCCTGGCCGTTCAGATCACCGGCCAGATTATGGGTCAGCCCGGTCAAATCTACGGCATTGCCTCCGTTGTTATTCACTGTGATATCAATGTTGACACTGCCACCGGGTTCATCGATAGTCGCCGGAACTGTCTGTTCAAGGCTGACGTCTACAAAGCCACCCAGGCATGAGGGAATGGTGAAGCTGCAAACCCGGGTATCCCACTGGAAATTGCCGGTGGTCTCGACATATTCATTGGTGTGCCAGAAAGTACAGCTGTCCACCGGGTCGACACTGGTGCTGGCGTAGTCGGCCCAGCGATTGGCTCCTTCGTGTGTACCGGTACCATCCACACAAACCGATTCCGCCTGTACTCCGCCGGGCGCATCCACTCCGCGTTCATGCACAGTAAAGTAGATCGAAGGGAAGGATGTGGCACTGGAACGCACGTAACCGATACCGATATTACCAGCCGAATCCACCGAGGCCGAGCCCACCCACCGGTTCAGGCCATCGGCAAAATCCACCACGCCCAGCAGATCGCCACCATCACCTATGGCAATCGCATCGGTGACCGGATCAATCTCAAACCCGGCCCACATTACCCCTGCACGGTCACCCCCGACATCCACGTTATTTGTGACTGCCGAGCGCAGCAGGCCTTCGGCAGGGAAATAACGGTTATTGAACCGGTACATAGTAAAAGCCGCCAGCGGATCAAGCCGCTGAGCCGAAGGTTGGAAAATACAGTCGCGGCTGAAACCGCATAAATTGATATCAAACGGTGGCGTGGCAATGCTTGGTAATGCCGTTAAGGTTGAATTTGTGGGAGTGGCAAAATCTACACAGGCTTCCCAGAACTGATAACGGTCGGTACCACCAAAAGCTGCGCCATCGGTAGCATGCACCAGATAATTACAGGTGCCGGCCGGCGGCAGATCCGGACCTTCCAGATTGGCAGCCTGGACGCCGAATTCCAAAGTGGTTGGACTGAACTGGACACCGCTGCCGGTACCTGCCAGCAGGGCCGACCTTTCAAAAACCGTCAGATTAACGCCCTGAAAAGTGGTACCGATAAATTCATGGGTGGTCATGTAATAACCGTCCGGCCACAGACCAATCTTCGGATAGTCGTTGAATGCCCCGGGACTGACCAGGAAATCATACAAAGTATAAGGCCCGGCAGGGTCTTCTCCATCGGAAATGGCGATACATTGATGGCCGTCGGGAACAGCCGTACCGGTGAATTGGGAAAACAGCCAGCGACCGGCGATATGATCGTAAAGCACGATCGGATCACCGGCATTCTGGGTTTCACACACCCCGCCGAACCCTGCCCAGAAAATGTTACCCACAAACGGTCCGCTGGCAACCGCGCCGGTTGCCTTGTCAAAAAATACCCAGCCCACGTTCACGTACTGCACATAGTGAGTCAGGCCGACGTCACCATTGGTATCCGGCGGCGTTATTCGGCCGCCAATCAGATTGGCATTATCATCACTGGAATAACCGGCAAGGCTTAATGACACTGCCGGTGCGTTGGCCATCAGCGGAAATTCGCGCAACTGGGTTCCGCTGTTGTCCTGATTTTCCGGCCTGGCAGCGGTTTCGGCCAGTTCCGGCGGAATTCTCAGCGGGTTGATCGGCGCATCGCGCAGCTGCGGTGCCGGCGGCGTGGCCAGCTGTATTTGTACCAGTTCCTCAATCTTGGGTGCACGACCCTGCCGAATCAGCGGCACTGGTTTGATCAGTGTTGCGGCTTCGCCGGCTGCCGTCGGTTGCTGAGCCGCAACCGGGCCGGATATCCAAGCCATTATCGCCCCCACTACCAAAAACAGTGCCGCTCTGGCCATACGCACAACTCCTTATATTGCTGGTCCTCTGATTGAGCGCGTATTACATCGTCAGGTAATTCGCTTAGCTGAGCAGATTCTCCACTGCAGCACGCTCTTCACGCAACTCCTGATCGGTTACCGTCATGCGCTCGCGGCTGAAGTCGTCGATTTCCAGGCCCTGGACAATTTCATATTGGCCGTTGCTGCAGCGGCATGGAAACGAGTAAATCACTCCCGGCTCAATACCGTAACTGCCATCTGCCGGTACCGCCATGGATACCCAGTCATCGCCCGGCGTACCCAGCGCCCAGCTGCGGATATGATCAATGGCTGCAGACGCTGCAGACGCTGCACTGGAAGCACCGCGCGCTTTGATAATGGCTGCGCCGCGCTGCTGTACGTCAGGAATGAAGGTGTTCCGGTACCAGTCCTGGTCAACCTGACCGGCAGCCGGCTGGCCGTCGACCGTGCAATGGCTGATATCCGGATACTGGGTGGCTGAATGATTGCCCCAGATAATCATCTGCCGCAGGTCGGTGGTGTGTTTACCGGTTTTTTCCGCCAACTGGCTGAGTGCCCGGTTGTGATCCAGTCGTGTCATCGCAGTGAAGTTGGCGGCCGGCAGATCCGGCGCAGCAGCCTGTGCAATCAATGCATTGGTATTGGCAGGATTACCAACCACAAGCACTTTCACATCCCGGCTGGCATGATCATTTAAAGCTTTGCCCTGTGGGCCGAAAATTTTGCCGTTTTCGCTGAGCAGATCACCACGCTCCATACCCGGGCCGCGCGGTTTGGCACCTACCAGTAAAGCATAATCAGCATCTTTGAACGCTTCATTGGCATCGGCGGTGACCACAATGCCGTGCAGCAACGGGAATGCTGCATCATTCAATTCCATTGCCACCCCATTGGCTGCATCAATCGCCGGTGGAATTTCCAGCAGCTGCAGAATGACCGGCTGATCTTTGCCCAGCATGTCACCGGCAGCGATGCGAAAACACAGTTGATAACCAATTTGACCAGCGGCGCCGGTAATCGCCACGCGAACAGGGTTTGTCATTATTTACTCCGTAATCTGAAGGCCCGAACGGTATTGAAATAAGCCGGGCGCTGTAAAAGCATTTGAACGGTCTGTTATTCTACCGGAATGCATTCAATCCGTTTACCCCTGGGAGCGCTTTATGTGCCAATTCCGTCTGCTTTTGCCTGCTTTTCTGCTGCTGATCACTGCACCACTGATGGCGGCTGACCGCGTCACCGGCGAGCTGTTCGCCACGCGTTCTGAAGTTATCGCGCCACATGGCATGGCCGCCACCAGCCAGCCACTGGCCACTCAAATTGCCATTGATATTCTTAAACAGGGGGGCAACGCCATTGATGCAGCAATTGCCGCCAATGCGGCGTTGGGCCTGATGGAACCGACCGGCTGCGGTATGGGTGGTGATTTGTTCGCGATTATCTGGGATGCAGAAAGCGAACAGCTTTACGGTTACAACGGCAGTGGCAGATCACCCAAATCACTGACACTGGACTGGTTTACTGAAAACGGCTACACCGATATCCCGGCACACGGACCATTACCGGTCTCGGTACCTGGCGCGGTGGATGGCTGGTTTGCCCTGCATCAGCGTTTTGGCGAACTGGGGATGGATAAAATCCTGCAACCGACCATTGATTATGCAGAAAACGGTTTCCCGTTAAGCGAACTTATCGCCTGGTACTGGCAGCGGTCTACTCCGATACTGTCAAAATTTCCCGGCTTTACCGAACAGTTTACCGATAACGGCCGCCCGCCCGAAGAAGGCGAGCTGTGGAAAAATCCCAATCTGGCTAATACCCTGAAAACCCTGGCCACAGAAGGCCGCGATGCTTTTTACAAAGGTGATATAGCGCGCACCATCGGTGACTTTATGCAGGCCAACGGTGGCTTTCTAAGCTATCAGGACATGGCTGATCACCAGGGAAACTGGGTGGAGCCTCAATCAGTAAATTACCGAGGCTATGATGTCTGGGAACTGCCACCCAATGGGCAGGGCATTGCGGCTCTACAGATACTGAATATTCTGGAGGGTTTTGATCTGGGCCAGTACTCGGTTACCAGTCCGGAATACGTACATTTATTCCTGGAGGCCAAGAAACTGGCTTTTGAAGACCGCGGCAAGTTCTACGCGGACCCGGATTTTGCTGATATCCCGCTCGAGTGGTTATTGTCCAAAGACTATGCTGCCCAGCGCCGTGCATTGATCAATCCCGATCAGGCTTTGCGCAGCATCCCTGCCGGCGATGCCCCGGAACATGGCGATACCATTTATCTGACCACTGCCGACAAACACGGCAACATGGTGTCTCTTATCCAATCCAACTATCGCGGCATGGGTTCAGGCATGGCCCCGCCGGGCCTGGGTTTTATTCTGCAGGACCGCGGCGAAATGTTTGTGCTTAAGCCGGGTCACGCGAATACTTTTGAGCCTGGAAAGCGGCCGTTCCACACCATTATCCCGGCATTCATCACCAAAGACGGCAAGCCGTGGGTCAGCTTCGGTTTGATGGGCGGTGGTATGCAGCCCCAGGGACATGCCCAGATTGTGATCAATATGATCGATTTCGGGATGAACCTGCAGGAAGCCGGTGATGCACCGCGCATTCATCACAGCGGCTCCACCCAGCCGACCGGCCAGAATACTCCGATGACTGACGGTGGAGTGGTCAACCTGGAATCGGGTTTTGATTATTCCGTGATCCGTGCACTCAACGGCAAGGGCCACCGCGTTGCACCGGCACGCGGGGTATATGGTGGTTATCAGGCCATTTTGCGCGACCCGGACAGCGGTGTTTACTACGGCGCATCAGAATCGCGCAAAGATGGACAGGCAGCCGGCTATTAGTCCCGGTTATTGAATTCTGCCGGTAATGCTGATCTCGCAGGAATCGAATCGGCTGCGCCGGCGGTTTGCACACATTCAGCAGCGGCACGGCATGCCGTAGCCAGACAGTTTTCAATGCTCTGGCCGGCAGCCAGCTCATTGACAAAATAACCGATAAACGTATCACCGGCGCCGGTGCTGTCCACCACCGACACCTCTTCTGCCGGGACACCCACACAGCGCTGTTGATCAAAATACACGGCACCCCGGGCTCCCAGGGTCAGCACCATCCTGGTGCCAGCAAACCGGTGCCGCAGGTTTTCAACAACAGCTTCATCATCGGTTTGATGGCTTAACTCGGCTGCTTCGCTCTGATTCAATATCATCAGGCCTACCTTGTGTAATGGAAAGTCTTTAACAGCCGGTGTCATCGGTGCCGGATTGAATATACTGAACAAACCCTTTTCAGCAGCGCTGTGCAGCAGGTAATCCACCTGATTGGTTTCGTTCTGGCATAACACCCAGTCATCCAGTTCAGCCAGACTCAATGCTGTATCAATCATCTCTTTGCTCAATGCCTGATTGGCGCCCCCAAAAACGATGATTTCATTTTCTCCTGTACTGTCCACCTGAATAATCGCATGGCCGGTTGGCTGGTCAACGGTTTTGATTAAAGCGGTATCCACCGAGCTTTGATCCAGCGTTTCAGCCAGCACGCCGGCATCACCACCTACCTGCCCGACATGCACAACCTGCATACCGGCGCGTGCTGCCGCCAACGACTGATTCAGGCCCTTGCCACCACAATACTGCTGATATCGCTGCGCATGGATGGTTTCACCGGGCCGTACAAACTGATCCACTGAATAAACGTGATCAATATTCAATGAGCCGAAATTGAATAATCGCATGGTATTAAATGATCAGCCGGGGAACCGGCGGCCCACGCTCTGTTCCAGCAGCGCTTTCCAGCGTGGCGCGTCTATTTCCCAGCAGACGGTAACATTCGGCGGACCCTGCTTGACCAATGGCTCCCACATGCTCACATTCTCACCGCCTTCAGCAGCGATATTCAGCTGATCGACTACCGTCATGCCACGGGTTAATTCCCCGTGACATTCGATATCCACGTAATGGCGGCTTTGCTTAACACAGATGTCAGGATCAATGGCAATCGCCATGGCCACCGGATCAGGCAATGCCATACCGGGGTCGCCCAGCAGCTCACGGTTGATCTGGTAACCGATGCGGTTAATGTCGACTGCAAACTCGCCCAGACCCTCAACACCGGCATCTTTAATCTGCTCTATTTCGGCCTCAACCAGATTGGCTTCACCGCGGCACAGCTCCCAGCCAACCATTTCAATCGGCAGGCCGGAATGGAAACAGATTCTGGCCGCTTCAGGATCACACCAGATATTGAATTCTGCCGCCGGGGTAATGTTACCCACGGTACAGGCAACCCCGCCCATCACTACACAGCGGCTGACATTGTTGACGATGTCCGGCTCTTTGCTGACGGCATTGGCAATATTGGTCATGGGTCCCAGCGTAACCAGAATAATCCCTGGGTTGTCCCGGATGGTTTCAATCAACGCGTCAACTGCCGGCTTGGTTTCCACCGGATGTTCAGGTACCGGATAATGCATGTTCCCCATTCCGTCATCACCGTGAAAAAACTCGGCACGGGCAGGTGTCCGCTGCAGCGGGCGATCGGCGCCTTCATACACCGGTATCGTCTGGCCGCACAGCTGGACGGTATAACGTGCATTGATACTGGCCTGCTGCAATGACACATTGCCCGCCACAATGGTAATACCCAGCACTTCGATATCCGGATTGACCAGCGCCATTATCAAAGCCACAGCATCGTCGGAAGCCGTGTCGGTATCAATTATCATTTTTCTGGGCAAGATCGTCTCCGTAAATGCACTGGCAGATAGTTTGGCTGGTCTCAGTTTAATGACCTTTTAGAATGGCTGCATCCGGTACTGCACAAGCCACTGCTCACCTCAGACGACCACACATCAAATACACCTTTTCGATTACACTAATCCAAACAGCAACGTGTTTATTGTTCATGGTGTTTCAAATCTCCCGGTTGTTGATCGTAGAAGATGACCTGAGTCTGCAGGCCAGGCTGAAGGAATCACTGGCAGACAATCCGGCTTTCGGTGACATGCGTATCTGCGACAACCTGCGCGAGGCCAAACAACTGCTGCATCAGTTCCGCCCGGAAGTGGTGCTGCTGGACGTCGGCCTGCCTGACGGCAACGGTCTGGAACTGCTGGTTGAACGGCATGACCTTAATTACCACGCCAAGATGCTGATTCTATCCGGGCTCAGTGATGAGCAAACCATTGTTAAAGCGATCCAGCTGGGGGCCGAAGGCTATCTGCTGAAGCAGGATTCCAAGGCCAATATTGAACAGGCACTGACCAGCATTATGCAGGGTATTCCACCACTAAGCCCCTCGGTGGCGCAGTGCATCATGCAGCATATGCGAACTGAGCAACCGACCCCGAGCCAAAGCAACTATCCTGGCAGCGATACCGGTTTGCCTCCGGTGTTACCCCCGCGGCAGCAAATGACTCTGTCTCTGCTGGCACGCGGCATGACCTATCGTGAAATTGCCGGACATATGGATATTACCTTTAACACGGTTTCCACTTATGCCCAGGAGATATACAACAAACTGGCTGCCCGTTCGCGCAGCGAAGCGGTTTACAAAGCCCAGAAAATGGGGATTATTTCAGCAACGACCCATTAGTTAATGCCTCCTGCCCTCAGATCCATTTTCATAAAAACCCTGCCCTGGATAGTCGCATTAGGCTATTTGCTGCTGGTTGCCTCTCTGGGCTGGTCTTTCCACAAAATTGAAGCCTTCAAAATCGACAGCGTTGCTGAAGTCAGCACTGATGGACAATCATCGCCGGTAGAGCTTGGACTGTTCCGGATATCCAAGGAGCACTCAAAGACATCCCTTTTCCAGCTGACCTTCGAGTCCACTGCCGACACACCAAGGCTGGCGGTTTTCTTACCGAGGTTGTCCTCCGATGCACGTATCAGCGTAAACGGCACCCTGTTGCAGCTGGATAAGGTTTCATACCGGGCAAGGCACCAGTACCAGCCTCAGCTGATCGCTATTCCGGAGCAGGTATTGAATACAGGTCAACCCAACCTGCTGAACATTGAACTGCACGCACACGGACCGGCCATGTTATTAAGCAAGTTTTATCTTGGTCCGCAGGTTAATCTGGAGCCCACCTACCGCTATTTTTATTTTTTCCGCACCGGCCTGGTACACAGCGCACTGGCGATAACACTGCTGCTGGCGATTTTTATGGCGACTTTCTGGCTGGTCAGGCCGCAGTTTAATGAGTATGGCTGGCTGGCTCTGGCATTCCTGGCATTTAATTATTATCTGCTGAGCTTCGCCCAGACATCAGAGGCTGTGCATTTTCAGCTTTATTCCTGGTCTTATCTGCTTGCCCGTGGTGTCTTCGTGTGGGCTTTTGTGCTGTTTGTGCACCGTTTTCTGCAGCTGCACAGACGCCGGTTTGAGTATTTTATTGGCGGCTTCTTTGCACTGGTATTCGGTATCGGCCTGATTCTGGTTCTGCGTGATCAGTATGTTGCCTTTCTGCAGCTTACCTTTTTCACCAGCCTGCCAATGGTATTGCTGATTATTGCGTATGTCTGTGTGGTCCTGAGTTATGCGCTGATCAAAAGCGGGCATGTCTATTTGCACTGGCTGCTGGTCGGCAGTCTGTTTGGGCTGCTCTTAGGTGCTCACGATGCACTGGTTTTGTTTGACTGGCAGCACTGGCTGATCAGGGATTTTTATATTTCCCATTACAGCATTCTGTTTATCGCCGCCGGTTACGGCGGCGTGTTGGTACACCGGGTTGCCCGGGCGCTGTTCAACAGCGAAGACCTGAATGTTGAACTGAATCGCCTGCTGGATATTAAAACCAGTGAGCTGGAACAGGCGGCCAGCGCCCGGCTGCAGCAGGAAAAGCAGCTGACTTTGTATGCTGAACGCCAGCGCATACTGGCCGACATGCATGATGGCGTAGGTGGTCAGCTGGTCGGCCTGCTGGCCGCCAGCCGTGACGGTCGGCTGAACCAGCAGACTGTTACCGAAGAGCTTGATCTTATTCTGGCGGATTTAAGACTGGTTCTGGATGCCTTGACGCCGGCCGGGGAAGAACTGGTCATGGCGCTGGCCAGACTGCGGGAACGGTATACCGCATTGCTGGGGCATGCCGATATTCAACTGCACTGGCGCATTGACCCGGGTATTGACGCCATCAACATGCCCCCCAGCCTGACCATCAATATTCTGCGTTTGATTCAGGAAGCGATACAAAACAGTATCAAACATGCGCAGGCCGACAATATTACTCTGCAGCTCACAGGAACTGCTGAACTGTATACATTGACCATTGCCGATGATGGCATCGGTATTAATAACGCCACTCCCGGACATGGCACCAAAACCATGCAGCAGCGGGCCATGGCAGTTAACGGAAATCTGGAAATATCCACAGCCGCTGAAGGCGGCACCCGCATAACGCTGGGCTTTCCAGCACCTGGCAATAAAGCTGCGGGTGATACGCATTAAGCATCCGCTGTGTCAGAACAGCCGGTAGTCACCGGATTGACGGGCATGCCGTTGTCAGGTTTTCAAAACTGTGCCTGATTTCGTTAATTTAATTATTTTCCTATACCCCAAATTTTTGGGTAAACAGTTCTCGCCGATACCGGCAAACTAAACACACCATATCTAATCTGTCCGTTGTTGATGTTTTGAAGCAGCGGAATTTAAGGGGTAATTGGCTTTTCCTGACCAGCTGTATCTCGGCCATTTTTTATGGCTTAAGAATAATAATAATGGAGAAAAGCAATGAAAATTAGAGACACTTTTTTAGCAGCGGGCTTCGTGCTGACGGCCTGCAGTGCACCGGTGCATGACGACCCCGATGAGACTGATCAGGTCGCTAACTTTAACGGCTTGTGGGCATCACTCAAAGATTTTCACTTTGAAAGCAAGCACAATGACTACATTGATAATCTAATCACCAACGGTGATCCTGCCAACGACCTGAACGGCTTGGTTACCGAAAATGCACCGGGTTGTGCCATCGGCGTGTTGCACGAAAATGACATTACCTATCTGCAAACGTATGGTTATTCCACCGAGTTCAGCGACTGGAACATGGCCACCATTACCCCGGTCGCATCCATTTCCAAGACCATTACAGCCATCGCCATCATGCGGATGGTCGAGGAAGGCATGATGAATCTTGACACACCGGTCAATCAGTATGTCGGTGACGCCGGTGTTTTTAATGGTATTACCATTGCCGAACTGTTAAGCCTGGACGCCGGCGTACCTCCCGGTTCACCACCCTGGGATACCACACCCAGCTGCCCCATTTCATTTCCCGCCAGTGCCACCACTGATTGGTGTTTAAGTCACCCGCGGGTCGCTATTCACACCATCAAAAACGACCTTACACTGGGACCACAGGCAGACAAATATTCGAATATGAGCATCATGGCTGCCGCGGCTGCGCTTGATCAGATCAGCTACGATGAAGCTCAGGTTGATGATAATCATCGTGGCTACGAAGCCTGGGTCTGGCATCAGCTGGGCCACTGGGCGGGTAACCACAGTATTAAAGGCGAATTCACCAGCATGGCGCTGACTCATTCGTGGCGTGAGAACGATATTATCAACTATGCGGATGGATTTGACTGTAATGGTGGGTGCGGCATGAATCCGCCGCTGATGCCGGCCTGGTTAAATGCGGGAGACCGTGAAGGCTGGTGGGGGCCCGCCGGCGGTTGGGCTATGACGATTGGAGACCTGGCCCGGTTTGCCGCCATCATCAATACCAATGATATTCTCACCAAGCAGATCGGCAACAATTCGTGGAATGAGTTATTTGTCCAACTCAACGATGTTTTTGACGACATACCCGGTGATGATTATGGACTGGGCACTATCGTGGAAAACTGGTCAGGTATTGAAGTTGCCGGCGAAGAGAACCCCGATAACGAGAAAATTGTATGGCATGGCGGAGATTTATACGGCTATGCCAGTGTGTGGTATTACTCTGAGATTGACAACGAATCTTATGCCGTGGTGATGCAGTGCAACGGCGCATCTGCTGAATCCAGCAGTTTCCAGCTTAAAGAATATGCAAAGAACATTATCGCGTATGCACGCGCCGGCGGTGATATTCATGGCACGCTGGATGTCACCACAGGATTTGCCAGTCCGGACCAGGCTGCAGGTGAATATATACTCGATCCTGATGCCACGTATTTAGCCAGCCCGCAAAGTCTGCATATTCCGTTATTGCTGGATAATGAATTGCTGTTTTCAGTAGAAACTGAAGGCCAGGATCTGCTGGATTTCACAGTTCAGGAAGTTACCTTAGCCAGTGACGGAACACCTGTCCCTACAAATTCGCCTGCCATCATGCTGGGCAGTTACACCTATAGACCCAATCGCAAACTAACCACCCAGCCGTTGGATATTGCCCTGCAGGTCAATAACAAAAGTCTGCCGCTTGAACATGCTGTATTCAATCTGGGCTTTGCCAAACAGGGCACACACATTGCCGAAAGCGCCATCAACGGTGTGCTTGATCTAAGAAACCTTGACCGCTTCGGCCTTGCAAGCAACTGGCAGCAGTTATGCAGCGTCAGCGACGCACAGGATGGTATTTCCTGCCAACCCTGCGCAGATGATACCCGTGCCTGTCTGCCGTTAACCTGGAATACCCAGGCAGTCCGTCTGTCACCCCGCCGGGAATAACCGGCTCTCCCGGGGTTCGGGTAAGCCTGAATCCCGGCAACCCCCTAATTTTTGGGTAACCAGCATAAAAGCTAATCACTAAGCTGGTTGCCCAAGCTATCTCATTAACTTTTTACCTGGAGTCATATCAATGAACAATAACCTCAAAATTACCCGGGTCCGCTTTACTTTATTTTCCCTGTTGCTGGCGTTGTTGTCTGTCGGCCATCTGCATGCCGCCGAAGCCGTTTCTTTTTTAGCCAATGTTGATCCAGACAGCGATCAAACCGTTTTGACCGTTCAGCTTGGTGATCAGCAGATTCCCACCAGCGAGCTGAATGATATGCTGCGGCCGGGTGGCGGCAGCGTGTTGCGAATTACTTCGGTACACGGGTTTCTTACCGGTACCCCGCAGGTACCAAGCACCTCGGATTATGCGGTCATATTCGTCGGTGCCATTATGCGAGGAGGTATACGGGGTTTCGGTGCCGGCACCCTGTCACTCAATGGCGCTGGAACGACTCAGATTAATTTTGATCCGGGCCTGGTTGCCAGCTTATTAAATAATGAATATCTGGTGATACGCAGCCAGTCGCAATCCAATCATGAAGCGCGTGTTGAAGTACACGGCTTCCTGGAGGACGCTAACTGAAGTCTGAAAATTTTTGCTTAAGGCTGCGCCCCAGCCGGAGACTGCATGGAGACTGTTTCATGCAGTCTCTTATTACCTGTTGCACTGTCTCAGAATTTCCATGAACACCCCGGCCCCATGGTCAATCAATTCATCGGGAAAATCGTAATCAGGATTATGCAGAGCAGCATGCCGTTCTCCTGCCCCAAGACCGAACAATGCCCCCTGACAGGTGTTGATGATATGCCCGAAGTCTTCTGACCAGCGAATTGGCTGCGACAGCTGAATCAGCTCTGCGCCGGCCGATTCAGCAGCAGCAGCGACCACCGTTATACCCTCAACCGTGTTGTTGACAGCGGGAAAAACATCTTCAAAGGCTATTGCAAAGCTCAACTCATATTGCGCGCACAACTGTGTCAGCTGTAGTTCGATTTCAGCCAGCATCGCCTGCATGATTTCATCTGTCTGGCTGCGCAAAGTGACGTAAAGCTCAGCACTTCCGGGTGCCGTTCCAAATGCCTTGGCGCCCAGCTGCGCACCCACTACCGTGGCCAATGCCAGCCCGTTCTTCCCAAAGCGCCCGGAAAACTCTGCCAGGCTGTCGATCAGTGCAGTCATCACCGGCGCCGGTGATCGGCCGGTTTCCGGCTGTGCGGCATGCGCTGTTTTACCGGTTAATGTGACGATAACCCCACGCGAAGCGCAATTCATGGTGCCCTGGCGCAACACTACGCTGCCCATCGGATAACCCGGCATGTTATGCAGTGCAAATGCATAGTCCGGCTGCAGCGCCTGAAACTTTTCATCCCGGCAAACCGCTGCTGCACCGGTGCCGGTCTCCTCAGCCGGTTGAAACAACAACATCACCTGGGCGTCATCCATGGGCTGCTGTTGCAGACGACGTGCCACTTCCAGCAGTATCGCCATGTGTCCGTCATGCCCGCATTTATGTGCTATGCCGGTGTGCTCAGAGCGGTATTCGAAGTTATTGGTTTCCTGAATCGGTAAGGCATCCAGTTCGCAACGCAGGAGAATCTTCTGCGCTTCAGATTTACCGAATACCGCCATCACGCCGTACCCACCAATACCAGTCAGCAACTGCTCAGGGTGATATGCCGACAGCCATTGGGCTATCTGCTCTGCGGTGCCACGCTCTTCGCCTGATAATTCCGGCACCCGGTGCAGAGCACGCCGGGCTGCCCGGGTAGATTCGATTACCGGGATTGACATAACGCCGTTACGCTTGCCGAGCCTGCTGTAAAGCCTGATGGAGATCGGCAATCAAATCTTCAGCCTGTTCTATGCCGGTTGAAATACGCAGCAGCTGCTGATCCACACCCTGGCTGGCACTGTCTTCAGCGGGCACCCGCGCATGTGATGTCAAAATTGGCTGACAGCAGGTCGTTTCCACTCCGCCCAGGCTGACTGCGGAACTGATCAGCCTGAGCTTCCGCTCAACCAGCTCAGCGGTCAGCGGCGGCTTCACCCGGAATGACAGCATGCCGCCGAAATCCGCCATTTGTGTCTTTGCCAGCTGATGCTGAGGGTGGCTGGTCAGACCCGGGTAGTCCACACACTCCACATCAGGGTGTTGCTCCAGCGCCCGGGCCACAGCGATCGCATTTTGACATTGCCGCTCAACCCTGATGGCCAGGGTTTTAATACTGCGCTCCAGCAAGGCCGCTGTTTGAGCATTCATGCTGCCGCCCAGCCGTAGGCCCAGCTCGCGGATCGGTGCAATCAGCTGTTTACTGCCCAACACCACACCTGCACAGATATCACTGTGACCACCGATGTATTTGGTCGCGCTGTGCACGACCAGGTCTGCACCCAGCCGCAACGGATTCTGCAGAACCGGCGTGGCAAAAGTATTATCGATTACCACCAGTATGCCCCGTGCGCTGGCCTGGCTGCACAGATATTCCAGATCAATCACCTGCAGGCGCGGATTACAGGGTGTTTCGCAGAAAATCACCTTTGCATTGTTACCACACGCTGCCAGCAACGCCTCGGCATCCGGCTGTGCATAGCTGACTTCAATACCCAGCCGCGGCAGCTGCTGACGGCACATGTCATCACTGCCACCGTAAATACCGCTGGCCACCACCAGCTGGTCGCCATTGTTCAGATGTGCCTGCAGTGCAGTGCTGATGGCTGCCAGTCCGGAGGCACATAAAACTCCATCCTCTGCATGCTCCAGAGCCGCCAGTTTATCCACCACTGCCTGCTGGTTGGGCGTATTGAAATAGCGGGGATAACGGACCTGATCGTGGTCCAGATAAGGATAGGCGCTATCGGCGTAGACCGGTGTGTTTAACCCGCCCTGCGGATCTCTCCGGGTTCCGCTGTGTACTGCCAGTGTGGATTTATGCATGGTTGCTTACTCATCATCAGCTGCCGTCAGTAATATTATCGGCATTGCCCGGCGCTGAATTCCGCGGTGGCAAGCCGAAGGAACTGATTATGCGTGTTTTGCCGGTAATTTGCCTGCTGTTTTTCGCTTAGTCTTATAACCTTCCGCAATGTCCGGCATTCGCTCCCGCAGAAATTCTTTGATCAACACGCTGTAAATCAGACGGAATATTCATCAGGCAATAGAACATCCGCCGGTAAGCCTATGATTAATTTATTATTAACATATTATTAACACTTGCCAGCCGGGCCCAGTTTCTGGATAATGACTGACCCTTTACCCCGTTTGCGGATAGCCAACGGGGTTATACATATAAATAGACACCAGCAAAGGACAGGGCTGTGCGCACTGACTGGACGATTACAATTACAGACTGCCGGGGGGCACGGCATTACACACTAAGCGCCAAATTGCGGCGTTGGTTTGCCTATGGCAGTACCGCCGCAGTGGCGATTTGCACCGCCGGTTTTTTGAATCTGCTTGATCAGGGTCAGCGTATCGGTGGTCTGAATTCAGAGATCAGTGATCTCAATCAGCAACGCCTGGCATTAATTCAGCAGAACAATTATCTGCAGGCCGAACAGCAGGACCTGCTGGCCACCATTCAGCATCGTAATCAACGTCTGGTGAGCCTGGACAACGGGGTGCAGCGACTGGAATCGCTGCTGGGCGCCAATGATGAGACGCAGCAGACTGCGGCTTTGGAACAGCGGCTTACCGCTACCACCGATCTGGCCTTTGAAAAATTACTGATACTGCGCAGCATACCGCGTGGTGCGCCCATTCCATATAAAGGTGTTACCAGTAATTACGGTAACCGCTTACACCCGGTTAGGCAGGTTCGCGAATTTCATCCCGGCCTGGATTTGCGTGCTGATATGTATACACCGGTAATGGCCACCTCTGACGGTATCGTCAAGCGCGCCGGTTTCGATACCAACGGCATCGGCAAAGTTGTGGAAATCCGTCATAACTACGGCTTCTCCACCATTTACGGTCATCTGGACAGCATCAGCGTTGAAGAAGGCGATGTTGTCCGTCAGGGCGATGAGCTGGGCCTGAGCGGTAAGACCGGCATGATTACCGGCCCGCACCTGCATTACGAAGTGCGCTACATGGGTAAGCGCCTTAATCCGAAGCCATTCCTTAACTGGGATCTGGATCAGTACGAAACACTTTTCACACAACAGCAGGCTATACCATGGGAATCATTGGAAAAGGTGATCGCGAGGAACGCCCAACAACAAATTCCACCCCCGGCGGCACAACGCTTATCGCCGCCCAAAGTAACGTTAACGGCAGCTTCACCCTAAGCGATAATCTGCATATCGACGGTCGCGTCGAAGGCAGCATTGAATCAGAGGCCAATGTCGCCATTGGCGAGAGCGGTCGGTTTGAAGGCGAAATCAAAGCCAGACACATCGTTGTCTGCGGCCACCTGGACGCCAATGTTGACTGTCAGCGGCTGGAAATCGTTGCAACCGGGCATGTCAACGGTGAAGTCATCACCGATGATCTGGTAATTGAATCAGGTGGACGCTTTATCGGCCAGAGCCGGATCCGCGATGACAAAACCGTCAGCCTGATCAAGCCCGGCGATGCCAAGAAAGCGGCCAACGCCAAAGCAGATGACAGCGACGTTGCCTAATAGACGATTGATATGAGTAACGAAGAACAACTCAAGCAGCATGATCAGGCCGTTAACCAGCTGATCGGCCTTGCCAATCAGCTGAAAGACAACGGCGGAGATATCCGGATCATTTCCGCTGCCATGCTGACTGCAGCCGGCATTTACGCCACCTATGCCGAAGCCGGTCCACAAGGCTTTCTGCAGGATGACGGCGTGAACAAGCTCAGTGACCGATTCCGCCAGCAGCTTGATTTTATTCAGCAGCGCAAGAAAGCTGAATTAAAAGCTGCCGGGCACAATGTGGAACAGAATTCTCCCAGACCCGGCGTGGTTGGCAGCTGACCTGCTGCCCGGTTAATCAGATATCCCGTATTTATACTCAGCACAGCAAGCCCTGCTGTGCTAAAGCTGTGACAGTATGCGGCTTAGGTTTTGGTACACCGGCGCTATCGGCTGCTGTCTGTCTAAAACACCTTTCTGCTCGCGCGTAGAATCCCGTTCAACCGCAATGCCGGTGATCTGCTCAACTTCATCGGAGAATTTCACCGGGTCGGCTGTAGCCACCACGGCAGCCTGTTCGCCATCCCCAAGTGTTTGCTGGACGCCCGCCCAGGCCAACGCAGTATGCGGGTCAACCAGATAACCCTCTGCAGCCAGCTCACGCATGGCTTTTCGGGTGGTTTTCTGATCGATACTGATCGCCTGAAACACCGGTTGTAAGTGAGCATGCTGCTGCTGCAGATAGCGGATTCTTCGGAAATTGTTGGGTGCTGCGATATCGATGGCATTGGTGATGGTGCGTACCACTGCATGTGGCTGCCAGTCACCGTTCAGCAAAAACCTCGGCACGGTATCGTTCTCGTTGGTCACAGCCAGGACTCTATGCAGCGGTAACCCGAGTGCGCAGGCAATCATCGCGGCTGTGGCGTTGCCGAAATTCCCGCTGGGAATGGCAACCGTCAACGGGACAGACAGCGGTAAGCCGGCTGCCAGCTCAAAGTAATAGCAAACCTGTGCCAGCAGGCGGGCAACATTAATGGAATTGGCGGATATCAGCTTTGTCCGGAACGTATCCTGTTCAGCAAAAGCCTGTTTCACCATGCGCTGGCAGTCATCAAAACTGCCATCCACCGCCAGGCTGATGACATTGCCACCCAAACCGACAAAATGTCTGGCCTGCTGTTCGGTCACACCATTCTGTGGATAAACGACCACCACTTGAGTATCCGGCTTCCCGAAAAAAGCCCGGGCAACTGCACCACCGGTATCACCGCTGGTGGCGGTAACCACGGTTACTGAGCGGTCCTGCCCGCAGTGCTGCAGACAACCGGCCAGAAATCTGGCGCCGAAATCTTTAAACGACAATGACGGCCCGTGAAACAGTTCCAATACCGACGTACGCTGATCAAGCTGTTTGACCGGCACCGGAAAATCAAATGCCTGTTCGACAATCTGTTCAAGCTGACCGGACAGTACATCATTGCCGATCAGATGCTTCAGCAACTGCACGCTGCGGTCGATAAACGGCTGCTCCAGTAATGCGGCATAATCTGCCAGCGGCTGAATAGCGTATGGCATATACAAACCGTCACCACTGCCCAACCCGCGCAGCAGTGCAGAACTGAAGTTATGCTGCTCAGACACAGGCTGATTCGCCCGGCCGATGTTAATAAATCCGCTCATGGGTACCACGCCCGGCAAATATGCACAAACCCGCCATCCGCCATCGACAAATTGGCTCGTAACCATTCAGCCATGGTTTCCGCCTGTGTAAAGTCCTCACTGATTGCAAAAAAGGTCGGGCCGGCTCCGGAAATACCTACAGCCAATGCGCCCTGACGCTGCAGTTGTGCCTTGCATTCAACATAACCTTCTATCAGTGCAGCCCGGTAAGGCTCTGCCAGCGCGTCCTGAAGATGTTGCAATACCATTGACCGGTCTTTGCTGTACAGGCCGACCGTCAGTGCTGCCATTCGCTGCATCTGAACAATCGCATCGGCTCTGGAATAATGCTCAGGCAGGCAGGCGCGTGCTTCACGCGTCAGCAGACGCTGGCCGTTATAGGCCACCACCAGATACCAGTCATCAAAAAACGGTAATGTATGTGGCAGCCCATGCTCCGGACACAGTGACAACCCGCCGAGCACAGCCGGGGCCAAGTTATCCAGATGTCTACCGCCGCTGATGCCCGCCTCCAGATCAGCCATCATTTCCCAGCGGTCTTCCATGGGAACTTTGGTTGCATGGTGCTCGCTGAGGTAGCCGCAGATGGCCTGAACCGCTGCGGCAGCCGAAGCCGCACTTGAGCCTGTACCGCTGCCCACCGGCAGCTCTTTTTCCAGCTGCAATGATAGTTCCACCCCGGGTAGCCCCCGCTGCCCTAACCACTGCTGTACCCGCCGCGCCGCCTGAAACACCAGGTTACTTTCATCCTGCGGCACCCATCCGGCATACTTGCCGGATACGGTCAATCTGGTGGCATCAGCGGCATTGACGGTAACCGTATCACCCAACCGGGTGCCGTCCAGCGGGGCAATCGCCAGACCCAGCACATCAAAACCGGCGATAAAGTTACCGATTGAAGCGGGTGCGAATTGGGAAAAAACAGGCTGCATATGTGAGCAAAACGATAACCCAGGGCTATCGGAAAACCGGATAATCCGTGATCAAAGATGCTCAGTTTAAAGGGTTCCGGGCATCTGCGATACCGCCGGAAGCCTTTTTTATTGAGTTATTTATAAAAACGCGCCAGACAGAACAGCACGCCCTGTATCTGAACCCGCTCAGGTGAGTAATGCTGGGGCGGATACGCCGGGTTTTCCGCCTTCAGGGTGATCCGGCCGTCACGTTGGTAAATCCGCTTGAGCGTTGCGTTTTCACCGTCGATCAATGCCACCACGATCGCGCCGTTTGGTGCGGATTGCGCAGGCTGGATCAATACGCTGTCGCCATCGCAGATGCCTGCATCAATCATCGAATCTCCCGACACAATCAGCTGGTACAACCCCGGGCAGTTCAACCGCTCATAAAAATCCAGTGATTCGCTCTCCGGAATCGCTTCGATCGGCATACCTGCGGCAATCCGGCCCAGTAGAGGAATTTTCGGTTTCTCCGGCAACGACAGCCCACGGTTTCTGCCCGGCTCACGCAGCAGCAATCCCTTGCCGACCAGCGTTTCGATATAAGCATGCACCGAACCGCGCGATTTATAGCCTATGCCCAGCATGATTTCCGATACGCTGGGGCTGTAGCCATGCTCTTCCAGGTATTGTTCAACAAAGCTCAATATCTGGCTTTCAGTTTTATTCATCCCACCCACCAATAGAACATTTGCAGAACACTATATAGAACATATGCAGAACATACAAGCTGGTTATTCAACAAAATCCTGGGCTTATGGGGAACTGGCCGGTTGGAATCGTATGAGATAACTGGTTCGGGTTAATTCAGATATTCAGCCAGCAACCGTTCGGCCTCGGCCCAATCGGTTTGCTCCGGCTCAGTTATACCCCTGCACAGCCTGTCCAGAATGCCGGCCTGGATTTCACTGCGCCGTCTGGCTTCGGCATAGGAAATTTCCGGATGGAACATCACCATGGAATAACGCGGAATAAAGCGGTCAGGATAACGCCGCTCCAGCTCAAAACCCACCTGCTTCTTCAGCTGGAATACCGGATCGGCGGTGGTATCACGCATTTCCACATAGTTTTCCACCGCCATATCGGCAATGGCGTCGGCATTGATTTTGCGCTGTTCGTTGAGCTGCTCGAAGATGCGCGCCCAGTCACCGTCCGATGAATCCATCAATTGATCCAGTACAAAGCAGTCTTCAAATCCGCAGTTCATGCCCTGGCCGAAAAACGGCACCAGTGCATGTGCCGCATCACCCAGCAGCAGCGCCTGACCACCGACATGCCAGGGATTGCATTTGACGGTTACCAGCGAGCCTACCGGGTTATCGGCAAAGTCCTCAGCCAGGGTGGGCATCAATGCCACTGCATCAGGGAACGTTTGCTGGAAAAACTCAATCACATCCTGCCTGCTTTGCAATGCCGCAAAGCTCTGTTCACCCTCATAAGGGAAAAACAGCGTGCAGGTAAAACTGCCGTCGGTATTGGCCAGCGCCATCAGCATGTAATGACCACGCGGCCAGATATGCAGGGCATCCTTCTCTATTCTGTAGCCACTGTTTTCAGCGACAGGTATCAGCAGTTCCTTATAGCCGCTGTCCAGAAAACTCTGTGCATAATCAAAGTTCATCACCTGATCCAGCATCGCCCTGCGGACTGCTGAGAACGCGCCGTCGGTGGCAAACACTACATCAGCCTGCACCTCATCCCGCTCATTGAACATTAGCGTTTTGCTTTCAATGTCGTAACCGGTGCAGCGCTGATCGAAATGCATGTTGATGTTGTGATAGGTTTCAGCCGCATCCAGCAGCATGACATTCAACAATCCACGCGAGATGGCGTTAATAACTTCATGCTCTCTTTGGCCATACGGCACAAAAGTGGTCTGACCCTCAATATCATGCAGCATCCGGCCCTTGACCGGTACGGCAATATCCAATGCCTGCCGGCGCAGCCCGACCTGTTCCAGTGCCTTCAACCCTCTACTGGTGATGACCAGGTTGATGGAACGGCCGGCATCAATGTCTTCCCGGCGCATATCCGACCTGGCTTCATGCAATTCCACCTGAAATCCCCGCCTGGCCAGAAAAATCGACAACAGCGAACCCACCAGTCCGCCACCGATAACATGCAGAGTCTGTGTAGTCACTGTCAGCCTGCCTCCCGCAGCTGCCCGGCTGCACCGATAAGCCGGGCAAACAACACCACGAACTGATAGACATCCTGAAAACTGTTGTACAGCGGTACGGGTGCAACCCGTATGCAGTCGGGTTCACGCCAGTCACAGATAACACCCTGCTGTTCCAGCTCGGTGAAAACCTTTCGGCCACCCTGATGCACCAGAATAGACAGCTGACAGCCACGCTGCTCCGGATCGTCAGGTGTCAGAATGGTAAAGGCATCGCTGTTCAGATGGTCCAGTAAATACGCCATATAGCCGGTCAGCTTAAGACTTTTTTCGCGCAATGACTGCATGCCCGCCTGATCAAAAATCTGCATCGCTGTTTTGACCGCCACCAGTGACAGTATCGGTGGGTTGGACAGCTGCCAGCCTTCCGCACCACTTATTGCATGAAAATCCGGCCCCATTTTGAAACGCGTCTGTTTGTCATGTCCCCACCAGCCGCAGAATCGCGGGAGGTCAAACCGCTCGGCATGCCGTTCATGCACAAAACAGCCGGCCACGCTGCCTGGCCCGGAATTGAGGTATTTATACGAACACCAGCAGGCAAAATCGACGCCCCAGTCATGCAACTGCAGCGGTACATTGCCGGCTGCATGTGCCAGATCAAATGCCACCATACAGCCTTTACTGTGCCCGGCCCGGGTAATCCGCTGCATATCAAACAGCTGTCCGGTGTAGTAGTTCACGCCACCCAGCATGATCAGTGCAACACTGTCGCCTTCGCGTTCGATATAAGCTTCAATGTCTTCTGTGCGCAGTGCACTTTCGCCTGCCCGCGGCTGCAGCTCGACCAGCGCCTGCTCCGGATCAAAACCGTGATAGCGGACCTGGGATTGCACTGCATACTGATCGGAAGGGAAGGCATGCGCTTCAATCACAATTTTGAATCGCTCCGGGGTTGGCCGGTAAAACGACACCATCATCAGGTGCAGATTGACCGTTAAAGTATTCATGGCCACCACTTCAGATGGACTGGCGCCGACCAGCCGGGCCAGACTTTCGCTGAGAAACTCGTGGTAGGGCATCCATGGGTTTTTGGCATGGAAATGGCCTTCAACACCCAGGTTTTTCCAGTCCTCCAGCTCCTGTGCCATGGCTGCTTCCAGTGCTTTGGGCTGCAGCCCCAGGGAGTTGCCGCAGAAATACAGGCATTCCGTTCCCTGTTTGGTTCTGGGCATATGAAACTGTGACCGGTAACCGGCCAGCGGATCACTGGCATCCATCTGCCTAGCAAAATCTATTTCGCTGCGATATTGACTCATAGCGGCTTTAACTCATACAAAACGGGTCTGCTGGGCGTGGCGTCAGAACGGATATTACCAATGTTCAGGTCTAGGATGTATATCCCGTCGGCAATGCCATCAGCGACAAAAATCAGCTCGGTAATACTTTTGGAAGACGGCACAGGCACATCATTGCTGCCCTGCTCAACCGCCCAGAAAATATGGTGATTGCTCAGCCTGCCTTCATCTTTAAGACGATCGACGGACGGAACATCCAGCAGCAGGTGCTCAACACCTGCGCCGGCAATCAACTGCATCGCATCATTGGTCAGGAATGCAGGCGGCTGTGGATCATCACTGTGTGTTTTTCTGCTGTCCGCATTGGGCAGGGTGCGGATGACCAGTGCCCGACAGTTTTGCCAGCCGGGATGTCCATCCAGAGCAGCTGACAACGCCTTTGCAGTTATCACTCGGTCGCTTTCCGTATACGGCAACGGATAATTTTCCGAACTGTCGGCACCAGATACCGGATCGATACTGACCAGCACCGCCGGCAGCAGGCCAGGGTGTCCGATACAGTCCTGAACCACATGCGGTTGTTGTGAAATATGCCCGACACATTCAGTGTGCGTGCCGTGCAGATGGGCACTGAAGGTAAATACCTCACAGTTGTAACCAGCGCCTTCAGCCACGCTGGCGGCATGTTCCTTGCCGGCAAATGGTTCAGCCGTGGCAGGTGGTGCGCCGAAAGCGCTCAGCCGCGGTCCGCTGAATTCAACCGGGATGGATATATCCAGCTGAGCTGCAGGATCAATGCAGTAATCATTGCCGGCTAAATTGATCAGCACTGACTGCTTCATAATCCAAGCCATTGTCTGGCGGTTGCCGAAAGTATGTTGTGTTTTTGTGTATCAGTCAGCCTGGGCAAATCACGCGGGCCATCAGCATTGCTGTCAGGCAACCAGCTGAAGTGCCGCCACGCTTCCTGCATATCGGTATCCGGCCCCGGCAGGTGTTCAATCATATGCCCCGGGTAGATATTTTTTTTATCACCCGGGTCCAGTTCACCCAATGGATACGGATAGTCCGAACCCAGCGCTATCCGGCCACTGCCCATAATGCCCAGCAGCATACCCAGCGCCCAGGGGTTGTGGGTCAGGCTGTCGGTATACACGCTGCAGTCCCTGACCGTTTCCCAGGGGCTGTCGGTCGGGTTGCTGGCAAACAGATCCGGCCGCGTATAACCACCGTGTTCCAGCCGCCCCAGCAAACCGGGGAACATGCCGCCGCCGTGAGCGTACAGCACCCGCAATCCCGGTAGCCGCTGATGGACTTTGCCTGAATGCATGTCATCAAACGCCAGTGCCGTTTCCAGCCCCATGCCGAACAACCATGGTCGCCAGTTATGCTCGGCACGCATTCGCCGTTGCAGACATTTTTCCGAGGGTGTCAGAAAACCGCCCCAGGGGTGAATAAACACCGCCATATTCATCGCTTCGGCGGCTTCAAATACCGGGAAAAACCGGGCATCGTTCAGATCCAGCCCATTGATGTTTGAATTGACCTCAATGCCACGCATACCCATAACCTGGATACGCTGCATTTCTTCTATGGCCAGATCCGGATAGCACATCGGCAAAGCGCCGATGGCCACAAACCGGTCGGGAAACTCAGCCACCAGCCGGGCATTGTCATCGTTCAGAATGCGGCAGATTTCAGCAGCATCCCGGGGGTTGTCCACATAGTCGGGAATCATCATCGGCGTTGGCGACAACACCTGCACATTCACGCCGTGCTTATCGCAGTCCTCCGCCCGTACCCCTGCATCATAGGCATTGTGGCTGATAATCCGCTGCACCTCTCCGCGGTTATTAACCAGTTTGGCGCAGCAGGGTTTGGTCTCATGTGCGCAGACTCTGACGAAATCTGCATAGCGGTCAAACCGGGCCAGCGCCGCAAAGGTATCCGGCGATAGCGTAGTGTGGGTATGTACATCCCACTTTTCTGTCGGTTTGAACGGGTAAGACACGGGTTACTGCGGTTGTTCCGGCTTTTGCAGTACGTGTCCGCATTGTTCACAGGTGCGGTTGGCCTGGCTTTCCCAGAAACCGGCGAACACCTTGGGCAGATCGTCAACGATGCTTTGCAGGGGAATGTACTGCTCATAAATTTTTTCGTGACACTCATCACAGTACCAGATAAAACCATCCAGCTCTCCGGCAGCCCGCTTGCGTTCAATCACCAGCCCGACGGTGTTCGGAAAACGCTGCGGTGAGTGATGAATATGCGGGGGCAGCAGGAAGATTTCGCCCTGTTTGATGGGGATATCCTTGGGCCGGCCGTCCTCCATGATGCGCAATACCATGTCGCCTTCCAGCTGATAGAAAAACTCCTCGCCGGCATCGTCATGATAGTCCTTCCGGACATTCGGCCCACCGATCACCATGATGATGAAATCACCGACATCATAAACCTGCTTGTTGCATACCGGCGGTTTCAGGCTGTCGCGGTTGTCTTCTATCCATTGCTGCAGATTCATAGGGGGCAGCATAGCGCTCATGAAGCTTCTCCTTTCAGCACCGCGATACATTTCAGCTCAATCGCTATCGGGGTGGGCAGTTTATTGATTTCTATAGTGGTCCTGCAGGGCGGGTTGTCGGCAAAGTATACTGCCCAGAGTTTATTGTAGGCGGCAAAGTCGTCATCCATATTGGTCAGAAATACGGTGACATCGACCAGATCGCTCCACTGCGCACCGGATGCTTCCAGAATATCGCGCACATTGGCGAATACGCTGTGGCATTGCTGTTCAATATCATAGGCCGTGATATTGCCCTGCTCATCCAGGGTAACCCCGGGAATCTCCCTGCTGCCCTTTTTGCGCGGACCGACACCCGACAGAAACAGCAGATTACCGACCTGCTGGGCATGCGGGTATGCGCCTACCGGTTCCGGAGCGGTATCCGAGTTTTGTGCTACCGGTTCGGTCATGCTATTGCTCCTTTGGGGTGGTGACGGTTTTCTGCTGGGTGAAAAAGTGCATCGCATCCCAGGTGCCTTCCCGACCCAGGCCGGACTTTTTCATACCGCCAAACGGGGTATCCAGATCACGCAGGTTCCAACAGTTGATCCAGACAATGCCACTGTCGATTTTTTCCGCCATGCGCTTGGCCCGCTGCTGATCCTGCGTCCATACCGAAGCTGCCAGGCCATAGGATGTGCTGTTGGCCATTTCCAGCACCTGCTGCTCACTGCTGAACGGAATCAGGCTGACCACCGGACCGAAGATTTCTTCCTGGTTGGTGCGGCAGTCTGACGGCAGGTTTTCAAATACAGTGGGTTCGATGAAATAGCCTTCTCTGCAACGGCCGGCCAGTCGGCGCCGCTGCCCGCCGGCCAGCAGAGTGCCGCCTTCCTGTTGAGCCAGTTCAATATAGGACAGCACTTTTTCCATATGATCTTCAGACACCATGGCGCCGTGTTGAGTGTCGGTCTGTTGGGGATCGCCTATCGTGATATCACCGACCTGTTCCAGAAATGCCTGTTTGAACCGGTCATAAATCGATTCGTGCACAAACAGCCGCGACCCGCACAGGCAAATCTGCCCCTGGTTGGCGAATGCGGCGTTTTTGGCGCCGGCTACGGCAATATCAAAATCGGCATCATCAAACACGATGGTCGGATTCTTGCCGCCCAGCTCCAGTGAGACTTTTTTCAGATTCGGTGCCGCCGCCTGGTAGATGGCCAGTCCGGTGGCGGTGCCGCCGGTAAACGAGATGGCCGGAATATCCGGGTGAGCGGTAATCGCCGCGCCGATTTTTGCGCCGGCGCCATGTATTACATTCAAAACGCCTGGTGGAAAACCGGCTTCATTGACCAGCGTTGACAGCATATAAGCAGTCATCGGGGTTACTTCGCTGGGCTTGGCGATCACACAATTGCCGGCCGCCAGCGCCGGTGCCAGCTTCCAGGTAAACAGCAACAGCGGTAGATTCCACGGTGAAATGGTCGAGACCACACCGATTGGGGTGCGCAGCACATAGCTGCTGGACTGTTCCTTTTCAAAACGCTCCCCACCGAACTTTTCCGCCATGTTGGCGAATGCACGGAAGTTGGCCGCACCCCGGGGAATGTCGACTGCCGCGGCCAGGGACTCAGGTTTGCCGTTATCGCGCGATTCTGCAGCGATGAATTCATCCATTCTGGCTTCTATCAGATCTGCCAGCCTGTTCATGATCTGTGCACGCTGCGTCGGCGAGGTATCACGCCAGCCGGGGAAGGCTGCTCTGGCGGCACTGACGGCACGTTCCAGATCCTGTTCGTCAGAATCAGGAATCAGCGCAAAGGGCTGGCCGGTCGCCGGTTCGATATTGTCAAAATACCGGCCGCCAACCGGCTCGACCAGCTCACCGCCGATGAAATTCAGAATCTTGTTGCTGCGCCAATCCATCTGCTGATCTACAGGCATCCGGTACGACCGCCGTCCACCGGCACATTAATGCCATTGATGTAGGCGGCCGCCGGACTGGCCAGAAAGACAATGGCCTGGGCCAGCTCTTCCGGCTTGCCGAATCGCCCGGCCGGAATAATGGCCCGCTCGGCTTCGATAATCTGTTGTTTGGTTTTACCCTGCTTTTCCGCTTTACCGGTAAAAATCTGATCCAGCCGATCGGTGCTGGTGGCTCCGGGCAGTACATTGTTGACGGTAATACCGAACTCCGCAATTTCACCTGACAGCGTTTTGGCCCAGTTGGCCACCGCACCACGAATGGTATTGGAAACGCCCAGGCCTTTAAGCGGCAGCTTCACCGAGGTAGAGATGATATTGATGATCCGCCCGTAACCCTCGGCTTTCATACCTTCCAGCACACTCTGCATCATGATGTGGTTGCCCAACAGGTGCTGGGTGAAGGCTGCGATAAAAGCATCTTCACCGGCAGTATGCACTGGCCCGGGCGGCGGACCGCCGGAGTTGTTGATCAGAATATGAAACGGACCATTGCCATCCACGTGAGCTGCGATGGTTTCACGCAGCGCCTGCGGATTGGAAAAATCCGCACTTAATGCGTGGTGATTTTGTCCTTCAGACCGGGGTAGTTCGGCACACAGCTGTTCTAGCGCCGCATGACTGCGGGCGATGACGGTAACCGATGCACCAGAGGCCGCCAGTTGCTTAGCGGTGGCACAACCAATGCCTTTGCTGGCTCCGCAGACGATGGCTTGCTTACCACTGAGATCAATATTCATTGTTGTTTTACTCCTGCTCAGTGTGACGTCCGCTATGCCTGATTAACGGCATAGCAAACTCACTGCAGCCATTATGCTACATCACTTTGCTGATTTGTCAGCCGGAACCGGCGGTATTGTTGCAGATTGAATAATCCGGCGAAATCCAACCATCGGTTTGTGGCGAACATTGCTGCAGAAGTGTTTTAAACACCACGATGAACCAACCACAGGCTGACCACCATGAAAACCACTATTTTCGGCGCACTCTGTTTACTGCTGATTACCGGATGCTCCACCACCTATCCCAACCGCAATCCCACCGGTGAAGTATTCCCCCAGGCCAGCGGCCAGTCACTGGAGCAGCAGGACTACCGGTTACCGGATGACATTCTTGGAGAATCAGTGGTTCTGCTGCTGGGTTACAAACAGGACAGTCAGTTTGATATCGACCGCTGGCTGATCGGGCTGGACATGACGGAAACCGCCGTCACCGCTTATGAAATCCCGACCATCCAGGGACTGTTCCCCAGGATGTTTCAGACATCTATCGATAATGGCATGCGTTCGGGTATTCCTAAGGAGCTGTGGGGCGGCGTGATAACGGTTTATGAGGATGGCGCCGCCATTCAGGAATTCACCGGCAATGAAAACCCCAACAATGCCCGCGTTATGCTGCTGGATAGCCAGGGCACCATTATTTATTTTTATGATCGCGGCTTTTCGGTGGCGGCTTTGAATGCGTTGCGTCAGATGCTTGATCAAGCAGACAGTTAACCTTCAATCAGTAAGTATTAAACCCCGTTACATATGTGATTCTGAACAGTTGTCTGTCTTAATTACTTAATTCAATGTTTGCCGTGCTTCCAATTTACGAAAGCCATAAAGGCGAGTATAAACAGCATCACAGCCACATGAATTGAAAATATTATGGGCTCATCCGACAACGTGCCGTGCTTATGAAAGCCATAAGAACCATGACTAATTGAAAATGACTGAGCCCAGTTGGGTGCTGAAACGTCAGATGGAAGAGCAGCAATGGGCTTTGCGTCGATCCACGGTGCAATTTTAAAGAACAGCCAGTAAACAAGCCCGCCACCCAAAACATAAATTGTGTACCTTGCAGGTGCTCGCATAATTCCTCTTGATTAAAACGTTTATTAACCTTCACACTTTCCGTTTCCCTGCATATTCTAGCGACATAGTCATTCCAAATGCCGCTTATGGGCAACGACTTCCATGACCAGAACCCATGTTTTTCCCTGATCCTGAGAATATTCACTGCTCCATCGAAACTGCTCGCTACTGATATCTGAAAATGTCACTCGCTGCATTCCAAATGGTGAGTCGTCCAGCATAACGATGTTTTCACCCTCCTGCGTGGCCGTAAAAGCACCTGAACTGTCTGCCGGAGATGAGCTGATGCTGTTGGCTGACCAGGCCACCTCCCATTGACCTGCCCTGGGATTGAAGGAGCGCATCGCGGTAAGCAGATAGGGACGATCCATCCCAAACAGATAGGACGGCAAATGCTCCTGAGAATGAAAAAACAGATCGCGTACCACAAACCCGTCCAAATCATATCGCCATACCCATAAGCCCGGCGGGCCGTCGCGCATTGTTCCGTCCAGTGCCTGCATTTTTACGCTGGCATCCCATATACCGGCCAGCTGCCCGAAAGCTTCCAGCGCCTCAGGTGCTTTGGGGTGCCTGCTGCCGAACCCGTCACGCCCGAGGAAACTTTTGATTTCCTCAATTTCCAAAGGATTCGGGTATGCGGTATCCGCCATCAACACCGTGCTTTGACAGACTGCAAGGCAGATAATCAAAACCACAGAAAAGCCAATTTTTGTTTTATTCATGTTCATTGATCCTTTGCTGGAAATCATCAGAAGGTTTGAAACACCACCCGCAGGCCGCGTGTGATCGCCATTGGAGGTGTTGAGAAGTGGGTATCATCCGGAAAAATATGCGTGGTCACCGACAGGCCCGGGTGGCCGTCCGAGCGCAGCAGATTCGCAAATGGCTCAATCAGCTCCGCCATTTGTGCCTGATCACCCAGGGCTTCCTCAAAGTCCTGCATGGACTGCCGCATTGGTGCCGGTGCCCGCGCCAGCATCTTTGCCTCATGCTCTTTGGTCTCGCGACCACCTGCTGCAATAAACACCTGTGCAGACGGATTGTGTGTCTTTGCAGCAAACTGTTTCGCCTTTTCAAAAATGGCGTTGTCGTTCCACCACAGTGATGGGCTGCTTAGAACATATCGCTGGAAAGTATCCGGTTTTTCCAGCAGGGCATAAGCCGCAAACAATCCACCGAACGAGCTGCCGAATAGGGTTGCATCCTCTGCGTCGGCGTTATAGTTCTCATTGATAAACGGTTTGAGTTCATCGCGGATGAAATCCAGCAGTTTCGGGGCACCGCCACCCTGACCACCGCCCGGTTCCCACCGGGCGGCGAACCTGGCGTATTTTTCATCCGCGGATGGCGTGTAATCGTAGGTGCGGCGCATCATGGCTTCCCGGAAGCCCCCCGGATAACCGATTCCAACGATCAACACCGGCGGTAACCCCAGCCCGCTCTGCAGCGACATGGCAATTTGCCGCACCATGGGAAAGGCGATATCGGCATCCAGCAGATAAATTACAGGATAACCATTGCCGGGGGCGGCTGGCGGTCCGAATGGGCGGGCTATCATCAGATTAAAATCACGATCCAGTAATGTTGAATGCAGTAACTGCTGTTCGGTATTGTCCAGCTGGACAGCCTTGGGTTGAGGCTCTGATGCGAGGCTCTGGAATGTCGTCAACAGCCAAATCATGACCCATATGCCGGGATTTTTGATCATCATGTTTTCCGTATTTGTTTATTTAAACTACAATGTAGATATTTAAAACAACAACGTCAATATGACAAACGTCATGATCAAAGATGCTTATATCGGCAGGCTTTAGCGTACATTTAAAGCACCAGGCTTATGAAATTTACCTATTTTGTAGTAAATTAAAACCTGATACTCGATGGTCATTGCTTTTGGCACTGGCTGATCAACAACTGCCAACTTAGGCTTGCTGCTATGCAAAAAAATCACCTCGGTGGATTCGAAGCCCTGATTCTGGCCGCCCTGCTGCGCAATCAGCCGGAAACCTACAGCGTGCCTATTCAGAAAGAGATCGAGCGGGTCACCGGCCGGCAGGTATCCATCGGCGCCACTTACACCACCCTGAGGCGGTTACAGGCCAAAGGATTTGTCAGCGCACGCCTGGGCGAACCCACCGCCGCCAGAGGCGGTCGCGCCAAGCAGCTGTTCAAGATAGAACCGGCCGGCAAAGCCGCACTGGAGGAAACCCTTGGCGCTCTGCACCGTATGACCGAGGGGCTTGATCTTTCGATAGCTGGAACAGCCGCATGAACACCCGTCAGTACCCCTCACCACCCCGGTGGGCGCAGGCTGTCTTGTCAGTGGCATGCAGCCGAGAGGAAAGGCCGTTTCTGCTGGGTGATATGGAAGAGGAATTCCACCGGTTGTGTCATCGCCGGAGCATTACCGATGCCAACAGCTGGTATCGCAGTCAAGCTTTGAAGTCTCTGACGCCCTTATACATCGAGCGTGTGATCCGATTACTAAGCGCACCTGCATTTATCGGGAGTTTAATCGGCAGCCTGGTGGCGGTTATCTTTGCAATCGCTCTTAGCTGCGGACTGCTGCCTTTCCTCATTCCACAGGCAATGCTTGATGCAGGCAAGCTAAACAGTGTTTTTCTGGCACTGATTCAACTCACCGTTGTAACAACAAGCGCGGCATTGGCCGGCGCTGCAGCCACTTTCATATCCCACGACGACAACCCGCTTGGTTTGGTGATGATTTGCCTGGTTTTGGTTCTGCCGCAGCTGGTACTCGCCACACTGGGCCATCAACCATGGACTGTCCCACTTGTCGGTTTTGTGACCGCGATGCTGGGTGCCTGGATTGGGGCAAGGGTTATTTCTGCCGGACGATACTCTGCCGGTAATGGTTAAACCGATAGTTGTTTACCGGTAATGCTGCAGACTATTCAGTTGAGAACAGTTCTGCCGGCAATGCGGTAACTCATCCCCTTTATCCTCACGATAACCAAAAATCTGAACATTCGGGCTGCTGTCAGCAGCATGCACCACATACAAAGCGAAATGATGCTTTTAATAACCAGTTACTGATTTTTACATGAATCTGCAATTTCCTTGGTTTTATATGCCCACTCAACCAATGCATGATCACTTCCACTCACTCTTATATTAACTTCAGGCTGCATATAATCACCGAAACTGAAATCATATATTGGCGGGTGAATTCTGATTGTTATTCTGTCAAACTCGGCGTCTTCAGACTCTACCGGATCCAAAGTGGCAGTATTTTCTTTTTTTATATCATTGATACTTCCATTGACCACTTCATAAAAACCCTTATACTGCTTTTCAAGCCCGGCACAGTCATTGGTTTGCATTTCATATTTAGAATATTTTATTGAGTTGAAAATATCTTCAACATTGGTAAGCCCGCTTTTATTTGCATGATATACCTGATCGTGTATAGATGATTCTTCTGCCTCAATAAAACAAAATCTATCCGGAGTTATACTGAAATAGTGTTCTTTGTTATATCTTCGATAATCCTCTGTATACATGAACTCAATTTCGTGAAGAGATGACTGGCAATTGAACGTCATTCCAATGACTTGATCATACAATGAAAGGAATGCCAAATACTCTTGAAACTCTGCATCTGCGTCTTCGTCTGAGTCTGCGCCTAAAAACTGAGACATCACCAGAGCTGATATAAAAACAAAGGTTCTCATCTAATCTCCACAAAAATATAAATAAATTAAGTTCTTATAGTGAAGCAAATTGACGATAATCAAAATAATAAAATCGTGATGGCTTATCTGTCAGCGGCTATTTTTCGACATTAAAATACTCCTCAAATTTTTCTGAATATTCATTCATATTATCGCTTAGCATTTTCCGATACTCGCTAACGAAGTATTCAATATTTTTCTCATTTAACTCGCGCATATCGTTGCCGCTTTCAAATCCACATGCAGTCAACCATGCATTGAAACGCGCAGTTGCATACATCATCGAAGCGCTAACCTTTCCTGCGTCCATTTCACCAAGCTGCTTGTTGGATAGTTCTATATGGTCATCTGCACGATCAAAAAATTTGTCATCAAGTTCCTGCAAATTATTCTCCTGATTTACAATTCACTGAAATACCATTTTCTTTTCCACAATATCTTACATCAAATCAATCAAGCCCCGGCCGTGTTCTTTATGCGTATCTTTAATCCAGGTTTCCAGAACGTTCCTTATCAATAGTCAATTTCTTACATGAATAACCGAATTTACCGACTGTAATCATTCAATTACTCTGTTATATTGACGCACGCCGCCTCATGTAATCAAAGAGCTGTCATGAACTTAAGAACCGCCACTATCTGCCTGCTGACCATCGCTTTCATTTTCGGTTGTGACCGGGAACAAAATGCCGGCAGCGGCGTACCCATGAATTCCCTGGATCATTTAAATACTACCGTTAATCAGGCAGTTCCCAACCAGGCCACACTGCTGCAGGCACTGCCAGAACAGACGGTCGCCTATTTCCGTGCCCCCAGTTTTCAGGGCATGTTTCTGCAACCACAGGATGATGCCATTCAGCCAGCCTTACTGGCTGAGCCGATGCAACAGCAAACTGCTTTGATAGCACAGGGTTTACGCGATAATTTGTTCAGTAAGATTGGTAACCAGGCCATCAGTGATTTGCTGGATCTGTTACTGAACAAGCAAGCTGCGCCTATCGAAGTCGCCATACTGGCAGGCAACGGTGGTTTGATGACACCTGAAATACTCATCAACACAAAATTTGACCTGGAATCCACTCAGGAGCTCGACACTATACTGAATCACCTGGTCTCCACCAGCCAGGGACAACTCCAGCTGGCCAGTGAAGTTGATGACCAGGGCGCCTTTAAGCTGAGTGCGGCGCAGATGGATGTTCTGGGTCATTTTGATGCTGACAGTGATCAGTTCGTGCTGTTTACCGGACCAGCTGTTAATGAGTCCACATTCAACAGTTTTCGTGACGGTACATTGGCCACTCGCACAGATGCCTATGCCTTCGAGCAAGGTATTGATTCAACAGGCTCCAACTTGGCCATTTGGGCGGATACCAAAACATTATGGCAGCAGCTGTCATCTCTCATTCCACCCAATGATCGCTTCGGGCTGGAAAAACTCAACCTGCACAATACCGAGTTCTTTTATGCCGGCAGCGCCACCAAAGATGGTCACGGGAGCTTCAGAGTTATGTTGAAGCAGTCCGGTGATTCACCAAACCTGCTGCACATCAAGAGCTCTGATACCGTCAGAAACGCGGGTGTGAGTTTGCCTGTTAAATTTGCCATCACCTTACCATTTCCCAACAAAGATCACCTGGATCAGGTTTTTCAATACGAGGATTCCTTCTCAAGTGAGAACAACATTCAGACCGGATATAACGAAATACGGGAAACACTCCTTGAACAGTTCGAGCTGGACTTAGACCAGCTGCTTGCCGTATTCGGACCAAGCGCCGTCATTGTGGGTGATAACGCAGGCATGTGGATTGCTTTACCCATTGAAGAAGCAGACGCTTTTAAAGAGTCGGTCAACTGGACGGTTGAGAAATTCGGGGCTGAACTGAATACAGAAAACTTCGAAGGCATTGATATCACCCATTACAAGCTACCCAGCCTTACCAATCTGGTTATTCAGCAGTCATCAGATCTGGAAGAAGTTGAAAACGAAGCCCCCTGGCTGACCCAACTGCTGGCCGCTGAAAGCACCCATCTGTATTGGCATCAGGAGCAATCCAACCTGATTATTGCCTCCGTTCCCCAAATATTAATGGCCAGGAACCGGCACTTATCGGATTACACCTTAAATGACTGGCTCACAGCTCATGAAGTTGATTGGAATGGTTCATTGCTGTCTGTATTGATGGAAAGCAACAAGCTGCCGGAACGTATCTACACTTTTTATCTTGAAAGCATTCAAATGCTCAGTGATGTCGCCGGGGTCGATGCTAATTTGATGCGTATGCCGTTGGCGGAAGATCTTCAGTTGCCCAAGCAGGGCAGACTCGGCATGCAGATAAAAACCGCCGGCGACATTACCAGCCTGCAGTTTGACTATGAACAATCCATGATCGACTACATCTGGGGCGGTGGTGGTGTGGCAGTAGTGGCTACCGCCGGTGTGCTGGCTGCGATTGCCATTCCGGCCTATCAGAATTATACGGTTAGGGCTCAGGTATCAGAAACAATTCTTAGTGCTGCTGAGTTGAAGTTCATGCTTGCAGATTTTTATATCACCAATAACCGTTATCCAACAGTTGAAGAAGCTGAAACCTTCTATATGGAAACCGACAACGCGACCATCAGTTTCGATGCTGATTCTCAAGTAATTGAGATTGTATTTAATGATGTTATCAGTGAAATGAGTGGTGATATGGTTATGTTGATTCCTGATGTTGATGAAGGTGGGTATTTTGAATGGTGGTGTGAGAATGTTTCGGCTGATGATGTGCATGTGCCGGCGGAGTGTCGGTGAAATGAGCGGATCGCGAAAGCAAAGTCTGATATCAAACTATATCAACGATACCTAGGCATGGTTGTATTTTAACCAGCAAACCACTATCGATCATATAGAAAACCAACCAGAAATAATAACCAGGAAGGACTCTAGATAACTTGCTATTAATATTAGAGTGGCTGATTAATGGGCTTACATTGCTATTTAAATCTCTCTAGCCAAAAAGTAAACCCGCTTTTGTCATGTGATAGGCAAATCTCGATCCCAAATTGGGAAATCGGGATCGCCGAATTTCGCATGTCTAGAATCTAACTTTAGCTGGGTGACCACTGGTGTTTTAATAAGGAATGAAGCGCGTCTTACATCTAAAGCTATATCGTGAACTCTCATAATTTGTGAGCTCAAGAAGTCAAAAGATATACATGTTCCGTTTATTGTTAGTTATTCAAATGAATCTTCGAATAAAACATCATTTATTCCGAAAATAACGTAGGTTTCACCCGAGAGGTTTGCATTAGGATCACCACCGACGGCGCCTATGATCAGATCATCAATTCCATCCCCGTTGATATCACCAGCGTTGCTAACCGAGCCGCCAGATCCATCATATGCATTTATACCATTGATTACCAACCCTGTAGGGTTGCCAAGTGTATTCAAGTCAACTAACTCTATCACACCGCCATTAGCGAGAACACCATCGTTGTCACCAAACAACACATAAGTTGTACCTGAGTTATTGCCGTTTGGATCAGCACTGGGCGCACCAATAACCAGATCGTTAATATCATCATCATTGATGTCACCGGCATTGTTGACTGAAATACCAGATCGGTCGTTTGTATCAACTCCGTTGATTACTAGCCCTGCCACACCACCAGCTGAATTTAACTCAGCCAGCTCTATCACACCGCCGTTGGCTACCACACCACTACTACTGCCAAACACCACATAGGTTTCGCCTGAGTTGTTGCCATTCGGATCACCATATCGTACACCGATAATAAGATCATCAATACCGTCGCCATTGATATCACCGGCATTGCTTACCGAGCGGCCAGATAGATCATCCTCATCAATACCGTTGATCACCAAGCCCGTGGGGTTACCAGGGGCGTTCAAATCACGTAGATCGATTTCCCCGCCATTAGCAAGAACACCAGTGTTATTACCATACAGCACAAAGGTTACACCTGAGTTATTGGCATTCGGATCAGCGAAAGGTGCCCCAATCAGCAGATCATCAATACCATCGCCATTGATATCACCGGCATTACTGACCGAAGTCTCAGATGGACCAATCGAAATCACCAGCCCTGCCGGCTTGTCTGCATTGTTCAAACTAGACAGCTCAATCACCCCACCATCGGCTACCACACCAGTACTATTGCCAAACACTACATACCCCCCACCGCCCGCACCTATTAGCAGATCATCAATACCATCCCCATTGATGTCACCAGCATTACTGACCGAGAAACCAGATTGCCTATTCGCATCAAAGCCATTGATTACTAGCCCAGTAGGATTGCCAGGTATGTTCAAATCAGAGAGCTCAATCACGCCACCGTCAGCTATTACGCCAGTACTATTGCCAAACACCACATAGGTTTCACCTGAGTTTTTGGCATTCGGATCAGCAAGATTTGCCCCAATCATCAGGTCTTCAATACCATCCCCATTGATATCGCCAGCATTGCTGACAGATCTTCCAGAACTATCAAACGCATCAATGCCATTGATCACCAACCCTGCAGGAGTGCTTGCTGCGTTTAAATTAGACAGCTCAACCACGCCACCACTAGCTACTACACCAGTGTTTTCACCAAACAGCACATAAGTTTGGCCCGAGCCATTGCTATTTACATCAGCACCTCTCGCGCCAATAATCAGGTCGTCAATTCCATCCCCATTAATATCACCGACATTACTAACCGAACTACCAGAGTAATCATTGGCAGCAATTCCGTTGATCACCAGCCCAGGGACTCCTGTAGGGGTGTTTAACTCAGATAATTCAATGATGTGATCAGCTGGGAAAGACTGTGCCTGCACCATTCCAATCAGGCTACCTCCTAGTGCTAACCCAAGAAGCCCAAGTTGTATGCTCTTACACAATACTTGCTTCTGAAATCCTCTACTAAGTTGCTGTTCAAAATTTATTGGCATGTTACTCATAGCTGAGTCGATTTGGGGCACCGTGAATTGTCAGAATAACCGCAACACTAGTCATTTAGGACACCCATTATTAATAGCTGGTATCTTACATCAATTACAGAATCCACCAACTGTAATTATCTGAAGCCTCAGCTATGCTGAATCCATGACCATTCCCCGCTATGCCAACCGATTGTTTCCACAACTCAACTAGATAAGCCCTAATTCCAAATCAGAAAATCGGCATCGCTGAGGTTATGTATGCCTGGGATCCAGCTTTTATTGGATGGATTGAGGTTTTTCATTAGTAATTTAAGTTTTTGCCTTCCGCTAAGAGGAACCAAGAGGATTCATATATTGTGAATAGAAGATGTGGGTGTCCTAGTTCTTTTTCTTTGAGCTAAGATCGACTAGCTACTCCAATTCAAAACTATCAATAAAAAAGGCATCACTGCCGAATACCACATAGGTACTGCCCGCTTCATTGATGCCATATGGATCCGAACGTATCGCAGAAATTAACAGATCGTCGACGCCATCCCCATTAATATCGCCAGCTGTGCTGACCGAGCTACCGGTTAAGTCATCTATATTGATACCGTTGATCGTCAAGCCAGCCACATGCGGATTAGCTGTGCCTAGGCTTGACAGTTCAATCACCCCATCAACCGGAAAATCACCTGTGCTACTGCCAAAGATCACATAGGCCTCACCGGCTTGAAGGATGTCATTCGGACTTGCAGCTTCTACACCAATCAACAGATCATCCACTCCATCCCCATTGACATCTCCAGAATTGCTGACTTCTCTTCCTGTGAAATCAAGCCTGTCTATTCCGTTTAGAATCAAGCCAGACACATCCGGGTCGGCAGTAATTAAACTTGATAAATTAATAATACCATCGCTTGGAAAATTACCGGTACTATTGCCAAAGATCACATAGCTTTGGCCAGCGCTGGTAATACCATTCGGTTCCGCAGACGCTGCACCAATAAACAGATCATCCACTCCATCCCCATTGATATCACCTGCATTACTAACTGAGGTGCCTAATCTGTCACCTGAATTGATTCCGTTGATAAGCAAACCATTTGTATCCGGGCTAGCTGAAGCCAAGCTGGATAAGTTAATCACACGATCGGCTGGAAAATTATCCGCGTTAGCACCAAATATGACGTAAATCTGACCAGCATCGAAATTACCATCCGGACTAGCACTTGGGGCTCCAATCAAAAAATCATCGAATCCATCATTGTTAATATCACCAGCGGCGCTAATTGAAGAGCCAGAAGTGTCGTTTTCGTCTATACCATTAATGACCAGACCAGCTGCGTCAGGATTGGTAGTTGTCAAAGTAGATAATTCAATCACTCGATCGCCAGGAAAACCGTCCATGTTACTACCAAAGATGATATAGGTTTCACCGGCACTATTTATACCGTTAGGATCGGCACCAAGCGCACCAATTAATAGATCATCGAAGCCATCGTTATTTACATCACCAGCATTGCTTACGCGGCTGGCAAAGTCATTTTCATCTATTCCATTGATAGTCAAACCGAGCACATCCGGATTGGCAGTAGTTAAACTGGATAAATCAATGATACGATCGCTTGGAAAATCATCTGTGCTATTCCCAAAAAGCACATAACTTTCACCAGCGCGCCTGTTACCATTCGGAGATGCTGATCGTGCAGCTATCAGCAGGTCATCCACTCCATCCCCGTTGACATCGCCTGCATTACTGACTGAGTTGCCCAAACGATCACCAACACCAAAGACATTGATATCCCCATCAATTCCATTGATTACCAGACCTGCGATGTCCGGATTTGTTGTAGCCAGACTAGATAAAGCAATGACGCCGTCGTTTGGGAAACCATCTGTATCATCACCAAAAATGACATAGACTTGACCAAAATTATAATAGCCATCTCTATCGACACCAGGCGCTCCGACGATTAGATCATCAAGCCCATCCCCATTCACATCGCCTGCATTACTGACGGAATAACCTGAACGATCACCGCGGCTGATCCCATTTATTGCCAGGCCTGATGTGCTATTGGCCTCGGTTCCATTTAATGATGATAACTCGATAACACCACTAGACGGAAAGCCTTGTCCATGTGCAACATCAACCACTGTTGAACTCATTGCAAAGCCAGCGATCAATTTATGAATACAACTATTTAATGTTTTTTTCTTAAACGGCAATGGTCATTTCCTACCAGGTCAGACAAAGCGACCTGTTTCAGCAAAGAGGGTCAATTGCTCCCTATCAAACGCAATTATAACTGGACAAACATTGGGACACCCATTACTAATAGACGAAATCTTACACCAATTACAGAGTCTGCCGACTGTAAATCCACTATCTCTCAGCTATGCTGAACCCATAACCATTCCACGCTCATCACTGGTTTCAACCAGTACTACGCCTTACTATCACTGTATAGGCCGTTGTGTGCGTACAGCTTTTCTATATCGTTTTGATCAATTGACTAGTCGATCCTTCAAGCACCGCAGAGGCTGTATTGTTGAAAAGTTGGCTCACCTCTTCTCAATATTTTCTATCCATACTTGTTCTTATGCTGTTATGAGTAACCATTACCACCTGGTTTAAAGCTTGATCCGTGTGGAGCAGAGCAATGGTCTGTTGATGAAGTGCTGGAACGATGGTGCCAGCTGTTTTCTGGATCGTTGTTGATACAACGCTACCGAAATAGCGAACCACTGGCTTCCGGAGAACTGGCTAAAGTCAATGAATTATGCGAGAAATACCGATCCAGGCTGTGCAGCCTGTCGTGGTTCATAAGTTGTCTTAATGAATCTATAGCTCGTATGGCCAATGCAGAAGATGGCTGCACCGGACGTTTCTGGAAGGTCGATTCAAGTCACAGGCTTTACTGGATGAACAGGCATTGATCAGTTGTATGGCCTATGTGGATCTGAATCCGATTAGAGCCGGCTTCGCCGAAACGCCTGAGCAATCTGACTATACTTCTATACAACAACGAGTCCAGGAATTCCAATCTGACGAAGACCCTGAGTGCTTATCTGAAGTGATTCCGGAGTTACTGGGGTTTTCAGGGGAGCTGGATGACCAGACTGGCTTACCTTACCTTTTCAATGATTACCTGGAACTGGTTGATTGGAGTGGTAGAACGATACACCCAGATAAGAAAGGAAAGATACCCGATAACCTACCGCCAATCTTACAACGACTGAGAATTGAGCCTGCATCATTACTTCAATAACTCTCCAACACAAAAGGAACCCGCTTTTGCCATGTCATAGGCAAAGCACGATCCATACAGATAACAGCTATTAGCTATGACAGAAAGTTTCTGAAAGGTATCAGTTCAGCCAATAGAATGCATCCACAACTCAACTAAGAAATTCTCACTTCCGAATCAGGAAACCGGTATTGCCGAGGTTTGGCATGCCTGAAATCCAGCATTTACGGACTGAGACGCAATCTATTCATTGTGAATTAAGTATTTTTTGTGCCTGCGTAATGCTGAGTAGCATTCACAATTTATGAACTAAAGAGATGGGTGTCCCAGTAATTTCTGGTGATTTACCATAACAATAGTATAGGGGCAACGAAAGGATGGACACAATTTTGCTATATTAACCACCTGAGGTGGGAAAAAACGGCTCCTGTCTCGGCCAGCCAGGAATGCAAGTTGTTTTGATGCTACTTTTTCTTAGAAGCTTTTCTTGATCTCTTTTTCTTTGTTTTTTTCTTTGACTTTTTCCCTTGACTTCCACCTGCTTTCTTCACACTGGTTTTTTTAACCAAATTCAACAACCATTGAATTTTTCGTGCCCTCCATACTTTGAATCGTTTCCATGCTCTTTTTAAAGATGCAACCAACCCCTTTGTAACATTTGGGAGTTCAACACCGTCAAACTCTACTGAAATCACGCTCTCTCTTTTTATCGTTATAGTGCGAATGCTTTCTTCATCCTCGCTCTGGAAGTCACCTGAAAAGTCTTCCTCTTCTACCAGCTCATTACATTCATTTTTACGATAGATAAGAATCGGAGTAATCGCTATATCGGAACTCGTCGCGGGATCATTATCAAACTTTTTTAAAAGCCCTACATATTGATAGCTTCCAATTGTCTCAATTCTAACTATGGCCTGTATTTTCGCGGCCTGCGCCATGAATTTATCAAGACTGTCTTTCAGGCTATCCCTAAAAGCGTCGGTTCGTGTTTCTACGAGGTTAAAAATGAAACCACAAAATAGCGCTGTTCCTACAGATAACACACCTTTAAGTTTAAAAGGCATTGCCACATCGAAATACCACCATTCGTGAATAGCAGTTATCCAGCCATTAAAATATGCATAACCTATTACAGCAATAATATGGGTGAGTGAATAAAAAATAAGCCCAGCAAAGATAGCCCATAAAAGAACCACCGATGACCCCTTGAGAGCTTGATATTTATACCTGAAATAATGTGTGAAATTTAGAAAAAAGAAACCCGCCAAAAGCGGGAACATATAGTTCTTAAATAGCTCTGTCACCCCTTTGGCCTTATTATCGTGGCTTGGTTTGCAGTTTTCTGTTTTCTAAATATCTTGCCACATTGCGCTGTGCAACTTTGCTCTTGCGTTGTGCCGCTGTCGTCACAGAGAAGACACCATCCCGGCTGATAGAGTATGGGATATCGCCTTCTTTTGAATAGAATTCAGATTCACCAGTAAACAACGTCACCAAATTGCCTAAAATACCGCGACGTTTTCTGCGTATCCTGGCGGCCGCTTCAAATGCCTCCTGTCCAGATAATGATTTAACAGCCATCTGCACCTCCCGACTGTTATTTATATTATTCTCATATTCAAGTGCGACAAACCCATCGATCGAGCCATCATCAACTGCCTCCAACCCGGCAAAAACATAACGACGGCCTTGTTTAGTTGAAGCTTTGTCATACTCATATACCTCATCAATTCCTTTACTAATTGCTTCCAGGCTTGTCCCGGGCGCATAGAAAGCCTTATAAAAAGCTTTTTCAAGTTCTGCACGGGTGATACCGCTCTCACCTTTGTTGCTTTGCTCAAACAAGCGACCCCATTCGGCACGGCAATTCTGCATTGCGGACGCGTACGCAAGACAAACAAACAGTTTGCCATATGGAAGTGCTTTTTGATATTGGTGTGCAGACTGAATACCCCAAAGGCAGTCATAAACACGCTGAACATCCACTCCTGTGGAGAGCTGGTTACCAGACATAATTTCCCTGCGAATCCCTGTTGTTTTTCTATTACAAGAAGCCGGTGCATGTTATCTCGCTTTCCTGGCTACTATCCTTGTTTATACTGTTCCACCAGCAAACACCTGTGCCATAAGACATGATGTGCCATCAGTAACATAGCAATTAAACCAGTGAACCATATAATATAAACGGCACTTTTGCGCCGCTTACGATAGTAAATTAACTGAGTTTGCACGTTGATGCAAGCGATTCTTGGGTTTGTCCAAACATTTGTTTTCTCCTGTAGCCAAGCTTACTGTTAACGAAAATCTAATCAATGACAGCTCATTACAACATCAAGTAAATATATATACTGACTTACGTACGAAGTATATACTATTCATGCTTTGCTCGTATAGGGCACCCATGCATCGTTCTTTCTAGAGCCAGTATTGACACTCTATTTGCGTAGTTGTTCAGGCCATGCCGGCATTAACAAATAAGCAACGGGCAAAACATTCTGCCTTGTAAAGAAAATAGTAAACATCATGCTCCTAATAAAAAGCACGAAAAGTGACAAATTAGTAAAGGTGTAAATTCTAGAATATCGAAATAGACCGTTCTTGGTCTGAGGGCAGCCAGCCGAGCATAACGAAATTAACCTCGAAAAGAGTGATAATCTAATCATGCCAAACTCCTATTGCCCACCCTTGATCGCTCCATGCTCTGTATCCAGGATCACATACCATGTGCTTACTTCCCTGAACATCTTTACCCTACCACAAATACAACTTAAATTTCGTGAAGATAATGTCATTTTTTGATACGAATGTTTAAATAATTACTATCTACCTCGCACTCGGCCCTCAGCCAATTTGCATTGCCTGCTATTTGAGGAACACAATCTTGGAACGTCAATTCAGCGGAACATGAGGAGGGATATCATGAATAAAGCCATTCTAATAGGTTCAGTTGTAATTTTGGTTATCACCGCCACTGTCATCATTGCTGGTGATCGCGGCGATGCAGGTAGTGGTGTGCCAAAAGAATGCCATGGGGCTGATGGCATTACTGTACCTGAAAGTGGCCATATGACAGATGGGCTGGCGGTCGACAGTGATGAAATCAATAACGGCCGAACCAATATGGTACAAGGTGGCCAGGGCGGCAGTGTTGATAGCGTGGCTAACGGTGGTATGTCTGTCAGCAACCAGAACGCAGAAGGACACAATGTTGGTAATGGATTAGCCATTGCTGGACGAGGTGGTGGTAACTCTGGCCATGGTTCACCAGTTGCGAATGTGGACTGTAAACCTCTTAAGCTATTAGTCAGCAATGAAGATGTCCACGGTGCGGCGGCTGGCCATGAAACAGATGGCCTTGTGACCACTCATGATAAAGGTAATGCTTTAGCAAGCGAAGGCGGCAGAGTGAGCAGTGGTTTGGCGAGCGTAGACCAAGAAGGCGGTAATAGCATCAATGCTCCAATGATTGCTGGTACAGATGGTGGCATTACTGATCCTTGCCCTTCCAATATCGGGGAAGGAAAAGTAAATTAACTTACCGCCGTAATCAGAGGTATAGAAAACCCAAAATATCATTACCTTTCAAAGCATTAGAGGTTTTTAGAGCTTCTAAAAAAGAGATGGTGGGCCCTGTAGGACTTGAACCTACGACCAATCGATTATGAGTCGACTGCTCTAACCAACTGAGCTAAGGGCCCTTATAGAGGAGTGTTGATAGTGTAGCGATAAGCTCGCACTTCAGGCAACCGGTTTATCCCCACATCCGGCCGCGTAATTTATCACGGTGTTGAATCAGGTGCCAGATGGCGCCGGTAACATGCAGGCCGATGACCCACATCAGTATCCGGGATACCAGAATATGCGCTTCTTCCAGCCATTCATGCAGCTCGTGCATGCGTTCCATGGGGCTGGGGATAGTGAACAGACCGAACACTTCCAGTCCTCTGCCGGCACTCCACACAATCAATGGACCGCTGATAAACATCACCAGAACGCCCACAATCAGTACCCAGTGACTGAGCTGACTTAGGCGCTGCAGCAGACTGTGCTGTTCCAGAGGTGCCGCCATGCCACGCCGCAGGCGCCAGAACACACGGTAAATAACAAACAAAAACGCTACCACACCGATGGAGATGTGCAGATGCAGCCAGTACAGCTTTTCATCGCCACGCGGCATATCATGGAAATACAGGCCGATCAGCAGCATGGTCAGCACAATGGCTGCCGACAACCAGTGATTCCAGCGCGATAACTTACCGTAGCCGTGTTTTTCCATCGATCTGGTTTTTGAAAAAGCTTATTCCATATCCAGGAAACTGCGCAGCTGTTCCGAACGGGTCGGATGTCGCAGTTTACGCAGGGCTTTGGCTTCAATCTGACGGATACGCTCACGGGTAACGTCAAACTGTTTGCCGACTTCTTCCAGTGTATGGTCGGTATTCATATCGATTCCGAACCGCATCCGCAGTACTTTGGCCTCACGCGGCGTCAGGCTGCCCAGCACGTCTTTGACGGTATTGGTCAAACCGGAAACCGTGGCCGATTCAATCGGTGAATCGATGTTCATATCTTCAATGAAGTCACCCAAGTGCGAATCTTCATCGTCGCCGATCGGGGTTTCCATGGAAATCGGCTCTTTGGCGATCTTCAGTACCTTGCGGACTTTGTCTTCCGGCATTTCCAGCCGGTCAGCCAGCTCATCCGGCGTCGGCTCGCGGCCCATTTCCTGCAGCATCTGGCGGGAAATGCGGTTCAGCTTGTTGATCGTTTCGATCATGTGCACCGGAATACGGATGGTCCGCGCCTGGTCGGCAATGGAACGGGTAATCGCCTGCCTGATCCACCAGGTGGCATAGGTAGAAAACTTATAACCACGCCGGTATTCGAACTTATCCACCGCCTTCATCAGGCCGATGTTGCCTTCCTGAATCAGATCCAGGAACTGCAGGCCGCGGTTGGTGTATTTCTTGGCAATGGAAATCACCAGACGCAGGTTCGCTTCACACATTTCCTTCTTGGCACGGCGTGCTTTGGCTTCGCCCAGGGAAATGGTGCGGTGCAGGTCCTTCAGCTCTGCGATGCTCAGGCGTGTTTCCACCTCAATCCTGGCCATGCTTTCCTGAATGGCCAGCAGTTCTTCGCGGCGCTCGCGCAGCGGTGCGCTGAATTTCTGCTTGCGCTTGATCTGGGTATCCAGCCAGTTGCTGTCGGATTCATTTTCCGAGAATGTCTGCAGGAAGGTACGCTTGGGCATGCCGCACTGGGTCACACAGATCAGCATGATCTTGCGTTCCATGGCGCGGAGCTTGGAAACCTTGTAACGCATCCGGTCGATCAGCGTATCGGTCATCAGGCTGGGCAGTTTCATGCGCAGGAACAGAGCCGACATGTCTTCGCGCAACTCCATAACCTTCTTGGTCTGGCCATAGCGGTCGTATTTGCTCACGAAGGTCTTGTACAGATTGCTCAGTTCCTTGAAGTGACGGGCAACCTGTTCCGGGTCGGGGCCGGTATTGGGGTTATCTTCCTCTTCATCATCAGCCGTCATTTCAGCAATGCGATCTTCTTCGCGCTGATCTTTAAGGGCGATTTCCGGTGGCGCCACCCCCTGCTCCTGCAACAGTTCAGGATGAATAAAACCGATCAGGATTTCATTCATGCGGCGGTTGCCGTTCAGATGCTCTGCGTATTCATCCAGAATGGTGCCGATGCTGCCGGTATAGCGCGACAGCGCATGGTTGACTTCATTCAGGCCTTCTTCAATACGCTTGGCAATGGCGATCTCGCCTTCGCGGGTCAGCAGTTCCACCGCGCCCATTTCCCGCATGTACATGCGCACCGGGTCGGTGGTACGGCCTATTTCGGTATCCACCGCAGCCAATGCGGCGGCAGCTTCTTCAGTTGCGGTTTCATCATCCGCACTGCTGGCATCATCGTTCAGAATCAGCGAGTCGGCATCCGGTGCTTCTTCATGCACCTGGATACCCATGCTTTCGATCATGCCGATGATGTCTTCAATCTGATCCGCTTCTACAATCTCATCGGGCAGGTGGTCGTTAACCTGTGCATAGGTCAGCCAGTTGCCCTGTTCACGGCCAATGCCGATCAATTGTTTCAGCTGTGATTCTTTCTGTTCTTCCATACTGTGCTCTACAATGTCACTTTATTCAGGCAGACCCACTGGTGGGTGGATTCTGCACTTGTTGCTTGGCGGCCAGCAATTCTCTCAACTCCAGTTTCTGCTCTTCCGACAGTCCGGTTTGCTGCTGTGCTGTAGTCAGCAGGTCAATCCTGGCGGAAAGTTGTTCCGCATGTAACCGCTGCAGCACATGAGCCAGCTCCTGTTGTTGTCCACTGTCTGTCTCAGGTACTTGCCAGGTCACCAGCTCTGCCAGCAAACCGGCGGCAGCGTGTTCACGCCAGCGTTCCAGCAATGCAACCGTGCTAATCTGCGGGCTTTGTTGGCAGAAGTCAATCAATTCCAGCACTGCTGCGGCATTTTTTTGCGATTGGACGATCTCAATCGCCTGCCGGTCCAGCTGCTGCGCCAGCTCAGGTCGCTGCACCAGCAGGGCTGCCAGCTGGCGTAATAAGGTCTTGCCAACCGGCCGGTATTGACTGGTTGGCGACCGCCGGGACGCTTTTTCTACATTAATATCACCACTCTGAAGCCGATGCCGGGTCAGGTTTTCCAGTTCATCGTGCAACAGGTCGTGATAGGCGCCCGCCGGCAGCTTGGCGAGTAATGGCCCGGCACGCGCCACCAGACTGGCCCGGCCTTCGGCGCTCTGCATATCCAGGCCTTCCTGTAAATGCCGGAATAAAAATGAAGACAAGGGCTCGGCCTGCCTGACCTGCTCCAGAAAAGCCTCTGCGGACGTTTTCCGCACCAGACTGTCCGGGTCTTCTCCCTGGGGCAAAAACAAAAACCTGACCTGCCGCCCGGCAATCAGTTGCGGAAGCATCACCTGCAGCGCCTTCCAGGCGGCCTGCAGCCCGGCCCGGTCACCGTCGAAGCAGCAGACAATATTGTCACTGGTCTGAAACAGCAGGCGCACCTGATGTTCGGTGGTTGCAGTTCCCAATGCCGCTACCGCACCTTCAATACCGAACTGGGATAATGCCACCACATCCATATAACCCTCGACCAGCAACAGCTGATCGGGTTTACCACCCTGGCGTGCCTGGTACAGGCCGTACAACTCACGACCTTTATGAAACACCGGTGTTTCCGGACTGTTCAGGTATTTCGGCCCGCGCTCGCCCATCGCCCGGCCGCCAAATCCGCATACCCGGCCGCGCCGATCCAATATCGGAAACATGATCCGGTCGCGGAACTTGTCATACATCCGACCCTCATTTTCCGCCAGCAGGCCGATTTCCAGCAGTTGCTGCTGGGTGGCACCCTGTGCGGTCAAATGATCTGACAGTGACTGCCACGCATCCGGTGCATAGCCCATTTTGAATCGTGCGCAGATTTCTCCGGTCAAACCGCGCCCGCGCAGGTAATTTTGTGCCGGCTCATGGCGTTTAAGGTTAAGTTGAAAAAAGCTGGCGGCCTCCTGCATCCGGTTGAACATCTGTTCCAGCCGGTCGGTGCGTTCCGGGTCGTTGCTTCCTGCCGTTACCGGCACCTGCATACCCACGCTTTGGGCCAGCTCGGCCACTGCATCGGTAAATGCCAGACCGTCGTATTCCATCAAAAAGCCGATGGCGCTGCCGTGTTTACCGCAGCCGAAGCAATGGTAGAACTGCTTTTGCGGGCTGACGGTAAACGATGGTGTTTTTTCGTCATGAAACGGGCAGCAGGCCTGGTATTCCCGGCCGGCCGGCTTCAACGGCACCCGCTGATGGATGGTCTGTACGATATCCACCCGCTCCAGCAGATCATCGATAAATGACTCTGGAATGCGGCCTGCCATCGTTTGATTATTGCTTTGCGCGCGTGGCGCTGAAAATTTGAAACCGTTGCTTCGGCTGAATAACGGTTGTTTGCTGATCAGCCCTGTAGTTGCTGCCTGACCAGCGCACTAACTTTGCCCATATCTGCGCGTCCCTGCAGACGCGGCTTCAACTGGCCCATCACCTGGCCCATGGCCTGCATACCGCTGACTCCCAGCTCGGCCAATACCGTGCTGATTTCGCCGGCGATTTCAGCTTCACTGAGCTGTGCCGGCAGGTAGTCTTCAAGAATGGTGATTTCAGCAGCTTCCTGATCGGCCAGCTCCGCTCGTTCTGCAGCACGATATTGCTGCTCTGCATCTCGGCGCTGTTTGATCATTTTTTCGATCACTGCCATGACATTGGCATCATCCAGCTCAATCCGCTCGTCCACTTCGCGCTGCTTGATGGCCGCAGTGGCCATCCGCAAAGTCCCCAGGCGCAGCTTGTCGCCGGCGCGCATGGCCTGCTTGACATCGTCAAGCAGCTTGCTCTTTAACGGTGCAGACATCAGATACTGGCTAAATGCCGAATAATGTGAAGCGTTTTAGTACTGGCGGCGTGGAGCGGCATCACGCGATACGCGGCGCAGGTTGCGTTTTACTGCTGCTGCTGCTTTGCGCTTGCGTTCCTGTGTGGGTTTTTCATAAAACTCACGGCGGCGGGTTTCGGCGATTACACCGGCTTTTTCGCAAGAGCGCTTAAAGCGGCGCAACGCATATTCAAATGGCTCGTTTTCACGAACTTTTACACTAGGCATGTAGCTTCCTCAGTTGTTCAGTCGGTACGTTGACAAAATAAATAGATAGCCGCTTATTATAACAGTCAAACATTCTGTATCGCAAAGTTTGCCGGGCCAGTTCCAGCACAATCAGGTAAACTTGCCGGAATATTATTCAGCCCCCTGCGAAAAAGCTGTGTATGTACTTGGAATAGAAACCTCCTGCGATGAAACCGGCGTGGCTATTTATGCCGATGGCGAGGGCCTGGTGGCCCAGCAGTTATACAGCCAGATTGAGCTGCATGCGCGTTTCGGCGGCGTAGTGCCGGAACTGGCATCGCGCGATCACGTGCGCAAGCTGTTGCCGCTTATCGGTGAGCTGACCAGCCAGGCAGGGCTTGAACTCTCGGCCGTTGACGCCATCGCGTATACCCGCGGGCCAGGACTCATCGGTGCGCTGCTGGTTGGCGTAAGCACTGCAGAAGCGCTGGCCTGGGCCCTGGATATTCCCGCCATCGGTATTCACCATATGGAAGGCCATCTGCTGGCACCGCTGCTGGAGGACGACCCCCCGGATTTTCCGTTTGTGGCGCTGCTGGTTTCCGGCGGACACACCATGCTGGTGGATGTGACCGGGGTAGGCGGCTACCGCCTGCTGGGTGAAACGCTGGATGATGCCGCCGGTGAAGCCTTTGATAAAACCGCCAAACTGCTGGGACTGGCCTACCCGGGCGGTCCGG
>JANQPN010000046.1 GCA_028289455.1 Wenzhouxiangellaceae bacterium
GTGTAATTTAAACGGGCCAGATCCCGGCCTTTCACTTGGCTGTAGTCGCCATGGTATTTATGTTTGATCACTGCGTTTATATCCAGCTTGCAGCTGAACCGGAACAACCATCGGTTCAACGGATGCCTGCCGGGTTTGCGTAACCACGCGGTGCCGAAATCCAGCACATATGGCTGCCCATCTGCACCGGCAAGCAGATTTTCCTTGCGTTTCAAATCACCATGACCCACACCCCGGGCATGAATTTCATTCACCAGATGTTCCAATGCTTCAAACCAGGCATCACGCTGGTTGATGACGGCATGACGATACTCTTTTCCGGCAATAAACCCAAGTACCAGTGTATCCCGGTCCGGCATGCCGTAACACACGGCTATACCAGGTAAATTGTGCAGGCGTTGATAAGCGCGGTATTCTCTGCGCAATCCACGGCGGTGCACTTTACGCAGCAGCCAGCCACCGGTGCAGCGCTTAACAGCCAGGTCATAATTACCTGTCTGATACCGCCACAGCTTTCCCTGGTTGCCGGTGGCAACCGGTTCAATGGCACCACTGCCAACCCGACTGAGCCACTGGCTGAATTCTACCGAATTAAACAAGGCATTAGTCCCGGACATTGTGAGATTTTATCCTTATCCACTGTCATCTAAAAACCTAAATATGATAGCCTCAATTGCTGAGGCACATCCGGATCGATATGCAACACTTATTCAAACTGATACTTTTATTTTTCACCATCGGCGCTGGCACAATGATCATTGCCCAGGACGACCAGCCTGATAACGCTCAATCCATACCTGAAAATGCACCTGAAGCTGCTCCCGGTCAGGATATGACGGTGCAGCGGCTGAGCGAACTGCTGCACCAGCTTGATGAAAACCTGGTCGAGAACGGAGCCAACTGGCAGTTTGAATTCCGTGGACGGGTGCTGATGGTAGTCGCCGATGGCAATGCTGACCGGATGCGCATCATGAGCCCGGTAACCGGCTCTGCAGATTTGGATCAGGCTGAAATGTATCGTTTGCTGCAGGCCAACTTTGATAGCGCACTGGATGCCCGTTACGCCGTTGCCCAGGATATTTTATGGTCAGTATTTATTCATCCGCTGTCACCGTTGCGGGAGCGGCAATTGGCCAGTGCCATAGCCCAGGTATACAACACTGCTGCAACATTCGGGACAGTATACAGTTCCGGCGAATTCACCTATGGCGGAGGTGACAGCAACAGCGAACTGCGGGAAGAACTGGAAAAAGAACTGGAACGGCTGCTGAGCCCGCGGACCTGAGATTATTCAGGCTGAAATTTAACTTTGGAGAACTCGACCATGCGTTGCTTAAGTATGTTTATGTTGCTGTCAGTGCTGGCTGCAACTGGCTTTGAGTCTGCCTGGGCACAACCCGGCGATGCCTATGCTTCGACCTATGCCCCACTGGACAGTCCACCAATCGTGCTGCGCAATGCCACTATTCTGACCGGCACCGGTGAGCGCATGGAAAATGCCGACGTTGCCTTCAGGAACGGCCGTATCGTAGCGGTTGGCATCGACCTGGAAATGTCCAACGATGTTCAGGAAGTTGATGCGGAAGGTCGCTGGATTACGCCGGGCATTATCGATATCCATTCTCACCTGGGGGTTTATCCGAGCCCGGGGACAGTTTCACATGCTGATGGAAACGAGGCTACCAGCCCGTCAACGCCTGAAGTATGGGCCGAACATGCCGTCTGGCCACAGGACCCTGGATTTGAAGCCGCGCGTGCCGGTGGTATTACCAGCATGCTGGTGCTGCCGGGCTCCGCGAACCTGTTCGGCGGGCGAGCCGTCGCCCTGAAGAATGTACCGGCCACCACCTACCAGGGCATGAAGTTTCCTGATGCCCCACATGGTCTGAAAATGGCCTGCGGGGAAAACCCCAAGCGGGTATACGGCAGCAGATCTGCCGCTCCCAGCACCCGGATGGGTAACCTGGCCGGCTATCGCGCACAGTGGATTAAAGCACAGGCGTATAAAGACAAGCTGGATAAATACCATGCCAGCAGTGACCCGGAAGCGGAACCGCCACAGCGGGATCTGGCAATGGAGACCCTGGCCGGAGTACTCAACGGGGATATTCTGATTCACATGCACTGCTACCGCGCTGACGAAATGGCCACTATTCTGGATCTTGCGGATGAGTTCGGCTATGAAGTAACGGCTTTTCACCATGCAGTGGAGGCTTACAAAATTGCTGACCTGCTGGCCGAAAATGGTGTTTGCGCTGCCATGTGGGCTGACTGGTGGGGATTTAAAATGGAAGCCTACGACGGCATCCAGGAGAACATCGCGATAGTTGACCGTGCTGAAAACGGCTGCGCAATTGTGCACTCAGATTCAGCCGAAGGCATTCAGCGTCTGAACCAGGAAGCCGCTAAGGCAATGGCCCGCGGCAACCGGGCCGGAATGGACATTACACCAGCTGAGGCAATCGGTTGGATCACATATCAGCCAGCCAAGGCAATGGGTATTGCTGAACAAACCGGTACGCTGGAAGCCGGTAAGATGGCTGATGTGGTGATTTGGAACGGTAACCCATTCAGTGTTTATGCATTGGCCGAACAAGTCTATGTGGATGGTGCATTGATGTATGACAGAAATGACCCTGAACATCAGGCAATATCGGATTTTATGCTGGGCCAGCAACCCGCGGCAGGAGAATAAATCATGCGCTACTTAATGTTGACAGGTCTGCTGTTGGCGCTGGTCATTCAGGATGGTGCAGCGCAAGTAACCGTTATTCGCGGTGCCACAGTGCACACTGCCATGCAGAGCGAACCACTGGATAATACCGATGTATTGTTCACTCAGGACGGTAGAATCAGCGAAATGGGTGCTGACTTATCCGTGCCTCGTGATGCATTGGTCATCGAAGCCAATGGCCGTGTACTGACACCCGGACTGTTCGGCGGCATAACTGCACTGGGCCTGGAAGAAGTCAGCCTGGAAGAAGATACCGTTGATTACGGTCTGGCACTGGAATACGAAGCTGGAACCATGCGACCGGAGTTTGATGTAACACTGGCGTTCAACCCGCTGTCTAGTGTCATCGATGCCAATCGTGCCGAAGGTATCACCTGGACTTTACTGGGCGCCGATGTCTCCCAGAATGGCGGGCTTATCGCCGGCCAGGGCGCAGCTGTCAGCCTGGGCGGCAGTTTCGATGCGGTCCTGGAAGGCAGCCGCAGCCTGTTTGTGAATATCGGTGCAGATGCTTCCGGTTTTTCCGGCTCCAGCCGGGCAGGCCAGTATATGCTGCTTGAGCAGGCCATTCGCGAAGCTGAAACCACACCGCGCAACCTGCAG
>JANQPN010000070.1 GCA_028289455.1 Wenzhouxiangellaceae bacterium
AAACCGTACATTCAGCGCTTTGGGCGGTGGCGCATTGTCCTGATGGCGCTCGGCGCCGACACAGATGCGGTGCATGGCTTCAACCACTTTGACCGGATGATCGCCTACGGCGGTTTCTGCGGACAACATGACCGCGTCCGTGCCATCCAGTACCGCATTAGCCACATCCAGAACTTCAGCCCTGGTGGGTAATGGGTTGGTGATCATCGACTGCATCATCTGGGTGGCGGTAATCACGGCGCGGTTGTGTGCCAGGGCGGTTTTGATGATCTGTTTCTGGATGGCGGGCAATTCAGCATCACCGATTTCCACACCCAGGTCGCCGCGGGCCACCAGCAAAGCATCACAGGCATCACTGATTTCTTCCAGGTGCTTGATGGCTTCGGTACGCTCAATCTTGGCAATCAGCAAGGCATTACCGCCGTGGGCTTCCAGCTCTTTACGTGCTGCGTGCATGTCAGCGGCGTGACGCGGAAATGACACGGCCAGAAAATCCAGGTCTAGTTCAGCCACCAGGCTGATATCAGCGAGGTCATGCTCAGCCAGCCCGGGAACGGATAAACCGCCGCCCTGTTTGTTGATGCCCTTGCGGTCGGACAAGGTACCACCGGTTATTACGCTGCATTCGATCAGCGGCGGCCGGACATCTTTGACTTCCAGTACCAGCATGCCGTCATCCAGCAGTAACCGGTCGCCGACTTCCACATCTTTGGCCAGATCCGTATAGGTAACCCCGACCTGGTGACGGTTGCCCAGCGGCGCCGCCGGGTCACAGTTGAGTGTGAAGGAGTCGCCGGGCTGCAGTTCGATGCGACCCTCTTCGAAATATTCAATACGTATTTTCGGGCCACGCAGATCGGCCAGAATGGCGATTTCCCGCTGCACCCTGGCTGCCGCATCGCGCACCAGAGACACCCGCTTGCGCACCTGTTCATGACCACCATGGGAAAAGTTGATACGCACCACATCGACACCGGCGATGAACATATCGCGCAGCACACGCGGATCATCGGTTGCGGGCCCCAGGGTGGCAACGATTTTGGTACGACGCTTACTGGGTGTTGATGAAGATTGACTGGTCATAAAACGCTGCGCAATGAATCGTGGTTATGCGACGGAACGGCTGCGTGCTTCCAGAGCAGCGACGGCAGGCAGTGTTTTGCCTTCCACATATTCGAGAAAAGCACCCCCGCCGGTGGATTGATAGCTGATGCCGTCAGCAACATCAAATTGATTGATTGCAGCGAGTGTATCGCCGCCTCCGGCTACCGAATAGGCACTGCTGTCGGCGATCGCACGCGACAGTGCCCGGGTGCCTTCGGCAAAGGCCGGAAATTCAAATACCCCTACCGGTCCATTCCACAGAATGGTGCCGCAGGTCTGAACAATACCGGCGTAATCGGCTGCAGTCTGCGGGCCGATGTCCAGAATCATATCGTCATCGCCAACCTGATCAACCGGTTTGATGGTTGCCGGTGTATCAGCGCTGAAGGAGCTGCCGACCACAACATCTTTGGGCATGGGTATCTTACCGCTGGCGATCAGCTCAGCGGCAGCATCCAGTAAGTCCGGTTCATGCAGCGACTGGCCGACAGGATAGCCGGCTGCCGCCAGGAGGGTGTTGGCGATGCCACCGCCGACAATTAAGTGATCGACCTGCGGCAGAATGTTGTGCAGCACGCCCAGTTTGGTAGAAACTTTTGAGCCGCCGATAACAGCCAGCAACGGCCGTTGCGGATCGCGCAGCACTTTGCTTAATGCGTCCAGTTCAGCGCTCAGCAATGGGCCGGCAACTGCGGCAGGCGCTGCATGAATTACGCCTTCGGTGCTGGCCTGAGCCCGATGAGCAGTACCAAAGGCATCCATGACAAACACATCACACAAATCAGCCATCTGCCGGGCCAGTTCCGGATCATTGACCTTTTCGCCGACACAAAACCGCACATTCTCACACAGTACCAGCTCACCGGGACTGACATTGACGCCGTCCAGCCAGTTGCTGACCAGACGCACCGTCTGGCCAAGCAGTTCGGACAATCGCTGAGCGACCGGAGCAAGCGAATAACTGGGTTCCGGGTGTCCTTCCGCCGGGCGGCCCAAATGCGACATAACCATCACTGCAGCCTGTTGCTCTAGCGCATACTGCAGCGTTGGCAGGGCTGCCAGAATGCGAGCATCCGAGGTAACCTGCCCGTTGCTGACCGGGACATTGAGATCTTCCCGGATCAGCAGCCGTTTGCCGCTGATGTCTATGTTGTGCAATGAATGCATAGGCAGTTTATTAAGCGGCGTTCATCAGAGCGATGGTGGTATCCAGCATGCGGTTGGAAAAGCCCCATTCATTGTCATACCAGGACAGCACTTTCACCAGCCGGCCCTGCATAACTTTGGTCAGTCCGGCATCGAACACACTGGAAGCAGGGTTATGGTTGAAATCAATGGATACCAGTGGCAGTTCGTTATAGGCGAGAACGCCTTTCAGCTCGTTCTCGCTGGCATTTTTCAGGATGCTGTTGACTTCTTCAACTGTGGTATCACGTCCGGCGGTAAAGCTCAGATCAACCACCGAAACGTTAATGGTCGGTACCCGCATGGCAAAGCCGTCCAGTTTGCCGTCAAGTTCCGGTAATACCAATCCAACAGCTGCGGCTGCACCAGTTTTGGTCGGTATCTGGCTGCTGGTGGCGGAACGTGCACGGCGCAGGTCTGAGTGGTAGACATCCGTCAGTACCTGATCATTGGTATAAGCATGAATGGTGGTCATCAGGCCGCTTTCCACGCCCAGAGCGTCATTCAGCGGTTTGACCAGCGGCGCCAGACAATTGGTGGTACATGAGGCATTGGAAATGACGGTGTCAGAAGCCTTCAGTGTATGGTGATTGACGCCATAAACAATGGTGGCGTCCACATCTTTGCCTCCGGGCGCGGATATAACAACTTTCTTGGCGCCGGCCTGCAGATGGCCGCTGGCTTTTTCCTTGCTGGCGAAAAAGCCGGTGCATTCCAGTACCACATCAACGCCCATTTCACCCCATGGCAGATTGGCCGGATTGCGTTCGGCAAGTACCCGGATGCGTTGTCCGTTGACGACCAGGTCGCCACCCTCAACATTAATTTCGCCGGGGAACGGTCCATGGGCAGTATCAAAGCGGGTCAAATGCGCGTTGGTCTCGGCATTGCCCAGATCGTT
>JANQPN010000071.1 GCA_028289455.1 Wenzhouxiangellaceae bacterium
TTATCAGGCAGTTTTTCCAGTGAATATGGAAAATTTGAATGGTCGGAGCGAGAGGATTCGAACCTCCGACCCCCACAACCCCATTGTGGTGCGCTACCAGGCTGCGCTACGCTCCGAACTAATCGATTAGTTTAACATTAATTCCAGCCAGGGAATATCCAATATGCAAATTCCCTGTCAATTCTTTGCAGGGTATTTATATGCCGCCATCCCGAAAAGCACTCAGGTGCCGGCCGGCAATACTCTGCCGCGAATAACGCCGTTTTTCCGACAGCATAAACCGGCTCAACCGAGCCAGTGAAATATCCTGAAAAAAGTGCTCACGGTAATCTTTCGGCCCGAGTATGCCACCTTCAGTCATCAGGAGACGCCAGGTGAATTTACTGTTGGGCAGGTGGTTTTTACCATCTGCCAATTGCCGGAAACTATAGGAAATCCAACGGTTTTGACGGTATAAGCTGCGCAGCTGCTGAATACTTCGCGTAACTGCCCCCCGGTCATTGGTATCGAGCTGTTCGATGATTTGATCCACTTGCTCAGCCAATTCTTTATAACGTGCAAAACCACCACCGACCAGACGCAGTTCCGGCCATTCAAAGCCGGTTGACTGAGACGCCTGCCGGGCACTCAGCCACTGCATTCTTGTGGTCGTCAGCTTGACCAGTTCCAGGTACGCACCCAATATCCACAACACACTGTATTGCTGCCACAGTCTGGGGTCTGTAAAGCTTTTGATGGCATTGGCCACCAATCGGTCGTTGGCTGCCACATAATCCAATGTACAACGCTCTACAGCACTGAATTGCTGTGCAGAATAATCGTCTTCCCGATGTGCCTTAAGCAACGCCTGCCCCAGCGGCAGCAGAGACGCCAGTGTGGTGTACAACCCTTTGGAAAATAACGGATCAATAAACCCTGCTGCATGTCCCAGCAGGCAATACCGGTCACCGGCTATGCGTTTGCTGGAATACTGAATGCGTCCGGCACTCACCCAACTACGCACTGCATCAGCGCCCTGCAGATGTTGGCGCATGCCGGGATGGCGCCCGACAAAATCCCAAAACTCCTGCTCGCCTGTCAGCGATTTGTCCTGCGGATACTGGCGTGGATCCAGCATCAGCCCAACACTGCAGAATGGGTTACTGGCATCAGGGTGATTATTAAAAGGAATCACCCACATCCAGCCGCCGGAGAAAATATGATGCAGCGTGCCTTCAGCCAGCGAATAGGGAATACCCATGGCGCTTCGGGTAGCGCCCGAATTGTGATAACTGGGCACATTGATCATATGGGTGAAAATACCGCGGGTATGCGTCCGCTGGCCAAAATCACGCAACTGGTATTTATCAGCAATAATCGAACGGAAACCACCGGCATCGATAACGCATTTAGCGAAATACTGCTTACCGGACTTCGTGCTAATACAAACCTTGTTCTTATCAATATCCAGGTCACTGACAGGTGTATTGGATAGCAACCTGGCGCCATAGCCAACCGCCAGCCCGGCATAAAAATAATCACTGTCCTGACGGTAAATATGCAGCTCATGTCCATAAGGCCGCCCGGGAATAACCGCCTGTAGAACATGCTTCGGATTTTGCTGCTGGCCGTCTACATGATGAAGATAACTGAAATGCCGCTTTACACCGTGTGTGCTGCCGATATACGGTAAAAAATGCTCAGCGCTGAAGTACTCCAGCTCCGGCACATCAAAGATAGACGCCAATGAGCGCATGATTTCGGAAGTTTCCAGAATCATGGACTCCCCGATGGCAAACTTGGGATGACTGGCGGCTTCGAAAACCATCACATTTACGCCGTGTCTGGCCAGAATCGCCGCCAGCATGCCCCCGGCAATACCACTGCCTATGATGGCTACATCACAGTCATAGGCAATATCCTGCGCCACCGCGCTGCCTGTTTCAGGCATCCGGGTGCCGTACTGTTTTAAACTGCCGACGCGATTGCCAGTAAAGTTTTAAAATCGTGCTGATAATGCCGTAGCCGGCCAGAATGGTACCCTTCCAGGTACCACTGATCTTTGATTGCCCGGTACGTCGCCGGCTGGCTGCAGGCACTTCACGGGTATCCATTCCGTGAATAATAGCCTTGACCTGCATTTCCACTGTCCATCCGAATGTACCTGATTGCATATCCAACCGCTCCAGTGCACTTCGTCGGATAGCCCGCAGCGGCCCCAGATCGGTTACTTCTGTCTGCCACAGGCAGTTAATCATCCACGTGGCCAGCCGGTTGCCGGCCAGTTGCTGTGGCGTCAGGGCACCCCGTTCGTTATCAGCCAGCGCCCGTGAGCCGATACATAAATCAGCACCTGCCTGGATACTCTCCAGCAGCAGCGGGATTCCGGCATAATCAACCGAATCGTCTCCGTCAACAAACAAAATGATGTCGCTGTCTTTTAATTGAGCTATGCCGGCCAAGCATGCATTGCCGTACCCCGGCTGAGGTTCATCAACCACTTCGGCACCGGCATGGAAGGCGCGCAGCCGGGTGGCATCGGTGGATGCGTTGTTGCAAACAACTATGCGATCCACCAGCGGCTGCTGCTGATTGCGCAGTCCACGCAGCCCTTCGACCACTGCAGCTATAGCATCGGCTTCATTATGCGCCGGAATTACCACGCCTATTGTTATACCTTTGAACATAGCTTCCGCAATATTACCTGTTACCGGAGATATGAAACGAAACAGGCTGTTCTGCTTGCATGACTCGCTCTATAAATCCCGCTAAACTAATCCAATGGCCTATTTTACGCAGCAGACTTTCAGGTTTTTCAAAGAGCTGGACGCCAATAATCAGCGCGACTGGTTCAATGCCAACAAACAGCGGTATCTGGACTTCGTCAGAGACCCGTTTCTGGCTTTTATCCGGGATGTTGACAAGGATCTGAATAAAATCAGTTCACATTATTACGGTGATGATCGCGCCAACGGCGGATCATTATTCCGAATTTACCGGGATATCCGGTTTTCAAAAGACAAAACCCCTTACAAACCATGGGCGGGCGCCCGTTTCAAACATCGAGACAGCGGCACTCAGACAGCACCGTCCTTTTATCTGCATATTCAGCCGGGCAACAATTTCATGGGTTGCGGAATCTGGCACCCTTCCAGCCAAGTGGTCAACCGGCTGCGTGAATTTATTCACAACAATCCGCGCAGCTGGAAACAGTTCAAGGCCGGCAAAAAATTTCAGCAGACTTTCCAATTCGGCGGAGCTTCACTGAAACGGGCACCACGCGGTTATGATCCGGATCATCCTTTGCTGGAAGATTTGAAACGCAAAGATTTCGTGGTATCAACCAGGCTGACCAATCAGCAGGTACTCTCCGGCCAGCTTAAACAGCTGTTTATCGGGCATTGCAAAACCGCTGCGCCAATGGTGGATTACCTGTGTGCCGCGCTGGATCTGGAGTTTTAAAAAACCATCACAGCAAACTGCCCTTACCACCGGCATTTTCCAGCCGCAACAATTGCTCCTTGATATTCAATCCACCAGCGTAGCCGGTTAACTTGCCATTGCTGCCGATAATACGATGACAGGGTATTACTACCGGTATCGGGTTTCTACCATTTGCTGCTCCCACCGCTCTGACTGCCTTAGGGTTGCCTATTGAAACTGCAATATCCTGGTAACTCGCCAGCTCTCCATAATCGACTGTCATCAACTCACGCCACACCTGCTGTTGAAATGATGTGCCATGCGGGCGCAAAGGTAAATCGAAGCTTTGCCGGCTACCAGCAAAATACTCCTGCAACTGTTGCTGTGCTGTTTCCAGCACGCTGTTGCTTCTTGGTATGGTGGCGCAATCATCCCGCCCAAATCGAATTTCACACAGGCAATCCTGATCTGCCACCAGTGTCAATTCGCCGATGGGTGATGACATCACCAGACTGAATAAATTATTGCTGTCTTGCATGGTTTATTTTCACCTCCGCTGCAGTTTGCCATAAATACAATAAGACATATCCGCGCCACGGGCGCCACCGCTGTTCCCGTTGCTGCCGGTCACCTTTGCGCCAGTTTCTGAGCATAGTCCGGATAACCACATCGCCTTCCAGCCAGGCATCCGGAAAGCACAAACCGCGCAACAATACATACTGTGCCGTCCAGTCACCGATACCCTTAACGCCCGTTATCTGGCGATATAAGTCTGTGGCTGTGCTGTATGGCTGTATTTCAACATCGGCCAGTCTGCGTAACGTTGCTGCCTGCAGACCACCGATTCTCACCGTAGCTGCATCCAAGCTGCGCAACTGCTTCCAATCGGGAAAAATCAGCTTCAATTTGGAATGACTGCCGGCAAGCGCCTGCGGCAGTTCACAGCCATATTCACTGACAACTCTGGTCAGCATTGCTATTGATGCCCCCAGTGTGACCCGCTGGCCTAATATGGCCCGAATACAGGCTTCCTCGATTGACCAGCATCCCGGTATTCGCAACCCGGGGTCCTGATCCACCAGCGGCTTCAGACTTTCATCTCCGCGCAGCTGCTGATTTATAGCCTGCGGATCAGTATCAATATCCAGCATCTGCCGGATACGCTGCACCACCGGCTGCAGCTGGTCATACCGATTACAGATCAACTTGATTTTCAATGCCTGCCTGGCAGGCTCATCGGCAACCTCAAACCAGCCCATGGTCTGCCCGTGCTGAAAAGTCCGGGCATAACTTGTCGCACTTACGCATTCGACACCCGGCACTGCGCGGCGAGAATAAAACTCCAATAGGCCATTGAAATTATATGGTTTCCGATATGCCAGATATAACTGACAACCAACGTCGGCCGGTTCTTTCTGGCTCAAATTTTTACGCAATGCCCGCGGGCTGCGCCCATACACACTTTTGAAATGATCATTAAACCGCCGGATACTGCCAAACGCAGCCGCCATCGCGATATCCGTGATGGATAAGTCGCTTTCGGTCAGCAACTGTTTAGCAAACAGCGTTTGCTGCATCCGGGCATAGGCCAACGGCGTTGTGCCCAAATGCTGTTGAAACAATCGGCGCAAATGCCGGCTGCTGATGCCCAGACGATCCGCCAATGCTGCGACCGGCTGCTGCTGTAGATAACCAGCATCAATCATATTGACAGCGGTCTGCAGCAGTGGCTCGATGCTGTTCCAGGCCAGGCTGCCCGGTGCCGCTTCCGGACGGCAGCGCAGACAGGGACGCAAACCCGCCTGGAAAGCTGCCGCTGCAGTACGGAAGTAACGTACATTTCCCGGTTTGGGTGCCGGTGCCGGGCAAATCGGCCGGCAAAAAATGCCAGTGGTTAATACCCCGGTAAAAAACAGTCCGTCAAAGCGTTTATCACGGGTCAGGCGGGCCTGCTCACAGATATCAGGATGGATATGATGCGTTTCCATGTCTCCATGCTAGCCCTGAACAAAGGAAAAAACTAGCTGAAAACGGACATTAATGTTGATGGCCCGTTTGGCTTTTCAGGCTGAATTAAAGCTTTAACCTGCTGGCTTTGATGATATTCGGTATTGCCTGCAGTTTACTCAGCAGTTCGCTCAGCTGTGAGTATTCCCGGACCCGCAGCGTTAGCTGCATTTTTCTGACACCTTCGTCCCGGGCATCTGATGTATGCATATCGGCAACGGATAAATCCAGGCCGGCGATTACTGCGGAAATATCCTTAAGCAGTGTTTTTCTGTCATAGGCCAGAATTTCAACATTAACGAGGTATTCATTGCCTCCCTGGTTGCCCCAGTTGACCAGCATGACTCTATCGGGAGACTGCTGCGCCAGTCGTAATACGCTGGGGCAATCCTGCCGGTGAATACTGACACCACGCGTTTGGGTTATATAACCGGTAATCGGGTCACCCGGCAGTGGCTGACAACACTTGGCTATCTGATGCAGCAGGTTCCCTACCCCTTCAATCTGAATACTGCCGCTTTTCTGCTTGCGCTGCTGCTGGCTGCGTCTGCGCACCAGAATATTCTGCTGGTTCTGTAGGCTGCCGGTATGCCTGGCCAGTGCGCTGGCGACCTGAATGGTAGTAAACTCACCTGCCCCGATCATTGCCATCAAACCATCTGAATCCTTGGCATGAAACTGTTTGAACACCGCGGGCAGATCACTGCTGTCCAGACCGGTACGCGCCAGCTCAGCCTCCAGAGCTTCCTTACCGGCACGCAGATTCTGCTCGTAATCCGCCTGCCTGAACCACTGCCGGACCTTATTGCGGGAACGCGCATTATGCAGATATTCTTTGTTGAGCCAGTCTCGGCTGGGTCTGAGTTCCTTGCCGGTCAGAATTTCGGCTTTCTCGCCGGTTTTCAGTTTATGCGTCAATGGAACAATCCGGCCATTGACTTTGGCCCCACGGCAGCGATGCCCGACATTGGTGTGCACCTGATAAGCAAAATCCAGTACCGTCGAACCCTGGGCCATATCCATTACTTCACCTCTCGGTGTCAGCACGTAGATGCGATCATCAGTGGTCAGGTTGTGAAAACTGTCCAGCAGGCTCTGATCATCCAGTGCATCCTCACCGGCTTCCAGCAATTGCCGCATCACCAGAATCTTACGCTCAAAGCTGTCGTCGCCGGCTCCTCCTTCTTTATACCGCCAATGGGCGGCAACACCCAGTTCAGCATGCTCATGCATCTGATGAGTACGGATTTGCACTTCAACCACTCTACCCTGGCCATCAGCAACGGCAGTATGCAGTGACTGATAATTATTGCCCTTGGGCAGCCGGATATAATCATCAAACTCACCCGGTACCGGTGTCCAGTGCATATGCGCCAGCCCCAGCACTGAATAACATTCGTGCACCTCATCGACCAGCACCCGTACCGCACGGATATCGAACAACTCGTCAAACCCCAGGTTTTTGCGCTGCATTTTGCGCCAGATGCTGAAAATATGCTTGGGCCGGCCGGTAACCTGGGCATTGATTCCTGCCGATTTCAAGTGGCCGTCAAGGTCATCCATAAACTGCGCAATAAACGCTTCACGTTCGCTGCGCCGCTCAGCCAGCAGCCTGGATATACGGTTGTATACTTCCGGCTCGGCAAACCGAAATGCCAAATCCTCCAGTTCCCACTTGATCTGCCAGATACCCAATCGGTTGGCCAGTGGTGCGTGAATCAGACGGGTTTCCTCAGCCAGTTTGCGCTGCACTGACTGCCCGGCATCCATCGCCCGCCTTAGCGCCAGCAGCTGATTCACCAGCGCCACCAGCACTACCCTGACATCATGTGCCAGCGCCAGCAGCAGACGCCTCAGACTCTCGGCACGTTTGGCAGTATCCGCGTCTACTGCCGCTTCGTAGGTCTGCAGAGTCTGCAATTGATCCAACTGCTGCTTGACCGATTCCGGAAATGCGCTGAAGTCGGCTTCCGGCTGAGTCAGCAGTGGTGATAGGACCGCGCAGCAGACGGTGGTTTCATCAGCCGACAGTAAACTCATCAACTCCAATCGTTCCAGGACCGCCGACTGGCTTTCCAGATTACTCTCCAACACCACTTTCAGTGCCTGTTGACAAACCGCTACCGAGTGCCCGAACTCAGCTTCATAATTTCGCAGCCAGTTTTGAATTTTTGCAGGTAATTGAGACATGACTGATTATCTTACCGTCCGTTGCTCAGCGTAACCTCTTGCCAGGCTTTGTTCAGCCGCTGCACCGAGACTTTTCCATTAGTACCCAGTTGCTGAGCAAACAACGATACCCGAAACTCCTCCAGCAACCAACGATAATCATCCAAAATCTGAGTGTATTCATTGCCTTGCTCCAGCCAGTCAAGATATTGCCGCCACAAGGGCTCTACCTGCTGCTGTCTGGTCAGGTCTTTTTGCGGATCAAGCGGTATTCGCTGTAATCGCTCCTCCAGTGCCTGCAGATAACGTGGATAATGCTGCAAAGCATGCCAGCCCAATTCCGCAAACACGCCGGGATAAATCAGATCGTCCAGCTGAGAGCGGGCATCTTCCCATGCCTTTGGATATTTTCCTGCAAAGGCATTGCTCAAACATCGATTGGCCTGGTGGTAATGCTCCAGAACAGCCTGCATCAATCTAACGCGTTGCTGCCATGCAGTTACCAGCATTGCCTGCAATTGTTCCACCAACTGCTCATATTGCGCCTGGGTATAGATTTCCTGCTCGCTCAGCAAACTGTTGAAAGTCGCCTGCAGCAGATCATCACGCAAACTCTGCCAGCCGCCCAGTGTCTGCGCCTGCAGCTGCATGTCTCTGGTAAAGCCGTGGTTTTTATGAATGTAGCTGACTTTCCGCTGCAGCGCTGTGTGCAGCAGTATCAGCAGACCGGCCTGGTGGCTCTGCCACGCTTCATCCGGGTCATCAAACAGCCGTAAGCCGCAGCTGCCGCCCTGATCTGTCAACGCCGGCCAGGCTTTAATGCCGGAAGGCGTAGTGACGGTATCGGGCAGATCACCAAAATCCCAGCAGGTAATATCATTGCGCTCAAACTGACTGCCCTGATCTCGCATAAACAACTGCTGAGCTCGGCTGCCGAACTGCGCCCTCAAGGCATCCAGGTCACGTCCGGCGGCTACCATTTCTCCAGCTTCATCGAGTATCTCGATGCGCATGCGCAAGTGGGCCGGCAGCGCACCCTCATTCCAACCCAGATCATCAGTGTTATTACCAGTCAGCTTTGCCAGCTCAACTGCCAGCATATCTGTGACCGCTTGATAATTCTTATCCTTTTCGCATTCAGGCCATTTCAGTCGTTCGAAAATCGCTTGGGCAAAATGTCGGGCTGGAGAAAACACCCGCCGCTGAGGTTTCGGCAACGAGTTGATCAATGCCGCCAAGCGTTCTTCCAGCAACCCCGGTACCAGCCAGGATAACTGTGCTGCATCGATAATATTCAAATGCATGATCGGCACCTTGACGGTAACACCATCATCCGGTTCGCCCGGTGCAAACCGGTAACTCAGTTCAAAACTCTGCCCCTGACAATGCCACTGATCCGGGTAGGCAGTTTGTTCATCCAGCAAGGCCTCGTCCCGCAGTAATACTGCTTCCGGATACACCAGATGGTCGGTACTCTTAAGACCTGAATACCATTTGAGAAAGTCCTTCACCGAATAAACTGAGGCAGGAACCCGCTCCGCGAAAAAACCGATTCTTGCCTGAACCCTTTCCAGCACATCATGACGCCGCCGTTTATGTTCGGCCTGCTGCAGACTTTCCACCAGTGCCCGGTTCCGCTGCATAAACGCCGGCAATTTGGCTGCCGGAATATTAACCTCATCATTAACCAGCGCATGCTCAATAAACAGCCTGTGCGCCGTTTCCGGATCATGCGGCCCGTAGTGAACCTTACGCCGTTCCACCACCGGCAGGCCATACAGGCTTGACTGCATGTATCCCATCACTTGCCCGGTCCTGCTGTCCCAGAACGGATCATAGTAGCGGTGCTTAAGGATATGCCCGCCCTGCTGCTCCAGCCATTCAGGTTTGATGGCGGCACATACCCTGGCAAAAACCCTGCTGGTTTCCACCAGTTCGGCACTCATCAGCCATCTGGGGCTGGCTTTCAGCAATGCAGAGCCGGGAAAAATGTGGAACCGCCTGGCACGCGCACCAAGATAACTCTTCAGTGATTTTTTGCCCTTTGCTGATTTACCTTCATCGTCATCACGCAACCCAACCATACTCAGCATGCCGCTCAACAACGACTGATGGATGCCAGCCTGCTGGCCGGCGTCCCAATCATCAGCAGCGCCGGCTTTCCAGCCCAGCTGGGCGGCCTGATGCTGCAGTTGCCGATGCAGATCAAGCCACTCACGCATCCTTACCCAGGATAAGAAATGCTGTTCGCACCAACGCCTGAGCGCCGAGCTCCCCTTGGATTGTTTTTGTTCATGAAATGCCACCCAAAGCTTCAGATAACTCATGAAATCCGATTGTGGATGGGCAAACAGTGCATGCGCCTGATCAGCTGCCTGAGCCTGCTCCATGGGGCGCTCACGCGGGTCCTGAATACTCAGCACTGATACCAGGATCAGCATTTCACCCAGACAACCCTGACGCTGACCTTCCAGCAGCATACGCGCCATGCGTGCGTCGATGGGAAGACGTGCAAGCTGCCGTCCAACAGCTGTCAGGCGCTGCTGTTCCCCGTCGGATTCGATGGCCTGCAATTCCCGCAACAGCTGCAGCGCGTCACTGATCATCACCTGCGCAGGCGGCTCGATAAAGGGAAAATCTTCAACTCGGCCCAGCCGCATATCCAGCATTCGCAGGATAACTGTCGCCAGTGAGGTTCGCAGGATTTCCGGTTCGGTGAATGCCGGCCGCAGATCAAAATCCTGCTCACTGTATAAGCGTACAGCCACCCCGGGACCCAGGCGGCCACAACGGCCACTGCGCTGATTGGCACTGGCCTGTGACACCGGCTCAATCGGCAGCCGCTGCACCCTGCTTCGATATGAATAACGCCCTATCCGAGCCAGCCCAGGGTCAATCACAAATTTGATCCTGGGCACCGTCAATGAGGTTTCCGCCACATTGGTGGCCAGTACAATTCGACGCTGGTTACCCGGTTTGAATACCGCCATCTGTGCTTTGGCGCTCAGCCGGGCATATAACGGTAACACCTCGGTAAAACGCAGATTACAACGACGCAGGTGTTGTGCGGTGTCTCGAATTTCCCGCTCGCCCGGCAAAAACACCAGCATATCGCCATGCTTATCAATCCGGCTCAGCTCATCTACCGCATCAGCGATTCCCCGGTATATACCCCGCTCTCCACGTTCTTCCGGTAATGGCCGGTAACGGATTTCCACCGGATAGGTGCGCCCTTCAACATTAACGATGGGGGCCCCGCCGAAGTAGTCCGAAAAGCGCTGGGTATCGATGGTGGCGGAAGTCACGATGACGCGTAAGTCAGGCCGCTTAGGCAATACCTGCTGCAACAGCCCCAGGAGGAAATCGATATTAAGACTGCGTTCGTGGGCCTCATCAATGATGATGGTGTCGTAGGCATCGAAATACCGGTCTGCCTGCGCCTCAGCCAGTAAAATGCCGTCGGTCATGAATTTGATCAGTGTCTGATCAGCTGTTTGATCGGTAAACCGCACCTGAAAGCCAACCAGTCCGCCCAACTGCACCAGCAGTTCCTCAGCCACTCTGGAAGCTACACTGCGTGCCGCTATCCGGCGTGGCTGGGTACAGCCGATTAAACCGCGCAGGCCTCTGCCGGCAGCAAGACACAGCTTGGGAAGCTGGGTCGACTTGCCCGAACCGGTATCGCCGGCCACGATTATCACCTGGTGCTGTCGGATCGCTGCTGTTATCGCATCAGCATGAGCAGTGATCGGCAGCTGCGGGTCATAGTGAAGTGCCGGCACGCTTGTCCGGCGCTGACTGACCCGTTCCGCTGATATCTGCAACCGCTGCTCAATCTGCTGTTCTACTACCTGCCGGGTTTCACCCTTTTTAAGCTGCCTGCGCTGAATTCGGGCAAGCCGCCGCATCGCCCACGACCAGTCGCTTTGCAGCACGGTGTCGGCAGCAAAGGAAGCTTTAGCGGGTTGCTTATGTGAGCGCTTCTGCATGGCGCGGAATTGTCTCAGAAATTAACACGTCAAGCGACGTTTTCCGTTATTGAGGGAATGATCAGTTAATCCTTTTGAATGCCATAAAACACGCTCAAAACAGGTCCTTGATCAGCATCTCCTGCAGATAGCTCAGCATATTTGCGCTGATGTTTCTGCAGCACAAAAAAATGCGCCGTGGTTAGCGGCGCATTTCATTTCAATATTGACTAACGGCTGAGATAACCTCAGCTCTTGATTTGATACTGACTGTATCAATCAACCTCGTCGGTGCCTTCATTCAGGTCAGCCCATAAAGGCGTGCTGAAATAACGCTCACCGGTATCCGGCAGCATAATCAACACATGACTGCCCGCCGGAATGGACTCAGACAGTTTGACTGCAGCCGCAAAGGTTCCGCCCGAGGAAATGCCGCAGAATATGCCTTCCTGCCTGGCCAGCTGCTGTGACCAGTGGATAGCGTCATCATCAGTAACCGGGATATTCTGATCATACACGTCACGATCCAGTACACCGGGGATAAAATCCGGTGTCCAGCCCTGAATTTTATGTGGTTGCCACTCGTTGCCCGCCAGCAGAGATGCACCGGCCGGCTCGGTGACAATCACCTTCAGATCAGGGCGGGCCAGTTTGAGCATTTGACCTGCGCCGGTCATGGTGCCGCCGGTACCGTATCCGGTAACAAAATAATCCAGCTGCCGGCCAGCGAAATCACTCAGGATTTCAGGCCCGGTAGTCTGCCGGTGATAGGCCGGGTTGGCCGGATTTTCAAACTGACTGGCCCAGAACCAGCCGTGTTTTTCCGCCAGTTCCTTAGCTTTTCTGACCATACCGCTGCCTTTTTCTTCCTTAGGCGTCAGTACAACTTTAGCGCCCAGTGCTCGCATCAGTTTGCGCCGTTCAATCGAAAAAGATTCCGCCATGGTCGCCACGAATGGATAGCCCCGGGCGGCACATACCATTGCCAGCGCAATACCGGTATTGCCGGAAGTTGCTTCAACCACGGTTTGCCCGGGTTTTAATGCGCCGCTTTTTTCAGCCTCATGAATAATGGCCCAGGCCAGTCTGTCCTTCACTGAGGCCATCGGGTTGAATGCTTCAACCTTGACGTAAAAATGCATGCCTTCCGGTGCAATGCGGTTGATTTTGACGATGGGTGTCTGACCGATCGTATCGATAATACTGTTATGAATCATATGTCGCCCCGAAAAAGTGCATTGAGAAAAACCATAAAGATTAGCGTGTCGAAAAATTAAATACCATTACCTATCAGCATAGATTAATGCAGAATTTTTTGTTGTTGCAGTATTCATAACGTGCCGGCAGGATACTTTGCCGGATAGCTGCAGACTAACTGAAATCATCCGGTTTCCGTCTGCTTATTGCGTCTGAATCCTCGCAGGCTGCCGAAGTATATCCCAGTTACCGCCAGCAGCAGCCCCAGCCACTGCCCAAGACTCAGCTCCAGATCAAAAAACAGCATATCCCAGGTAACTGATAAAGTCGGTTGCAGCAACAGCAGCAAGCCGGCCAGCCCGGCAGCCAGCCCCGGTAGGCCCTGGGTAATCAATAACCAGCCGAGTACCTGGCAGAGTACACCGTAGGCTATCAATATCCATAGATTACGAAGATCAGGGATCACAAAGCTGTGTCCTTCCAGCAGATTCATAATGATCAGCAGCAAAGCGGTGCACAATGACACCTGAAACAGCCGTAGCACGCCGTTCAGCTTTCCGTCACCGGATTGTGACTGACGCAGACTAAGCATATAACCGGAGTATGCCAGCGCTGTCAGCAAACCGAATACCACGCCCCATTGCTGCTGACTGTCCAGGCCGGGCCAGTGTTGCACTATCAGCAGCCACAAGCCGGTCAAAGCCAGCAGCAGACCGGTCATAAAACGCCACCCCGGCTTTTCACCAAACAGCACCAGACCAGCCAGAGTCATCGCAAATACCTGGAAATTCCCCAGCAGGGTGGCCAGGCCCGGACCGATCCACTGGATACTGCGGTGCCATAGCCATAAATCCAGCGCAAAGAATGCACCAATCAGCAATGAAGCCCGCCAGCCGCGTCGCCAGTTGGCAGCAAAATCACGCCGCCAGGCGGGCACTGCCAGCAACATCAGCAGCAGGCCTGCAGCACCGAATGCCATGCGGTAAAACGCCGATGTTGACGCGGAAACAGTTACCATGCCGACAAACGGCGCCGAAAAGCTGATTAATACTGCACCGAGAGTTACCCGGCCAATTGCTGCAGTCCGTTTCATCGGCGACAAATCTGCGGCGCATTGGGGTGGATGCCGCAGGCATGCTGCATAAACCTGTCTTTCAGCGGCCAGAAGCGCTGCACCATGCTTAATCCGATTCCACCGATACCCGGGCGGTCTGCAAACAGGCGCTGGATACCATCGATTCCGCGCGCTATCAAAGTATTTTCACTGATCCGCCAACGCTCAAACTTTTCCAGCGCAGCATCCATAGCGTCTGAATCCTGCAGCTCAATACCGGTCAGTTGCTGTGCCAGCCCGGCAACATCCTGGAAACCCAGATTGACCCCCTGTCCGGCCAGCGGATGCACCTGATGGGCTGCATCGCCCAGTAGAATTACCCTGCCCTGGCGCATCTGCTTGGCCAGCTGCAATTGCAGTGGAAATCCGGCTACACGGCTGGCCAGTTTAATCGGGCCGAAGCGGTTGTTGCTGGCCAGAGTCAATTCTGCACCGAGTTTCTCAGGTTCCCACTGTAAGGCAGTCTCAGCTTGCTCAGAGGGTAATGACCACACCATTGATGAACGTCCATCACCCAGCGGCAGCAATGCCAGTGGACCCGTGTCAAGAAATATCTGCCAGGCTACGCCCTCGTTGGGTATTTCCGTCTGCAGCTCAGCAACCAGCGCGCGCTGCAGATAGTCTCTGTTGCTGGTTGCAATCCCGAGCTGCTCACGCACAGTTGAACGGCCGCCGTCAGCAGCCAGCAGCAGTCGAGCGCGAATTCGACTGCCGTCACTGAGTTCAAGCCGGGTATTTCGATCACCCGGTATTAGCTGCTTAATCTCTGCAGGCGCAGTAATTTCAACCAGGTTATCCAGTTGCCCCCATAACTGACTCTGGATCAGGTTGTTTTCCACAATCCAGCCCAGTTGGCGTAAGCCATGCTGGTGCGCATGAAAAGCCAACTCGCCACCGGCAGATGTAGTTATCTGCATTTGCTGGTATGCACCGGCACGGGAGTTACTGATGGCATCCCAAACATTGCACTCACTCAGCAATCTGGCACTGCCCGGAGATATCGCGAATACCCGCAGGTCACGCTGATTTTCACTACTCCAGACCGTCGGACGCTGGCGGTCCAACAGCATTACCCGACGTCCCTGTTGTGCCAACATAACAGCGGCGGAGGCGCCTACCAGGCCACCCCCCACTACTACTACATCAAAATCGCGTTCAGCTGACATGCTGGCGGTAACCCATGGCATTCAAAACCAGACGGCGCTGCAGAGACGGAACAAATTGGTGGACCAGCAATCCGCCGGTTCGCAGCAGCCTACCGGTGGTACTGGTATTGCTGTACAGTCTGGCGAGCGTATCGGTATAGCGAACCGTATCGTCCTGATCGGCCTGACGCTGCTGCTGATATGCTTGTAGAACCGCTGCCTCGCCCGGGTCGTGCTGACCCTGGAGGCATTCCGCCAGTGCAGCGGCATCACGCAGCCCCAGATTAAAACCCTGTGCGGAAATTGGGTGGATGGTATGCGATGCATTACCGATCAGCACGCTGCGATGCGCGGTATTGGTATCAGAACGCACCAGCTTTAACGGGTAGCTGGTGCGTTCCCCAACTCGCTGAAAATATCCCAGTCGGTATCCAAACCGCTGTTGCAGGCGGGCCATGAAATCAGCATCATCCATTTTCAGCAAATCTTCTGCCTGCTGATCCGATACTGTCCAGACCACCCCCACACGCTGACCGGCCTGTGGCAACAGTGCAAGTGGCCCGGTAGTAGTAAATCGTTCATACGCCCGCCCCTGATGGGCTTTGCCCGGTGTGGCATTGCAGATGACCGCAGTCTGCTGATAATCATGCCGGGTGGCAGGCAGGCTCAGCAGATCACGCACTTTGGATGATGCGCCATCTGCGCCCACCAGCAACCGTGTTGTGATTGCTCCATGCCCGTCGAGAGACAATTCGATATTACCGTCCCGGGATTTAATGCTATCGAGCCTGACCGGACTAAGCCAGTGGATTTGAGAACAGTCCTGAGCCAGTTGCAGCAGTGCCTGCCCCAGGCGCCAGGCTTCAATGACCCGGCCGAACCAGTCCAAACCATGCTGATCTGCTTCCAGCAGTACCCGCCCGAAACGGCCACGATCGGAAACATGAATACTGGTAATCGGGACGCCATGCTGTTCCAGCGCATCACCAATACCCAGGCGGCTCAACACCTGACAGGAAACCGGGTTCAGCACCAGTGTGCGGTCATCATAGGCCGGATGATCCGGCGCAGTTGGCGTAAAAGCCTCGATAACGGCAACATTGAATCCACTATCCTTCAGCGCCAGCGCCAGGCTGACTCCTACCAGCCCACCGCCTACGATGGCGATATCCACTTTCTCCGGTATGTTCATTCGCCCTGCACCAACGCTTCGACCTCATCGATGGCTTTGGGGGCCAGCCGGCTGAGTATCTCAGGCTCGGCTTTGGTTACCAGCACGTCATCTTCGATGCGTACACCAATGCCGCGCCAGCGCGGCTCAACTGTCTGATCATCGACTGCAATATAAATGCCGGGCTCAACCGTCATCACCATTCCCGCTTCCAGCTGCCGTGACAGTTTATCCACCTGATAATCACCAACATCATGCACGTCCAGTCCAAGCCAGTGTCCCGTCTTATGCATGAAATAACGCTGGTAACTTTTAGTGTCCAATACCTGCTCACGGCTGCCGGACAAAATACCAATGTCCAGTAATCCGTCAATAATCACAGACTGTGCGGCCGCATGCACAGCATCCCAGTTATGCTCCACCGTAGCTGTCGAAATCGCGGCATGCTGAGCTGCCAGGACAATCTCATAAATTGCTTTCTGCTCGGCACTGAAACGACCTGAAGCCGGGAATGTTCGGGTTATGTCGGCAGCGTAACAGGCAAACTCACAGGCCGAATCAATCAATACCAGCCCATTCTCATTCAGTGGCTCATCATTGGCTATATAGTGCAGCACGCAGGCGTTGGCGCCACCGGCGACAATCGGTTCGTAAGCCGGCTGGCAGCCTGACCAGGTGAATTCATGCATCAGTTCAGCCATCAGTTCACGTTCATTGGTGACGTTTTTGACCATGCGCATCGCCCGCATATGCGCCCTGGCGGAGATTTCCGCGGCACGCCGCATGGCCTGTTGCTCATACTGGCTTTTAATCAATCGCAGTTCATGCAACAGATGGGTAATCGAGACCAGCTCTTCCGGCATCAACTGCTGTTTACGCTTATAGCGTGACCAGCCGATAACCTGTTGATCAAACTCACCATCACGGCCGAGTGGAAAATGCACCTGCTCACGGCCTTCCAGCAAACCCGGCATGATGTCGTCAATGTCGGTTATCGGAAAAGCATCATCCATGCCGTAATCATCAATGGCACCCTGTAATCCGGCGCGCGGGCCGTCCCACTGTTCGCGTTTCAAATCCCGCTCCCGGCAGAACAGGATACTGCGTGAGCCGCTGCTGTCCGGCAGCAGCACCAGCACCGCCTCCGGTTCATCAAAGCCGGTCAGATACCAGAAGTCACTGTCCTGGCGAAACGGATAATGCACATCGTTATTACGGATTTTCTGCGCTGCGCCGGGAATAATTGCAGCAGCCTGCACGCCGATCATACCCATCAGATCGGCACGGCGGCGCTGGCACTCTTTATGCAATTTGCTGTCCATCGGGCTGGTCAATGCAGTACCGGTTGTTCAGCCGATTGCTCCAGCGCACTTTGAATCAACATGACCGCCACCCGGACATATTCAACAATTTCCGCATAGGCCTGCTCTTCTTCCTGACTGCCGGATTCGGTATCCAGACCGGCTTTGGCAATCTGGCTCAAATCTGCAATGGCTTCACGCACTTCGGCATCGCTGCTGCTGGCAGCATCTGCAGGGCTGCGAGGAGCTTCCGGCAGCCAGTCTTCATACACACCGATGCCGCTGACAAAACCACCGCACCAGGCTGCCAGTGATTGTGTGCGCATACTCAGGTCAGTTGAATCAGGCGGCAGATACAACCGGTAATCCAGCTCACTGGCCAGCAGCGCCTGATGTTCTTCCTGCAGCGCATCCATCAGGGTATTACTCTGATGTCCGTGCAGGTCCAGCCATCGTGCCAGTTCATCTGAAGCCGCCTTATCCGGCGTTTGCCGCTTAAGTGCATGGGCGCACAAAACGCCGTGCAATTCACTGCTGTCAGGGAATTGCTCATCGCCGGTTAGTTTTAGTAAATCCTGCAGTTTCTCGTGCATGTTGTTAATTTCTGACACAATCTTTATCAGAATCTATTTTTCCAAACATGGTTCAGATGGTATTATCCAACTTAATAGCAATGAATAACAATTCGGGATAACCAAGGATACTGCGTATGAATGCGACAACCATTGCAGCCAATACCGTTGAGCAACTGGAAAACCTGATCACCCGCCTGCTGGATCGCAATGACAAGCTGGAAAAGGAAAATGTTTCACTGATGGCCAGGCAGGAAACGCTGGTATCCGAGCGCGCCGGATTGCTGGCCAAGAACGAACAGGCACGGGTTCGGGTCGAAGCAATGATTAATCGCCTGAAATCGCTGGAACAGGCATAACGTCAAAGGAAACTCTTTAAATGCCGAAGCAAAGCGAGCCAATCAGCATCCGCATACTCGACCGGGATTTTCAAATCAACTGCAGTGAAGAAGAGCGTGAGAATCTGCTGGATGCTGCGCGCTTTCTGGACCTGCGATTGCGTGATGCACGCGACCACGGCCCCAACCTCAGTCTGGAGAAGCTGGCCATCATGACTGCACTGAATATCAGTGACAGCCTGCTGAAAACGCAGCAGGAACTGAAACAACGCAGCGAAAATGTGGACGACCGCCTAAATAATCTGACCGATCGCTTAAGCCGACACCTTGATGCCGGTGCCGTAGAGCGCTAGACTGAACCTGCGTCCTCTGCGATGTACGCCAGCAGCGTCACAGATGCCTTGTCCCTATACGTCGACCTCGGGACGGTAACTGACCAGCCGGTGAGCATGTTCGCCCTGGCGCGAAAAGCCTAATGGCTGCAAGTTCCAACCCACCTGAACCTTTGGTTCAAGGTCACCGATTTTGCAGCGGCATAGGCGGAGGACGCCATTTCAATTTACTGGTTGCCTAAGTGTCAGTCGATAACACTAAAGCCAGTATCAGGCAGCATTTGCTTGAGCGCAGAACTGCGCTTTCCGGGAACGATATCAATTCCTGCTCCAAGAAAATTATCCGGCACATCCTAAGCTGCTTATCAATTTATCCGGCCAGCACAATCGGCGCTTATCTGGCTTTCAAAGGGGAACCGGATATCACTTCAGGTATGCATCAGCTTCAGCAACTCGGCCATCGCCTGGCGGTCCCCGTGATCGATTCCACCAGGCACGGCATAATGCAGTTTTATCCATGGCAGGCCGACACCGGATTGCAGCGCAACCGCTTCGGGATCGACGAACCTGATGCAGATCCCATGCAGCAGCCATTGACAGCCGAAATCTTTGACGTACTGTTAATTCCGCTGGTGGGTTTTGATACCATTGGCCACCGACTGGGTATGGGCGGCGGCTACTATGACCGCTGGCTGGCTGATGCTGACCCCGAAAAACCTGAGCGCATCGGCATTGCCTACAGCTGGCAGCAGCTGGCTTATATACCATTTGAAGCAACCGATCAGCCTGTGCATCGGGTAATCACCGATCAGGGCATAATCAACTGTAAAGTGAAATAGGTTCCAGGAACAATCGCAATGCAATACTGGTTAATGAAAAGTGAGCCCGATGCTTTCAGCATCGATGATTTGGAACGTGCCGGCGTTGAACCGTGGGACGGTATCCGTAATTATCAGGCACGCAACTTCATGCGTGATGATATGGCAATCGGTGATCAGGTACTGATTTATCACTCCAACTGCAAACCGCCCGGCATTGCAGGCATTGGAGAAGTAGCCAGTAAGCCCTACCCTGACCATACCCAGTTTGACAGCAACAGCAAATACTTTGATGCCAGCAGCGATCCGGACAATCCCCGCTGGCAACTGGTGGATATTAAATTTATCCGCAAGCTTAAACGCCTGATACCCTTGGATGAAATCAAGCAGCATGCCGACCAGCTCGATGGCCTGATACTGATTCGCAAAGGCAGCCGGCTTTCGATTATGCCGGTGGACAAACAACACTGGGATTACCTGACAGGTTTAGAATAGTTATGAATCAGGATCAACTCAAACGCCGGGTTGCCGCAGCCGCCCTTGAACATGTTCAACATGACGAAATTCTGGGCGTTGGTACCGGCAGTACCGTCAATGCGCTGATCGATCTGCTGCATGAGAACCGGATACCGCTGCAGGCTTGCGTTTCAAGCTCAGAGGCCACCACTGCACGCCTGCAGGGTTATGGCTATGAAGTGGTTGACCTGAATTCTTCCGGCCCGCTGGAACTGTATATCGACGGCGCTGATGAATGTGACCCCCACCGCCGCCTGATCAAAGGCGGCGGTGGCGCACTGACACGTGAGAAAATCATTGCTGCGGCCAGCCGTCAGTTCATCTGCATTGTTGATGACACTAAGCAGGTGGACATATTGGGCCGTTTTCCGCTGCCGGTGGAAGTCATTCCCATGGCCCGCAGCCAGGTGGCCCGGCAACTGGTTGAGCTGGGCGGTGAACCGGTCTGGCGCGAAGGATTTGTCACCGATAACGGCAACTGGATTCTTGATGTCCACCGCTTGAGTATTGTCGATCCGGTCGGTATGGAACAGCAGATCAATGGAATGGTCGGGGTGGTTACTGTCGGCTTGTTTGCGGAACGCAGCGCAGACCGTGTATTGGTGGGCAGCACCTCAGGAGTCAGCGAATATTAACGTCTGCAGATAAGCTTAGATGACTGCATCATTCAGCGTCAGCAATCCTGCTTTTCGAGAGCGTGTCACTGCCAGTTTCACTGACCAGCAGGTGATGCATACGCTGGGCGCTCGGCTGATGGAGATTCAACCCGGACGGGTGGTCATTGAGTTGCCTTATCAACAGGCTTTAACCCAGCAGCATGGTTTCCTGCATGCCGGTATTGTCACCACAGTGATTGATTCAGCCTGCGGCTATGCTGCTTTCACACTAATGCCTGCTGATGCCGAAATCCTGTCGGTGGAATTCAAAATAAACCTGCTCTCGCCGGCCAGAGGTGAAAAACTGATTGCTGTCGGACAGGTGATTAAAGCCGGACGCAATCTGACGGTATGCCATGGAGATGCCTTTATGCAGAACGGCGACCGGCAAAAACCGGTAGCGCATATGGTCGGCACCATGATGGCCATTCACAATCGCGATGACCTGAAAAAATAAGCCGGGCTTATTACCCGGCTTACTGACAGCTTACTGCTGTCCTGGCAGATGCAAATTTGAATTACAGTCATTCAGGAATTATCACATTGTCAATCACGTGAATGATTCCATTGCTGGCTTTGATGTCGGTTGCGGTTACCATGGCATTGTCCACCATAACACCACTATCACTGACCTGAACCGCAATAGAAGACCCATTGAGTGAATCCAGCTGGTTCTTATTAACTACTTTGCTGGCTTTGTATTTACCGGGCACCACATGATAGGTCAGGATAGCCACCAGCTGATCTTTATTTTCCGGCTTCAATAAATTCTCAACAGTGCCTGCCGGCAATTTAGCAAATGCTTCATCGGTAGGTGCAAATACTGTCAGCGGACCATCAGCTTTCAAAGCATCCACCAGTCCGGCTGCCTGTACTGCAGCTACCAATGTGTTGAATGAGCCTGCCGCAACAGCGGTATCGACGATGTCTTTCGATTTACTGTGATTACCGGCTACAGCTGTTGTGGTCATAAAAATTACGCTAATAAATAATACAAAGATTGCTCGGGAAAATTTATTCATAGTTAAAGTCTCTTGGTTGAAATTTAAAAAACAGCGCAAGGTGCGGTGTTATCTCAAGGTTTCGAACCAAGGATTGAATCGGATGCAGAGAAATTAAAATAAGTTATTGATTTTATTATATTTATTTTGATTCAAACGGTATAGTTTCGAACAACTGACCGGGTTTGGATGCAACCTAAAACCATGGTATAAATTACCAATAATTGCACATCCAAATAGTGATAAATTCCGAACCGGCAGCTAAATATTTATCACTTCCGTAAAGCTTCAATAAGCATGGCCGCCGGTTATCAACTGAATTTAATGTGCTCAGTTGTCCGGTTAAACAACCAATATGGAAATGCCTGAAATTCTAATAACGGGAATACTGTCAACTGGTTGTGGCAGTTCTCACCTCACCAGACCCAGCCCAATCCGGAAGCGTGTGTCCCGCTGATCAAAATCCAACAGGCTTTCACCGAACCCCCGAAATAATTGTGCGTGCAGATATACACCCAGTGTTTCCCGGGTAAACCGGGTGAGTGGATAAGTGAAATCCAATTGCACTGCGCCTTTGCCTGACCCCGGGTTCCCGCGCATATAAGCTTCCAGTTGAAAGCCGTCCCGCCTGCCCAGTGTAGCGGTCAGGCTGGCATTACCCCTGAATGTCCGGATATTTTCGTTGCCGCTGCGACTGCCTACATATGCCCATAGCCGTGGTGTCAACGATAGCTGATATCCATCGTCAAGGTTAAAGTGCATTGCCGGTTCTATATAAGCAATATTCAAACTGCGTGAGTCATCACCATCTCGGCCGTTGGATTCATGCAGCAGGCCGAGTTGCAGATCAGCATGGCTGGCAGCATTTAATAACGGCAGGTTCACATCATTGAACTGATAAAACAGTTCCGGAAGAAAATTGGTATCTTCAAAAGGCAAGGATTCACTGCTCAAATCCCATAATGACAACTGGGTATAAGCAAAATAAAAGCCTTTCAGCCATTCGTGCCGTTCTGCCAGCTGGCTGGATTCATTGATAAAGCGGTATTTAAAACTCAGTTGCAGTTTTGCATCAGTCGGATCTATGCCGGCAATAAAATATGTCGGCTGGTAAGCATAAATATTGCCCAGGAAATCATTTCTTGTCAGATCTTCATCTGTGTTGTCTTCATCAGATACCAGTTGCAGCGTATCCCAGCTTGGCTGCTGTTCTACCGGCGCCTGATAAGCCACAAGGTAAGCCGGCGGCGCTGCCGGAAACATGACCTCCAGTTTAATCGTACCTGCCGGAATTCCTGGGGGCACCTGTAATTGATATTGAGCCTGCATGACGCCCGCCGGCAATTCCTGAGCAATGGCCTGCAGCAACTGCATCTCGGTTTGTTGCCGATGTTCGGGAGCTGACAACATCACACTGAGTGAATCAGGGGGCTGCAACGCATCCGGCTGCTGTAATTGTTCTGACTGAAAATACGCTGTCACCGTGATCAAATCACCGGCTGCCACCGGTTCGGCCGGAGGTATGATGATCAAGCTTTGTGCCATCAGCTTGCCGCACAGCAGGAAACAGGCAACAGGCAGCAAATTTTTCAGGGTTATATTGACCAGCATTTCAATGCCCCTTCAGGTCTGCGCTTTAACGGTTATCGCCAAAAACCCTGACATAATCTTCCGCCAACTTCCGCCAGTCCAGCTGTTGTGCGTATTTTCGTCCTGCTGATACCAGCTTCTGATGCGTTTTCGGATCTTCCATCAATTTGACAATATGATCTGCAAGCACATCCCAGTCGTCATCAATAAATGCTTCCAGGCCGGGGCGTGCTGGAATACCTTCAATTCCCTTGGAGGTACTGACTACCGGTACGCCACAGGCAAAATAATCGATAATTTTCATGCGTGTACCCCCGCCATCCAGTAGCGGCACCACAGCAACATCGGCAGCTTTTAGGTATTCGGCAACAATTTCCACGCTGCCGGAAAAGCAGATATCTTTATGAATGGTTTCCTTGGGCGCCATTTTGCCCACTGCCAGCACTTTCGGTCGCCAGCCACGGGCATGCAGGCGCGGGAGAATTTCGGACGCCATTACCTTGATGGCATTCAAATTCGGCGGGTATTGGTAGGTGCCGTGATAGACCAGCACTTTATCGTCAGCAGCCCAGCCATATTGCCGGCGAATATCCTTAGCCTGTGCTTGATCAAAGGTGCTCAAATCCACGCCGTGAGGAATCAGATGCAGCAGCTTTCTGTGAACTCCGTCAGCTTCCAACTTTTCACGGTCATTTTCTGATACACAAATGACTGCATCAGATAAATTGCAAAAATCAATTTCCAGCTGCTTCAAACGCTGATACTGTTCTTCGGTCAGGCGCTTTTCCTGACTTTTCAGGCGCTCATACTCAACATTATGCTGGACCAGCACCACACTGCCCCCACGTACCCGCTTGGCATACAGGCAGGGACGAACGTAGGCAGGAAATTCCGCCTGGTATACATTGGCCTTGATCTTTTTTGCCACATGCAGCGTACGGCGCATAAAGCTGTTGTCACTCAGAGGCAAATACAGAAAAGCATTGCTGGGAGGAACATCCCGGGCATAATGCAGCAGCATGCTGAAGCGCTCCGGCAGGCTGGTAAACTTCAGCCAGAACGGAAGTTTTTTCTCAAATCGCTGTCCATCCCGGTACAACCAGTAACGGTGACGTTCACTGGTCACAATTGCCACGTCCCGCCCGGTCAGCGATAAAGCCTTGGCGGTTTCAACAATTTTCACTGCTCCGCCGTGATCTGTCGGGTATAAATCGGCGCGTGTGACGATAACTACATTACCCGGCTGGTCGGTGTTAACCTGGCGGGAAAACAATCTGGCCAGCCTGACTTCCACTGCACCAACCAGGTGCCTGGGCAGTTGACGCAAAGGATAGGGGTACGGAATCCGGGCCCGCAAGTTCTGATATAAAACACGCAACCTGGGCTTACCCAGAGCATCACCGGCATTATGCAGGTGATTGGCAACACCAACTTCTTCAGGCTTATCCGGTTCGACATCTGTTTTGCCGGCAACGGGTTGCTCTCCTGCAACCCCCAGACCGCCACCGGCCTCAGTTACATTATTAGCCTGATCCAGCAGTACCGTGCGAACTGGATTATTCAGATAGCTGATTAACGGAGCAATGCAGTCGGCTGGTTGAAACTGCTCATTGATCAACCGCAATGCATTACCGGAACGTGCCTGATATTCCCGGGTGTTGCCGGTAATTTCAGCCAGTATTTCAGGGAGTTGCTCAGGCTGTGAAACCAGCCAGCCGGCCTGATAGTCTTCGATATACCCAGCCAGATTAATAAAGTCATTACAGATCACCGGCATGCCATGCCGCAAAAACTCCATGGCCCTGAATGACTGGCTGAAATAACGTTCCACATTAAATTCCGCCAGCTCAATGCCGATATGCCCCCGTTGCTCCAGGAAACGTGTGTAATCTGCATAACTGTGTAGTGCCATGCTGTGCACCGGTTCGGTGAGCTGCAAACCCGTCAACGCATCTTCACCGACATCCTGAATCTTAGGATAATCACCGCCAAACATCATCAGATGCACCGGTTTATCAGCACCTGCGTTATTGTCTGTCAGCCATGCGCTTAAGCTGTCAATATAAGCCTGTTGTATCCGCCATGGCCACTCCACTCCTCCCCCGACCAGCAGCCAATGATCCTGAACCGGCTGCTTTGCATCCGCAGCTGCCGGCTCGGCAGCAATCGGTACCACCCCGACCGGAATGTTCTGACGCACATCCAGTCCGGCCTGAATCAGGTAAGGAATCAATAAATCCGCCTGGCGCTGATTTCCCACCAGAAAAAAGTCTGCCCTGGCCAGACAATCCAGCAGCTTTTGCAATGACAAATCACGCGATTCAGCTGGTTCATACAATGCCTCCAGCGGTCGCGGTGCGATGAAATCCATCACCAGCGGTATATCCAGATTGGGTGGTAAATCTGCCGTCAACATCCAGTAACCAAGCACGATGGCATCCGGCTGATATTGCTCTATCGTTCGCGCCAGCTCATCGGTATTCCGATACATTGCGCGGATATCCGGTACCGGTGACTTGTCATAAGGCTGACGAAATGTCTGCCGTACCTCATGCCCATGTGCCTCCAGCCCCTTGACCAGATGCGCTGCACGTACCATGTTGCCGCGCGCAGCCAGTTCCACCTCCAGAGGAGGCTCCAAAGTAATCAATAGTATTTTCATTGCAACAGCAGCAGCGTACCCAGTCCCAAAAATGCAAGAAAGCCGATAACGTCAGTAACGGTTGTCAATACCACACCCCCGGCCAGTGCCGGGTCAATAGACAATCGCTTGAGTACCATCGGCACCAGTACGCCGGCCAGCGCGGCACAGATCAGATTAATCGCAATTGCACTGCCTATGACCAGTCCCAGTGACAGATCACTGAACCATAAAACAGCAACCAGTCCTACCACCAGCGACCAGATCAAGCCATTGAGCAGCGATACCAGGAGTTCCTTACGCAGCATATATACAGCATTGGCCGGACCGATCTGTCCCAGCGCCATCCCGCGAATCATCAAAGTCAGGGTTTGTGTGCCGGCAATACCACCCATGCTGGCTACCACCGGCATCAGGATGGCCAGCGCCACCACTTTGTCCAGGGTTGCTTCAAAATTACCAATTACCCAGGCTGCCAGAAACGCCGTCAGCAGATTGACACCCAGCCATACCGTACGCCGCAATGTGGTTCTAATAACCGGCGCGAACATATCATCCTCTTCGTCCAGGCCGGCCACAGCCAGCACTGAGTGCTCGGCTTCATCACGAATCACATCAACCACGTCATCAATGGTAATCCGGCCCAGCAGGTTGTTCTCAGCATCCACCACCGGCGCGGAGATTAAGTCGAAGTGAGTAAATTCACGTGCTACTGCATTGGCTGACAGGGTAACCGGAATAGCGTGAATTTCAGTGTTAATGGTATCTGCAACCGTCTGTTCAGGGTCTTTGGTCAACAAATCCACCAGACTCAGCGTCCCCAGGTATTTACCTTTGCGGTTCACTACAAACAATTGGTCCGACAATTCCGGAAGCTCACCGCGTGCACGCAGATAACGCTGTACCACATCCAGGCTGACATCCTGACGTACAGTAACCACATTGGGATTCATCAGGCCGCCGGCAGAGTCTTCGTCATACTGCAGCACCTGTACCAGGTGCTCGCGATTTTGACGGTCCATGGCAGACAGCACTTCACGGACCACGGTATCAGGTAAGTCTTCCAGAATATCCGCAACATCATCAACGTCCAGGCTGCCAATGGCATTGACCAGCTCGGTTTCATCCATGTCCCGGATGAGTTGCCCGCGGACCTCGTCATTGACTTCAACGAGTACCTCACCATCATGCTCGGGGTCCACCAGTTCCCATACCGCCAGTCGCTTGACGGGTGGCAGCGATTCCAGCAGCTCAGCAATTTCCGCGCCGGATAATGTTGCGATCATGCGGCGAACGCGCGCTAAAGTGCCGGCATCCAGCGCTTCTGAAATGCGATGTATCTGGCGTACGTGTTGTTCTTCGTATACGACTTCAGTCATAACCGGGCTCCGGTTGCTGCTGGTGGGCATTATGCAATAGGCAGACTGCGGACAGCCAGCCGCCAGTTAATTATCCGCCGGCCGTGATGCTGCCGGCATTTAAATCAACCGGATCAGGCAGTCTGCAGCCGGCTCCAGCGCTTGCAGGCCAATGCAAATCCGCCAAACAGCAGGCTGCAATAAAACAGGTCACCCAACAGATTGTTGCCGTAAAACGGCAGCCCGGCCACATAACAGGCCATTAAACCTGACCAGGTTGGCGGATAAAGCTGACCGCTGGCCCAAACCCCAAAATTGGACACCAGAAAGAACAGTGTGGAAGCCGTAATACTGCAGGCCGCAATCCGCACCGCCGTGCGTTTGCTGCGCAATACAGCATCACCCAGCAGTACCACCAGAGCAAAAGCGCCATAGGTCCAGAAAGCGTCCTGATAGGTCCATGCAAAACCGTCAAAATAAGCACTGTATACCAGGTTATTGAGGATTAGATCACTTAACCACAAGGCCGCCAGCGTCACTATCAGCGCTAATCTGCGATCGCCCAGATAGGCACCACCAAACAGCGCCATCGCGCCCACTGGTGTTACATTCCATGGATGCGGCAGCAGCCGGCTGAGGGCTGCGACAATAATCACCAGCACAATCCAGGGTATCAGGCTGCGGTTGGTGCTTGCGGTAGCATTGCTGTTCAAATCAGATGGCATGGCTTAGATCAATCTGTTGGTTTACACAATTATAAAGTGTGTACAGCAATAAACTACAGCAAATCTTCAATTACCTGCTCATCAGCCGCCTGTAAATTGCTGATTCCTACACCAATCAGCCGAATTGCAGGAAAGCCACTGCTGTCACACCAGTCCTGAAACAACTGTTTGGCCTGGGCATAAATATCATCAATGCTGTTGATGCCATGAGGCAGTGTGCGCGAGCGGGAAATAGTCACAAAGTTATGGTCCCGCAGTTTGATGGTTACCGTTCGCCCCAGCAATGACTTGGTGACAGCCCGGCGGGCCACTTCGGCTGCATGCACATGCAGGGTTTCCAGCAATGGTTCCTGCTCATTGATATCCCGACTGAAGGTAGTTTCACGGCTGATTGATTTATCCGCCCGCTCTGCTTTCACCTGACGGTTATCGATCCCCTCTGATAGTCGCTGATAATGCCGCCATCTCTGCCCCAGCAATCTCTGCAACAGTTCCGGCTTGCTTTTACGCAATTGCCCAATAGTCAAAATACCCGCCTGCTGCAGCCGCGGCAGCGTTTGTCGGCCTATACCCCATAACCGGCCCACCGGTAAAGGATCCAGAAACAGATGCTGCTTGTCATAGGCTACAAAGGTCCGACCGCGCGGTTTTCGGTAATCAGAGCCTAATTTTGCCAGCAGTTTGTTGTGCGCCATACCCACCGACGCTGTCAAACCGGTGTTGGCATATATGGCCTGCTGCAAACCGCGTCCGGCTTCGCGCAGTTCACTGTCCCGGCTGTGTTTCCCCGGCAGATAACCGGTCATTTCCAGAAAGGCTTCATCCATTGACAAGCCTTCCACTTGGGGGGTGAAACGATGGAAGAGTTCAAAAATTTCCTGCGATATTTCCTTATAACGCGCCATTCTGGGACGAACAAAACTGGCATGTCTGCATAACGCCCGGGCGCGCGCCATCGGCATCGCCGAGTGTACTCCAAATCTGCGCGCCTCGTAACTGGCTGTTGATACCACCCCGCGTGGCCCCAGACCCCCAACTATGACCGGCCTGCCTTTCAAACGGGGGTTGTCCAGCTGTTCAATCGAGGCATAAAACGCGTCCATATCCACATGCATCACTGCCCGCAGGCTGTCTTGATCCGGTTCAAATGGCTCGATGTCTTTTACCATACAACAGAACTGTAGCTGCTTTTGTGCAGATTCACATCCATATCTGTGACACAACCCTGGCGCCATGCGCTGAATAAGTTAACCGGGCATGATTTTCAGCACACGGATTACGCTACAATCTGCAGCCTGAACAACCGGCAACCCGTCCATGAGCAAATCTTTCCAGCATCTGTTCCCCAGCTCTTATGAGTTATGTTACTTAAACCATGCTGCCATGGCGCCCTGGTCTACCCTAGTCAGCGAAGCCGTAGCCGCCTTTGCGCAAGAAAATGCCGTTATCGGCGCGCGTGATTACCATCTATGGATGCAGCGCGAAACCGAGTTGCGGCAGCGCTTTGCAGCATTACTGAATGCTCAAGCCGATGATATTGCCCTACTGAAGAACACCACTGAAGGTTTATGCGTAGTCGCTCAGGGACTGCCCTGGCAGGCTGGCGATAATATCGTGATACCCGATTGTGAATTTCCTTCCAACCACTTGCCGTGGGCCACGCTGCAATCGCAGGGTGTTGAATTGCGCTGTATTGATGTTCATGTGGAAAACCCCGAACAGGCACTGCAAAACGCCTGTGATCAACGCACCCGGCTACTGGCTGTCAGCGCAATACAGTATGCGGACGGATTGCGCCTGCATCTGGATAAGCTCGGGGCATTCTGTAAAGCCAGTGACATCCTGTTCTGTGTTGACGCCATTCAGCAGGTCGGCATGCTGCCGGTTGATGTACATGCCTGTCAGATAGACTTTTTAAGCGCCGACGCACACAAATGGATGCTGGGTCCGGAAGGTCTGGCAGTGTTTTATACCCATCCCGATGTACGTGGAAATTTGCAGCTCAGGCAATCCGGCTGGCGGCAGATGGATAACCCGTTCCAGTTTCAACGGGACTCGTGGGAACCTTCGGACAGCGCGCGGCGGTTTGAAGCCGGCAGCCCCAACATGCTGGGTATCGTCGCCACCCATGCAGCGCTGGGGCTGTTGCTGGATATCGGCATGCAGACCGTCGCCGAACAAGCGATGGCCAATGCCAATTATCTGCGTGATCAGCTGGCTCAGCGTGATACCGTTGAGCTGATGGGCAGCACTGCACCCGAACGCTGCAGTGCCATTGTCAATTTCCGGCCGCGTAAAGTGCTGCCTTCCACCCTGTATCGAGATCTGCGCAAGGCAGATGTCATTACCGCGTTGCGGGGTGAAGGTTTGCGGCTGTCACCACACTTTTACCAGAACACAGATGTGCTTGATACCGCTTTACAGCAGATCGATCGAATACTAGCCGGCGGTCATTAATCATTCAAATAGCTGACATCCGCTGTGCATATCAGCACTGTATTTGATCGTTCGCCCCGCTTTAGTCAAGCTGGCTGCCATGTACCTGCCTGGGAGTGACATCCTGCATATCAAGATTCTCCAGACAGCGAACATTCACAGCCCATAAATGCGGCATCGTTCTGGGTCGGTGAAACGGGTGGATGCCGCAGTGCCTGCAGAAATAATGCCTGGCAATCTTTTTATTGAAGCGGTACACCTCAAGTTCCTCAAGGGGTGTCAGCAATTCAAAATCCGTATCTTCCACCCGATTGGCAATATTGCCTTTCCGCACACAGATGGTGCAGTCACAGACAATGCTTTCGTCAAGGTCCAGCGTTGCCCGGAAACGCACTGCCCCACAGTGACAAGATCCCAGATAGCTGCTCTTCATTCGCTCATATTGATACAGCTGATAAATTTAATGAAACGGCTGTGTGGCAGGGTTATTACAAGAATATCCATCCGGCACCTGCAGCTGTTCCGGGAACTTGGCTTTGCTCATCAGGTAACTCATCACCATAAACTCCGGCCGGAAGGTCAAGCGGTTCTTGTTGACGTTCACAAAACCGCACGGCCGGGCGTGTGCATGACAGTCCTGACAGCTGTAATTATAGGATTGGCTGGTGAATGGGTTGACCAGTTGGGTATACGACTCCAGTGCAGCATTGATCAACCTGCCCTCATTAGGCTGCGGGCAGGTCACCGGCTGCCATTCCTGCGGCTTGGAGAAGTTACCGGTTTCGCGCATTTTGCAGTTGGCGCGGGCATGCTGGCTGTTGATCATCTGGTAATAGCGCAACACCGAATCCCCATAGCGATGCTGAAACTCACGGTTAACCGCACGTACTGAATCAGGAATGGGCGTGGCTCGGGAAATATTATTCGGCTGACGGCGCTGTAATGGCGGCAGGTTGTCTTTGCCGGTGATCACCGGTGGTAAATTACCGGAAAACCCGCGATTTCCGTACGGCGGCCAGATATCCTGCTGTACCGGGTTGCTGGTACCGGGGTTAAAAGAAGGCTGGACATGTGCCGGTGTGTCCGGGTCCAGAATGGCCACATTATCCACCTGCTCAAAAGTTGATGCCACATGGCTCAAACGGGTAATCCGGTGAATATGCAAAGCCACCAGCCCGACACCCGCCGGCGCTCTGACGCATTCGGTTTTATCCGGGTTCAGCACAAACCCGGGGCGGGTGTAATAACGGTCCGGGTCGTCAAACTCAGGGTCCAGTACCCGCCAGGCAGCCTTGGTTTCCAGCATACCCGGCTCCCTGCCCTGATCAAATGGCAGTGGTACAAATGCACCTGCCGGTGCTGCGGTTCTTTGCTCAAACTGAGCCTGTTCACTTGTAGCTACCGCATTCAATTGAGTCTGGGCGTTGTAATACTGGTGTTCACGAACGTATTCAAAATAGGTCCGGTTGAGTGTGACCTGATAGCGCACATAACGGCCATACTGGTCGATCAACGGCGCCACTGGCCCGTCTTTGATGGTGATATTCGGCTGGTTAATGTCATACAGCACAATATCGCTGTTTACATCAAATCCTTTGCAGATTTGCTGAGTCTGTTCGACAGTCATTCCTACCGGCAAATAGGGAATGCTGTCCCAGTCAGGGTAATCATCCCAGAACTTCGGCAACAGAAACACTTCCTGTGCCTGAGGCAGCGTTTCCCATACCAGTGGAGAGCGGCTGGCGGGGGTGCTGATAGCGGTATCGGCCTGCCCGCGTGATCCAGCAGCATTCGGCCAGCTGATCGCCACAAATGATTCCCACATATAGCGCAGGTAAAACTCATCGGGCTTGTTGACATAAAAGCCCTGTGAATCCTGATCGAAATTCACTACCGGCAACACATAAGACGGCCTGTCCTCATCACCCTGCGCAGCCACTGTGCCCATCATCATGACCACAAGCTGCAGGCACAGCACTGTTTTTACCCAAAGTCTCATATGTTCCTCCCATTGGTGACTATAACCGCTCCAGAACCAGAGCTGTGGCACCGGTACACATCATACAGACCAGTAATCCGGTAACCACCTGTACCCAGGTATTGCGACCCCGCAAAACCAGCGCTGATAGTAACATGGAGACTGCCAAGGACACCGGCAGCGCATACATACCCAGCACCAGGGCAATAAGAGGAATCCAGCCTTTGTCAGAAAATACAAAAGCGGTAAAGATCAATGCGGCAATCAGGCACGGGACTATTGATCCGAATAATATCGCCCGCCAGTAACTGTCATGCTTCATGGTAACGTCTGGCTAAATCACAGACATTACTCTAATTCATTGAAAACTGAAATGACCAGTCACCGGCGGGTTCTGTTCCAGGCCACATTGGAGCCAACATAAGCGGCTATCATTTGCGGTACCGAAGCGAGCAGCAGGAAACCCAGTGTCAGCCACCAGAATTCCATCGCACTATCAACAAAGATAATTGAACTGAACTGGCCGAAAGCCATACAGACTACCCAACGCCACGGCCCTTCCGGAAAACTGAAACCGAATACATAAGCCATAAAGGTCATGGCCGGTATGCTGATGATGTAATAAAGATTTGAGTCCCAGGCAACATCATCCCCGGTAATAACTGTCAGTCCCAGGCATGCCAGCAAACCTATCAGCGCCGCGGCAACCGACGCAAACCAACTGTTCTGTGAGCCTCGCATTATTATTCTCTATTATTTGCCAGCGCCGGCAAACTCAATCCGGGCACTGCTGTTATCTACTAAACTCTGACTGCCGCACGGCGCTTTCGTTCGGCAAGCCTCCCTGGTTCAGTATCTTCCCATGAAATAACAATGGGTGTCTGTAGGAAAATCTACATGGTTTCTGTGCGAGTATCTCTATTGAGTAATCCGGCAAGATGCGACTCGATGACTTTACGGGCATGCACACCATCGGCACTGTCTGAAAACCGGATTCCAATACCTGCTCTGCGATTGCCCTGGGCACCAGGAGGCGTTATCCATACCACTTTTCCTGGAATCGGCAGACGCTCTTCTATATCTTCCAGCGTTGCCAGTACAAAAACATCATCACCCAGATCAAACTCCTTATTGGTAGGCACAAACAGGCCGCCACCGTGTACAAATGACATATATGCGCGATACAGTGCGTCCTTATCACGTAAACTGGTATTTAGAATGCCGTGTTGAGCCATATTTAAGTCTGTCCTGCTTGTGATGCCACAGATTGCCATTGTAGCAACCATTCCTGAAATTGGAGTTCATGCCTTAGCCCGCTGCCCGAGCGCCGCCAACCCAGTAATGCCGACTGATATAAATCCTGCTGCTGGCGAGCGTTGATTTTGACCAGTGCCGGCCATTGCAACCGGCCCGTGATTCCCTGGTGCAGCCAGAATAACACCCACTGCCAGCACTTGCCCGGATCATGCTGTTGCCAGTCAGCGGCAATGGCAGAAATACTTTGACCACCGGTAACCAAACCATCCAGCTGCCGGTGAATATTCCGGACTGTGTTCAACTGTTCCTCGGCCAGCAGCTCAGCAGCCAGCAACGGTGCATTACCCGCAAGCTCCAGTGCCAACCGGATATCATCATCTGAAAAATTGCCTGAGCCCTGCAGGTAAGCAGTTGCCAGAGCACTGTCGGGCAGTGGCATATGCAACTGCTGACAGCGGCTGCGAATGGTAGCCGGCAACCGCCCCGGATGTGCCGAACACAGTATCAAAACCGTTTTACCGCCGGGCTCCTCCAGGGTTTTCAACAGTGCGTTGGCTGCATTGGTGTTCATGCGCTCGGCATCTTTTATCAGCGCCACCCGATAGCCGGACATGGCTGCAGTCAGATTCAGGCTGTGGATCAACTCACGTACCTGATCGACTTTAATCTGCAGGCTGTCTTCGTCATTTTGCAGTAAAACCAGATCCGGGTGTCCACCGCCGGCCAGCATTCGACACGCCTTGCAACTGCCGCATGCCAGGCCATCATCATTAGGCTGCCGGCACAGCATGCTGCAGGCAATGCGTGCAGACAATGCCATTTTACCCACACCGGCTGCACCGGTAATCAGCAATGCATGTGGTATACCGGCTGCGGCATCAGCACTGAGATATTGCCGGTAGAATTCCAGCCAGTTAGCCTCAAGCCAATTATAATCTACATTAATAAAATCCTTTATCATTTTGTTTTTATTAATTTTCTAATGTGATTAACTGCCTCATTCGCAACCTGCTGCCGGTTTTGTTCGGCATTGATTACTTTTACTCTGCCCGGGTCTGAGTCGGCCCGCTGCAGGTATGCATCCCGGACCCTTTGAAAAAAATCCGCCTGCTCACTTTCGATCCGGTCGGGCCGGTCGGCGTGCTTGCGTGCCAACCCGGTGCTCACAGGCAAATCCAACAGCAGTGTTAAATCCGGCTGCAGGTCGGGATGCACGATTGACTCCAGCTGCGCCACCATCGCAGCGCCCAGTTTACGGCCACCCCCCTGATAGGCAAAACTGGCATCAGTAAACCGGTCACACAACACAATTTGCCCTAAAGCCAGTGCCGGTCTGATCGTTTCTTCGAGGTTTTGGGCTCGTGCGGCAAACATCAGCAATAACTCCGTCTGTGCAGCTACCGAGAGCTCCTGACGATGCAGCAGCAGGTTGCGAACCTGCTCAGCCAACCGGGTGCCGCCGGGCTCACGGGTACTGATAAACGGTAACTTCTGCTGCTCCAGCCAATGGATAATATGCTGCAGTAAAGTGCTTTTGCCTGCCCCTTCGCCACCTTCCAGGGTGATAAATAAACCGGTGCTCATCATTATGGCCTGTTGCCTGAACGCAGTTTCTGCAGATAACGCTGAACGGCACGATTATGCTCAGCCAGGGTCGCTGAGAACACATGTCCGCCATCACCACTGGCAACAAAATAAAGTGCATCCCCATCGGCCGGATTAGCGGCAGCCTGAATGGCGGCAGCGCCGGCCAGCGCAATCGGTGTAGGTGGCAGCCCGGCTCTTGTATAGGTGTTGTAGGCGGTATCGGTTTCCAGATCCCGGCGGCGAATATTGCCGTCATATTGCTCACCGATGCCATAGATAACCGTAGGGTCGGTTTGCAGGAGCATACCGCGTTGCAGCCTGCGGGCAAATACACCGGCAATTTGTTCACGTTCTGCAGCTACACCGGTTTCTTTCTCAATGATGGAAGCCAATGTGAGCAGTTGATAAGGGTTCTCCAGGGGTACTTCGGCTGTAATCAGGCTAGTCCAACTCTGCTCGACACTATCCAATAATGCCTGATGAGCGCGGCGCAGCAGATCAAGATCGCTCTCACCACGGTGAAAACTGTAGGTTTCCGGCAGGAACAGCCCTTCCAGGATTGCATAGTCGGGGATTTCGTTATTCAGCTGCATACCGCTTAGCAACCAGTCTGTCGTCTGCGGTGTACTGATCGCAGCCAGTATAGCTTCACCGGACAATTCCCGGCTTTCAGGCTCCAGCAAAGGCTGCTGGGCCAGCCGGGCCAGCAGTTCGCGTGTGGTCCACCCCTCGATAATGGTAAAACGGTGCTGGATGACCTCACCACGCTGCAACTGTTGCAGCCATTGCAGGGGCGTCGTTGATGCTGCAATACGGTATTCTCCAGCCTTCAGTACCGGCTGATGCAGCTTACCCAGCAACCTCCAATGCCAGCTGCCTTCGGTGTAACCTGCTGCAGTCAGTTGCGCCACCATTGCAGGATAACTGGTACCCGGCGATAGAATAAACACCTGATCAGTGTCATCACCAGTATCCAGCGGGGTTTCCATAAACGTCTGATATTCACGCCAACCCAGGAACAGCAATAACGCCGCAATCAGCAGCCCAGCCATTAATATGCTTATCAGCCAGCGCATAACCTGTTACAAACCAAGCGGCTGAATTGCAGATTGCAATTCCGCTAAGCCGGCATCAGCGTATGTCCGTCCCGCATGTTGGAAGATCGGCTGCAGTCCACGTACCGAGTTGCATAATGCCAGTGCCTCTGCCTGTGAAATATCCGGTTCCCGCATGGTGCGTTCTGTAATCAGTTGATGATCCAGCAACCATTGTCGCATGACACCGGCCACACCGGAATGATGCAGGCAGGGTGTAGCCCAACCGGAATGATCATAAACCAGCAGATTGCTGCTGATGGCCTCTATCACATTGCCGTCGGTATCCTGCAGCAGCAGATCATCCACCCCCAGAATATCTGCTTCACGGGCGGCCATTACCTGCTCCAGGCGATTCAGATGCTTAATGCCTGCGGTTAGTGGCTGCCGGGATAACCGCATACTGCCCCAGGCTGTCGTCAGCCCATTGACTGCGGCTTCAGGCAACGGACGATAAACCAGAATACTGTCAGCAGCGTTAATACCGGCTGCCGAGCTGTAGGCGCCCAGCATTGGATTGCTGCTCCGGCTGTGACGACGCACGAGATTAATCCGAATTACACCTGAGGGCTGCTGCAGCAGCTGCAGGCACTGCCGGTGCAGTATTTCTTGATCAGGCTGTTCAATCTGCAAGGTTTTACAGGCATGCCGCATACGCTGCATATGCCAATCCCATAGCGGGGCCCGCTGGTGCCGGAAAGTGATGGTTTCAAACACACCGTCACCAAATGCCAGCCCGCGATTCCATAAAGCCGAATCGGCGGGTTTCCCATTAAGCAGCATTATGTCTTGCCACCCGGTTGACCTATCATAGTCAGCGCTTTCAGCATTCCTGCTGCCTTGGCCTCAGTTTCTGCGAGTTCTGCGTCGGGCTCCGAATCCGCCACAATCCCGCAGCCGGTGCGCCAGTGCAGCGTGCCGTTTTGCCAGAGCATACTGCGGATTAGAATATTCAAATCCAACCGTCCATGCCGGCTGAGATAGCCCATCGCACCGGTGTACACACCCCTGCCGGCGTTTTCCAGTTCGGCAATAATTTCCATACAGCGTACTTTCGGACACCCGGTAATGGTGCCACCGGGAAACATCGCAGCAATGGCCTGTCCGGGTGTTACATCAGTTCGCAGCTGTCCGCGAACATTGGAAACAATATGATGTACCGAGGTATAACTTTCCCTGATCATCAGTTCATTAACTTCGATACTGCCGGGAACACACACCCTGCCCAGGTCATTGCGCTCCAGGTCAATCAACATGATGTGTTCTGCCCGTTCCTTAGGGTGGGCCAACAGTTCATCTGACAGGCGCTGATCATCATCTGCGTCACGCCCGCGCGGACGGGTGCCAGCTATCGGGCGGGTTTGTGCCCGGCCACCATCGATTTCCAGCAGCCTTTCGGGGGATGAGCTTAAAACCACACTGTCATTAACCCTGGCCATACCGGCAAACGGCGCCGCATTGGCCTGTCGCAGAGCCCGATATATTTCCACGGCAAAAGCCTGGTCATATCGTCCCTGATTATTCGGCCTGGCATGCCAGCCGCGTGATAAATTCACCTGAAACACGTCTCCGGCACGCACATATTCCTGGATGCGGCGCACGCCATCACAAAAACTTTCTCCGGAATCAGCATGAATTTGCCATTGCGGCGAATTGATTGACGACGCATGAAACGCCGGTGTCTGTTCAATCAGGGCATGTAACGAAGACAGACGCTGCCGGCTTTCCGCAATCAGTGTCCGGGTTTGCTGCTGATGGTCAATAATGACGGCGGCATCGCAGCGCCAGGCCATGGCCACAGGCTGCGCCTGCTCTGGCCTGTTTAATTGCAGACTCGGCTCCACCTCGCCTGCCAGCTCATAACCCAGCAACAAAAACCATCCGCCGATAAATGGCAGGCCGCCATTGTCCTGATGGTGACACGCCTGATAGGCAGCATCCAGACGTTCCAGAAAGCCCGGCTGATCAGCTCTGGTCAGCTGCTCAAACGACAAGCTGATGGGCTGCTCTTCAGCAGCGGCAAACAGCATGGAATAACGGTGCTGACCATGGGTGCCCATGGCCGTTTCCAGCAGGAAGGGGAACTGTTCAGGGTGCTGCTGATGAATCTCGATCAGACCTGCAGAAGTCTGCAGGCTGCAACTGAACCAGTGTTGATCGCGGCAGCGCTTTATTCGGCTAGTCCGCATGCTGCAAAGCTATATCTGTTAAACGGAAGATTAATCCAGCTTTTTGAACAGCAGCGTGCCGTTGGTGCCGCCAAATCCGAACGAATTGGACATCGCCACCCTGATATCTCTCTGCTGTGCGCTGTTGGGCACGTAGTTCAGGTCACAGCCCTCGCTGGGGTTATCCAGGTTTATCGTCGGCATGGCAATGTTATCGCGCATTCCCAGCACTGTAAAAATGGACTCAATACCGCCGGCAGCACCAAGCAGGTGACCGGTCATTGATTTGCTAGAACTGACCGCCAACTGATAGGCGTGATCACCGAAACAGGTTTTGACCGCATCACTTTCCGCCTGATCACCCAGTGGTGTGGAAGTTCCATGCGCATTGATGTAATCAACATCTTCTGCATTAATACCGGCATCCGTCAGCGCATTGCGCATACTGCGTGATGCACCCTCACCACCTTCCGGCGGCTGGGTAATATGATGTGCATCACTGCTCATGCCAAAGCCCGCCAGTTCACCATAAATTTGTGCGCCGCGACGACGCGCAAATTCCAGCTCTTCCAGAATCATCACACCGGCACCATTGCCCAATACAAACCCTGCACGGTCCTGATCCCATGGACGGCTGGCCGCTTCCGGATTGTCATTAAAGGCTGAACACAAAGCCTTGGCAGAAGCAAAACCGCCCATAGCGGTAGGCGTGGTGGCATATTCAGCACCACCGGCGATCATTACATCGGCATCGCCGTAGGCAATCATGCGAGCTGCTTCACCAATGTTGTGATTGGCGGTAGTGCAAGCTGAGACAATGCTGAAAGTTGGTCCCTTCAGATTGTATTTGATCGATACCAGCCCGGCGATCATATTGACGATGGTAGCCGGAACAAAAAATGGCGATACTCTGCGTGCACCACCTTTGACGTAGGTTGCATGGGTATCTTCGATGGTCTTGATGCCACCGATACCGGCACCGATCAGGGCGCCGAAACGCTCGGTATCATACGCGCTGAAATCTATCCCGGAATCGTCGATTGCCTGGATGCTTGCCGCCATCCCGTAGTGGATAAAAGTGTCATATTTACGGGCATCTTTGGGACCGACCCATTCAACCGGATCAAAATCCCTGATTTCACCTGCAATCTGACTGCTCAATCCATCGTCACTGAATTCCGTTAACGGACCAATGCCGCTACGGCCGTTGACGATGCTGTCCCAGGCAGTTTCAATACTGTTGCCGACTGGAGAAATGATCCCCAGGCCGGTAACGACTATCCGACGTTCGCTACGCATAATAGAGCTGGTATCTGAAGGTCAGCAGCGCTTAAGAAGCGTTGTTCTTGACGTAGTCTATTGCCTGTTGAACGTTGGTGATCTTCTCAGCTTCTTCATCGGGGATTTCACACTCGAATTCCTCTTCAAGAGCCATTACCAGCTCAACGGTATCCAGAGAATCCGCACCCAGATCATCAACAAAAGAGGCACTTGGCGTTACTTCGTCTTCCTTAACGCCCAGTTGTTCGATAACAATCTTTGTTACGCGTTCTTCAATGTTGCTCATAAGTTTTGCTTCCTGTTCAGTTGCAATGGTTAAATGATCAGCAGCATATTGTAGTGAACTGCTGTGTTTACTGCCAGACGTTCAACCCGTTATCAGCACACATGACTGATAACCAATGGTTGCTGTATCGCCTAGCTCATGTACATTCCGCCGTTGATGTGCAATGTAGCACCGGTTATGTAACCGGCGGCGTCTGAGCACAAAAAATCTACGGCAGCGGCGATATCATCCGGCTGACCGAGGCGGTTGACCGGTATGTCCTTTAATAGAGCACTGCGCTGTGCTTCATCCAGGGCATCAGTCATATCGGTTTCAATAAATCCGGGGGCAATCACATTCACGGTAATACCACGACTGCCTATTTCACGGGCAATTGATTTTGAAAATGCGGTAATACCGGCTTTGGCAGCTGCATAATTGGCCTGCCCCGCATTGCCCATACTGCCGATAACCGAAGTGATTGAAATCACCCTGCCCCAGCGCGCCTTCATCATGCCGCGGGCACAGGCTTTGGTCATTCGGTATACCGAACGCAAATTGGTGTTGATCACCGCATTCCAATCATCTTCCCCCAGCCTCAATAACAGCTGGTCACGGGTAATCCCGGCATTGTTGACCAGAATCTGCGGCGCAGCGCCGGCCTGTTCAGCTACGCTGGCCAATGCAGCGCTGATCTGTTCAGCATCGTTGACATCAAGCTGCAGCCCGTGACAGTCGCCGTCTATCTGCTGCAACCGTTCGGTAATTGCCTGTGCACCGGCAGCTGATGTTGCCGTGCCGAATACCTTATGTCCGGCATGCGCCAGATGATCAGCAATTGCAGCCCCGATTCCGCGGCTGGCACCGGTGACCAGTGCTACCCGGCCGACTGAGTTATCAGAGCTGTTGGTCGTCATTGTTCCCGATTCCCGATAGGTATTTTATCAAGCAGCCGCCAGTTCCTGCAGAACATCCGGCTGCGCTAGTGCAGACATGGGGGCGCCGCGGCCATTACCAATACGTTTGATCAGTCCGGCCAAAACCTTACCCGGACCGCATTCAGCATAGGCATCAATACCGGCTGACTGCAGTGCCAGTACACTGTCCGTCCAACGGACCGGACGATACAGCTGGGCTGCCAGAGCCTGCTGCATTTCAGTAATATCCTCATGCGTGCCCGCATCCACATTGTGAACCACAGGGATTTGCGGTACACGCCAGTCTATCCCTAACATCGCCTGATGCAGCTGCTCGGCCGCCGGGCGCATTAATTCACAATGGGAAGGCACGCTCACCGGCAGGATCTGAGCACGCCGGGCACCCGCTTCACGGGCTTTCTCGGTCAACTGACCAACCGCTTCCGACTGACCGGCAACCACTACCTGGCCGGGAGCGTTGAAATTGGCCGCCGACACCAGCCAGCCACTGTCATCATTCTCACCGCTTACCTGTTCACACAGGCCGATGACCTGCTCGTCATCCAATCCAAGAATGGCCGCCATGCCGCCCCGTCCTTCCGGCACAGCCTGTTGCATCAACCGGCCTCGCAAAGCCACCAGTCCGACAGCATCGGCAAAGTCTATTGATCCGGCACAGACCAGCGCAGTGTATTCCCCCAGGCTGTGTCCGGCCAGCAGTCGCGGCCGATTCTCACTCTGTGAACACCATGCCCGCCATACCGCAACACCGGCGGTTAACAGTGCCGGCTGGGTATATTCGGTAACATTCAGTTGTCCGTCCGGGTCCTGCTGGGTTAACGTCCATAGATCATAGCCCAACACGCTGCTGGCTTCGGCAAAGCTGTCCCGTACTTCAGGAAACTGTTCAGCCAGATCGGCCAGCATGCCGACAGACTGAGAACCCTGACCGGGAAAAAGAAAAGCGGTATTTTGCATTGGTAATCTCAGAAATCAGTATCTGATCAGGGCTGCGCCCCAGGTGAACCCGCCGCCGAAAGCTTCCAGCAGCAGGTTTTCGCCCCGTTTGACCTGGCCGGTGCTGATCGCTTCATCCAGCGCCAGCGGCACCGAGGCCGAAGATGTATTGCCATGCTTATGCACAGTCACTATGACCCTTTCCATCGGCATATTCAGCTTTTTCGCCGTTGCCTGGATAATTCGCAAGTTGGCCTGATGAGGGATCAACCAGTCTATATCTGCCTTATCCATGTTATTGGCTTCAAGGGTTTCATCGACAATTCTGCCCAGTGTACGGACCGCAACCTTGAACACCTCGTTGCCGGTCATCAGAACCTTCAGGCCGCCACGCGGCTCACCCTGCTTAAAGCCTTCTGAAACACCGACATCTGCGCACAGCAGATTGGCATGACCACCGTTCGCATGGATATGCGTAGACAACACACCCGGCTCATCGCTGGCTTCGATAATCGCAGCGCCGGCACCATCGGCGAACAGCACTGCGGTAGACCGGTCAGACCAGTCAAGCATACGTGTCAATGTTTCCGCACCAACCACCAGTGCGCGCTTGACTGTACCGTTACGGACAAACTGATCGGCAACTGACAGTGCATAGATAAATCCGGAGCACGCGGCATTGACGTCAAATGCTGCACATTCCTGCATGCCCAGGCGGTCCTGCAGTAAGCACGCGGTACTGGGGAAAATCAAATTAGGTGTGGTAGTCCCCAGAACCAGCAGATCAATGCTTTTAGGATCCACTCCGGTACGTTCCAAAACCTGCTTGCAGGCCTGCTCAGCCAGATCGCAGGTGGTCTGCCCATCGGCAGCCACGCGCCTTTCGGATATACCGGTGCGTTCCCGGATCCAGGTATCACTGGTATCCAGTATTTTTTCCAGGTCATGATTGGTCACTACCTTTTCAGGTAATGCGCTACCGGTGCCGATAATTCTGGAATATCGCATGTTTTATTATTCTAGGCGATGGCGGGACCCACATTATGCACCATGCATACACCGGCCCAAAACTTTCGGGCCTGCCGGCGGGACAGCTGCCGGGTTATTCCGGGTTATTCGTCGTCCAGTTCTTCCACCACAGTTTCAGCCACTACCCGGCGGCCCTTATAGAAACCTTCAGGTGTGATGTGGTGGCGCCGGTGGATTTCACCACTGGTGGGATCAGTCGACAAGGTCGGCATTTTGATGGCATCGTGTGAACGGCGCATACCGCGACGCGATGGGGTTTTACGACTTTTTTGAACAGCCATTTCAAATTCTCCTGATTAATCTTTTTTGGCGGCCAGCTTTTGCTTTAATGCCGCCAGGCCGGCAAACGGATGATCATCCTGTTCACCTGCCCCGGTTTGTTCATCTACTGTTGTCTGCAGCCTCTCTGCAGCCGGATCAATGGCTACCAGCGGCAGGGCCAGCAGTAATTCCTCAGCCAGTAAGGCTTCGATATCCAGCTCAATATCCGAACAGGCAAACGGCTCATAATGCTCTACCACCTGCTCAGCTTGAGCTTCATCCGCAACCAGCACCACCTGTGATTCAGCACTGACCTGCTGCGTGAACGGTTGCAGCTGGCGCTGACAGAGCAGATTAACCTCGGCCTGCAGCTCAACATTAACCTGTGGCAGCGAATCCTGATCACTTCCGGAATACTGGAAAGCCAGTGTATATTCCAGTTCACCACCGGTATCAGCCAGCCGGTCATGAGCACCGGTAAGTGACTGTATTTGCACGGTTCCCTGCAGCTCGGATCGACTCGCCGCCAGTTTACGTGCGTTCACAATGCGCTTAGCGGACATAAGCGGTCAATTGTAACGTGGAATACAGAGATTGTCACCATTTTCACGCTGTTTGCCAATATTCTTTGTAGCCGGATTCAACCTGCAAACTATGACTCAGTATTTTACAATACACAGCATGAATGATAACCCCTCGGCCGCACCCAAACTGGTGCTGGCGTCTTCTTCTCCATACCGCCGAAAACTGCTGCAACGGCTGCAGCTTAAGTTTCACACACTCAGCCCTGATATCGATGAAACTCCACACATTGATGAGCTGCCGGTTGACTATGTAAAACGCCTGGCCAGGGAGAAAGCGGAAACCGGTGCGAAACTGAGCGGCACCGGCAACACACTGGTCATCGGCTCTGACCAAACGCTGGTTCTGGATGGCGAGATTCTCGGCAAGCCCGGCTCACCGGTCAAAGCACATGACATGCTCTCCAGATGTTCGGGTAAAAGCGTTTATTTTTATTGTGGTTATTGTCTGTGGCATAGCGAACAGGGTGAACTGGAGACGGGCATGGTGCCGACTGAAGTGCGTTTCCGCCGACTCAGCAGCTCAGAAGTCTCGCGGTATATCGAGCAAGAACCGGCACTGGATTGTGCCGGCGCATTCAAGTCCGAAGCTCTGGGTATCAGTTTATTTACAGCACTGCGCAGCGATGACCCGACCGCTCTGATTGGGCTGCCGATGATTGCCGTAAGCATGGCTTTACGCACATTTGGTATTCAAATTCCCTGATATAATTGCAACCAAAATATCTGCCCTGATATCTAAGAGAACCGCTGAATTAACCCATTCCTTATCTGGAACCCTAGCATGAGTAAAAAAACGACCAGGAAAAAGACGGCCAAGAAGACTGTGCGCAAGCCCGCCAGCACCAGCAGACACCAGCACTGGCGTCTGGAAAAAGATATCGACAATGTCACCTGGCTGTATATTGATCGTGCCGGAGAATCCACCAATGCCCTCAGCCGCGCTGTGCTGGAAGAACTGGACAGCATCATCAGTGACCTGGAACAAAACCCGCCGGCCGGGCTGATATTAATGTCCGGCAAAAGCGGTCAGTTTATCGTTGGCGCCGATGTCAGTGAATTTGACCAGGTCACGGATCTCAGTGAAGGCCGGCAGTTTCTGGGACAGATTCATGACCTGTTTACCCGAATCGAAAAACTGCCGTTCCCTACTGCGATAGCCTTTGAAGGTTATTGTCTGGGTGGCGGTCTGGAACTGGCCTTGTGCTTTGATTGGATCATCGCCAAGAATGTCGACAGCACGCGTATCGGTTTCCCTGAAGTCAACCTGGGCATTTATCCCGGCTTCGGTGGTTCCGCCCGCTCGCCGCAACGGATGGGTGGCCAGAAAGCCATGGAAATCATGTTAACCGGTCGTATGCTGCGGGCTGGAGCGGCCAAAGGCATGGGCTTGGTCGATCAGCTGGTTGGAAAACACCAGACACTGCGCTGGGCTGCCCGCCGGGCAGTATTGCGTAAGCGTAAAAACAAAGGCGCAGGCATGCTGGGCAAGCTCACCAATACCGGACCCGGCAGAAAAATGCTGGCTAATATCATGCGCAAGAAAACTGCTGCCAAGGCACGTCCGGAACACTACCCTGCCCCCTACAAGCTGATCGATGCCTGGGAAGATTACGGTGATGACAAGGTCGCCATGTTGCGCGCAGAAATTGAAAATGTACCGGAACTGCTGATTGGCGAAACTTCACGCAATCTGCGCCGTGTTTTCCGGCTGATGGAAGATCTCAAAGCTCAGGGTAAGGCTGCTGATTTCAGTGCCAAACGGGTGCATGTCATCGGTGCCGGCGTAATGGGTGGTGATATAGCAGCATGGTGTGTCCTGAAAGGCCTGGAGGTTACCCTACAGGACCGTGAAATGAAATATATCGAGCCGGCGCTGAAGCGCGCCAAATCGCTGTTCCGTAAAAAACTGCGCAAAGATGCCAAAGTTAAAGCAGCCATGGCCAGATTACGGCCTGATATTGAAGGCGCCGGGGTAGCGCGTGCTGATGTCATCATCGAAGCTATTTTTGAAAATCTTGAAGCCAAACAGGCGCTTTTCAAAGAGCTGGAGCCCCGTTTACAGAAACATGCAGTGCTGGCCACCAACACGTCTGCTCTGCCGCTGGATAAACTGGCCAGTGCATTGAAGAAACCGGAAAGACTGATCGGGCTGCATTATTTCAATCCGGTAGCCAAAATGCCTCTGGTCGAAATTGTGTACGACTCGGCGCTGACCAAAACCGAATGGGTCAAAAAAGGCGCCAGTTTTGCTAAACAGATCGGCAAATTTCCACTCCCGACAAAATCCAGCCCCGGCTTTCTGGTTAACCGTGTGTTGGCTCCCTATATGGCCAAAGCCATGGACATTTATCAACACGGCACGCCCAAAGAAGCCATCGACAAAGCGGCAGTACAGTTCGGTATGCCGATGGGCCCGGTGGAGCTGGCCGATACCGTAGGACTGGACGTCGGCCTGTCGGTAATCAAAACCGTAGGCATTGACCCGGACGGCGACAAAGCCAAGTTTTTGCAGAAGTATGTTGATGCCGGCAATCTGGGTAAAAAATCCGGACGCGGTTTCTACACCTGGGAAAAAGGCAAACCGCAGCGTGACAGCAGCACCATTGAAGGACATGACCTGGAGAATATTGCGCGTGAACTGATCCAGCCGTACCTGGATGAATGCAAAGCCTGCTCCAAGGACCAGATTGTTGCCAATGATGACCTGCTGGACGCCGGTCTGATCTTCGGAACCGGTTTTGCGCCGTTCCGGGGCGGCCCAATGCACTACCTTAACAGTCAAGCCTCAGGAGAAGCCGCATGAACGGTCAAGCCACACGCAGAGTAGCCATTGTCGGCGGGGTGCGTATCCCGTTTTGCCGCTCCAATACCATGTATGCCGATGTCACTAACCTGGATATGCTGTCCGCCAGCCTGCAGGGCCTGGTCAATCGCTATGGTCTGCATGGCCGGCAGGTCGA
>JANQPN010000072.1 GCA_028289455.1 Wenzhouxiangellaceae bacterium
TCTGGCAGTTGATCCGGCTACCGGTGATGTTTATGCCGCGGTGACCGACCCGTTATCCAATGGTGACGGCGGTGTTTCCCGCAGCACCGATGGCGGCGCCACATGGCAGTCAATCAGTATCGGCTTTCCCGCTACAGCGGTATCCACCAAGCTGGCGCTGGATAACAGCGGTGCAAACCTGATCATCCATGCAGGCACAACCCGCAGTGTACAAAGCTTTGAGCAATTGCCGGATATGGATGTGGACGGTGTTCCGGATCTCTCTGAAAACAATGCGCCCAACGGTGGTGACGGTAATCTGGATGGCATGCAGGATTCCAACCAGAATAACGTGTCTTCTGCACCGATTATCGGTACCAGCCGCGGTCTCAGTGAATATATCACTGCTGTAGTTACCCCTCAGTCCGGCAATTGCACCAGCCTGGAAAATGTTACCGGGCTGGATACTGTAGGCAGCATCCCTCTTGAGGATGGCTATACATTACCGTTTAACGGTATTCAACTGCGTATCCCGGATTGTGAGTCGGCTACCATTGATTTGATTTACCATGAACGCAGTTTCGAACCCAGTGCACAGATTCGAGCCTACGCATTGGAGTTTCCTGATGAGCAACGTTTCGTCTGGCAGCAGCTGCCGGGGGCAACCGTCACTGGAAACACCTGGACGTTTACCTTGAGCGACGGAATTTTAGGTGACAACACACCGGATGATGGCGTGATTTTGTTTCAGGGTGGTCCGGCCGTGCTCTCGGAAGTGTTTTTCATTGACGGGATGGAAGTGGAGTAATCGGCAAGCCTGATCAGGATTATTCTACAATCCAAGCGATCCAAGCCCGCTAAGCTTATCAGCGGGCTTATTTTATTTGTATGGCTTTGATCAGTATCACCCGGTTCCAGCTATTACAACCACCTGATGACTTATATAAATTCTTGCCTGAATTTGCCGAGCCAGAAGTGCAGATATTACTCGAAACTAAATTTGCCGTCGCATTAAGTTGATTAAAACGAAACCAATAATCAGAACGACAATGCTACCACTCTGAATCTTGGGATTTCCTGGAGTAGCTGCAAAAGCTGATTCATAATCAAACTTGCATAAAAAAAAACCGGCGCTTTACAGCGCCGGTTGCAAATCTGAGACAGATTAAAATCAATTATTCAGGCGGATCATCCGGCAGTGTCTGACTGACGGCAACACTGATGCTGGCCTGTGGTGCCAAAGCGCCCTGCTCATCGAACAATACAAACCCAAAAGTCATCAAGTTACCGGAACTGACGCCACTGGCACTGATTTGCACAGTCTGTGAAGAGCTGGCCGGCGGCTGTCCGGGACCCGGATTTTCCATATTGTCGCGAAGAATGATATCTCTGGATGCCAGTGTAAAGCTGGAAGGCGTTACATTAAGGGTAAAGCCGTCAGTTTCAGTGCTGGCCATCCATTCAGTATCAATTGCCTGCCCTGCATTAATTACCCGTGTCCAGTTACACGTAGGGTTACATGAGGTACTGCGAACACTGGGTATGTTCAGGGTTTCGGGGTTACCGCCGGTGCCTGGATTGGCAGCCAGATAGTTGTCGAATGTTTCATTCATCACCATACCTGACAACGCTGCCACTGACAGGTCAACACGTCCGTTGCCCACATCATCAGGCGTGGCCGGGGTTATGTTGTCTTCTTTTTTGTTGGTGCGTGCCGAGGTCATCATCAGGGCTGATTTGACTTCCGATACACTCCAGCCGGGATGGGCCTGGCGTATTAATGCCGCAGAACCTGCCAAATGCGGGCTGGACATTGACGTACCACTTCTGAAGGCCAGCTCTGAACTGCCAGGAGGAGTCAATGTATCATCGGTATCTGCTGCGATAATGCTGACTCCCGGGCCGGTAATATCCGGTTTGGTTACATCGAATGAGCGGTTGGGACCGCGCAGACTGAATCCGGCCAACACATCAGCAGTAGCCGGGTTGCCGCCGCCACTGGGGCCAACTATCACACCCTGATGACCTGCTCCAGACGCCAGCCAGGCACGCAGTAAATTGCCTTCCGCGATATCCACATGGATAGCGGGTAAAACATGGAAATCAGGGTTGGTGCCGGATGTACCGCCATCAACATTAGCCAGGATCATACCGCCGGCGCCACCTGCTAGGGCATTTACACCTTTTTGTACACGGGCAATGGTACCGCGGTCACAAAGTACAATTTCACCATTAGTCCAGGTACCCGGCGGAAATGGATTGAGGCATTGCTCAGGGTCCGGGTCGCCATTGCTGAAGTCACCTGCGTAAACCACCGTGGCAGGACCAAGACCGCCTGACAGTGTGCTGCCATCCATATCCGCTGGTGGGCTGTTACCGCCACTCATGCTGGTCAACTGTGCTGAACCGTCACGATCATGAGTACTGGCGGCTACTGTCATTACCCACGGACCCAGGTGAGCCACATCGCCTTCTGGATTTGGGTTGTCATCTCGTGTATTACCTGCTGATGCAGCTACGATAATGCCGGTGTTGACTGCATCCAGGAATATCCGGTCGTTATCAACCCATGGGTTATTACCGCCACTGATTGAAAAATTGATGACATCCACGCCATCTAAAATTGCCTGATCAATGCCCGCTGATGTCGCGCTACAGGTATTCGTTTCACAAACATCGTAAGCAATGATATTCGCATGCGGGGCTACACCAGAGATTTGACCAACACCGATTGAGGTATCACTTGCCGTTTCGAAATACGGTCCATTTTGGATATTGCCCCCAGAGGTAGCTGCAGTATGACTTCCATGGCCGACGTTGTCTTCAGGCGCATCGGTGTCAGTGGCATTGGTAAATGCCCAGGCGCCTATCAGTTTGTTATTACACTGGATGGGTGCATTGGGTCCATTGTTGGCATCAGGACTGCCGATACAATGCCCGATATGAACACCGTCACCCAGTGGATTGATATGTACATAACTATCGACCGGGCCTACTTCTGCGTAGGCCGGGTGGTCACTGTTAATTCCACCGTCAATAACACCGATCACGACACCCTCACCTAAATGAGGAAGACTGTCCGGCGCTGATGTTCCGTCCCACATCATTGGTGCATTAATCCAACCCGGGCCACGTTCTGTGTCGAGTTGTAAAACCGGCTCACGGGTAACGCTGATCACACCTGGCATATCGCGTAACTGTTGTGCTTCAGCTGCAGATAAGTCCAGCAGTAATCCGTGCTGAGTAGCGCGGTAATGATGCCGGGGACGTATACTTCTGGAAAGCTGCTGCTCATAAGAACCCAGCCGTTGATCTTTTAATTCCGTCAGGTAATCCGAATAGGCTATCGCCGCTGAACTGCGGCTATTGAGTTTACTGCCGCCAGCCGGCTGAGTAGCGCTGATACCATTGACCCCGCCGGTGTAGTCCAACAGGCCGGGTTCCTCGAATTTAACCACCCAGGCAGACTGTTGAACAGCATTTTGTGACCACGCTGACTGTGCCGTAATCAAAAACAATGGAACAATCGCAAAAACCCACAAAAATTTCTTTTTCATGACACCACCACCAATTTTTTAATACAACTTAGTATTTATATCACAAATCAAATACTAATTGGCAATGGTTCCAGTTTATTCCCCGACGCTGATTCCCACTGAATTCAACCTGCCCTGTTGCTGAAGCGTATTGATCAATGACATGTCCAACCCCTTAGCCATGGGTGAATGGAGATATTTACCCGCAGACAAGCCCCATTGCTGAGTCAGTTCATGCACCACCAGGGCACGCTGTTCAGCAGCGGCAATAAAATCAAAATCATCCAGCAACTCCAGAAGTTCAGACTCATCCAATCTGGCAGCGGCCACTTGCAATGCCTGGGCAGCAAACCGCCGCACTGCCGGGTATTCGTCGTCCTGCATAACTCTCAACAGATGATCCACCCACCATTCAGGCCGCTGGATACCCTGCTGCAAAGCCTCTGTCAACGCCCGCGCACTGACTGCCCGCTCTACCGGATCACCGGCATAAAGATTATAGACACCTGCAGGCACACTGCTTAATGCTGACACCTCCTTCGGGGGTTGTTCCCATAAAGCGGCCGTTTGCTCTGCTGCCCATAGTGTGGACTTATCCATATGGCATTGATTGCAGGCATTGGGCCGCTGATTTGCTGCATTCTGCTGAGGGTTGGGAACTTCTATCCGGTGTGAGCGGTGAATTGCCATGACACCATAAACAATCTTAGGCATATGACAGTTACTGCATTGCGAGCCGCTGCTGTCAGCTGTGTGCTTGGTGTGTCCGCTAATATCGTCGCTGTATTCCTGATGACACTCCAGGCATGGCCCGTTGCTACGCTGCCATTCAGTGGTCATGCCTTCAGGATCACCACCATGCATGCTGTGACACGTATTGCAGGTCAAAGCATCGCTTTCGACATAACAGCGGGACTGTTGCAGGCCCTGATATTCGTAGGCACTCAGCCGGGGCGTTTCATCCGGCCAAAACCTCAAGCGATAGCGGTCAGGTTTACTGTCCCCTGGAATACTGGTGTCCCGCCAGACCAGACTGACACCCTCCAGCAGGTCATCACCAGCCCGGTAAATTGGCCCGTCATGCACCCACTCACGCGCCAGGTCACCGGTAGCCGGGGTCCGCTGACCATGACATTGCCCACAAACCTGCACACTTCGTTGCTGCTCCAGCCTGTCAGGATTAATGATGGTTGAATCACGCCCCCTGAGACTGTTCCACATGCGCTTAACCGGATTGCGATTAATACTGACATGCTGTGCACCAGGTCCGTGGCAGGTTTCACAGGCAATACCCAGCTCACTGACTTCCGAGCGGTAAAGAGACTGCCGTTCCAGATCAATTGGAATCCCGCGATCTGCCTGCTGCTGCAGTTCTTGATAATTCTGCATATTTGGATCCGGACCGGTGTTGTGGCAGAAAATACAATTGTGATTCCACAACGCGACATTATCGTCAAAGCCCTGTTCATCCGGACTCAAAAACGCACCATTCATATGCACCCAGCGTTGATCCTGAATATGCCATAGCAAATGCAACCGGTAATAATTATCAGCGGCATCTTCAACCTGCGTCAGATATTGCTGATAGCGGTGCGAACCCACTGTCCGAAAAATCCGATACTGTGCAAACGGCTGAGTCTCACCAGGAAGATAATAATCAAACCAGTACTGATTATTGCGAGTGACCGGCCTGACCGTTACTCCCCAGTAAGTCACTGGTACACCATCGAACTTACCTCTCACAGTTCCTGCAGTAGCAGTCTGAGTCATGGTTCTGTGGTATGTCTTATACCAGGTATCGTAGCGATCCTGATGGCAGTCGATGCAACTGTCTGAGCCCGCCCATTCACTATCTGCCTGAGCTGCCGCAGACATTGCCAACAGACAAACCAATAAAAAGCCAGCTGAGAACAGTAAGCCGAAACCAGGCAGTTTATGTCTCATCGCATCCAGATCAGGCATGCCTGCCGGCCTGTTTGCCCGTCGCGCCGGTAGGAATAAAAATGCTGACTGTCTGCAAAAGTACAAAAACCTCCTCCATAAATACCTGCGACACCGGCCGCATCTAATTGTATTCGTGCAATATCATAAAGGTTTGCATGCCATTGTCTGCTGAGACGGGCAAAAGCGGCGGCATAATCAGCATTATCAGCAACAAACCGCTCTCTGAAATCTTCGTCTACAGCATAATGCTGCTGGCTGATGGCCGGGCCCAGCCAGGCCAGCAGAGACTGAGAGGGTACCCGCATTTTCATAACCGCCTGTTGCAGAATTCCGGCATGCAGACCTCTCCAGCCAGCATGTACAGCGGCAACGCAACTGCCTTGCCTGTCACATAACAGCACCGGCAGGCAATCGGCAGCAAGTACGGTACAAACCTGGTTTGGGGCAAATGCTGCACAGCCATCAGCCTGGATGTCTTCGAAATGTTCGCCTGCATCAATAACCGATCTGCCATGCACCTGATGCAACCAAAGCGGCTGGCCCGAGATATCTTCAGCCAGTTTATCCCGGTTCGCGCTTACCGCGGCAGGTGAATCACCGCTGTATATGCCAAGATTGAAGTTGATATAGTTTCCTTCACTAATACCACCTGGATACAAACGGGTGGTCGCCATAGCCTGCACATTGTGCGGTGCCGGCCAGTCCGGTTTTATGCACTCGATCAACTGCACTCCAGCTGCCCCAGCAATCCCTTGAAATCTTCCGGTAATGGTGCCTCTACCTGCAACTCCTCATCAGTAACCGGATGCACCCATTGCAATTTAAAGGCATGCAGGCACTGGCGCGGAAAATGATTGAGCTGATGCTGTAAACCAGGTGAATCATCCAACCGGCTGACAGTGTTTTTACGCTGATACACCTGATCACCAACCAATGGAAAGCCCTGATGCGTCAAATGCACTCTGATCTGATGTGTCCTGCCAGTCTCCAGCTTAACTTCCAGAAGGCTGACGCCGTTGAAGCTTTTACCCAGCCGGAAATGCGTGACTGCCTGACGCGCCGTGTGATCATGCGCCGGCCGCACTGCCATGCGAACCCGGTCAACAGGGTGCCGCCCCAGCGGCAAGTCGATTGTTCCCTGCTGATCCGGCCTCCCCCAAACCAGTGCCAGATAATAACGATGGATATCTCTCGCTTTCAGCATAGCCGACAACAATTGACGCACTGCATCATTACGTGCCACCAGCAATGCGCCGCTGGTGTCTTTATCCAGTCTGTGAACAATGCCAGCACGGGGTTGAACTGCCAGACCCGGATCGTGATTCAACAACGCATTGACCAGTGTTCCATCCGGATTACCGGCGCCTGGGTGCACCACCATGCCCGGTGGTTTGTTAACCACCATTAAATATTCATCGGCATATAATATTTCCAGTGGAATATCTTCGGGCAGATCATCACCATGTGCTGTCAATTCAGCATTCAGGTGCAACTGCTCGGACCCGGCCAGCCGGAAATTGGGTTTGGCCACCGCACTGCCGTTGACTGTCAGCAGCCCGTCACGAATCCATTGCTGCAGCTGGCCGCGCGAAAAGCCACTGAACAACTGTACAGCCACCTGGTCCAAACGCTGGCCAGCGTATTGTGCGGGGACTGATGCCGTTTTTGATATCTGCTCTGTCATTAAGAGTAGTTTTTCCATTCATTCCAGCTGATGGCACTGGCATGATAAACCCGTCAGCAGGTAAACTGACAATATAGTATTACTGACCGAGATTCATATGACCAATCGATACATTCTGCATCGAATCACTTACTGCCTGTTGCTGTCTGTCGCGCTTATCCTCGGTGGCTGCGGCGGCGATAGTGAGCTGCTTGAAGATGATCGTGAAGCTGCGCAGCTGTATGATGCCGCCAGATCATCACTCAGTGCCCGTGATTATGGTCAGGCGATTATTCTTTATAAACAACTGCGCAACCGTTTTCCATTCGGTCGCTATGCAGAGCAGGGGCAGCTGGATTTGGCTTATGCTTACCATAAAGCCGGGGAACCCGAAAATGTTTCCGCAACGGTGGACCGGTTTATCCGAACCTACCCTACGCATCCCAATGTGGACTATGCCTACTACCTTCGTGGCCTGACTTATTATGACCAGAATATCGGTTTCTTAAGCAACCTGTTCCCGGAACGCATCGCCACCCGCGATCAATCTCTGTCACGCCAGTCTTTCGACGGTTTTTCCGAACTACTGCGACGCTATCCGCAAAGCCGTTATGCCCCGGATGCCCGTCAAAGGATGGTCTTCCTGCGTAATAATCTGGCTGCCTATGAAATTGCTGTAGCGGAATACTACATCCGGCGCAAAGCCTACATTGCTGCTGTCAGTCGCGCCAAATATGTACTGGAAACCTACCCTGGCACACCACCGACCAATGATGCTCTGGCTGTTTTGGCCAATGCCTATGAAAAACTTGAAATGACCGAGCTGGCCGCTGATGCTAAAGGCATCCTGGAATTAAATGATCCCACTCATCCATTCCTCACAGGCAAAAGCCGGGAGAACCGGGGCTTTTTCAGGCGGCTGTTTTCGTTTGATTAGGCTATCTATTTAAGCTGAAGGCCGGCGGCAATTCGCCGGTATGATTGGGGCCGGCATGTCTCCGGCTGGTTCGGTTAAACGCTATATCAATCCCAGCGATCATCGCGGGTGTAGACTTTTCCGTCCTCTATTTTTACCGGGAATACTGCAGTGGGCTCATAAGCAGGCGCACTGAGTGCCTCGCCGGTTTTGATATCAAATCTTGCGCCATGCCGTGGACAGATCAGCTGACATCCTTCCCGGCCGCCACCGGTCAGTTGACCGCCATCATGCGTGCAGACATCTTCGATCGCATAAAAATCACCATCGATATTAAATACAGCGATATCAGTGTCTTCAGCAGGCACCACTTTGAAGTTGCCTGGACTCAGGTCGTGTACATCCGCTACTGCAATCCAATCACTCATGGCATTACTCACAAAAGCATCCTGCAGGCTTTCTGCAAGGCAGGGACAAATGCGTCAAGTTCTTCAATGGTGTTGTACAAACCCAGAGAAACACGGGCAGTGGCCGGTAACCCGAAGCGTTTGATCAAAGGCATGGCACAGTGGTGCCCGGTGCGAATGGCAAAACCGTCATGATCCACAATGGTGCCCAAATCATGCGGGTGAACACCATCAACAGCAAACGAAATAACGCTGGCCTTATCCGGCGCCTCACCGATAATACGTAATCCCTCAACCTGTTTTAAACAACCGGTGGCATGCTGCAGCAGGACTTGCTCATGTGCAGCGATGTTGTTCAGACCCAGTGTTTGAAGGTAATCGGCCGCAGCACCCAGACCGATGGCGCCGGCAATATTAGGGGTTCCGGCTTCGAACTTGGCGGGTAAGTCGTTATAGGTGGTCTCCTCAAAAGTCACCGTACGAATCATTTCACCACCACCCTGCCATGGCTGCATGGCATCCAGAATGGCCTCACGCCCATACAAAATGCCGCTACCGGTTGGTCCGTACATTTTATGTCCGGATACGGTGTAGAAATCACAGTCAATTGCCTGCACATCCACTTTCAGGTGCGGCATAGCCTGCGCGCCATCCAGCAAAGTTGTGATATTGCGTTCTCTGGCCAACCGGCATATCTGCTCAACCGGGTTGATGGTACCCAAAGCATTGGATACGTGGGCCAGTGCGAGTATTTTGGTGTTATCGGTCAATAGATCAGGCACTGCCTGCATATCCAGCTGGCCATCATCCAATACCGGGATAACTTTCAATTCAGCACCCGTTTGCTCGCAAACCATCTGCCAGGGCACGATATTGGAATGGTGTTCCATATGCGTTATCACCACCTGGTCCCCCGGACGCAGCAACGGACGTGCATATGCCTGTGCGACCAGGTTGACTGACTCAGTAGTTCCGCGGGTAAAAATCACTTCGCGTTCACTGGCTGCGTTGATATACCTGGCCAGTAACTGCCTGGCCTGCTCAAACAGATCTGTCGCCTCACCGCTCAGGGAATGCACACCACGGTGCACATTAGCATTGTGCAGGCGATAAAACTGGTCCATCGCATCCAATACCTGGCGCGGGCGCTGAGCGGTTGCAGCTGTATCAAAATAAACCAGCGGCTTGCCATGGACTGTACGTTGCAGCGTCGGGAAATCTTCACGCCAGGCACCGTTGTTGATTGTATCTTTCTGAATCACGGCATTCATAGCAAATGCTCCAGCTGCTGTTGGACCTGTGCCTGGGCATATGCTGCCAGTTTGGCATCACTAATCCCGGTTACGATTTTATTGACAAAACCGGCAATCAGCATCTGCTTGGCAAACCCTTGATCGATACCCCGGCTGCGCAGATAAAACAATGCTTCTTCATCCAGCTGCCCAATGGTTGCACCATGACTGGCCACCACTTCATCAGCATGGATTTCCAGCTCCGGCTTGGCATCCATTTCCGCAGTGTTACTCAGCAGCATACTCGCAGTGTTCTGCTGCACATCGCTGCCATCTGCTCCTGCCGCAACTCTGGCTGCAGTATTGACTACACCGCGTGCGTGACCTGCCAGTACACTGCGGTAATTCTGCCGGCTGCTGCAATCAGCAGCATCGTGCATAACCAATACCTGCTGATCACGGTGCTGACGCTGCTGTCCCAGCAACAATCCTCCATAGTGGTAATTGGCCTGCTTTTCGGTAAGACTTACCCTGGTTTCCTGGCGGCTCAGCCGTGCACCCAGATCCAGATTCCATTGCCTGCAGCTGGAGCTCTGCTGCTGCAGAAGATGATTATGCTGCAGCAGCGCAAACTCGTTACCGGCCTGCTGCATGGTCAACCAGTTCAGTTCACTGTCGCTTTCCAGATCAATACTGCGGTAAATGTTACCCAGCCCTGCACCAGTACAGCATAGATGTTCCACAATGGTCAGGCTGCTGCCTGCCGCTATTTTCCAGTGATGCCGCAATTGCCAAGCCAGATTGTCTTCATCCAGATAGACAATATGCAGAGGCTGTTCCACCCGGACACCTGGAGGGATATCTATTATCAGACCATCTGCTGCCCGTGCCAGATTCAGCCAGATAAACCCGTCGCTGCTGCCCGCCTGAACCAACTCATCTGCAGACAGCAGCTGTTCTGCTGCTTCAGGGTCATCAGAGAGCACATCAACCAGACTTCTGGCCCATTCCGGCGCCTGTGACAACAGACAGTGTCCCCCGGCAAAAACAACCAGCCCTGCTGAAGGTGAGTCTCCGATGATGTTTTCTGCACTGCGAATAACTGTTGCTTTATCAACAGCGCCCAGTTTTGAATACTCACGCCTTTCCAGCAGTTTCAGTGAGGTATATTTCCAGCGTTCATCAGCAATAGTGGGCAAGCCGTATTGCAATACGCTTTTTTGCGCTGCCTGGCGCATTTGTTGAACCACTGCTCCGGTACCCCCGGTGCTCGAATGGCTCAGCAGCTTATCCAGCAGAGCACTCATTTCAAGACGCCATCCTTGTCTGCTCGCTTAAGTCAGCTTCCCTCAGCCAGGCGTAACCTTCCTGTTCCAACTTCAGCGCCAGCGATTTATCACCAGAAGCAACAATCCGGCCATCAGCCAATACATGCACTAGATCCGGTACGATGTGATCCAACAGCCTTTGGTAATGCGTGATAACAATCATAGAACGTTGTGCATCACGTAACCGGTTCACGCCTTCAGATACGATCCGCAATGCATCAATATCCAAGCCTGAATCGGTTTCGTCCAATACTGCAAGCCTTGGCTGAAGCATGGCCATTTGCAGAATTTCATTGCGCTTCTTTTCGCCACCGGAAAAACCGTCGTTGACTGCACGCTGCAACAGTTTGTCATCCATTTCCAGCGCTCCGGCCTGTTCTCTGGCCATCTTCAAAAAGCCCATTGCATCCAGTTCAGGTTCTCCACGCGCAACCCGCTGGGCATTCAATGCCGTGCGCAGGAAATAAGCATTGTTCACGCCCGGGATGGCAACGGGATATTGAAATGCCAGAAACAGGCCTGCAATGGCACGCTCGTCCGGCCCCATCGTCAGTAAATCCTGCCCGAGAAACTCTATGCTGCCTTCGATGACTTCAAAACCATCGCGCCCGGCCAGCACATTACCCAGTGTCGATTTACCGGCACCATTGGGCCCCATCACTGCATGCACCTGGCCCGGTTCTACTGTCAGGCTTAAGCCTTTCAGAATTTTTTTTCCGTCAACTTCAACGTGTAAATTATCAATCTTCAACATAACTTATTATCCAACTGCGCCTTCCAGGCTGACTTCCAGTAATGCACGAGCTTCTACCGCAAATTCCATCGGCAGTTCCTGAAATACTTCTTTACAGAAACCGTTAACAATCATCGCCACTGCAGTTTCTTCATCAAGCCCGCGGCTTTGACAGTAAAACAACTGATCCTCACCGATTCTTGAAGTGGTCGCTTCGTGTTCAATCTGGGCACTGGGGTTAGTGCTTTCTATATAAGGAAAGGTGTGTGCACCACATTGTTTACCGATCAGCAGTGAATCACACTGGGTGAAATTACGGGCTTTATCGGCACCTTTAGCCACCTTCACCAGCCCCCGGTAACTGTTTTGACCATGACCGGCGGAAATACCTTTGGAGATAATCCGGCTTTTGGTGTTTTTGCCCAGGTGGATCATTTTGGTTCCGGTATCAGCCTGCTGATAGTTATGTGTTAAGGCCACTGAATAAAACTCACCGGATGAATCATCACCCCGCAATATACAGCTTGGATACTTCCAGGTTATGGCCGAACCGGTTTCCACCTGGGTCCATGAAATACGCGATCGATCGCCCTGGCAATCACCCCGTTTGGTCACGAAGTTGTATATGCCGCCTTTGCCGTTTTCATCACCGGGGTACCAGTTTTGTACTGTGGAATATTTAATTTCGGCATCTTCCAGCGCAATCAGCTCAACCACTGCTGCATGCAATTGGTTTTCATCACGCATTGGTGCGGTGCAGCCTTCCAGATAACTGACGTAGCTGCCCTTTTCGGCAATGATCAGTGTACGTTCAAACTGACCGGTATTAATGGCGTTGATCCGGAAATATGTGGACAGCTCCATCGGACAGCGCACACCCTCTGGAATATAGACAAATGAACCGTCAGTAAACACCGCCGAGTTAAGTGCAGCAAAAAAATTATCCCCTGTCGGCACAACAGTACCCAGGTATTTTTTAACCAGCTCAGGGTGATCCTTAACCGCTTCTGAAAACGAGCAGAAAATGACTCCTGCGTCTGCCAGTTTCTCTTTGAAAGTCGTTGTTACCGATACCGAATCAAACACTGCATCCACGGCAACACCGGCCAGGCGTGCGCGCTCATGCAAAGGTACGCCGAGTTTGTCGTAAGTTTCCAGCAGTTTGGGATCGACCTCATCCAGGCTTTGCGGCTTATCCGATTCCTTCTTGGGTGCCGAATAATAGGATATTGCCTGGAAATCTATCGCCGGAACATCCAGCTTGGCCCAGTCCGGCGCTGTCATGGTCAACCAGTGGCGATAGGCTTGCAGCCGCCATTCGGTCAGCCATTCCGGCTCGCCTTTTTTTGCCGAGATAAACCGGATGACATCTTCATCCAAACCCGGCGGGACTGTATCCGAATCGATATCGGTCACGAAGCCGTGTTTGTAACGGCTGTCGATAAGTTGTTCAATTTGCGCGTTGCTCATCGCTGTCCTTCAATTGGTCTGAAAATGAAGTTTGATAGGTTGCGTTTTTAACCTGCCGGGAGCAGCCGGCAGCGGATGCAGCATGTCTGCAATACTCAAACTATCCAATACCCGGTGAATTTCCCGGTCAATAACATGCCAGTTGCCCCGCAGCTGACAAACCGCCTCATGGCTGCAGCTGCCTGGTTCGACACTGCACTCGGTTACTCCGATTGGCCCTTCTATCGCAGTAACCACCTGGGTGATGCTGATCTGCTCTGCAGGCCGATCCAGGCGGTAACCACCACGAGCGCCGCGCACGGAGACCAGCAACCCTGCCTTATTCAGCAGCTTCAATACTTTGCTGACTGTGGGTGGTTCCAGCTGACACTCCTCAGCCAGCTGATGAGCCGACAATAATTCAGCTTGCACAGCTGCCAGCCGGGTAATCACCAGGATGGCGTAGTCGGTTAATTTACTGATTCTTAACATATAAAAGCCAGCGTTAAAATAAATAGTACTGAATCTGTCCTATTTATTTTAACGCATAACTATAGCAATATGAATACTGACCAAATTATTGCCGGTCAATTGATGAACCACTTTGAATCTTCACCATACCTCCATTACTTTAGGTGATGTTTTTCATGACTGAAATCAATCCACTGCAACTGTTACAACAACCAACATAAATTGTTTATTGCAGCTGATCAGTATGCTGTTGCATCTGCAGCAGCGACCCCCTACAGTTGCGCTATGCCCGGCACTGATCAAAGACAAGCAAAACTGCACCAATGGCTGCAAGGTCAACTCAATAGCTCCTACGACTGCCTGGAAATTGCCGGTGATGCCAGTTTCAGGCGTTACTACAGAGTAACAACCAGTGTGAAGTCCTATGTTGTCATGGACGCTCCACCTGATCAGGAAAGCTGTACTGAATTTATCGATGTGACCGAACGCCTGTTGGCTGCAAACCTGCATGCACCTCAAATTCACTCACGTGATCTGGAGTTGGGCTTTCTACTGCTGGAGGATCTCGGGGACCAGCTGTACAAGGATGTTATGTCTGCCGGTGAAGATCCCGCTGCGTATGACCCGATTTTTGTCGCTCTCCAGCAGCTTGCTCAGAACGTCTGCACTGATGACCTGCCCGAATACGACCGGCAGCGCCTGCAAACTGAGCTCGACCTGTTTGTCGACTGGTATGCCCCCGTTCATTGCCGAATACCACTAACCGGGCAGGAACAACAGGCCTGGGCTGATATATCCAGACATCTGATCAGTTCAGCATTGACCCAGCCTCAGGTTTTTGTACACCGGGACTTTCACAGCTGCAACGTTTTGCTGACAGCAGAAAATAGCCCTGGCATTATCGATTATCAGGATGCAGTGCATGGTCCGATTACCTACGATTTGATTTCCTGGATATTGGATCGCTATATCCGCTGGCCAAGAACACAGGTCATCGGATGGTATGAACAGCACCGCCAACGTGTGGCCGGCTCAGTGCCTGCCGATCAGTGGCTGCGCTGGTGCGACTGGATGGGGTTGCAGCGTAACCTGAAGGTCTTGGGAATTTTTGCCAGGCTGGCGCATCGTGACGGCAAACCACAATACATTGATCTGATGCCGGCCTTTTACCATTACATCTATGAAACTGCCGGCCTATACCCTGAAACCATGTGTCTGGTAACAATGCTAAAGCAACGCCCATGCGTGCGATGATCCTGGCAGCCGGCCGTGGAGAACGGATGCGGCCGCTGACAGACAACTGCCCCAAACCATTGCTTAAAGTCGGCGGCAAATCACTGTTGGTCTGGCACTTGGAGAACCTGCACAGTGCCGGCATCCGTGAAGTGGTCATCAACACCAGCTATATGGCAGACAAAATTCATACAGTAATTGGAGACGGAAGCGAGTTTGGGCTACAAATCCAATATTCTGATGAACAACCCCGGCCGCTCGAAACCCTGGGTGGTATCCTGCACGCCCTGCCTCTTCTGGGAACCCGGCCTTTTGTCTTGATTAACGGTGATGTCTGGACAGATGTTCCCTTGGCTGAACTGTGTCGATTGAAGGTAGAACAGGCCCATCTGCTGCTGGCAAAAAACCCTGACCACCATCCTGAAGGTGACTTCAGCCTGCATGGTTCCCGGCTCGCCAGCCCCCGCATTGGAGAGCAGACCTTTACCTATACAGGCATCGGAATTTTTCATTCTGACTTTTTCGCCGGTCTGACCGATACCGGCAAGCCGCAGCCTCTGGCGCCGCTGCTGTTCAGCAAAGCCCGACAGTGTTTAATCACCGCTCAGTGCATGCCATATCGATGGTTTGATGTTGGAACACCAGAGCGCCTGAAAGTATTGGACACTGCACTCAGCGGCTCACACTGGTAAACTGCTCCACGGTTGAATCACGGGAATCAGATTGATGGCCACAATTGCCGTACTCAAAGAACATGCGAACGGAGAACGCCGTGTCGCTTTGGACCCCGCCACCTGCGCCAAACTTACCGGGCAGAATCACACGATAAAAATTCAGGCCGGAGCCGGTGCGCTGGCCGGTTTTGATGACGCTGCTTATGAGCAGGCCGGCGCCACTGTTCAGACCAGTGCTGACCAGGTTCTGGACGGTGCAGATTTGCTGGTGTGGATTACTCCACCGGGTGATGAGCAGCTGCAGAAACTTCCCGCCAGCATTACCCTCCTGGGTATGATGCTGCCGGGGCAACATCCGCATCTGCTGGATGCGCTGAAAGCAGGACAACAACAAACACTGGCTATGGAACTGGTTCCACGCATTACCCGGGCGCAGAGTATGGATGTCCTGTCTTCTCAGGCAACCATTGCCGGCTATCAGGCTGTGCTGATCGCAGCCGACCTGTCCCCCCGGCTGTTCCCAATGCTGACCACAGCGGCAGGCACACTGAGGCCATCAAAAGTTATCGTCATAGGCGCCGGTGTGGCCGGTCTGCAGGCGATTGCTACAGCGCGCCGCCTTGGTGCTCAGGTTGAAGCTTATGATATCCGTGCAGCAGCCCGCGAACAGGTGCAGTCGCTGGGTGCACGGATGATTGATACCGGCGTCAACGCAGAAGGCGAAGGCGGCTACGCCCGCGAACTGACCGATGCTGAAAAACAGCAGCAGGCCGATGTGCTCGCGGAACACATGGCGCATGCCGATGTGGTCGTCAGCACCGCCGCCATTCCAGGCAGGCCGGCTCCCAAGATTATTACCGAAAGCATGATTAACGGCATGCAGGCCGGCAGTGTAGTGGTTGACCTTGCGGCCGAAACCGGTGGCAACTGTGTACTTACTCAGCCGGGAGAAACCATTCACAGCAATGGCGTTACTATCGCAGGCCCGCTAAACCTGGCCAGCCGTTCACCGTTGCATGCCAGTGAGATGTATGCCCGTAATGTCCTGGAACTGCTCAAACTGGTTTTTGACGAGAACGGTGCAGTTGCCCCGGCCATGGACGATGAAGTCATCACAGGCTGTCTGCTTGCGCAGGCAGGGAATATTGTGCACCCGCACTACGCAGAACAGACCGGAGAATAAACATGGAAGGATTTTTAGCCCTGTATATCCTGATGTTGGCTGCAGTTGCCGGTTATGAGGTAATTGCCAAAGTACCAGCAGTATTGCATACGCCGCTGATGTCCGGCTCCAATTTTATTCACGGCATCGTGCTGGTGGGCGCAATGGTTGCGCTGGGTGAAGCCCAGGGGCCGCTGGAGCAGACGATTGGGTTCATCGCTGTATTCCTCGGTGCGGGTAATGTGATCGGCGGTTATGTGGTCACTGAACGCATGCTGCAGATGTTCAAGCGCAGCGACCAACCCAAAGCTGAAAATGCCGATGCAGGAGAAGGCGCATGAGTGACTTACTTGCTTCTGCCTGGTTTGGGTCGTTGTTGATTCCTGCAGCCTATTTTGTGGCTGCACTGGTACTGATTCTCGGTCTGCGCGCGATGAGCAGCCCGGTGACCGCACGTAAAGGCATTGTATTGGCTGGCCTGGCGATGGGTCTGGCTATTCTGGTGACCTTCCTGCACCCGCGGGTAGGCGGCAATTACCTGCTGATGATCGTTGCCATTCTCAGCAGCGGTATCCTTGCATGGGTCAGTGCCAAGCGCGTACCCATGACTGATATGCCGCAAATGATTGCGCTCTACAACGGCATGGGTGGTGGCTCGGCAGCAGCTATTGCAGCGGTTGAGCTGCTGCGTGCCGGACATGGACATGATGTCGGGCTGCTGACCAACAGCATTGCCGGTCTGGGCGCGTTAATAGGTACTATCGCGTTTTCCGGCTCTTTGATCGCATTCGCCAAACTGCAGGGCTGGATGCGCAAAGTCTGGCGTTTCCCCGGTCAGCAGTACCTGAACCTGCTGCTGTTCATTCTGACTGTCATTTGCGGTGTACTGGTGGTAATCGGTTATCAGCATGACGCGATTTCACTGGATATGCTGCTGCTGGCCTTCTTCATACTGGCATTGATTGTCGGTTTGGCCATGACCGTACCGATCGGCGGCGCAGATATGCCCGTGGTTATTTCACTGTATAACGCATTGACCGGGCTGGCAGTCGGCTTCGAAGGCTATGTGCTGAACATACCGGCCATGATGATTGCCGGCGTAGTGGTCGGTGCTGCAGTTACATTGCTGACTCAGTTGATGGCAAAAGCCATGAACCGGCCGTTAACCAATGTATTGTTTTCCGGGTTCGGCACCGGCGATGACGGCGGTCCTGCAGATGCGGGTGGCGGCAGCATGAAGGCCATCGAAGCAGTGGATAGCGCCATTTTAATGGCCTATGCGGAAAACGTAATTATCGTACCGGGTTATGGAATGGCGGTGGCTCAGGCCCAGCACCGCATCTGGGAACTGACACAGGTTCTGCAGAAACGCGGTGTCCGTGTTCGATTCGCGATCCACCCCGTGGCCGGCAGAATGCCTGGGCATATGAATGTTTTACTGGCCGAGGCTGGCGTTCCGTATGATCTGATCGAAGACCTTGAAGACATCAACGACCAGTTCAGCCAGGCGGATGTTGCCCTGGTAATAGGCGCCAATGATGTGGTTAACCCGGCCGCACGTGACGATACCAGCAGCCCGATTTACGGTATGCCCATATTGAATGTTGATCATGCAAGCAATGTGATCATTATTAAACGCGGCCGTGGTACTGGTTTTGCCGGTATCGAAAACCGCCTGTTCACTGCCGACAATTCGCGCATGCTGTTTGGTGATGCTCAGAAGATGGCGCAGGAGCTGGTTTCAGGCGTTAAAACTCTGTAGCCAAAAGCTCACGCCTCCACTATTAATTGAATACCGGCTGACATTTATCATGTCAGCCGGTTAAACTGAAGAGATTATAAAAGCCGGGTTGATAACCGGGCTGGATAATAAGTGGCCCTGCCATATAATATTTTTAATACTTGAACCTTCTTGACAACAATAACTGATATAGTGTTATACTGTAGTAACACACCAGAGGAGCACCCTAATGAAAATTAGAAAAATCCTGATCTGCGGGATATTAGTCACTGGCCTGGTTGCCTGTGGCGATCAGTCGTCTGATCAACCTGATGCGCCATCTTCCAGCGAGTCGGCCAGTGCCGCCAACATGCTGGAGCGTGTTCCGGCTGATACCCCTTATCTGTTTGTAAACACTCAGGGCATGTCTGATGAACTCTATGATCATTACATGCAGCAATATGCCGGTACGTTCGACATGATGTCCAATCTGCTTGATGACGTAGAGCTTGAGGAAGATGGAGACGACTCAGAAGAAGCACTGGCTTTCATGAGTAAGTTTTATACGCTGCTATCCGACATTGACAGCAGTGACTCTTTACGAAATAAAATTGGTATTTCCCCCAACGGGCTCAGCACCTTCTACGGCGCAGGTATTTTTCCGGTGATGTCGATTCAGGTGGTTGATGCCAACAAAGTATCAGATACCATCAACAACCTGATTTCCGATGACAGCGGCAACAACAGCAGCCAGAATATGGATGTCGATGGCATCAGCGTGAATAAGCTGGTATTCGCTGAAGATCACCTGGCATTTTATTGGTCGGTCGGCAGTCAGGCCGCCACCTTCAGCGTCTTGCCGATACAACTGGAAAGCAGCTACCTGAACCAGATTTTTGGTGATGCGCGCCCTGACAATGCATACAACATGAGCCAGATTACCGATATGAACGGTGAATATGGTTTCAGTAACTATGGCAGCGGCTTTGTTGACTTCACCAGAATTTTCGATCAACTGACCAGTGCTGATACACCGGAAGGTGCATCATTTGCAGCCATGCTGCAGGAAGAAGGCAATAATTTCCTGGATGACCCGGTATGCGTTTCAGAAACTCGCAGTTTGCTGGACAATGCACCACGCATGTACTTCGGCATCACTGAAATGAGCACCACTGAAATGGGTATGCGCAGTATTCTCAACCTGGCCAGTGACCTGCGCAGCGGACTGGCTGGTGTTGTTGGTAATGCACCAATCGGTAATGATCCAGGCACACCGATGAATTTCGGTGTCAATCTCAACCTCGCAGGCCTGCGTGATTTTATTGCCAATGAAAGCAACAGCGTGCTGGAATCACCATTCAGTTGTTCTCATCTCGATGGCCTGAACGAAGCAGCCCAGCAGATGAATGCCGGTGTCAACCAACCCATGCTACCCATGATTGGTAACATCAACGGCTTCCGCCTATCGCTGGCCAACCTGGACCTTGATAACATGGACCCTACAGCTCCGGAGCAGATTGCACAAAGCCTCAGCGGACATATGGTGCTGTATACCGCACAACCGAATATGCTGATTGGTTTGGGGCAGATGACCCTGCCATTCCTGGCTGGCATGGATCTGGAACCGGGTGGAGATCCACAGTTGCTGGACACCACTTTCATTCCTGGCGATATCGGCCCGGCCTATCTGGCCGTTTCTGATGCAGCCATCGGCCTGTCAGTCGGCGATCAGCAGGAAGCTGGCCTGACCTCTCTGTTGAGCGCCGCTTCTGATTCAGAACCAGTGCTGTTCAATTTCGGGATGGACTACAAATTGTACAGCCAGTTCCTGAATATGCTGGAAGGTGTTGCCGACAGCACTGATGAGGTCAGCGAAAATGATGAGCAGTTCAGGGAAATGATGCAGCAGTTGTCTGCCACCTATGAAAACCTGGGCTACACCTTCACCAAAGTATTGGTGAATGACCAGGGTGTCGTAATGGACCAATCCATGTATATGGATAATTAAGACTGTTAATCCTGAAACAAAAAAAGCCCCGCATTGCGGGGCTTTTTTATTATCTGATTTGCAGATTTGCTCAGTTTTCAAAACCATCCGTCAAGAACTCTTCAGCCAGTTCCGGCACCAGAATGTTCAAATTGACTGTATCTGTTGATGAAATATCACCAAACCGGATAGTTGCCTGTCCAGAAGTAGGTGGGCCTGCTATGAATGAAATAGTGTAAGAATTACCCCAGGGCATTTCATCACCACTGCCTGCCTGAATACTGAAATCCGGGCCCGCACCCAATGTCCAGTCGTTGGTATCGTCCTGGTCCACATCATGGAATGAAGTGTTGTTCATCCTACCGGCAGGCACATTAAACCCCAGCTCGGAAATACCAATATCCACATCATAGTTAGCCAGCATATAGGTCCACTGGAACTGCCCACCACCCAGATCAACACTCTTAACAGCCAGTTTGAAATGGCCGTTTCTACCAGGGTCTGCAAATAAAACATTCTGACTGCCGGTATTAGGGTTGGTCCCCGGCGGCACCCAGCGGTCAATCATCGGCCCGACAGTGAATTCTGTTTCGGCAAAATTCCAATTGTCTCCGTTCAGGGTACCCGCCAACCGCTGAGTTGACATGGTGTTGAATATATTCACATCCTCTCGGATCACATACCAGGTCTCAACAAAATATTCCGCACCCGGAACCTGGAGATCCGAACGCATCACATTCATACGGTTTTCACCAGTGCCTGTTGAAGAATTGGTTTGTGAGCCTGTGCTGCCAGGATCAAAAAATGAGCCGGTACTCACGAAAATGCCGGTATTCGGATTGATTTCAAAGCGTGGACCCAGCGCGCCGCTTGAGTTGTTTGTCCCTGAGCCGTACACATCTTCACAACCTGGCCATAGAATGTGTCCGTCAGCGTCCGGTATACCGCCGTCACCGCAATTGATCGTGCAATTAAAATTCAGCGTAAGGAATGCATGCTTGGCAGCTGAGCGTCCTATCTGCAACATCACATCATTATCGATACGGTATAAGTTCCAGATCAGGTAGGGATGCTGATCGTTGTTGTATGGTGGGAATTCTCCTGAAAACTTGGAATACCATGGTACATCTGCGCCATCCAGGCCCTGTAGATTCTTCAAGGTTGCGCCCGGTGCGATAATGTCGAAAGTTTCTCCGCCTGAAGAGAACGTACCGAAATCGCTCACATTACCCATGCTGATAATTCCAACATCAGCCTGGGCGCCGCCTACTCCCGGCCACACTGGGCGCCCGTCACAGGCACCGCCACGCGTGGCTGTCAAAGCACCAACCGGGACGTTTAAGTTCAAAGTCATATTCAAGATACCGAATACCTGGCCTTCCAGGTATGGCCGGTTCAACATGCCGGCCAGATCACGGCCGATTTTGAAATCCATATTGCCTAGTACCAGTTCCTGCTGACCGGCTTCAACCTCAACCTGGATGTAATCTGCAATAAACATCTCATTACCGGAAACATCATAAAAGGCCAGCCCCGGCAAACGTCCTGACTGTATGCCGCGCACATGCATGACACCAACTTCAACCGGCTGTATACCCGTCATAATGGCCAGGTCAGAACGTACGGTAAGCCGACCATCAACAAAATGCGAAAATGCGCCGTCCGGTGCATAAAATTCAAGGCTGCCCAGGTTTTCTACAGAAAAATCAAACTGGCCCTGATTCGCCCGATTCAGGTTTGATACAACACCCAGCTCTATATCATCAAGCACACCCTGAAATACCTCAAAGTGCATCTCGCCACCCCAGGCCGACCATATTTGTGCCGGATTAATACTGCTGGCACGATCAGTATTGCTTTGCGCCAAGGCAGAGAGTGACAAAAGCAGTATGCTGCACAGCAGCACAAACCTGTTTAACAACAATCCGTTTCGCCGGTTATTCATCATAATGCAACCCATTACTAAGTATTTGAATTTTATAAAAATAGAAATAGCACCTGATCTAAAGAAACTGAACTAGACCGGAACCTGTCTGACTACTAACCGATTATTATACGCACGGCCAGCCAAAAATCTGTAATTTGTCTTGGCAAGATGCTTAGTTATGCACCCATCTGCTACTGCTGAGCACTCAGTGGTATAGCCCTGTGCCAACTGTTCCCTGGATATATACTCAAATGAGCCAGTGCAACTGGATACAACAAAAAAAGCCCCGCAATGCGGGGCTTTCTATTGAACTGCTTATCTGAAATAGATCAGTTTTCAAAACCGTCGATTAAAAATTCTTCTCCCAGATCAGGAACCAGAATATTCAGATTAACGGTGTCAGGTGCCGAAATATCGCCAATCCTGATGGTAGCCTGCCCTGGTATGGGTGGTCCTGCAATGAAAGTAAAGGTATAAGCATTACCCCATGGCATTTCATCACCACTGCCGGCGCGCATAGTGAAATTCGGGCCTGCACCCTGGGTCCAGTTATTTGATTCATCATGGTCCACATCGTGGAATGAAACGTTATTCAACCTGCCTGCAAGTATATTGAGGGCAAATTCGGACAGACCGAGCGGGCTATCAAAATTCTCCAGCACATAAGTCCAGCGGAACTGGCCATTGCCAAGGTCAACACTTCTCACGGCCAGTTTGAAATGGCCATTCCTGCCCGGGTCGGCAAACATCACATTCTGGCTGCCGGTGTTCGGGTTTGTGCCTGGCGGCACCCACAAATCAATAGGTGGTCCTACCTGAAACGGATCCAGGCTATACGACCAGCTGTTGCCGCCACCAGGGTTATTCGGGGTTATCGGACGATATCCCATCGAGTTGAAGATGTCGGCGTCATCACGGATGACATACCAGGATGAGAAGAAATACTGTGCGTCAGGTGTCTGCAGATCCTCTCTCAACACTTGCATACGGTTTTCACCCGGTGCACTAGAGAAGTTTTCCTGCTCGCCATCGCCGTTCGGGTCAAAAAATGATCCTGTACTGATAAAGATACCCGTTTCAGGATTGACCTCATCACGTGGTCCCACATCGCGTGGAGAGTCATTATTGCCTACACCATATACGTCAACACAGCCGGGCCACAGAATCTGATTATTACCGCAGTTGATTGTGCAGTTTGAATTAATTGTCAAAAATGCATGCTTAATGCCTGAGCGTCCAATCTGTTCAAATACGCCATCGGTCACACGGTAAATATTCCAGATCAGGTACGGATGTTGATCAGTGTTATAGGGTGGGAAAAAGCCTTCGAATTTTTCCTGCCAGGGCACGTCCGCTCCATCCAGGCCAACCAGGCTTCTTAATGTACTGCTCGGAGCAATCAACTCGAAAGTTCCCTGTGCGTTGGTCACTGTACCAACATCCTGGACTGAACCCATATTGGTCAGACCAACATCTGCAATAAAACCTTCTGTTGGCCATTTGGGACGATCTGCGCATGTGGTGCCACGCGTTTCCAGGACTGCACCAGCCGGAATATTCAGATTCAAGTCCATTGCAAGCTCGCCGATAAACTGATCGGTCAGTTCAGGGCGGCCCAATCTGTTTGCCAATGCTTCAGCAATGCGGATGTCCATCCGCTCCATGACCAGCTGCTCTCTTTCCTGAGCCACGTATACATGGATATTGGTTGCATAAAACAATGTATTACCAACACTATCTGTTAACTCAAAGGAATCGAAGTCAAACCCGCCAACCGGTTTGATAATGGTTTGAGACCAGCTGATTTCCTGACCGCGGCTGCTGATAATAAAACCCTGATCAAGCGTTAATGCACCATCAATAAAACCGGCAAAGTTACCTACAGGACTATGAAACTCGATACTGCCCAGGTTTTGAATTGGTACTAAGTAATGGTTACTGGCCGGTGCACGCTGGCCACTGCGCACAGACAATTCCCAATCAGCAAAAATATCATCCTGAAGCGACATTTCCACTTCACCACCCCAGGCAGACCAGATTTCTGTCGGATTGGTAATGGAGGTACGATCAACAATACTCTGCGCCAGTGCAGAGCATGACAATAGTATGGCGCTGCACAGCACCAAAACCCTGTTCAATACTTGCTGGTTACTCATCATAGTGTGTCCATCATGTAAGTGTTTGAATTTAAAAAGAAACGAATTGAATTCAGGCTATTCAGCAGCGCTTGCAATCCGTGCCTAACTGACTGTCAACCACGCATTATAACCACGAATAGTCAAAAACCTGTAATTTCCATAATTACCGCAGCTGTCTACTGGCTGAGCAACTGCCTGCAGATGTCATAGTACATACTGTGCAGTAGCTCCAGATCAGATACCAATACATTCTCATTTACCCGGTGAATGGTTTCATTAACTACACCCAGCTCGACTACCTGCACGTCATACGGGGCAAAAAACCGCCCGTCAGATGTACCACCACCAGTGTCACAGACCGGCATCGAACCGGTTACAGAATGAACGGCATTTTGTACTGCGCTCAGTAACCTGCCATCAGGTGTAATAAACGGCAATCCGCTGACGTGCCAATCCAGCTCGTAGCGGCCGCAATTGCTGTCTTCCAGTAATTGTGTAATTTTTTGATGCAAATACTGCTCCGGGCTGGCCGGGTTATTGCGAATATTGAACTGCGCGCGCATGACCCCTGGGGTTACATTGGCTGCGCCGGTGCCCGCGTGAATGTTGGAAAAATGCAGCAGCGTTGCGGGAAAGTGCTCATCACCGGTGTCAAATGGATAATCAGCAATGGATTTCAGGGCAGCTGCTGCGCGGTGTATTGGGTTATCAAGCTTATCGGCATAGGCAGTATGCCCCTGCACACCAAACCAGCGGATCTCTCCATGAATCGAACCACGCCGGCCTATACGGATATTGTCACCCAGCTGCTGGAGGCTCGATGGCTCACCCACCAGGCAGTAATCCGGCAGGCTCCCGTCAGCAGCCAGCCGCGGTAATGCTGCGCGTACACCATGTTCGGCCACACCTTCTTCATCACTGGTCAGCAACAGCGATAAACAACCGGCATGTTGCGGATAGTGTTTTACAAAAGCTGACATCGAGGTCAACATGGCCGCTACAGCGCCTTTCATGTCTGCGGCGCCCCGGCCATAAAGTCTTCCCTGTTTTTCTGTCGGTGTGAACGGCGGACTGTTCCAGTCCTCTTCCGGGCCTGGAGGCACCACATCGGTGTGGCCCAGGAACATCAGATGCGGTGTGCCGTGACCGTGTGTGTACAAAGTATTGACTACATCAGCCTGCGAATAATCGTGTGCAGCAAATCCCGAGTTACTCAAATTGGCTGCAATATATGCCTGACAACCGGCATCTTCAGGGGTTATCGAATGCCGCTCAATCAACGCTTTGGTCAACGCCAGAACGTCCATCGGCAACCATTCATCCATGTGGGTGTTATTACCATTGCTCATGGCGCGTATAATGCCGGATTCGTCAACGCAGACCAAATGTACCTGAACATGAACAGCGATAAACAGCAACTAGCCACCCGTGTCATCCATGCCGGCCAATCACCCGACCCTTCCACCGGTGCGATCATGCCGCCTATATACGCAACCAGTACGTATGTGCAAAAAAGCCCTGGAGATCATCAGGGGTTTGAATACTCACGCTCGCATAACCCGACCCGGTTCGCCTTTGAACGTTGTATCGCCGACCTGGAAGACGGTGACCGCGGATTTGCATTCGCTTCCGGCATGGCAGCTACCGGAACCATTCTGGAACTGCTGGACAGCGGCAGCCATGTGCTGGCGATGGATGATTTATACGGCGGCAGCTATCGGTTGTTCGAACGTGTGCGCCGGCGCAGCAGTAACCTGGATTTCAGTTTTGTTCCACTGCACCAGCCCGGGGTTCTGGAAGCATCCTGGCAAGATAACACCCGCATGCTTTGGATTGAAACCCCTACCAACCCGATGCTGACACTCGTGGATATTCAACAGGCCGCGGAATTCGCGCACAGTAAAGGCGCCCTGGTAGTGGTCGACAACACATTTGTTACCCCGATGATCCAGCAACCGCTAAACCTGGGTGCAGATATTGTTATGCATTCAGCGACCAAATACCTGAACGGCCATTCCGATATGGTTGGCGGTGTAGCGGTAACCAAATCCCCGGAGCTGGGTGAGCAGATGGCATTCCTGCAGAATTCCATCGGTGGTGTGCTGGGACCGTTTGACAGCTTCCTGGCGCTGCGCGGCCTGAAAACCCTGGCACTGAGAATGCGCGCGCATAACCATAACAGCCGTATTATTGCCGAACGTCTGCAGCAGCACAGCAGGGTAGCTAAAGTTATTTACCCCGGATTGGACGATTACCCACAACGCGAGCTGTGTGAGCGGCAAATGGGCGGCATGGGTGGTGGCATGGTCAGTTTTGTGCTGGATGGCGATTTCGATGCCACCCGCAAAGTATTGGAAAGCTTCTCATTATTTTCACTGGCTGAAAGCCTGGGCGGTGTGGAAAGCCTGGTCAATCATCCTGCCATCATGACCCATGCATCCGTCCCCAAGGAAAGACGTGACCAATTGGGCATCTCCGACAGTCTGATTCGCCTGTCGGTTGGCATCGAAGATGTTGATGACCTGTGGGCGGATATTGAACGCGCCCTGGCTTAAATATTCTGATCAGCAAAACCATAGCCATGGTACCTGCCATGGCTCAGCTGACAACCAATCCAACCAATGACCAAAGACCAGTACATCAAGCAGATTAAGGCTTTTGGTAAAACTGATGAGAACTACCTGAACTGGCATGCTGACCGTTTTCTGCTGACCAAGGCCAAAATCGACAGCCGCCTGCAGTTGCCAACCGGTCAGGTGGTTTTCGACATCGGTGCGCATTGGTTGCATCAGGCATTCCTGTATGGTGCCGATGGCCACCAGGTTATTGCCAGCGATGTGGGTGGTGTACTAGCTGTACCGTCAGTACAGGCGATGGCGAGTGCACACAATATTCAAATTCAACGCTCCGCCGGTTTTGACCGTGAGGATGCATTCGCCGATGTAGACCCCAATAGTGTCGATCTAGTGCTGTTCACTGAAATACTCGAGCACATCACCTTCAACCCGGTATCACTGTGGCGGGAAATCCACCGGGTAATGAAACCTGGCGCAACGGTGGTGATTACTACGCCTAACTATTATTTCTGGGGTTCCCGAGCCTGGGCTCTGTCACGTTTTGTTAAACGCATGGGCGGCGGTATTCCTGTGGATGAGATTATTAACCAGATCACCTACGGTCATCACTGGAAAGAATATTCAGCGCGGGAAATAGTGCGATACTTTGAACTGTTACCTGTACCACTGCATGTGCACTATGCCGAATACCTGTCATTCAATGCAGCAAACCGGCTACGTGCGCCAAACAGAAAGACCCGGCTGTTTCACAAACTGGAAAAAGTTTTTCCTGTTCTAAGGGATTCCATTTACCTGGAAATACGCAACACCTGAGTCAAAGTCATCAACAGGCGTCAGGCAAAAAACCATCCAGCTCCACCATCAAATCCCGTCGGCAGATTTCACCCGACAAGGGCAGCAGCTTGTTAAGGTTAAATCCGGCGGTACTCAGCCTTGCCCGTACCTGCTGCCAATCAGCGGGATTACGCAGATAAACCCTCAGGCTGGGCCTGTCAAAATCAGAATGACTGTTTTCTCCGCAGCTGACTTCCAGCAGCTTATCCAGATTAGCCAGCATTTCATCGGTTTGCGAGAGTGTGTTCAGCGGATGACTGGTTGCATGGCCAACCACACTGGCCGTACCGGAAATCAATAACAGTCCATGCCGGCTGTCCAGTGTGGCACGAGAAAAATTAGGGCTGGAAGGACCGTAATCGCGAGGATATTCCCAGGCGCTGATTTGCCGGGGGTTTTCTATATTCCGGCCCGGTTTGTTGCTGGTCAGCCAGTAAATAACCAGTTGTGCCTGGGCATCGGGTATCCCGATTGCTGTTGCTGACGGTAGCGGTCCGGAATATCCAGCCTGTACCAGTGTATGTGCACGGCCGAGACAAAACTGCCGGTATCGCTCATTATCACCGTCACCGGCATTAATACCCGGCAGATAATGCCAAGTTTTCAGCAAATGCGGATGTTCTCGCTGCACAGAATACAGTACCTGCTGCCATGCATAAGCCGTGGCAGCAGCAAAGCTATCGAATTGGGCCGGGTCCAGTTGCAGCCAGAACATCGAATAATCGGCCGATACATGCTGCTGAATGGAGCCTCCTGAAATCTGGATAGGTGTCACTTCCGGGATGTCGGCAACACACCACAGCTCATCCATACCCTCACCCTCCAAAACCTGCAACGGCAGGGTCCAGGGATTGGCATCAGGGGTATGCCGGCAGCGAATCCGGGCAAGCTCGTGCAGGCCCTCAGGCAGTGCCTGATCCGGCGCAGCATTGATGATCTGCACCGACATCAGTCCAGCAACTGCGGCAGGTCGCGGAACAACTTCAGCGCTTCCGGGTTGGCCAGTGCGCCGGTATTGTTGACTTCCCTGCCATGAATAACATCGCGTACCGCGAGCTCGGTGATTTTGCCGCTGATGGTTCTGGGAAGATCAGCGACAGCAATGATTTTCGCCGGCACATGCCGGGGACTGGTGTTAGCCCTGATGGTCTGTCGGATCGTCAGTTCCAATGACTCATCAAGCTCAACACCGGGCTGTAAACGAACAAACAAGATAACCCGCTGGTCATCTTCCCAGTCCTGCCCGACACACAGGCTTTCGGCAATCTCCTGCAGCGTTTCAACCTGGCGGTAAATTTCTGCAGTACCGATTCTGACGCCCCCCGGATTAAGCGTGGCATCTGAGCGGCCATAAATTATCACCCCGTCAGTTTCTGTAATACGGGCAAAATCACCGTGTGCCCAGATATTGTCAAACCGTCCGAAATAAGCGTTGTGATAACGACTGCCGTCCGGATCGTTCCAAAAGCCGACCGGCATGCAGGGAAATGGTGCAGCGCACGTCAACTCTCCTGTCTGGTTGTGCACCACTTTTCCATTGTCGTCTCGGATTTCTACCTGCATACCAAGACCAAGGCATTGCAATTCCCCGCGGCGCACCGGCAGCACCGGACAACCCAATGCAAAACAGGACACGATATCCGTACCACCTGAAATCGAACTCAAACATATATCGGATTTGATATCACGATAGACATAATCGAAGTTACCGGGCAGCAACGGCGAACCGGTGGATAGAATCGTCCGCAGACTGCTCAGAGCATGTGTTGTGCTGGGTTTCAGGCCGGCTTTTTCCCAGGCTGCTATAGACTTGGCACTGGTCCCCAGCACACTGATACCCAACTCATCGACCAGGTCAAACAGTGCTTCCGGGCCTGGTTTAAACGGCGAACCATCGTATAAAGTTATAGTGCAGCCACTGGCCAGCCCGGAAACCAGCCAGTTCCACATCATCCACCCGCAGGTGGTGAAATAAAACAGATTGTCTTCGGCGCTGATATCAGTATGCAGCTGATGTTCTTTTAAATGCTGCAACAGTGTGCCACCGGCGCCATGCACTATGCACTTGGGCACTCCTGTAGTACCGGAAGAAAACAGAATGTACAGCGGATGATCAAACGGCAGCCGCACAAATTCAGGCGCTTCCCTGGTAACCCCCAACTGCAGACAATCACTCCATAAATGACAGTGATCATCAGCCACCGCGTCGGCCAGCATTGCATCATCGGCCACGTAAGGCACCAGCACGGTATGCGCTATGCTGCTGATACCGGCGCTGATTTCACGAATATTACTTAAACAGCTGTGGATTTTACCGGCATAGGGATAAGCCACTGCCGCCACCAGCACTTTGGGTTGAATCTGTCCGAAGCGATCGCCAACTGCACTCACACCAAAGTCCGGCGAACAGGACGACCAGATTGCACCCAGGCGGGCGCAAGCCAGCATGGCGATCACTGTTTCCGGTAAATTGGGCAGATAGCCGGCCACCCGGTCACCCTGCTCTACACCAAACTGCTGTAAAGCTGATGCCATTTGCGCGACCTGCTGATTCAGCTGCTGATAGGTGTAGCTGCTGCGCTGTCCCAGCTCATTGGCAAATTGAATGGCAACCTGCCGGTCATCACGACGCAACAGGTTTTCTGCAAAGTTCAGCCGTGCATCAGCAAACCAGCGTGCCTTCTGAAAAACAGCGTCCCGCACCAGTACCCGCTCACTGGGACTATCGGCGATAATGCCTGTCTGATCCCATACTGACTGCCAGAACAGTTCAGGTTCTGCCACTGACCAGGCATGCAGCGCTGCATAATTCTCCAGCTGCAGATCATAGCGGCTGTTGATACTCTCACGGAAAGCTGTAATATTGGCGCCGGCAATCAGCTGATCACCGGGTTGCCACAAAACTTCATTCATAGCTGCAGACTTGGCGATCCAGGCAAAAGCTGATCAGGATAACGCCTGCTCAAGCTCGGGAATGACCTGAAACAGATCGCCCACCAGACCGATATCAGCAATTTCAAAAATCGGCGCATCAGCATCCTTATTTACCGCAACAATAGTGCCGGCATCCTTGATCCCTGTGACATGCTGAATGGCACCGGAAATGCCAAATGCAAAATACAGCTCTGGTGAAATAATCTTTCCGGTCTGTCCAACCTGCATATCGTTGGGTACATAACCTGCATCAACAGCTGCTCTGGATGCACCAACGCCTGCCTTGAGCTTTCTGGCCAGCGCGTAGATCAACTCAAAGTTTTCCTCACTGGCCAGTGCCCGCCCACCGGAAATAACAATATTGGCAGTTTGCAGATCAGGTCCGTCACCGCCCTCGGTCTGTAACTCAACAAAACGGGTGTGTGACGGACGCTCGGACTGTGCTGAAACCTGTTCCACCTCGGCATTGCCGCCCTCTCCGGCTGCAGCCCAGGACGCGGTTCGCACTGTCGCGACTATTAACCCATCACCTGGCACACTCACATCTACTATGGCATTACCGGCATAAACCGGCCGCTTAAAACTGCGCCCTGAATTGACTGACATGATGTCACTGACCTGATTAACACCAAGCAGCGCCGCGGCGCGTGGCAACACATCTTTGCCGAACATTGTTGACGGTGCCAATACGTGACTGTAACCATCAGCCTGGGCAGCCAGCTCGGGGGCGATCATTGCCGCCAGCGGCTGGGCAAAATCCTGGTGGTCAAGCTGCAGCACTTTGCTGACCCCGGCCAGCCCGGCTGCCTGCTGCGCAACTGTTGCGCCCTGGTCACTGAATACAGCAATATGCACATCACCACCAATTGCAGCAGCACAGCTGACACACTTGGCGGTAGATGGATTCAATTGCCCGTTGGCATGCTCAGCAAGAATTAATATTTTAGTCATCATATTGCTCCTTATAACAAGCCACGGCTTTTCAGCTCAGTGACCAGACCGGCCACATCATCCACCATAATGCCTTTGCTGCGCTGTGCAGGCGGACTCCACTGATCAATTTGCAGATCTGCCTCAGAACTGCCGGTTAAGTCATCGAGAGCCACAACGTCCAGAGGCTTTTTCTTGGCTTTCATAATATCGGGCAGCTTTACAAACCGCGGCGTGTTCAACCGCAAATCTGTGGTTATTACTGCGGGCAGGTCCACATCCAGCACTTCCAGACCGGCATCTACTTCACGTGTTACCCGCGCGCTGTCTCCGTTTAATACAACTTCTGCCGCATTGGTTGCCTGTGGGCGCCCCCACAAAGCCGCCAGCATCTGACCAGTCTGATTATTATCATCATCGATAGCCTGTTTGCCCATAAGCACAATACCGGGCTGTTCCTGCTGCACCAGCGCCAGGAATGCACGGGCAGCCGTTAACGGCTGCAAGGCCCCGGCTGTATCGATCTGGATAGCGCGGTCTGCACCCATTGCCAGACCGGTGCGCAGTTGCTGCTGGCATTCATTTCCGCCTGCAGACACCACCACCACTTCTTCCGCCTTACCTGCTTCGCGCATCTGCAGGGCTTCTTCCAAGGCAATCTCATCGAATGGGTTGATGCTCATTTTCACGCCGGCGGTATCTACTCCCGAGCCATCAGGACGTACCTTTACACGAACGTTGTAATCCACCACGCGTTTGATAAACACGAGTACTTTCATGTTGTTTCCTTAAGTTTTTGTCGGTTTTCGGCCACTACCCAAAGATGGCCGCTTTACCGGATATTACAAGCTTAGTTGTACAGAATTATGCCTGTACTAACCAGTCAGCTCATCATTCTAACTGTGATTGCGAATATCGCGCAGCTTCTGCTCAGAATCAATGCTGCAGCCAATCCGGCTGATTGTGCAATCTTCAATAATTCTGCCTAGAGGTTCTGGTAGTTCGGACCTGCCCCGCCTTCCGGTGTAACCCAGTTGATAATCTGGTACGGGTCTTTGATATCGCAGGTCTTGCAATGCACACAATTGGCGGCATTGATCTGCAGCCGCATGCCCTGCTGATCTTCCACCATCTCGTAGACATTAGCCGGACAGAAGCGTGTACATGGATTGTTGTACTCCTCCACACAGCGGGTGACACAGACATCCGGCTCAAGAATCTGCAGATGCACCGGTTGGTCTTCATCATGCTCAGTGGCGGCATAATAAACCGACGCCAGCCGGTCTTTGGGCGGCAGTTCACGCTCCACCCACTCACGCTGCACCGATAAATTGGTTTTCAACACCGTATGATCCGCGTGATTGCGCAGCGTCCAGGGCGACAGGCCAGCAGTGACGGTTTCCCAGGCGGCATTGGCCAGACCAAACCACAGTCCTTTATAAAACCCGGGCCGGATATTTCGTACCTTCTTCAGCTCACTGACAATCGGTGATGCGCGCAGAGCCTGATCAAACCCCTTGCTGCTGAGGGATTCGCCCTGCTGGTGCAGATGTTCCGCTGCCAGCATGCCTGAGGATAGCGCCTGATGTGTGCCCTTGATTTTAGGCACATTCAATAGCCCGGCAGCATCTCCAATCAGCAGTGCACCCGGCATTTCGGTAGTCGGGAGCGACTGAAATCCGCCTTCAATGATGGCGCGCGCACCGGAACTGATGATTTCGCCACCATCCAGCAATGCCCGCATCCTGGGGTGGTGTTTGAACTGTTGAAAAGCTTCAAATGGCATAAACTCCGGGTCCTGATAATCCAGCCCCGCTACGAACCCCAGAGCAACGCGGTTATCATCCAGGTGATAGACAAAGCTGCCGCCATAGGTCTGTTTATCCAGGGGCCAGCCTATGCTGTGCTGAACCAGGCCCGGCGTTACCCTGCCCTCGGGCAGGCGCCACAGTTCTTTCATGCCGATACCATAAGTTTGTGGATCGCTGCCGCTGTCCAGCTTGAAATGTCTGATCAGCTGTTTGCTCAGGTGTCCGCGACAGCCTTCTGCCAGAACTGTGACCGGCGCATGGATTTCGATACCCTCCACATAGGTATCTTTGGGTTCACCGGATTTATCCACGCCCATATCGCCGATAACCACGCCCTTAACAGAACCATCCTCATTCCAGGCAATATCGCTGGCGGCGTAGCCGGGGAAGATATCCACACCCAGGTTTTCCGCATGTGTGCCCAGCCAGGCACACATCGCGCCCAGCGACACGATGACGTTGCCGTGATTACCCAGCTGCGGTGGGGTCAGCAACCGACGTGCAGATTTTTTACCGTAAAGGAAAAACTCGTCCTTCTTGACCGGCACACAGATTGGAGGAGGTTGTTTTCGCCAGTCAGGCAACAACTTATCCAGCGGTGCTGTTTCAATGACTGCACCCGACAATATGTGCGCACCGACTTCAGCGGCTTTTTCGATCACGCAAACATTGATTTCCGCGTTAAGCTGCTTCAACCGCATGGCGCATGCCAGCCCTGCCGGACCGCCGCCGACCACGATGACGTCATACTCCATTACTTCTCGCTCACTCATGGCCTGCTTCCAAAATTTTGTAATTGATATTCATCATCCCGGCATTATAAAAGATTGAGCGAAACTACCCTATACTGATAGTCATGTTACGAGTTTACGGAATAAAAAATTGCGATAGCTGCCGCAAAGCACGGCGTTATCTGGATGATAACAACATTGAGCATCGCTTTATCGATCTGCGTGAATCACCGCCTCAGCCTGGCCAGGTACAGGCGTGGCTGGCAATTGTCGGTGAAGAACATCTGCTCAACCGGCGCAGCACCAGCTGGCGTGCGCTGCCGGAACAGCACAAGGTGCCATTGGGACAATTATCGGAACGTCATCTGATCGAACTGATTTGCGAGCACCCGACACTGGTGAAACGACCGTTATTTGTCGACGGTGCGAGTATGCTGACCGGCTTCAAGCCGGAAATCCTGGCTGAATGGCTGGCGGCTGACGAAGAACAGTAAGGGTTATCGCCATACTGCCTGTTCAATTGCAGCTCAGGTCAATGCTGAGCTGCGGCGCAGGTAGTTAAGCAAATCAAGCCTGGTGATCAACCCCAGAAACTGGTCATCATGCTTAACGATGGCCACATAGCCCTGTTCAAACAATGGGATCAGATCTGTGACCGGCGCGCTGATATCAACAGTTTTGAGATCGGTCACCATCGCCGATTCCACCAAATGTTCAAAGCTGTTTTTATCATTGACCACTGCCAGCAGAATATCTGACTCGTCGATTATCCCGACTATCCCTCCATGCTTATCCAGCACCGGCAGCTGCGAGACATCATATAACTTCATGCGTTTATAGGCATTGGCCAGCGGTTCGTCAGCCAGCACTGTAATGGTTTCATGATCACTGACCGGGCGGGCAATCAGGTCACGCAGATCGCCGAACTGTTCAGTATCCAGAAAACCCAGATCGCGCAGCCATAAATCGTTGTACATTTTCGACAGGTACTTGTTACCGGTATCGCAGGCAAAGGTCAGCACCCGTTTGGGCTCGGTCTGCTCACGGCAGTATTTCAATGCTGCCGCCAGTAACGTCCCGCTGGACGAACCGGCCAGAATACCTTCTTTCATCAACAACTCACGGCCGACAGTAAAACTTTCACGGTCACTGATGGAGTAAGCTTTGCTGACACGGGTGAAATCGCTGATGGTCGGCAGAAAATCCTCACCGATGCCTTCTACCAGCCAGCTGAAACTTTTTTCGCTTAAATTGCCCTCATTAATATATTCCGCCAGGATCGACCCTTCCGGATCTGCCAACACCAGCTGCAGATCAGGCGAAGTTGTTGCGAAATAGCGCGACAACCCGGTAACGGTTCCACTGGACCCCACGCCCAGCACAATCGCATCCAGCCGGCCATCCATCTGCCGCCAGATTTCCGGCCCGGTTGTCTTTTCATGTGCACTGGGGTTGGACGGGTTGCCGAACTGATTAATGAAGTAAGCATTTTCAGTCTGCTCAGCAATCCGTTTGGCATAATCCTGATAGTAATCCGGATGACCCTTGGCAACATCGGAACGGGTCAGCACAACTTCAGCACCCATGGCTTTCAGGTTCGAGATTTTTTCACGGCTCATTTTATCGGGGATGACCAGAATCAGCCGATAGCCTTTCTGTGCGGCAACCAGCGCCAGCGCCAGCCCGGTATTGCCGGCCGTGCCTTCCACCAGAGTATCACCCGGTTTGATCTTACCTGCAGCCTCGGCCTCTTCGATCATATTCAGACCGATACGGTCCTTAATGCTGCCACCCGGGTTCTGGCTTTCCAGCTTGATAAACAATTCACACAATCCGGTATCCAGCCTGCTGGCCTTGATAATGGGCGTCTCTCCGATGAGATCGAGAATGTTGTTGTAAATTGTCATGACTGTACTCGCTTATTATTCCCTGCAAAATGATAAACCCGCCAAGCTGACGGGTTTATCGGGCATTTTTGATGGTGTTAAAGTTTGTCTAACCGGCCACTGGCTGTTCCAGATGATCGTGCATCATACGCGCGAGATGGTCCTTGGTCATCAATTTTTCTTTTTTCATGGCATTCAGCGCTAAATCGCCCATAGGAGCTGTACCGGTTTCTGCTGCAGCCACACGCTTATCCAATTGCTGGTGCTGGTTAAATAATCGGCGGAAATTTTCATCACTCTTCAGTAGCTGGTGCATAGCATCCTGATGATTTTCAAACATAGACTAACCTCCAGTTGGTTCTGGCGCACTTGGGGTACGCGGTAAATTCGGGGGTAAGAAGATTTGCAGGCGGGAAAATAGTTACGCAGGCAATTATCGTTAACTCAGCACTATGTCTGTTAAGTGCTGGCATAACGTATTACAATTGGCCCTGGATATTGCAAATCACGCCCCCAACTTAGCCCAAATTGCGTCGTCTGGCAAGTCGCCGGGCCCAACATTTGGACCGGGACTGCACACACGCGTGATATTCATTAAACTCAATTAACTATTTCTTTATCACTAAACTCACTATACTTGTAAAATTAGTGGCTTCTAAAGTACTTTAGAACTTAAATCTGGAAGTATTCTTAATATGTTTAAAAAGTTAGCTTTTTTGGCGCTGGTTGTGGTGAATACATCAGCCTCTGCCACATTGATGCTTAATCTGGATGGCACGGATTACACACTGCTCACAGCAGTGCTGGATACCGATGACAATGAATTGCGCGTCAATACCGGCGTTGAACTGTTCTGCAGCGGCGGCACTCCGCCTGCTCCGGGCAGCGTTACCTTGACTTTTATCCAGACCGCACCGGTATCGTTTGCCCTGGACACGCTGGATCTTGCACGCGTGGCAAATGTAACTGAAATCAACGCTCTGTCCATCAATCAGAACATTTCATGCAACCCTGATCCGGGTGAAGATATCTTTTTCCTGGATGGCTTTGAGGCTGAGCAATAGTCTCAATATGACATGCTGTAACACATAGGCACTTGTCAACAAGGCTGCATTTATGTGAAAATTCATTCACAAATGTGAACAACGCCTTCCATTGGTGCGGGAAACGTGTATACTTATTTACCCGCGGCCTCCACCAGGGACGGCACGATTTTAGTAAGGGAACTACTTTTATTTAACTAGCAACTATGCAATTTATTGGAGGTTTTCGATGAAATACCAGCATAAAACCGTGAACCAGCAAGGTTTCACCCTGATCGAACTGATGATCGTTATTGCGATTCTGGCCATCCTGCTGGCTATCGCTGTTCCTGCTTATCAGAACTACTCAGTGCGCGCAGAAGTATCTGAGTGCATCAATCTGGCAGCTTCTGCCAAACTGGCGGTTTCTGAAACTGCACAGTCTGATCCAGGCGGTCTGGCTGCAGTAACTGCTGCCAACTCTGGCTACACCGGTGCAGCTACCGTTAACTGTGGTGCGATCACTGTTGGCGCTGCTGGTGTTGTAACCGCTCCAGTACTGGCTGCTGGCACCGGCGCAGCAGCAAACTTCAGCCTGACTTTCACACCTGCTGAATCTGGTACATCTTCAGTAACCTGGGTATGCACCAACGATTCCGGCAACCAGGGCGAAGTTCCTCGCGAATGCCGTACAGTTGCTGCTCCTTAAGAGCTTGGCATCTGAACATCTGAATTTTTACTTATTGAGCTCTGCACTGCGGAGCTCACTTTTACATTGAAAGACCAGGGAGGTTGACAATGTTTTCAACATCCAGATCATCACAATCCGGCTTTACCCTGATCGAACTGATGATAGTGATTGCCATCCTGGCAATTTTACTGGCAATAGCAGTTCCAGCATATGAGGCTTACAGCATCCGCGCAAGGGTATCTGAAGGCTACAATGTAGCTGCACCCGCAAAAGCAGCGATTGCCGAGCTTTGTCATTCTGCACCCAACGCAGATATCACAACAGAGACACCATTCACCTATACCAGCGGACCGGATACCCTGGTAGATGCAATAGCCATCACCGGTGACTGTGATTCACCGGAAATCAGCGTAACAACCCAGAATACCGGCGCAACGATAGACCCTATATTCCAGCTGGTAGGTACAAATACAGCCAGCGGCATTACCTGGGTGTGCAATCTGATAGCCGGTCTGCCGCAGCAATTACCATCCAACTGCCGAACCTGAAATAAGATTCAGTTTATCGCTTTAACAACTGAAATCTTTACAACAATTGGTCAGACTGGCACCAAGGCTGATAAACTAGGACTCAACCATGGTTGAGTAGCCTTAGCAATGTCCTCTGATCCAATTCCATTTGCTTCACTGTCTGGATTACCGCGCCGTTTATCGGCAATGGGCCTGTTGGAGGATGATGATGCACGCGAGCTGAACAAGCAGGCCAATGAGGCAAAAAAATCCATCATTCGTTTTCTGCTTGATTCGGCGGTTGTGCCGGCAGAAAGTCTGGCCGTAGCCATTGCCAACGAGTATGGCGTGCCGGCGGTAGATCTGTCCGCACTCGACCTGTCCGAAGCACCGATTGATATCATCAAAGAAAGCCTGCTGCGCAAACACCATGCCATGCCGGTGATGCGCCGGGATAATATCCTGTTTGTCGCATTTGCCGACCCCACCAACGAAGCAGCAATCAATGATATTGCTTTTAATGCCAATCTAAGCATCCACCCTCTGGTGGCCCCGGCAAACCAGCTGGAGCAATCGATGGATCAGGCACTTGAGCAGTCCAATGCCATTTTTGATGATCTGGGTGCTGAAGAAGGCCTCGAAGATCTCGACTTTGACACAGAAGATGACATTGAAAAACGACAGGAAGAAGCCTCTGTCACCATTGGCGACGACAAACCTATCGTTAAATTCGTCAACAAAGTATTGGTTGATGCCATCCGCAGAGGCGCATCTGATATTCACTTTGAGCCTTATGAAAGTAAATACCGAATCCGCCTGAGGCTGGACGGTGTTCTGAAAACCATTCTCGCGCCGCCGAACAGAATGGCACCGAGATTGTCATCCAGGTTGAAAGTGATGTCCAACCTGGATATTGCCGAACGGCGTGTACCACAGGATGGACGCATCAAACTTAATCTGGGACGTGGTTCAATTGACTTCCGTGTCAGTACCTGCCCAACCTTATTCGGCGAAAAAGTGGTGCTGCGTATCCTGGATGGCTCAGTTGCCAGAATGGGGATTGAAAGCCTGGGCTTTGAAAGCCGGCAGATGGAGCAGTTCACTGCAGCGATTCAAAAGCCGTATGGCATGATTCTTGTTACCGGCCCTACCGGCTCCGGTAAAACAGTGACACTTTACAGCGCGCTTAACATTCTGAACGAAGATGGCCGCAATATCTCCACTGTTGAAGACCCAGTGGAAATTCGCGTACCCGGTATCAATCAGGTACAGCAGAACAATAAACAGGGGATGACTTTCGCCAAAGCGCTCCGCGCTTTTCTGCGCCAGGACCCGGATATCATCATGGTAGGCGAAATCCGTGACCTGGAAACCGCGGAAATTGCCATCAAAGCGGCGCAAACCGGTCACTTAGTATTATCAACTCTGCATACCAACGATGCGCCGCAAAGTATTACTCGACTGGTCAACATGGGTGTCCCCGCATACAACATTACTTCAGCAGTGCACCTGGTGATGGCTCAGCGTCTTTCACGCTGTCTGCATGATTGTAAACTCGAGGCGGATGTACCACCTGAAGCACTGGCGGAAATCGGTTTCACCGAGCAGGAAATTGACGAGGGCCTCACCATTTACGAAGCCAACGGCTGTCAGCATTGTAATGAAGGATACAAGGGGCGTACCGGTGTTTTTCAGGTAATGCCGATCAATGAGGATATGGAGCAGCTTATTCTGGAAGGCGGCGGCTCCATAGACCTGGCCAATCTGGCCCAGACACAAGGCCATAATGATTTGCGCCGGTCCGCCTTGAACAAAGTCCGTGACGGCATTACCAGCCTGATGGAAATTAATCGCGTCACAAAAGAATGATGCAGTTTTGCTATGTTTGTTTTAACCAGCCAGCAAGGAAATAAGCCATGGCAGTAGCACAAGATCAAGTTATCTTTCAGTGGGAAGGCACTGACAGGCGCGGCGTCAAGCTCAAAGGTGAGCGTCAGGCGCGCGATCAAAATATGGTGCGTGCGGAATTACGCCGCCAGGGTATCAACCCCTCCCGGGTACGCCGCAAGCCGAAAAGCTATAACATCGGCGAGCGCGTCAAAAGCAAAGATATTTCCATCTTCAGCCGCCAGATAGCCACCATGCTGAACGCCGGTGTACCGCTGGTGCAGGCGCTCGACATTATCACTACCGCTTCAGAAAATGAAAAACTGCAGCAATTGCTGACCACAGTTCGTACCGACGTTGAAGCAGGCAACACACTGGCGGAAGCACTGCGTAAACACCCTAAACATTTCGATGAACTGTATGGCAATCTGGTTGAAGCCGGCGAAGAAGCCGGTGTACTGGATACAGTGCTGGAAACCATCGCCAGCTATAAAGAGCGAATTGAATCGATTAAAGGCAAGGTCAATAAAGCCATGTATTACCCTGCAGCCGTGGTTGCAGTGGCCATCGCGGTATCGGCGTTATTGCTGATCAAGGTGATTCCTCAGTTCGAAGCCATCTTTAACAGTTTCGGTGCCGACCTGCCTGCATTTACTCAATTAGTGGTCGGTTTATCGCGTTCACTGACCAGTTTTGGCTATTTGTATCTACTGGGAATAATCGGTTTTATCGTGGGCTTTGTGATGCTTAAAAAGCGGTCATTCAAGTTCCAGCATTTCCTTGATCGGAGTGCACTGAGAATTCCCATCGTTGGGCCAATATTGCGCAAAGCCGCTCTGGCGCGTTTCGCGCGCACCCTGGGCATTACCTTTGCTGCAGGCGTACCACTGGTTGATGCATTGCGCACGGTTGCCGGCGCCACCGGTAATGAAGTATTTAAACAGGCAGTTCTGCGAGTGCGTGAAGACGTCGCTGCCGGTCACCAACTGCAGCTGGCCATGCAGCAGACCAATGTGTTCCCCACCATGGTAGTGCAAATGACAGCAATCGGTGAAGAAGCCGGTTCACTGGACCAGATGCTCAACAAAGTGGCCGAATTTTATGAAGAAGAAGTTACCAATGCGGTAGATGCTCTCAGCAGTCTGCTCGAACCACTGGTTATCGTGGTTGTAGGCGGGCTGGTAGGCGCGATGGTCGTTGCCATGTATCTGCCCATCTTTAAATTAGCTGCGGTTATCTAAACCAGACACCGGCGATGATTGAAATTTTGCAGGCGCAGCCCTGGCTGCTGTATGCCGGTGTAATTGCGCTTGGGCTGATCGTAGGCAGTTTTCTCAATGTGGTCATCTGGCGCTATCCCAGGCGCCTGATGCACGAATGGAAAAGCGAATGCCGGTTATTGCTCGAACAGTCAGATGACGAAGATTCACCCGATGCACCACCGGGGATTGTGTGGCCGGCATCACATTGCCCCAAGTGCCAGACACCCATAAAAGCCTGGGATAACATTCCGGTCATCAGCTATCTGCTGTTGCGCGGCCGCTGCAGACAATGCGGGGCAGCGATCAGCTGGCGCTACCCAATAATTGAACTGATTACCGCCATCATAACGCTGGTGATCGTTATGAACTTTGGGCTGACGCCATATGCCGGGCTGCTAGTGATCGTTTCCTGGGCATTGATAGCACTGACCGGCATTGATCTTGACCACCAGCTGCTGCCTGATCAGATCACCCTGCCATTGTTATGGCTGGCATTGATTGCCAGCGTTCTGGAATGGAGTACCGTAACGCCCGCCCAGGCCATTATCGGTGCGGCTGCCGGTTATCTGGTGTTATGGCTGGTTTTTCATGCATTCAGACTACTCACCGGCAAACATGGCATGGGGCATGGAGATTTCAAACTGCTGGCCGTTCTGGGTGCGTTGCTTGGCTGGGAATTACTGCCCGCCGTCATTCTGATAGCCTCAGCCAGCGGTGCTGTCATTGGCATCATCTGGTTAATGATACGCAAGCAGGGCCGGGAAACCCCTATTCCATTCGGGCCTTTTCTGGCAATCGGCGGCTGGGCAGCGCTGCTATGGGGTGATTACCTGAAGAGTCTTTATTTTTAGCCTCTTCGGCATTACTCAACCGCATACCTTTGGCCATACAGCAATCATTATTCACTATCATCCTCACCGGCGGCATTGCCAGTGGTAAATCAGCCGCGGCTGACTGTTTTGCTGATGTTGGCATTCCGGTTATTGACACAGATATTCTGGCCCGGCAGGTTGTAGCCCCGGGAAGCAACGGCCTGCAACAAGTCGTGGCAGCTTTCGGCAATGAAGTTCTCACCGAAGACAACAAGTTGCACCGCAGGAAACTGCGGAAAATTATTTTCAACGATGACGCCAAGCGTGAGCAGCTTGAAGCAATTCTGCACCCGTTAATTGAAGCCGAGGCAAGCAGCCAAATACAAACTCTGGAACAACAGAACCCCAGCCCGCCATACGTCATTATTGCGGTACCACTGTATTCCGAAACCAGTACTTTCCGGTGGGCTCACAGAGTGCTTGTAATTGATGTTTCCCGGGATACCCAGTTACAGCGTTTGATGCGGCGCGATCATATCGACAGGAATCTGGCCCGGCAAATGCTCGATGCCCAGGCAGACCGTGAAACCCGGTTAGAACTGGCTGATGATGTTATCAGCAACGAGGGCAGCCTGGAGGAGCTAAAGGAGAACTGCCACAAAATGCATCGACGCTATCTTGAATTAAATGAACTGACCTAAGTTTGCAGCAAGCAATCATGTCATTTCAGGATTAACGTATACTAGGAACTTTAGAAATGGATCTTCAATTTCCGGCATGCGGCGGTTTCATCAGCACGCCGAATCCAGCAACCAAACCCGATAGTTTTTGTTATTGAGAGTCTCCTATGCCTGCTGTGGTATTCAACTTACATCATGGAACGCTGAGAAACTCCACTGTTGATTTCAACATCATCATCCTGCCGGTCATCATTGCATTATTGGCCTGGGTTGCTGTTGCCATCAATCCAGACTGGTTCTGGCCAATTTTATTAGCCGACTTCTGGTTGCTGGGCTACCATCACGTCATCGCAACCTTTACCCGGATGGAACGTGACCCGGAAACCGGCAAACTGAACTATCCGTTTCTATGGCTGGTCGCCCCCATTCTGATTTTTGCCTTAGTGGCGGCAATGGTAGTTTACTGGGGCATCATCACCGTTGTCAGCATTTATCTGTATTGGCAGTTCTGGCATTACCTGAGACAAAGCGAAGGCATTTCCAAGGCTTACCTGGGTGCCTGCAAAGCCAGTGAATTTGCCCATCACCGTATCGTCAGACTGCTTTTTTATGGTGTTCCACTGGCCTCTTTCCTGACCATGCTTGGCCGTCAGCACAGCACCTTCATCAACCTGCCGGTTTATATTCCCAACATCCCGTCATGGATCATTGCAGCCGTATGGCTGATGATGCTGGCAGCTGCCGGGTATTTGATGTTTGAGTTAATCAAAGGGCGGCTTGCCAATACCAAGATTTCTATGCTGTATGCCGGTTATGCAGTTTCACATCTGCTGATATTTGTTTTTGCCTATGGCCTCACCGAAAGCCTTGATCACGGCTGGCTGGCGCTGAATATCTGGCACAATCTGCAATATCTGGTGTTTGTGTGGCTGTTCAACAGCAACCAGCAGCGTCGCAACCGTTTGCAACACCGGCCGATTCTGCAGTATTTAAGTTCACCGCGCCGTGCCTGGTTATATTTCCTGACCACCTTCACGATCACCACGGTGGTCTACACCATCGTGGAAAAATCTGCCGGCCTGTTTCCGCAGGATTACATTACCCTGGCTGCTGTGTTCGTGATTTTGTACCAGACCATCAATTTCCACCATTATGTGGTTGACGCCAACATATGGAAGCTACGCAAACCAAAGATCAAGCAATACGTCGTCAATCAGTAACCAGTAGCGAAACTTCCTACTTTTCCCTGATCAACCGTTCATTTGCCTATCCAGCCCTGGACGGGCTTAGAGCTATTGCGATCATTCTGGTGCTGCTGCGCCATGCCGTATATGAGTTTCAGGCTCCTGCCGGCGGTCTGGCAGTGTGGTTGTGGAATTTGTGCCGAAACGGCTGGCTTGGAGTGGATCTATTTTTTGTCTTAAGCGGGTTTCTTATTACCCGTTCATTTTTTTCTCTAACACACAAATGCAACGGTTACCCGTCGGCCATAAAACAGTTTTATATCAATCGCAGCTTACGCACATGGCCGCTGTATTTTGCTGTAATAGCACTGATAGCCATCGGTATTTTTCCCTACTATCAGGTCAGCAGCAGCACCATTGCCGCAGAACTGCTGCAGCATGTATTGTTTCTTCAGGATTACTTCGGCACCTCTATACTGGTTCCCATGTGGTCACTGGCTACTGAAGAAAAATTCTATCTGCTGATACCACTATTGTTTGTTATATGCGCAGCACTGAAAAAGCATCATATGCTGGTCTTGCTGATAGGTATTGTTATTGCCTCAACAAGCATGCGCCTGCTGGCTGCCGGCAACCCTGCAGTTGATGATTACGAAAGCTTTTTCTGGTTTGCCAGAGCGCCTTTTCATCTGGCGCTGGACGGTTTGCTGGCAGGCTGTGTAGTTTACTTCGTGTATCAGATAGCTGATACCAAACCGGCCAGATTGATTTATAAGCTATCGGCGCTGCTCATCAGCCTGATTGCCCTGGGCTTACTGACCTATCAGGATTATCTGGGGAATGCCGAATGGTTGACCAGTGCCGCGATAATCAGCGCTGCATCCATTGGTTTTGCTGCTTTGGTTTACCTGGCTTTATTTTCAAATAAAAACTGGCTGTGCGGTAAGCCATTGAGAATCATCTCAACCTTATCCTACAGTCTGTATCTCTGTCATTATGCCCTGCTGCCGTGGTGCTACCGCATTAGCGGCATCAGTGACAGCAGCAGCGTTGCGTTTCTTTCACCGAAATGGCTGCTGTTTTTTGCCTGCTTTATCAGTATCAGCTTTATTGTTTCGCTGATACTGCATTATTCCATTGAAAAACCGTTTTTATTGTGGAAACAAAAGCTGCAACAGTAATCCTGAGCAAAAAGCTCAGCTACTAGTCTTCAAATCCATCTGCCAGGATGCCTTCGGGTGTGCCAATGGAAATGGTAAAGCCCTCGGCAGTCTGTGCATCCACCTGTACGGTAATCCCACTGCCGGCATCGGTGAAAACCTCACCTACACGCCACATCACACCTTCGGTATCGGCAAAATTAGCCGCCGGACTGTTGGCATCAATTACCCATGCCGGTTCCGAGCGCCCGGGAATGACCTCATGAATTATCACCGCATCACCTGGTACAGCTGCATCATAATCACCAACCCTCAGGCGCGACTCAATCGTGTAGTAACGATTGCTGCCGGGAATATCAATCCGCGCCATGCGGAAGTTGCTGGTGTCATCAACACCCATGGCATCGATAGTGATGGTGGCATTGCCGGCCGCCATAAACCGTTCACTGTCATCAATCCAGCCCAGCCGGCGTTTGTGATAGGCATTGACATGCTTGCCAATACGCCCATAGGTTGAGTCGTTAACTGCATAACTGGTCGCCGCACTCATCACATCCCAGGGGCTGTCATACGGGTTGCCGTCACCATCGGAGTTGTTGGTATGCGGCAAACCAAAACCATGTCCCATTTCATGTGCGATCACAGCTTCATCGGCGTACGCCCAGGGCGGCTCCCAGGTGGTCCGCCATACTTTGCTGACACCATCCAGCGTGCCGAACTGGCCACCACCCCAGGCACAGCAATCCAGCACGCCGTTGAACATCATATTGATTCCTTCATACCCGCCTGTGCCGCCGTTGGAAAAGTCTACTACTGCATCAGCCGTATCAGTGCAATCGTTGAACAATAAGGACAGATTCGCGCCGGTTCCTGAGCCCGGTGTGGGAATGTAGGACGTCTGAGTACCCGGCAGGGTTACCCAGTCAACGGCTAAACTGCCGACTACATTGATATTCTCATAAGACACCTTACGCCAGTAATGATCCAGCTGGTTGACTTCATTACCATACATATTGGTGAAGAAGGCCAAATCTTCCGGCTCGGCATTGATATCTGAGAATTTACAGAGAATCGATACCCAGGGCTGCGGACCGAATACCCCACCGCCTTGTGCAGCTTCACCCGTCTCAGCAAGCATCAAAGCCTGCACAGGTGTAATTTGTGCTGAATCCAGCCCTTGCCCAGGCCTGAGCAATACTTCCACACGTTGGCCATGAAAAGCCTGCAAGCCATTGTGCAGTTCGAAAAAAGCATCACTGACATTCAGCTGATAGTGGTTGCCGTCGTCGCTCGCCAAAGTAATCACCCGCACAGCCGCTTCACCAGACTCTGCCGGTGGGTCACCCCAGTTCACTGTAAGCCAGCCAGAAGCCCATTCATTTGCATAGACTTGCGAAAACAGTGCGATAGTCAAATAAGAAAGACAAACAACGCCAAACTTTTTCATCAACAACATCTCCATATAACTTGATGAAGGCAAACATTATATCTTACAAAAGTGAAGATACAGGCAGGATGCTGCAGGTATAGAACCGGTAAAGTTTTTATTAGGGCTTCAAATCACTTAGCTTGATTTTTTAATGAAAACCAGTACAAAAAGCAAGATAAGCATCTTATACATTCAGTTTTGCCCACCATAAGGCTTAGCCTCAAATTCAGCTCATGAAATCTAATAAATCTTGCCGCCCAGATAAAAAAGGCCAGAATAGGTTACTCGCAAGTTTTTACAGAAGAAAATATTATTAATAGTGGACTCACGACAAGAGTCATAACTAAATCTAGTATTTTGCTATTCAAAGCCATCCTCAAATAGCACTTCTGGGGGTTGGCCAAAAATCACATAAGTTTCGCCAGAGCCAGATCCATTCGGGTCAGCGTTATAAACCCCTATCATTAAATCATCAATTCCATCACCATTGATATCTTTTGCTCCGCTTACCCTAATACCAGAGCGATCATCTATATCAACGCCATTAATGATTAATCCAGAAGGAGTACCGCTCCCCTTTGAGTTCAAAGCTGACAACTCAATTATTTCTGGTAAATGGTAATCACCAAATATCACGTAGCTTTCACCTGTGCTAGCGCCATTTGGATCAGCATCAGGTGCGCCAATCAGCAAGTCATCTATACCATCAGAGTTTATATCTCCTGCATTTGCAAGTGATATGCCAGAGACATCATATGCTTCGACACCATTAATAACCAACCCATCTGCAGCACCATTTGCCAATGTATTCAAAGCTGATAACTCAATAACATCAGGTAAACCACTATCCCCAAATATTACATAACTTACGCCAGAACTCATCCCATTTTGATCAGCATTACTTGCTCCTATAAATAGATCACTTATATCATCCCCATTTAAATCTCCCCCACTAACAGAGGTTCCAAACCTATCATGCACATTAGCCCCATTAATCAACACGCCTGCAACAGCACCAGGCCCAACCGCATTTAACGCTGATAGTTCAATTACCCCTGACAAATGGCCACCCCCAAAAATCAAATAGCTTTGACCAACACCCGTCCCAATCACCTCATTACCAGGTGCTCCGATCAGCAAATCATCTACGCCATCAGCATTAACATCTCCCACTCCAGATGCAGCACTACCTGAAAGGCTAAAAGTACCAAATCCATTTATTATAAGCCCTCGCGCACTTCCAGAACCTGTTGTATTTAAAGCAGATAATTCAAGTATTTCAGGCAAATCACTCCCCCCGAAAATTATATAGCTGGCTCCAGATTCAATGCCGTTTGGGTCGGCATTCCTGGCTCCAATCACCAGGTCATCAATACCATCCCCATCAATATCTCCTGCTCTACTGACAGTAGAACCTGATCGATCAAATTCACCAATGCCTTTTATCAGCACACCATTAGCACCACCAGCTCCAGCGCTATTTAACGCTGATAATTCGATCACCGCATTTAAATCACTATTGCCAAATACGACATAGCTTTCGCCGGAATTTACCACCTCTGAATCACTGTCAGGTGCCCCAATTAAAAGATCATCTCTACCATCGTTATTAACATCCCCAACACCACTAACCGAATATCCAGAAAGATCAAATAAATCTATACCATTAATGACTATGCCGTTGATACTTTCTCCGACCGTAGCATTCAAGTTTGAAAGCTCAATTTCCCCCAGGAGTGTGTTACCACCAAAAATCACATAGCTTTCACCAGAGCCTGACGCATTAGGGTCTGCATCAAATGCACCAATTATTAAATCATCAATGCCATCACTATTAATATCGCCTGCTGTGCTAATCGATACGCCAGAGCCATCACCTGAATCAATACCATTAAAAACCACCCCCTCAACATCAGGATCATTTGTGTTTAAACTTGATAGTTCTATTACACCATCTAATGGAAAACCCTGAGCAAAAACAACACTGCTAAGTGCGCCTGTTACTGCCAGCACACTGATTCCTTGACGAATACTAGAAGACAACTGCTGATATTTAGGTTCACACATAAGCCCACTCGCACCACTATCAACAGCCTTTATTCCTACATCGCCATTTGCTCTACTAACAACGACCATTCTTAAATTGCTTGGCTAATAATCTAGCCATACTTTGAAGATTAACTGAAGCCTCGCTTCAGGAAAATTGCAAATCACATCAACCTATTCAATATATACAGACGAGTTTTCACCGTTTAATCGGCCAAGTCATCTTGAAGATATCCCTGGCCATTTAAATGGCCTCATCACAAAATGAAAGTTCAAGACCACCCAGAAGCAAGCTAGATATCACAGCATTCCTCAAGCGCTTAATGTCATAAATATGGATTAAACACCAGTTTGATTAAGTATATCTGACACTGACCTCACAGTAATTTTCCCTTTTCCGTTTAGCGCCAACTTAACAGCTGCTGCCAGCAATTCTATGAGCATGCTGAGATTGCGTGGGCCATGCCTGACAATATAATCCACGACACGCTTTTCCACCGGCAACCCACAGCTATTGCAGTATCTGTCTATCAGTACCGGAAACATATCATCACCCAGCGCTTTGATTTTATGACGCTGGCACTTTGCCAAGCGTGACTTAAGATCAGCCAGCTGCAGGCTCAATTCGCCAATTGGCAGATTGCCAGAAATAATCAGTACCTTTTGCTGATGATGAACTCTATTGAGGCAATGAAAAACGGCCTCCTGCATCTCCGCTGATGCATTAATTGCATGAATATCATCCAGCAAAAGCAAATCAGGTGCTTCAATCTGATTGATCAACTCAGGTGAACAGGACTCACTCGCCAATGGAACATAACGAATATCAAAACCATGCCAATCAGCTGTATGCATAACCGCCAGAAGCAAGTGCGTCTTACCGCTTGATACTGCGCCACTAAGATAGTGCCAGCCTTCCGGCTTTTCAGCCAGTTGCTGCAACATGCCTACCAGCACCTGATTGGGTCCGGTTATATAGTTGTCAAAAGTCGGTGTTACCGGCCCGTGCAGGTCAAGTACCTGTTGTTCGGCTTTTTCCATGACCGTGATCAGTCACTGGTGATAATTTTCTTTTCAGCCTCTTCGGGAGCTTCTGCGGTGTACAGCTTACTGGCCAGGTAACGCTTATGTGCATGACGTAACAACACCATGATCACAGCCGCCACCGGCAACGCCAGCAATACGCCGAGAAATCCGAACAGAACACCGCCGGCCATTACCGCGAAAATCACCGCGACCGGATGCATGCCAATCCGATCCCCCACCAGCAATGGTGTCAGCAACATGCCCTCCAGGCTTTGACCAATCACAAATACCATGCCGACCAAAGCGGTATGCTGCCAATCGCCGAACTGCACCATGGCAGCAACCAGGGCGGCGACAATTCCGATGATGGTTCCCAGATAGGGAACAATACTGAGCAATCCGGCTATAACACCGATCAGTAATGCCAGTTTCAAGCCGATCAGCCATAACCCAACGACATATATCGCTCCCAGCGCCAGCATCACCAGCAACTGTCCGCGGATAAAGGCTCCCAGTACCTGGTCGGATTCCCTGGCCAGCTGACTGACGGTTGAACGCATGGCGTTGGGAATCAGGCCATGGATGTTTTCAATCAGCACATCCCAGTCGCGCAGCAGATAAAATGTAACCACCGGTATCAATGCCAGGTTGGCCAGCCACCCAACCAGTACCAGGCCACTCTTGGAAATAGAGTCCAGAATGGTTTTGGCTACACCGCCGGCACTTTGCCAATGCTGTTGAATCAACCCCAGAATGGCATCGGATTCCGGCAGCGTCAGATCGATATTCAAGCGTGCAGTTACCCACGGCAGAGCAGTTTCACTCAGCCAGCTGGCATACACCGGCAAACGCTGAACCAGATAACTGATCTGATTTTCCAATAACGGTATAAACACCAGCAGCAGTACCACCATGACCAGGGTCATCAAGGCAAATACAATGATTACTGCCAGGGTTCTGCTGAGCTTGTATTTTTCCAGCCGGTCGACCAGCGGGTCGCCCAGGTATGCCAATAGGGCGCTGACGGCAAAAGGCGTGAGTATCGGTGCCAGCAGCCAGATTACCCAGCCACTCAGCAGAATAAACAGCACCCAGGGCCAGTGATCCCAATCCCAACTGGAATGTTGTTTCGTAGTCATGGTTCTTTCGCTTTGGTTTTTTGAACGGCCTTAACCGACCAGATCCATACGTATTGCACCAGAGTGGTCGACGTCAAAACCGCCACGCTGTAAATCAGCAGGTCAATCAACCAGTCCGGACCGGCGATACAACAGGTCTGCACCAGCGTCACCGCCACCAGCAGTACCTGCATGGTGGTATTCAATTTGCTCAGCATTGTCGGTTGTGCTTCAACCGGTTCGATTCTGTAGTGATACATCAGCCCGCCGGTGACAATGGCGGTATCCCGGACAATGGTAAGCACAATCAGCCACCAGGGCAGCAAGCCAACCCAGGCCAGCGCGGCGAAAGCGGTAATCATCAGCAGCTTATCAGCCAGTGGGTCGAGGATGCTGCCGATCCTGCTGACCCAGCCGAAGCGCTTGGCCAGATACCCGTCGGCAGCATCCGTAAATCCGGCAACTACCGCGACCACCAGCGCAGCCAGATAATTCTGCGCGACAATCTGCCAGGTCAGCACCGGCACCATACACAACCTGAAAATAGTCAGGATGTTGGGAATATGCTGCCTGACAATACTCATTGGCGCGCCACGTTCACCCGTAACACCGCAGCAGTACTCGGATCTCCTGCGCTGCTGTCTACACTGAGCTCATCGGATAACCGGATGGCCTGCAGCAACCAGCGGCGTGGAGCGCTTAACGCCAGCATCAACTCAATATCGTCCGCCTGTGCCTGCAACAGAGTTACTTCGCGCACCTGACTCATGTTCTTAAAAACCCTCGTCGCTACGGCGTACTGTGCCGGAGACTGGATATTCTGCAACACTACTCGAACGGTTTGAGATACATTGCTGCTGCTTGCCACCATGGCATCGGCAGCAATGCGATCCGCCAACAGGTGCATGCCTTCCGCCAGGGCCGCCGGTAAATCCGGACCGCGGCTGACAAAGGTTTCCAGCCCGGACTCATTGTCTGGCAGGCGCCAGCGCACCTGCCAGATTTGATTCCGCTGGCTGGCCGCTGCAATAACAAAACGATCGGTTGCGTAACGCTGGCTGGCCAGCTCTGCGTTTTCATAGAAGCCGCCCCAGATCGCATCAGCATCCACCAGTGAATAATCGGTCTGATCCTGAACCGGCAAAACCAGCGGCAATCCACGCAGTCTGGCTGTCTGCTCCAGAACAAACCGGTGCAACCGGTCATCTCCCGCCAGCATATCGCGCTGTCTCTGGTCATCTTCAATAGCCAGCCATAGCAGTATTTCCGGCCGCTCCAGACTCCATAAATCAACGCCCTGGCGCTGCAGCTCAGCCAGAATCTGGCGACGGTTAAACTGCGCATTGAGTATTGTCTGCCGCTCGCCAAACTCTCCGTTGGGTATCAACTGTTCCTGATAACTGAAACTGATCAGATGCGCCTGCGGGTCGCTGCGCAATGTCGATAAGCGCGGATCAATTACCGCATTGCGTGCGCCCACCAGTTTGATTAAAACAGTATCCAATGCCAGACGGATCTGCTGCCCCTGTTCAGTTTCAGGGTCTACTGCAACAGCTGCGGCGAATAAATCCTCATCTACACCAAACACTGCAGGTGAAGTAATCACAGCAATTGAAGTTATGCTGATCAGCAAAAGCTTCGATAAGCAGCTGTGTGTTTTATGAATGAGCGATATCAACATACTCGGAGATTATCATTGTTTGTGCGCATATTAACTTATCAAGGATTTGCCTGCTGTAACGTGCTGTTTCTATTGCTGCAATGCATGGTCTGAATCTTTCCTCCGCCAGTTAAAAGCCAAGACAAATCAATACATTTTGTGCATAATGCCTATATATAAGTGTTAAGAGCGCTTAACAATATATAGGGCAACTGCCAGTTGTTGCCGCTTGGGTCTATTTTACGGGGATAAATATGCGTGCCAAGATTCTTTCTTTCCGCTTCGGGATTTTTTTGCTTTTTGTTTTGTTTGGCTGTGCGGCTCAAGCCCAGACAGTCACCTATGACATTCTGCTGGATACCGATCGCAACACCACCACCGGCTGTTCGGTAACACCCATCGGCCAAGGGGCATCAGACGGGTTTGAAAGACGCATTCAGGCAATTGTCGACAGCGGTTCATTAACCGTTACCGAGGTAAACCTCTCAATCTGTCAGGGCGGCACCTTCGCACCCTCCACCGTCATCGGTGGCCCCCACCCAGTCGGTCTGAACAATGGTGTCAACGGCACCGACGTAGTTGAACTGTCTACTTCGCTGGCAAGCCTGCAGCCGCTGACCAACGGGGTGATACAGGTAACCGTGGTTGCTGAAGACGGCATCGGCTCAGATGTGTTGTCCACCACTACCGGCAATACTGCCGGCGATCCCATTCTTATTTTTATCCCTATCGCTGTCCCCGCATTAGGGTTGATTGGACTGCTGCTGCTGATTGCAGCCATCGGCGTGATCACCTTCAGCGGACGCCGGCGTAAATGGCTGAGCATCAGCCTGCTGGCCGCTTCGGGTATTGTGTTCGCCGCCAACTTTGTGGTTGACGGCAATGTTGCCGACTGGGGCGCAGTCAACCCGGATGCCACCGACCCGATGGATGATTCCACCAACGGTTCTGCCGCCAACGATCTGCAGGCGCTTTTTATCGGCCAGGAAAACGAGGTCCTGTTTTTCCGTCTGGATGTTACCGACCTGGAAAACGCCCCACCGATCGCGGTTGATGATGCCTTCACGGTATTGGAAGACGGCACCTTGAATGAACCGGCTCCGGGCGTTCTGGCTAATGACAGTGACCCCAACATGGACCCGATCACTGCTGTGCTGATGACCGGCCCAAGCAATGCCCAGGCATTTACCCTGAATGCCGACGGCAGCTTTGATTACACCCCGAATGTCGATTTCAACGGCACCGATACCTTTACGTATGTGGCCAATGACGGATTCATCGACTCTGATCCCGCAACAGTAACCATTACTGTTACGCCGGTGAACGATGCACCCAGCTTTACCATTCCTGCTGACGCCAACGTACTCGAAGATGCCGGTGCACAAAGTCTGCTTAACTTTGCCACGGCGATATCAGCCGGCCCGCCGGATGAATCCGGACAGACGTTAACCTTTAACATCACCGGCAATGACAATGCCGCACTGTTCAGCGCCGGCCCGGCACTGGCCAGCGATGGCACGCTGACCTTTACCCCGGCTGACGATGCCAATGGCACCGCCAACATCACGGTAGAACTGATGGATGACGGCGGCACCGCCAACGGCGGCGTGGATACCTCAGCACCGGTCATGTTTGCCATTGTTGTTGATCCGGTCAATGACGCACCTACCATCACCATTGCTGCAGATGCTGATGTACTCGAAGATGCGGGCGCACAAAGCATTGTCGATTTCGCCACTAACATCACCGCAGGACCACCCGATGAAAGCGGTCAAACCCTGACGCTGAACATCACCAACAATGACAACATGGGCTTGTTCAGTGTTTTGCCGGACCTGGATACCAGTGGCCTCTTGACCTTTACTCCCGCAGACGACGCCAATGGCACGGCCAACATCACCATTGAATTGATGGACGATGGCGGCACCGCCGATGGTGGTGTTGATACGACTGGCCCGGTCACTTTTGCTATCAATGTTGCTCCAGTTAATGATGAGCCTGCCTTCACCCTGCCGGGTAATCCGGCGACGATTCTGGAAGATGCCGGCGCACAAACCGTTGCCGGGTTTGCCACTGGCATCAGTGCTGGCCCAGCCAATGAGAACACCCAGGTCCTGACATTTAACATCACCGGCAACAGCAACCCTGCATTGTTCAGCGCAGCGCCGGCAATAGACCCTGTCTCCGGTGACCTAACCTATACCGCAGCCGATGATGCCAACGGCACAGCTGATATTACCGTTGAGCTGATGGATGACGGCGGCACTGCTGATGGCGGCGATGATACTTCGCCTCCACAGATGTTCACCATCACCGTAACAGCAGTCAATGACACGCCGGTATTTACTGTGGGTACACCACCGGATGCATTAGAAGATGCCGGCGCACAGAGCATCCCTGGCTTTGCCACCGGTATCAGTGCCGGCCCGACAGATGAAAGCGGCCAAATGCTCACGTTTAATATTACCGGCAACAGCAATCCCGGTTTATTCGACACCGGCCCGGCGCTGGCGGCAGATGGCACCTTGACCTACACCCCGGTAGCCGATACCAGTGGCGCGGCCGTTATTACCGTTGATTTGATGGATGATGGTGGTGTCGCCAACGGTGGTGATGATACCTCTGATCCACAGATGTTTACCATCACGGTTCTGGAAGTCAATGATGCGCCCAGCTTTGTGGTTGGCCCCAATCAAAGTGTCAGCATCAATGATGGCCCCCAGAGCATCAATCCATGGGCTACCGCAATCAGCCCCGGCCCAATCGATGAAGCGGGCCAGATCCTGACTTTCAACATCCTCAGCAACAGCGCACCCGGCTTGTTTACCGTGCTGCCGGCAGTCGCCGCTGATGGAACGCTGACCTTTACACCAAACCCCGGTCTTGCGGTCTCGGGTACGGCAACCATTATGTTGAACCTGCTAGACAGCGGCGGCACCGCTAATGGTGGTGTGGATACCTCACCAGCCCAATCGTTCATGATTGAAGTATTGGCTGTGTTACCGCCGACCGCTACCGATGACAGCTTTGATGCAACCGGCAACGTGTCTATTACTGTTCCTGTGGGATCAGGCGTGCTCACCAATGACGATAATGGTGGCGGCTCCAATTCAGTGACTGCATTTGATGCAGCCTCCACTCAGGGTGGTAATGTTTCAGTCGCAGCCGATGGCAGCTTCACTTACGACCCACCGCCAGGCTTTACCGGTGACGACACCTTTAACTATACCGTCACCAACAGTGCGGGCTCGGATAACGGCCTGGTGACCATTACAGTGGCCGATATGATCTGGTTTGTGGATGCAAGCGCAGCCGCTGGCGGTGATGGCCGGCTAAGCGCTCCGTTTAATGACCTGGCGGTCGGCGCCGACAGTTTTGACATGAATGCCGCCGATGATCCAGGCGACAACATCTTTATGGCTCAGGGCAGTTACCAGGGTGGTTTGACACTGCTGAATAATCAGCGGCTGATCGGTGAAGGCGCCACCGGCACGCTGACCGGGCTTACAGGCATAACGCTTGCTCCCAACAGTGCAACACTTCCGACACTGGGCGGTGTCCGGCCTGCAGTCAGCAGCGTCGGCGCCAACGGCATTAATCTGGGTTCCGGCAATACCATTCGGGGCTTTAATATCGGTAATGCAGTGGATGGCCTGTCCGGCACCAACTTTGGCACACTGAACGCCAGCCAAATGATAATCCTTGGGTTGGGTCGCTCTATCAACCTGGATACCGGCAACGCCAACAATGTCACTTTTGATTCAATCGGCTCCACCAACAGTGCCTCGGAAGGCATCCGGTTGAACGACGTCTCTGGCAGCTTTACCGTGACTGGTACAACTAACGTAAATAATGCCGCAGGCATTGGCGTGAATATCCAGAACTCATCGGCCAGCTACACCTTCGACGATGTCACAATCAACAACCGTGGCGGTGCCGGCGTATTCATCAACGGCAACACTGGCGGTATGCAGACTGGACAGTTCGGCACGGTGACCATCAATAACCAGAATGCATCAGGCAACACCGCTTTCGGCATGGATAACATCATTACCGGCGGCAGTACGATTACGGTCGGCAGTGTGGTTATCGACAATGGCGGCGCCAACAGCGTTGGGGTTTCCCTGTCGAATAACGATGGCGCTACCATCAACATCAACGGTGGCAGTATTCAGAACGCTGCCGCTGCAGCCTTTAACGTTTCCAACAGCCTGGGCAGCGCCACTTATATGGGCACCATTATGAATACGGCCGGTCGTTCAGTACAGGTACTGACCAATGGTGGCGGAGCAACGACCACGTTCTTGGGCAATATCACCGACTCTGGCACCGGTATATTCTTGAATAACAACACGGGTCATACGATCACATTTACCGGCCTGCTGGATTTGGATACCACTACCAACACAGCATTTAATGCAACCGGTGGTGGTACCGTTAGTTCCAGTAATACGGGCAGCACCATCAATAACACCACCGGTATCGGTGTGAATATTGCCAACACCACCATTGGTGGAACCGGCGTGACCTTCAGGTCTATCAGCGCCAATGGCGCCAGCAGCGGAATTGTATTGAACAATACCGGTAACGGCGGCTTAACCGTTACTGGAGACGGCAGCAATAACCAGAACGGTTCCGGCGGCACTATCTCGAACACCACCAGCCACGGTGTTTCACTGAACAACACTGCCAATGTAACGCTGCGTTCGATGAACATCAGCAACCCCGGTGCTGCAGCCAATCAGAATGGCATTAACGCCACCGAGCTGCGCGGCAGCAGCCTGATTCGCGGTGCGGTATTCACCGGCCAGAGCACTTCCGGTTCTGATTATATTCGAGTGGTTAACTCCACCAGTAACCTGACATTGCTGGAAGTCAACAACAGCGATTTCACCGGAGTTGCCAATGGCGGTAACGACGGTATTCTGTTCAGCATGTCCGGCAATGTGACCGCACGTCTGGATGTATTGAACAACAACGATTTTGACGGCCTGCTGGGTGACGGCGTACAGGTAGTCGCCGATGGCCAGTCTGATGTGACTGCCAATATCAACGGCAACCGCTTCAGCAATGACTCCAATATTCAGCCCGGCGGCATCGGTGGCAACAGCGCATCCCGTCTGGGAATGGGCACCTCCGACGCGCTGTTGGTCAACGGCGGCACACTGACCGCCAATGTCATCGGCAATACGATGTTTGACAGCGGCGTACAGAACGGCGCGCTGCCGGTAGGCCTGGTTGGTGTGTTCGACTTTGTCAACAATCAGGCAGGCGCAGGCATTATCAATGCCAACAACAACACCATCAGCGCCATAGAAGAGGACGGCGGCAAACGCTTTATCGGCGATGACAATACCCTGCTGTTCACCATTCTGGTTGACGGCAACACCATCGATGACGTAAATGAGCCGGGCGTGTTCTTCCACCCGCGTGATAATACCGTTGAAGCCGATTTAACCATCCGCAACAACATGATCGGCGTCACCACGCCGGTGGGTACTGAAAATGCCAATTTCAATGAAGACTCGATCCGGCTGTTCTCGCAAGACAACGCCGGTTCAGGCGGCGGCATGAGCGTCGACATCCTGGTTGAGGACAATACACTGGTAACCAATTCGAGTTCCCAGAGCATTGATGGTGATTTCGAAGATGCCTCGAATACCAACCTGACCATTCACGGCAATAACATGACCAATAATAATACCGGCGGTGAGGCATTCGACCTGGAAGCCGATAATGGCGGTGACGTCTGCCTGGATATGAACGCAGATAACATTGTGTCCGACTCCAACACCACCGATGACGGCGCCACATCATCCAACTCGGAACTGCATTTACAGGAAGACCCGGGCACGGTATTCCAGATTGAAGATCTTGTCGGCGGTGTTGCGGCCTTCCTGAACGGCAGAAACACGTTGGAAAATCTGGATATCGTAGCTGACGCGCCAAACTCATATACAGTGGGTGGTAACTGCACCATGCCGGCGCTGCCGCCGGCACCGTAACCGGACCAATTGAATTGCATGCAGGCAATTTGATCTGAAATATCCGGGTCAGCCGCTACAGGTACACCGGCTGACCCAGATCGAAACCGGCACCAGCTGTCGGTTTCTTAGGGAAGTTGTACCGACAATAAAAACCGGTATCCCAGGCAACCTGCCCGGCTTGCCGGTTAATAAGCGGAGGACCGAGCATGTCTGAACCATTCCTGGCCGAAGTCCGCATGGTGGGATTTAATTTCGCACCACGTGGGTGGGCATTCTGTGATGGACAAATATTGCCCATTAATCAAAATCAATCACTATATTCACTACTGGGCACCACTTACGGCGGTGATGGCCGAACCAGTTTCGCGCTGCCCGACATGCGCGGCCGTACTCCGATACATGTCGGCAACGGCCATCGGGAAGGCCAGAAAAGTGGGGAGGAGACCCACACACTGGCGGGCAATGAAATGCCTCAACATACGCATTCGTTTATGGCAACGGATAATCCGGCAACACAAACCGATGGTACCGGAAGAATTTTCGGCCGTGCCACCAGTGACGTGTACAGCCCGAATGCGCCAAATGTAAATCTGGCTACCACGCCCGCAGGGGACGCTGCAGTTCCTAATGTAGGCGGCGGACAGGCGCATGAAAACATGCAGCCTTATCTGGTGGTGAATTTTTGCATTGCCCTTCAGGGCCTGTTCCCATCACGTAATTAAGGAGGGCTAATCATGTCAGAACCATTTGTAGGCGAAATTCGTATGTTCGCGGGCAATTTTGCACCGCGTGGCTGGGCATTCTGTGACGGGCAGCTGCTGGCTGTTTCCCAGAACGATGCCTTATTCAGCCTGTTGGGCACCATTTACGGCGGTGATGGCCGCACCACCTTCGGTTTACCGGATATGCGTGGCCGTATTCCATTGCATGCCGGCAGTGGCCCGGGTTTATCACCACGCCGTTTGGGTGCCAAAGCCGGTGCTGAAAACGTTACGCTGACGGTTAATCAGCTGCCTTCACATTCACATACCTGGCGGGCATCCAATGCGCTTGCCACCCAGCTGACACCGGTTGGTAACGTGATGGCTCAATCTATAGCAGACGTGTACCGTGAAGACCTGGATAATCCAGGCAATATGAGCACCAGTGTGGTATCTAATGTCGGCGGCAGCCGCTCACACACCAACCTGATGCCGTTTTTGTGTATTAATTACATTATTGCCCTTGTCGGCATCTACCCATCACGTCACTAGAGGAGGGCTTACCATGTCAGAACCATTTATTGCAGAAATAAGAATATTCGCAGGTAATTTTGCCCCCCGGGGTTGGGCCTTTTGTGATGGTCAGTTATTGCCGGTTTCGCAGAACACTGCACTGTTTTCACTGATCGGCACTACCTATGGCGGTGACGGCAGAACCACAACCGCTTTACCTGATTTGCAAGGACGTACAGCGATGCACCCTGGCCGCGGCCCGGGTTTGACTTCGCGGCGGTTGGGCCAGCGTGGGGGTGTTGAAACCGTAACCCTGACTGAAGCGCAAATGCCGAATCACGGCCATAACCCGCTAAGAGTGGAAACGGATGAGCCCGGCGAAGACAATGATCCAGGCCCCAGCGTCAGACCTGCCAGAGCCGGGGTTTACGCCAATGACGCCAACCGTCAGGCCATGGCCTCGGCTTCATTGACCAACACCGGCGGCAGTCAGCCGCATAACAACCTGCAGCCATTCCTGGTGATGAATTTCATCATTGCCTTGGTTGGTCTGTACCCGTCACGCGGCTAAACGAGGGAGAACACCATGAAAAGACGACATTTTTCCACCGGTCTGGTTGCCGGCACAGTGCTTGCAGGGAGCGGCATCAGCTCATCGGCAGTGGCCGGCGGTAAGCCGGTTGCCCTGCCGCATATGCACAAGCAGGCTTTTGAAGCGTGCCTGAATGAAACCTTCTCACTGAGCGGGATCAATAATCAGGCTAACTGCCAGTTAAAACTTCAGGCAGTTGAGGGAGCCGGTCAGGGAGAGCAGTTCTTTGTAAGGTTTACCGCTAATCAGCGGAACGACAGTCTTACTGAAGACATGTACCTGTTGAAAGGCCAAAGCGGCCAGGAACTGGTTTTGCATTTGCAGCCTTCCGCTTCTGAAAAGCATTCGCTGGAAGCAGTCATTAATCTGCAAACAGCCTAATGCGTGCATTCCAAGGCGCCTCTGCGCGCCTTCCGGCTGCGATCGGCTTCCGGCCGATCGCAGAATCGGACCTCCCTTTTCTATCCAGCCTGTATGCTTCCACGCGTGCCGAGGAAGTGGCTCAGGTGCCCCAATGGAATGATGAACAGCGCCGGCAGTTCCTGCAAATGCAATTCGATGCTCAGCATAAGTTTTACCAGGAACAGTTCGATCAGGCCGAGTTTTTAATCATCGAACGCGAAGGCCAGGCTGTCGGACGGGTCTATACCGACCGCCGTGAAGATGAAATCCGGCTGATTGATATCGCCCTGATGCCGGAGACCCGGGCACAGGGACTGGGCAGCGCCCTGCTGGAGGATTTATTGGAAGAAGGCCAGCATACCGGCCTGCCGGTTAGAATTCATGTGGAAAAAAACAACCCGGCGATGCGGCTGTATATTCGCCTCGGTTTCAGGCAGATCGAAGATCAGGGTGTCTATGACTTAATGGAATGGGTGCCCATAGGCAATTGATTCAGTCATCACCGGCACTTTGTTCCAACATGTAATCCACCAGTAATCTGATTTTTTCGTCGGTACAGAAATAACAAAGCCCTCTTTCCGGCATACTGCCGTAGCCTTCCAGAGCATGCAGGTATATCGTTTCAACCGGCTGCTGGATTATCTGCGCCCAGTCATCCGGTACGCCTATCCTGGGCGCACCGCCAACCCCGGCATCATGGCAGGCGGCACAAACACCCTTATAAAACTTGTCGGTGTTATCGGCAACGGCAATCACATCATCCGGATCACGATACAGCCGGTACAGATCACCCGGTTGAGTCAAAATAAAGATGGAACCGTCAGCTGCCACCTTGATGTCCCGAATTCGCGCATCCAGTTCACTCAATACAGGATATTCGGAGCGGACTACACCGTCATCCCAGTCCAATTTACTGACATGCTGTCCCCGAAGCGCACCCAACAGCAAATCACCTGTCCATTCGGCAAACATTTCACCCCGGTATACCGTAATGGGAGAAATCGCTGCCGAGGGCAGATAATAAAAAACCGGCTGCGCCATATCCTGCCGATGGGTACCGCTGCCGATGCCCGCTGAAGTGTAATCTTTGCCATAGGTAATCAGCGGCCAGCCATAATTGGCACCCGCACGTATGATGTTGACCTCATCACCACCCATCGGGCCATGTTCGGATTCAAACAGCAGACCACTTGCTACGTCAAAGTGTAATCCTTGCGGGTTACGCACACCCAGCGCATATATGCGGTCATCAACATCTGGAGCATTGATAAAAGGGTTATCATCCGGAACTGAACCGTCATCGTGCAAACGTAGAATTTTACCCTGCAGCAGATTACCCATCTGCGCGTCATTTCCATTGGAACGGTCACCGATGGAAATATACAGATACCCCTGTTGATCAAACTCCAGCGCCCCTCCAAAGTTGGATGGAGACCACCCGAACGGCTCTGCCCTGACAATCACCTGCAGGTCAGTCAGTGCATTGCCGCTGATAATCGCCGTGGCCACTTCAGTCAGAAAAAACGGATTTTCATTACCGTCGCTGACGGCATAGCTGAAATAAATTCGGCCGTTGTCGGTATACGCCGGATGAATTTCGATATCCAGCAGGCCGGTCTGTACCCGGCTGGTTGCAATGTCGGGCAGGCCGGTAATTTCAGTCAGTTCTCCACTGTCCAGTCTGTAACGGCTTATACGGCCCGGCAGTTCCGTCAGCAGGATTTCCTGGTCATTGACAAACTCGAATGCCCATGGCCGGTCCAGACCCTGCAGTACTTTTTCCAACCTTGCATTGCGGATATTTAATGCCGCCAGGGTGGGAAGATCACCATGATAGGGCAGCGGTGTGCCACGGCCCACCGGTTTCTTTTCAGGGGTGGCAGGGGTTTCTGCAGCAGGTGTATCAGCAACATGGCCGCTTTCCACCACATCAGACGATGCCGTATCTTCTGAAGAGCAGCCTGCTATGGCTGACACCAGCGCGCCGACAAGAGAAAACACCAAAGCGGCACTGCGGGGAATCTGCATGGCTGATCTCAAAAAAAGGACAAGGCTAATCAGTGCCGGCTATCCGCACACGGTATATTCAACTGTTCCGGCAACCATCAGCAATATTTCAAAGACACTGGTCAGGTTACCACTGCCTCATAGCTCATCCCTGTGCCTTTTGGCCCCAGCGGTACCAGAAACAAGTCCACCTCTCCCAGTTGATCGCACTTCATGGTGTATACCTGCTGACCATGGTTTTCTTCACTATCGGTCACAAAAACCACTGAAAACGGATCGCGCTCAGCATCGCCGTGCTTGTTAAGCCCATTGACTTCGATGATTTTCGCCGGCAACTCTACATCCCCCAAACATAATTGCACCTGTTGATCCAGCAAGGCTTGGAATCTATCGTGTGTCAATGTATCTTGCATCATATTCTCTTAATTGTTGTCCATACTGGAAGTGTACCACTGCCGATTATTCGCATGTGCTTAATCTCTATAAAAAAACCTGAATTCAAAAGACAGACTGCCGCACTGATAGCATCGCTGTTGATCATGTCCGCAGCCTGTGCACAGGAAAGCGTGGAAGATCCAAACTTCAGCTTTACCCCACCACCTTTACCGCAGGGAATGACTGTCCCGGCCTATGATGAACTGCCCAGTTTTGATGAGCTGTCAGTAGAGCTTCGCCGGGAGATCGGCCGGCCTCAATTAAACATTCTGTCTTACACTGAGGACCCGGCAACCCGTTATGCATTGATCAACGGATTCCGCGGCCGAGAAGGCCTGCCGATAGGCCGTGAGCTTTGGATTCATGAGATACTGCCGGACGGCGTTGTGCTGCGCATTCAAAACCAGTTTTTCCTGATTAAACTCTGAAACAAATGAACGACTCAAACAAACCTCTGGACTACCGCGCCGCCGGCGTTGATATCGATGCCGGCAATGCACTGGTAGAAAAGATCAAACCAGCAGTAAAAGCCACTATGCGCCGTGAGGTTTTGACCGGCCTGGGCGGCTTTGGCTCGCTGGTTGAGCTACCGCAGGGATACCGCAATCCGGTGCTGGTGAGCGGTACGGATGGCGTTGGCACCAAGCTGCTTCTGGCCAACAAATTCGGCGATTATTCAGGCATCGGTATAGATCTTGTAGCGATGTGCGCCAATGATATTCTGGTCCAGGGTGCTGAACCACTGTTCTTCCTGGACTATTTCGCCTGCGGCAAGCTGGACCTGGAACAGGCCAGCGAAGTGATCACCAGCATTGCTGAAGGCTGCCGCCAGGCCGGTTGTGCCCTGGTCGGTGGCGAGACTGCCGAAATGCCCGGTGTTTATGACCCCGGGGAATTTGACCTGGCCGGCTTTGTGGTTGGCGTTGCCGAGCGTGACGGACTGATTGACGGCAGTAATGCACGTGCCGGCGACTGGCTGATCGGCCTTGCCAGTTCCGGCCCTCACAGCAATGGCTACTCTCTGATTCGCAAAATACTGGAGCGCAGTCAGGCTCAAACAGATATGGAATTTGGTACTGTAACACTGGCACAGGCACTGCTGGCGCCGACCACCATTTATGTGCCGCATATTTTGCCACTGCTGAATAAACTGCCGATCCATGGCATGGCGCACATAACCGGTGGCGGCCTGATGGAGAACATCACCCGTGTGCTACCTGAAAACCTGGGAATCGATATCGATCAAAGCAGCTGGCAAAAACCGGCGATATTCAACTGGCTGCAGCGTGAAGGGCAGATTGCCGAGCTGGAAATGCTGCGTACTTTCAATTGTGGTATCGGCTACGTACTGATTGTTCCAGAACACAGCATTGATGAATGGCAAAGCCATCTCCCGTTGGAGTGCTGGCCGATCGGTCAGGTTAAACAAACCACCGGCTCACAGCGAATTCGCTTTATCTAAATTCCCGATGTCACATAAGCCCTTGCCCGTCGCCGTATTGTTTTCCGGCCGCGGCGGCAACCTTAAAGCGATGGCCCTGTCAGCGGAAAACGGTCAACTGAACATCGCCATCCGCTGTGTGGTCTGCAACCAGCCGTCCGCGCCCGGTATCACCCATGCTTTATCACACCATCTGCTGACCCATGTGATTGATCATCGTCAGTACTCCGATAGACAGGCTTTCGAAAGCCGGTTGATGGAGGCGCTGGATAATGCACAGGTGGAGCTGATTATTCTGGCGGGTTTTATGCGGGTATTGTCAGATGATTTCGTTAATCACTTTGCCGGTAAAATGATCAACCTGCACCCTTCCCTGTTACCAAAATACCGTGGGCTGGATACCTACAGCAGAGCGCTGGCTGCTGGTGACCGGCAACATGGCAGCAGTGTCCATCTGGTTGAGCCGGAACTCGACAACGGGCCGGTTATCGCCCAATACCGCCTGCCGATTAAGTCAGGCGATACACCCGAATCGCTGGCGCAGCGCCTGGCTCCGCATGAACACAGGTTGTTACAAGCTGTAATCGCACTTTTCGCGGACCGCGCCATCCAAGTAAAATCCAGACAGGTTATGTTTAACGGTCAACCCCTGCGTCAGGCATTACTGCTGGATCACGATATACACTGGCCAATAAACGACCAAGAGCAAATTGAATGAAGTCAAACAAGAACAATCGAACCCTGAACCGCTGCCTGCAAGGTGCAGTATTCACCTGCCTGCTGGCCTTTTTCAGCCCGGCTTTTGCGCAGCAGGAAGCATCACAGACAGCCATTACCTCTGCCGCAGCAGAGACTGAAACAGCACCAGCTGCAGCCAAGCCCAGCGTCGATGATGTGTTCGGCCCCCAAACCATGCTGCAACCCTTCATCGCCCAGTTTGATGTGTCATTGAATGGCAAATACATCGGCCATGCAGAAATGGAACTGGTACAGACCGATAACAGCAGTTTCGAAGTCAGGCTATACAGCAAGGCGACTAAAGGCGCAGCCGGATTTGCCCGGGCAAGAAGTCGGGAACTGGCGCGATTCAGCATCGAAGACGGTAAAACTCGCTCTCATTATTATGAGAAAGAAGAAAAGCTGCTGTTCAATAAAGACAATTGGCATGCCGATTTTGACTGGCAGCAGCAGACCCTGAGTGTTGCCGAAGATGACGATGACAACGATCTCTGGTCGGAAACACTGAACGGTGGTGAGCTGGATTCACTCAGCATTTACCTTGTACTGGCTGATTCAGCAGCTAAAAAGCGCCCCTGGCTTACCGCCAAAATCGCTTCTTCCAAAACCCTTGATGGCTATAGCTATCAAATCATGGATGATGAACAGCTGAGTACTGCCTGCGGCCAACTGAACACCCGTGTATACCAGGGCATATTGCCGGACAGTTACAAAAAAGTCTGGACCTGGCATGCTGAGGAAATTGACTGGCTGCCGATTCGGGTTCGTAAAACCCGCAAACGCGGCGATATACTGCAACTGGATTTACGGGCGATTGAGTCAACTCAGTCACCAAATTTGAATTGTGGCGTAATAGAACGCTCATAACTGTCCGGCGCTTACCCGCCGGCACCTGATCTATTAATAATTACCGGGGTATTGTTATGCAGATGAATAAGAAATCAAATAAACCGATGCGTCTGATACTGGTGTTACTGGCAATCAGCAGCCTGTGGCTGAGCGGTTGTGCAACCAATCCAGTCACCGGCAGAAACAATCTGATATTGGTACCGCAAAGCTGGGATCAGCAGATCGGTGCACAACAATACCAGCCATCACTGCAAAGCCAGGGTGGCGAATATGACATTGATCCGGTGCTCAGCAGGTATGTCAACGAGGTCGGCCAGCGGGTCGCCGAGCATGCTGAAAATCAGCTGGAGTATGAATTTACCGTACTCAACAGCTCAGTTCCCAACGCCTGGGCATTACCCGGCGGTAAAATCGCGATAAACCGTGGTCTGCTGACGGAGCTGAATTCTGAGGCCGAACTGGCTGCCGTACTGGGCCACGAAGTAACCCACTCCGCTGCCCGTCACGGCGCCCAGGCACAGTCGCGTGGAATGCTGCTGCAGGGCACGGTTGCAGCCACCAGTATCGCTTTGCGCGGTAAAGAGTATGGCCAGATAGCAACCATTGGCGCAGGTATCGGTGCGCAACTCATCACCACCCGTTATGGACGTGATGCTGAACGTGAGTCGGATTACCACGGCATGCGCTACATGTCGGCAGCCGGCTATGACCCCCAGGGCGCCATTGACCTGCAGGAAACATTTGTCAGGTTATCCGAAGGCCGCAACCAGAGCTGGTTGAACGGCCTGTTTGCATCACACCCGCCTTCTCCCGAACGGGTCGAAAATAACCGGCGAACAGCTGCTGAGCTGCCTGGAGGCGGGGATTTAGGCCGTCAGCGTTATCAGCAGAGAATTGCCTACATCAAGAGAGTTGAGCCCGCCTATGATGCCTATCAGCAGGCCCAGGCTGCAGCACAGCAGGGAGATTTTGACACCGCCGACCGTCTGGCCAGACAGGCGAGCCGCATAGAAGACAAGGAAGCCCGTTTTTATGCGCTGCGCGGTGATATTGCCGCCAGCCGTGATGATCTGGGCGGAGCCGAGCGTTTTTATAACCAGGCAATCTCACGCGACAGCAAATGGTTTTACCTGCCGTTACGGCGCGGCATTATCCGTCAGCGCATGAATAAGCTCAGCGGAGCACGCAGTGATCTGCAGAGCAGCCTGCAGAAGCTGCCTACCGGAGTCGGCTTTTATCAGCTGGGACTGCTGGAAAAACGTGCCGGTAATCGGCAGCAGGCCATTCAGTATCTGCAAACAGCTGTACAGGCCGGCGGAGAAGTCGGCCAGCGGGCTTCTAGCGAACTACAGCAAATGGGTGTAGCCCAACAGTCACGCTGATCTGACACCTGACTATTCCCGCGTTTATACGCGGGAACGGTGTATCAAGCTGCTGCAGTTTTATTCTGGCGATTGAAATCTGCGGTAAATCGGCGAATTTCCGCTCCTACGCCTGAGAGTTTTTCTTCGATGTTTTCGTAACCGCGGTCAATATGGTAAACCCGGTCTACCTGGGTTTCCCCTTCCGCCACCAGCCCCGCCAGCACCAGACTGGCTGAGGCGCGTAAATCAGTCGCCATCAATGGCGCACCTGACAGTCTGTCGACCCCACGTACTATGGCATTGCCTCCGCGCAGCTGAATATCTGCACCCAGCCGCTGTAATTCCAGAACATGCATAAAACGGTTTTCAAAGACCCGCTCGGAAATCACCGACGTACCCTCGGCAATGCAGTTCAATGCTGTGAACTGAGCCTGCATGTCGGTTGGAAACCCCGGATACGGCGCAGTGGTAATATCCACAGCCTGAGGGCGCCGGCCGGTCATGTCCAGCTGAATCCAGTTATCACCGGTATCAATCTGTGCGCCACTGTCCTGCAGTTTCGATAATACTGCATCCAGGGTATCCGGGCGGGTGCGCTGCAGTCTCAGCCGGCCGCCGGTTATTGCTGCGGCGACCAGATATGTGCCGGTTTCAATACGATCAGGCAGTACGCTATGGGTGGTGCCGTTGAGCTTGCTGACGCCCTGGATGGTCAGAGTATCGGTACCCGCTCCGCTGATTTGCGCCCCCATACTGTTTAAGCACACCGCCAGATCCACCACTTCCGGCTCCTGAGCGGCATTTTCTATAACCGTTGTGCCTTCAGCCAGGGTAGCGGCCATCATAATATTTTCTGTACCGGTAACCGTGACGGTATCCATCACAATTCTAGCACCGCGCAGCCGGTCTGCAGTAGCTACGATATAACCATTTTCAACCTGCACCTCGGCACCCAGCGCACGCATGCCCTTAATGTGCAGATCCACTGGTCGTGCGCCGATTGCGCAGCCTCCCGGCAAAGAGACTTCAGCGCGCCCGAATCTGGCCAGCAACGGCCCCAGAACCAGTATCGATGCCCGCATTGTGCGCACCAGCTCATAGGGCGCCGCATAACTGTTTACATCGCGGGTATTAATCAGAATCTGCATATGCTCATCCATTCCGATATCCGCTCCCAGCTGAGCCAGCAGCGCCATGGTAGTGGTTACATCCTGCAGATGCGGGACATTGTTGAGCTGTAAGTCATCCTCAGTCAGCAGACTGGCTACCAGAATGGGTAGTACTGCATTTTTTGCGCCTGAAATCTGCACATCACCGAGCAGCGGCTGCCCGCCTCTGATCTGAATAATAGCCATCAGTTGTTCTCCGGCCGGCTGGCGTCGGGCAGGCGTGTGGTCAATGACAGAGCATGAATAGCATCGCCCAAATCATCACCCAATGCCGCGTGCACCAGACGATGCTGGGCAATGCGGCTGAGGCCGGCAAAACGTTCCGAAGTTACCTGGGCAGTGTAATGCACATTATCCGGGCTGCTCACGGAAACCTCTGCTTCCGGCAAATGCGCTTTAATCAGTTGCTCAATGTGATTGGCATCCATAAACTTGTTGATTGGTAATAGCTGTTAAACATGGCATATTACGCAAAAACTGCCAATGTCTAAAGCTGGAGTATCTCTTGGTAAACAATTGCTTGGTATTTGACCTGAAATCCGGACTTTTATCCAATAACAACTTGCAAAGCCCAACTGCCGGCCCAACAACAGCTTGTTAACATCTGTTATTTGCCCTCGATGCTGTTAGCTATTCTTCAAATTGTTGGTGGTTTCATGCTGCTGGTCTGGGGCGCTGACCGTCTGGTAGCCGGCGCTTCCGGCCTGGCAAGCAACCTGGGCATGTCACCGCTGATCATCGGCCTGACAATTATCGGCTTCGGTACATCAGCGCCTGAGCTGGTGGTATCTGCTGTTGCATCGCTAAGAGGCAACCCGGGCATTGCAATAGGTAATGCAATCGGCTCTAACATTACCAATATTGGCCTGGTTCTGGGCGCCACTGCGATACTCTATCCGTTGCGCATAGATTCAATTACTCTGCGCCGGGAAGCACCGGTTCTACTGCTGATCATGATTGTCAGCACGTTTCTGCTGTGGGATCTGCACCTTGGCTACCAGGACGGCTTCATTCTGATTTTTGGGCTGGTGGCCATGCTGGGCTGGATGGTATGGCTGGGTATCAACCGGGGTGAACAGGACCCCCTGGTACAGGAACTGGAAGCGGAAATCCCTACCGACATGCAAATGTCACGAGCCATTTTCTGGACTGTCATAGGCTTGATTGCACTGCCGCTGAGCTCGCGCATCCTGGTCGACGGGGCTGTCACCATTGCCACCACTCTGGGTATCAGTGACACCATCATCGGCTTGACCATCATTGCCCTGGGAACCAGTCTGCCGGAGCTCGCAGCGGCACTGGCCTCGGCCATGAAGAACGAACATGATCTGGCAGTCGGTAACATTCTCGGCTCGAATATGTTCAACCTGCTGGGCGTGCTGGGCATTGCTGCACTGGTACATCCATTGAGTGTACAGCCGGTACTGCTGTCACGGGATGTACTCACCATGTTTCTGCTGACCGGCGCTCTGTTTGCACTGGCGTTGCGTAAGCAGCGAACCAACCAGCTTAACCGCACCGGCGGCCTTCTTTTGCTTACCGGTTTTGCGGTGTATACCGGAATTGTGATTAACTCAGCTATCCATGGCGGCTTTTAGCAGCTACCGGATACCTTGATGAAACCAGATCACAACAAACCAACAAGCCAGTTGTCCCCCAGTGAAATGCGCAGACTGGCCAGCGATGTGCTGCGCACTGAAGCTGAGGCCATTGAGCAACTGCTGCCCAGAATTGACGATGCATTTCTGCAGGCCTGTGACTGCCTGCTAGGCTGTCAGGGGCGAATCGCGGTTACCGGCATCGGCAAATCCGGGCATATAGCCGGCAAAATTGCTGCAACCCTGGCCTCGACCGGCACACCGGCATTTTTCCTCCATCCAACCGACGCCGGCCATGGCGATTTGGGCATGCTGGTTTCTGGTGATGTGATGTTAGTGCTGTCCAACTCCGGCGAATCTGAAGAGCTTAAATCACTGCTCCCGGGAATCAAACGAATCGGTGTATCGCTGATTACATTGACGGGGAAAACCGACTCAACACTGGCCCGGCATGCTGATATCGTTCTGGATGCCAGTGTCAGCAAAGAAGCCTGCCCTCTGGGACTGGCGCCAACCTCCAGCACCACAGCCGCACTGGCCATGGGCGATGCGCTGGCCATAACTTTGCTGGAAGCACGCGGGTTTACCAACGAAGATTTTGCCCGGGCGCATCCCAGCGGCAGCCTGGGCAAACGGTTGCTGCTGCGGATAGCTGATGTAATGCACGATGGTGCTGATATCCCCCAGGTACCGCCCGATACCACGCTGATGGAAGCAGTGGTACAAATGACCGAAAAACGCCTGGGAATGGTGGCTATTGTTGATCAGCAGGACTCGCTGCTGGGCGTATTTACAGACGGCGACCTGCGCCGGGCCATCGATGAAAAATATGATTTGGCAACGACACGTATTGATCAGCTGATGACGCCTGACCCGGTTACGATTTCCGCCAGTGCACTGGCCACAGAAGGCGTAAGATGCATGCAGGAGCATAAAATCCAGGGGTTGCTGGTGACTGAAAACAACCGCCTAACCGGCGCGCTTAACTTCCAGGATTTACTGCAGCACGGGGTGGTGTGATGTTGCAATCTGAACCCATCCATTCCGCCGATATCATCGCCGCCGCGGCCAAAGTCAGACTGGTGGTATTTGATGTGGACGGCACCCTGACTGATGGCTGCATGTACTATTCCAGTAATGGCGATGACCAGATTGCCTTCCACGCGCGGGACGGTTACGCGCTGCGCACCCTGCAGCGTGCAGGACTGCACCTGGCGGTGATCAGCGGCCGGAATTCACAAGCCGTAAGGCAACGCATGCAGGACCTGGGGATTGTGCACGTTCATTTGGGTATTCAGCAAAAAATTCCCGTATTGCAGGCCCTGCTTGAGGAATTGGAATTGCTGCCGCACCAGCTTTGCTACGTAGGCGATGACTGGATTGATATTCCACCCATCGAGCTGGCCGGGCTCGGTGTGGCTGTAGCAGATGCAGTACCGGCAGTCCTAGCAGCTGCTGATCTGTGCACTACCGCCAGAGGCGGTTCCGGCGCTGCCCGGGAAGTGATTGAGTTAATTCTGTCTGCCCAGAATCTGGCACACTACTTTCATCCACATTCAGACTGACAAATGCGCCGTCGCTGGCTAATCATCCTGCTGGCTGCACTGTTACTGGCGCTCAGCCGGCTTATCTGGCAGCAACTGCAACCGGAACCCGTAGAAATATCTCCCGGCAGTTCCCGCTTTGCCTACCGCATTAATGATCTGGTGTTAACCATTCTGGACCCGGATGGCAAAGAACAGGTCACCATCCGCTCGCCATTACTGACCGATGCCGGCGAAGGTCAGCCCAGTGAGCTCTCTGAGCCGGTAATTACCGCACCGGATGATCAAGGCACCTGGCAACTGACTGCTCAGCTGGCGCTGATTGACCGGCATAATGAACAGGTAACGCTGCTTGAAAATGTGGTCCTGCAAAGCCTGAACCAGGCCAGGTCAATAAGGGTCGAAACCTCACAGGCACAACTGGATATCAAAACAAAAGCGCTAAGCAGCCCGGAAATCGTTACAATCACACAATCAGGCGCACGGCTGCAAGGCCGCGGCCTGTCAGGTAACCTAGAGCAACAGACATATGTATTACACAATGATGTACAAGCCCAATTTATCGACCGCCAGGCACAAAGCAATTAGCCGCTTGGCAAGGCTGGCCTTTGCCGGCATGTTATGGGTCATGCTGTTACCCGCTGCAACGGCCCTGGAAAGCGATCGTCAGCAACCGATCGATGTTTCAGCCGACAGCTCTGAACTGGACGCCCGTACAGGTTTTACTCACATCATGGGATCAGTAGTGATTCTGCAGGGCACACTGGAAGTAAAAGCCGATGACGCTCAGGTATTTGTCGATTCCGGCCGGGTTACCCGGGTACTGTTAAACGGTAACCCTGCCACCTGGAAGCAGCAGATGGACAGTCTGGAATGGATGGACGCACATGCTGCCCAGATTGATTACCAGGTTAATGACGCCACGATTCTACTGACCGGAGATGCACAGGTTAATCATCCTCAAGGCCAGATCACAGGGGACAAACTGACTTATGATCTGGATGCAGAAAAACTGCGTGGTGACAGCAGCAACGGCGGCCGGGTCAAGATTAGACTTGAACCTGATGTGATTGAAGATAATGCCGGCGAAGTGATGGATGATGTAATGGAAAATGTCACCGGCGCAGGCAATTCTGATGAAACTGCTGTCCGGGACCAGGCTGAAAACACTGACAATTCCGACTCTGCCGGTTCGGAATCGACCGACAATATCCGCTGACATGCTGCGCGCAGAAAATCTAAAAAAGAACTATCGCCGCCGGGAAGTCATCAGCGACGTCTCGATGCAGGTGGAACAGGGTCAGGTAGTCGGACTGCTGGGGCCCAATGGCGCAGGTAAAACCACCTGCTTCTATATGATGGTCGGTCTGGTCCGGGCAGATAACGGCAAAGTGGTGCTGGACGGTCTGGATATAACTGATGCTCCAATCCACCAGCGTGCTCAGCGCGGCCTGGGTTATCTGCCGCAGGATGCCTCAATTTTTCGGGGGTTGAGCGTTCGTGACAACATTATGGCAGTCCTCGAGCTGCGCCCCAAACTCAATCATAAAGATCGCCTGCAGGAACTAGAACGACTGCTGGAAAGCCTGCAGGTTGCACATTTGTCGGACCAAAAGGGCATGAGTCTGTCCGGTGGTGAACGCCGCCGTGTGGAAATTGCCCGGGCGCTGGCCGCTGCCCCACGGTTTATGCTGTTGGACGAGCCGTTTGCCGGCGTTGA
>JANQPN010000077.1 GCA_028289455.1 Wenzhouxiangellaceae bacterium
CGCTGCCGCTGTTCTTCCTGCCTGCGCTGCTGCTCCTGCTCCGCCTGTTCACGGGCTGCTTCATCGCGCTCGCGCTGTTCGCGTTCCAGGCGTGCCTGCTCATCGCGTTCACGCTGCTGGCGCAGTGCTTCGTCACGCTCAGCAGCCCGGCGCTCACGCTCCAGCCGCTGCTGTTCTGCACGTTCAGCCTGCTGCCGCTGTTCACGGGCCTGCTCGAGCTGATTCTGGAACTGGCTGATATCAACCACCCGGGCATCAAGATTCAAACCGGTACGGTTAGGCCGCCGTGGCGATGACCAGTCCCACGCGGCCATCAACATAGCCGCGACCAGCAGCAGGTGCACACCCAGCGAGCCGAGTATGGCATTACGCCACTCAATATCCACGTGGGTACCCATTAATATGCTGCATTTGACAACCGCAACCGCCTGACACGCTCTAGTTCTGCTCCGATTCCAGCGGGTCGCTCATCAAACCTACCCTGGTCACCCCTGCCTCCTGAAGCAGCACCATGGCCTGATATACCTGACCATAATTAGCCTGGGTATCACCGCCGACCAGCACTTCCAGTTCGGGGTTGCGGCGTACAAACGCAGCCATTTGCTGCACCAGCGTTTCCGGATCGATCAACTCACCCCGGCCATCGGTGTTCAGAAACAGGTCACCGTTATGGGTCACGGTCACCATTACCACGCTCTCCTGGGTTTCCGTTTCCAGCGGCTCAGCAGCTGACTGCGGCAGTTCAATTTCAACCCCAAGGTTCAGCAATGGTGCAGTAATCATGAAAATCACCAGCAGCACCAGCATCACATCGATATACGGCACCACATTGATCTCAGCCATTGGCTTACGGCGTTTTCGTAAACTGTACATAAGCCGCTAGCCTTCCTGGTGATGGCTTTGGCGTTCCAGAATCGCGGTGAACTCTTCAGTGAAGTTTTCGTAACGCACTGCCAGCCGCTCTACCTGATTGGAAAACCGGTTGTATGCGATCACGGCTGGAATGGCGGCAAACAAACCCATCGCGGTAGCAATCAATGCCTCGGAAATGCCCGGAGCCACCATTGCAATGGTAGCCTGCTGGGCAGCACCCAGCGCCCGGAATGAAGTCATGATGCCCCACACAGTTCCAAACAATCCCACATAGGGGCTGGTTGAGCCCACCGTCGCCAGAAAACTGAGGTGGTGTTCAAGCCTGTCCATCTCCCGTGTGGCTGCTACACGCATACCCCGCTGGGCAGCGGCAACCACAGCTTCAGCACTGACTTTGCGCTCCCGCATCCGGGTGAACTCTTTGTACCCGGATTCAAAAACCCGTTCCAGGCCTGAGTGCGCGCGATCGCCTCTGACCAGTCCATCGTAAAGCCGTGACAATTCCGAGCCAGACCAGAAACTTTCTTCAAATTCTTCCGCGTTCTCGGTTGCCCGGTTAAGCATCGAGCGCTTTTTAAAAATAACCATCCAGGAAGCAATCGAGGCAATCAGCAATATCAGCATTACCGATTGAACCAGCACGCTCGCGTTCAGGATCAACTCCAGAATATCCAATTCAGCTTGCATAGAATTTCCTTAAGGCTGTGCGCCTAATTATTTGTACTTATTGTACTTTCAAGTTTATCTTTAATGCTTTCCGGAATGCGAACCGGAGTAAACCCGCTGGCCGACAGACACGCCGCATAGACATCGGCACGGGCGATGAGTTCGCCGTTGTCAGCAGTTCCCGTTGACCTATCACAGCGAATAATCTGCTGATTGAACTGCATACTCGCCGCACCGAACGCCACTGGTGTAACGGTGACCTTCAGCTGATCGTCCAGTCTGGCGGCACGAACAAAGTCGATGGCCATCCGGTGTATGGCAAATACCAGATCCTCACTGCGCTGCAGCTGACTTTGATCAAAGCCAAGGCTGCGCAGCCATTCAGTGCGGGCGCGCTCAAAAAAATTCACATAGCGTGCGTGATAGACCACCCCGCCACCATCAGTGTCTTCCCAATAAACTCTGACGGGGATACTGAACTCAGTCATTCTTGAATAAACCGCCGCTGGTGCCGGCAGGCGGCTTGAGACCCAGCAGTTGCCATGCCTTGGGCGTCGCCATTCGCCCCCTGGCAGTACGGCTCAAATAGCCCTGCTGAATCAGATACGGCTCGATCACATCCTCCAATGTACCGCGCTCTTCACTGAGCGATGCAGCCAGACTGTCAATCCCTACCGGTCCACCGGCAAATACGTCAATCAGGGTTTGCAGCAAGCGCCTGTCCATCGCATCAAAGCCACGGCCATCGACTTGCAGAAGGTCCATGCCTGCATCGGCTATCTGTGCGGTTATCACACCATCTCCTTTAACTTCAGCATAATCCCTGACCCGCCGCAGCAAGCGGTTGGCTATACGTGGTGTGCCTCTTGAACGGCGCGCGATTTCCGCAGCGCCATCCGGCTCAATGGGAACCTCCAGAATGCCTGCCGACCGGGTAACAATCTGAGCCAGTTCCTGCGGCGAATAAAACTCCAGCCGTTCGACAATGCCAAAGCGGTCGCGCAGCGGTGACGTAAGCAGGCCTGCACGGGTGGTTGCTCCGACCAGGGTAAAACGCGGTAAGTCGAGTTTGATGGAACGCGCAGCCGGACCTTCGCCGATAACGATATCCAGTTGAAAATCCTCCATCGCTGGATAGAGCACTTCTTCAACCACCGGTGACAGCCGGTGGATTTCATCCACGAACAACACATCACCGGGCTGCAGGTTGGTCAATATTGCGGCCAGGTCACCGGCCCGCTCCAGTACCGGGCCCGAAGTCTGGCGAATGGCAACATCCAGTTCATTGGCAATAACGTGCGCTAGAGTGGTCTTACCCAGGCCGGGCGGCCCAAATATCAACACATGATCCAATGCCTCGCGGCGCTGCCGGGTGGCCTGAATATATATCTCCAGTTTTTCACGCATGGCCGGCTGACCGATGTACTCAGCCAGAGTTTTGGGACGCAACGACAGCTCCGCAGCCACTTCTTCAGCAGTTCCGGATGGCGTCAGAATACGCTCTGGAGCAGTGTAGGAATCAACCATTGTCAACGTCCGCCTGCCTGCTGCAGGGCAGCCCGGATAATGGCTTCAGCCGGCATCTCATCATCAGCAACATGCTTGATCAGCCGTTCCGCCTCCACCGGTTTATAGCCCAGTGCCTCCAATGCATGCCGGGCTTCGGCTTTGGCGCCTGCGCTGCCGGAAACAGTACCTGCCTGAACACCTGCGGTTTCACTGTCGGCCAGCTTGTCGCGCAGCTCCATAACCAGCCGCTCGGCAGTTTTTTTACCCACTCCGGGAATTCGGGTAAGGCCGGTCACATCGCCGGCCTGGATGGCACTGGTGAATTCTGCCGGATTCATCCCGGATAGAATCGCCAGCGCCATTTTTGCACCCACACCACTGATTTTTAACAGGCTGCGAAACAGCTGGCGCTGCCCCGCCTGGATAAACCCGTACAGGCTGTGACTGTTTTCGGTAATCTGAAGATGGGTAACCAGCGTGACCTGCTGACCGGTATCCGGCAATTCTCCGAACAGTGACAACGGTACTTCGACTTCGTAACCCACACCATTCACATCTACCAGTATTTCCGGCGGCTGTTTGGTCAACAGCACGCCCTGCAATCGGCCAATCATCGACAAACCATCATCATGAAGCGATTTGGGCCAGCCGCTGGCTGGTTTCGGTGTGATGCTGGTCGCACAAAGCCACTGCCAGTGCGTCAGCCGCATCAGGCGGAATTTTATCCTGTAAATTCAGCAGTACTTTGACCATATGCTCTACCTGGGCTTTATCCGCGTGACCGCGTCCCACCAGTGCCTTCTTCACCGCATTCGGCGAATATTCAGCCACTTCCAGACCGGCCTGTACGATGGCACAGACTGCTGCACCACGCGCATGCCCCAGTTTTAACGATGATTCGGCATTATTATTCACAAATACTTTTTCCACCGCTACGCGGTGCGGCCTGAATTGAGCCGCTGTCGCGCTTATCTCACTGAAGATTTCACCGATCCGCTGTGGAAAACTGCCGGCTACCGTCCGGATGGTACGGTAGTGCACGCAATGGGCCTGGCCGGCGCTGCAATCGATCACCCCGATCCCGGTACAGCGTGAACCGGGGTCAATTCCGAGAATGCGTAACATAAGCCGCCATCTGGCAAGGTTTAATCATTCCAGGCTGCCGCAGGAATATCAGCATTGGAGTAAACATTCTGCGTGTCATCCAGATCTTCCAGCACATCCAGCAGTTTAACCACCTTTCGGCCGGTGTCTTCATCTAGTTCCACTTCAGTGCTGGCACGCATGGTAATTTCTGCGTTTTCCGGCTCAAAGCCCGCATCAATCAGGCCCTGCTTCACTTCAATATAAGTTTCAGCAGTGGTATGCACTTCTATTGAACTGTCATCGGCACTGACAATATCTTCAGCGCCGGCTTCCAGTGCCGCTTCCATAATAGTGTCTTCATCACTGCCTGGCGGAAAGTTGAGCACACCCAGCTTATTGAACAGGTAAGCGACAGAGCCATCGGTACCCAAATTTCCATTGTGCTTGCTGAATGCATGTCGCACATCCGATACCGTGCGATTACGGTTATCGGTCATGCACTCCACCAGTATGGCCACACCACCCGGGCCGTAGCCTTCATAGCGGATTTCTTCATATTCCACACCCTCGAGCTCACCGGTTGCCTTTTTGATGGCACGTTCGATGGTGTCTTTAGGCATATTCGCACCGTTGGCCTTATCCATTGCCAGGCGCAATGACGGATTACTGTCAGGGTCACCGCCACCTTGGCGGGCCGCCACACTAATTTCACGAATCAATCGGGTAAATACCTTACCGCGTTTAGCATCTACCGCCTTCTTGCGATGCTGGATATTTGCCCACTTACTATGTCCTGCCATAAAAGTAACTTGTAGTTGAAATGGGTATTTTAACAGCTCAGAAGACTGCTGGGCGCTGTCGGCGGCTAAAGTTTTTTATGCAGGCGATATACAACTAAAGGCATAGTTATGGCAGACTTACAGTCAAAATAATTAGAGAATATCCGCAATCATGCTAATGAACCCCTGGGTTATCGTGCTGCTAGCACTGGCTTATGTGCTGGTGCTGTTTGCGATTGCCTATTTTGCGGATAACAGCCCCAATGCATCCAAGTTATATCGGATTACTCCCTGTATCTATCCCTTAACACTGGCGGTATATTGCACCTCCTGGACATTTTTTGGTGCTGTCGGCACTGCGGCTAAAAGCGGCTGGGATTACCTGCCCATTTACCTGGGCCCGATGCTGGTCATGATCTTCGGTTATGACCTGCTGAAACGCATGATCGATATCAGCAAAGCTCACCGGATAACCTCAATAGCGGATTTCATTGCTTTCCGGTACGGACGCGACAGAATGCTGGCATTGCTGGTCACAATTGCGTCAGTCATCGGCTCAATTCCCTACATCGCTCTGCAGTTAAAAGCCATTACCGCAGGCTTCGTCACCATTACCGAGCACCATGGGGTTGAACAGGTATTGCCTCCAGGTATTACGGCACTGATCCTGACCCTGGTTCTGGCACTGTTTTCAATTTTGTTCGGGGCACGCAATCTAGATGCGAGTGAACACCACCGCGGCATGATGTGGGCCATTGCATTTGAGTCGCTCATCAAACTGCTGGCATTTATTGCAATCGGTTTATTTGTGATGTTTCAGGTAATGGATGGACCAGGCCATTTTGTGGATTTGATGAAGCTGGATATGCAGTACAACCAACGCTTTACCGGTTGGAACCTGGATACCGGTTTTCTGGTGAACACCTTAATCGCGATTACAGCAATGATTTGTCTGCCGCGCCAATTTCACGTTGCCGTTGTGGAAAACAAATCGATAGCCGACCTGCGCAGAGCACGGTGGGCATTTCCGCTTTACCTATTGATTTTCAGCTTTCTGGTGCTGCCGATTTCCATGGGAGGGCTGCTGCTGTTTTCCGGGCAGCAGGTTAACCCCGATAGCTATGTACTGGCCATCCCACTAGCACAAAATAATGAGCTGATGACCCTGATTGCATTTATCGGTGGCTTTTCCGCAGCAACCGGCATGGTCATTGTTGCTACTGTGGCTCTGGCAACCATGATCAGTAATGATCTGGTCATGCCGTTGCTGCTGCGCAGCCGCGGCCTGGTAAACCGCAGCCAGCACGATATCAGCCGCATTCTGATGATGGTAAGACGCATCTCCATACCATCGATTGCTCTGGTCGCTTATATCTACTATCTCCAGATCGAACGCAATGAATCTTTAGCGGCGATTGGATTGCTGTCATTCTCGGCGGTCGCCAACTTCGCACCACCGCTGATTATCGGCATGTACTGGAACCGGGTGGGCAGACTGGCGGCCCGGGCCGGACTGGCCGTGGGATTCAGCACCTGGTTCATCGTATTGTTCCTGCCCTCGATGGTTGATACCCAGCAGCCCCTGCATGAAATTGCCAGACTGCCGTTGTGGCAGGAACTGCAACATACGCTGGCATACAGTGAATTCAGTACCCGGGTGGGCATCTCTCTGCTGCTGAACAGCCTGACGATTCTGGTTTTCACTTTGCTTAACCTGAATACGCACGAAACGCGGGAATTATCCACCAGTAAACCAACAGAACCGCCACAATCGGATAAAGGCCTGATCAAGGTCGATGAGCTTAAGTCTGTCATTTCCCAGTTCATCGGTAAGCAACGTGCTCACAGTGCTTATGCCTCATACCTGGGGCATGATGATCACCGGCACGAGAATCAGCTGGCCACCCCGGCATTAATTCAGTTCACAGAACGTCTGCTGGCCGGCTCTATCGGCACCGCTTCAGCCAGAACCGTATTGACGGTGGCGTTACAGCGACAGGGCCTGGGCGCTGAAGATGCCATGCAGCTGCTCAATCAGACCTCGCGCGCTGTCCGTTTCAACCGCCATATCATGGAAACCACGCTCAACAATATCAGTGAAGCGGTATGTGTTGTTGATGAGAACATGCAGCTGATTGGCTGGAATGTCCGCTTCGAGCAGTTGTTCCAGTTTCCTGACGGCCTACCCTATCAGGGGCAGCCGGTCATTGAGCTGCTGCGCTTCAGTGCAGAAAACGGCTATATGGGACAATCCCATTTACAACAGCGTCTTAATCAGCGTATCCAGCAGATGCGTAATGGCGAGCATTACCGCCAAACCCGCAACTGGCCGGATGGTCGGGTTATCGAAATTCAGGGTGTTGCCATACCCAATGGCGGTTTCCTGACCACCTTCACAGATATCACCGTTTACAAACGCACCGAACAGGCACTGCGGGAAAGCGAGCAAAGTGTGCGCCTGTATACTGACAATGCGCCTGCCATGCTTATCTACATTGACAGCGATATGGTGATCCGCTTTGCCAATCGTGCTTATGCTGACTTCTACGGCAAACCAATGCAGCAGGTGATTAACCATAAAATCAGCCACTTGCTCGGTTCTGAAGAATATCAGCGCTGTCTGCCGCAGATTTTAAACGCGCTAAACGGAACCCGGCAGGAATATGAGGATGAGTTCCCCCGCTATGACAATGAGCTTATCTATCTGCTGATCACCTACATTCCAGATATCGATGAATATCATCAGGTCAGAGGGTTTTTTGGCGTACTACAGGATATCTCCCAACGGCGCAAAGCTGAACTGGCCGTGGAAGAAGCCAATATCATGCTTGAACAGCGAGTATTTGAGCGTACTCACGAACTTGAGCAGATCAATACCCAGCTGATTACCGCCCGTGAACAGGCCGAAGCCGCCAATCAGAGTAAAACCCGGTTTCTGGCAGCCGCCAGTCATGATTTACTGCAGCCGATGAATGCGGCCAGGCTGTTTGTTTCTGTGATGCAGCAGCAGCGTGACAGCCTGCTGGATACACAGCGGGAATTGCTGAACCGGATAGACAACAGCCTGGATGCCGCTGAAGAACTGCTCACCGGACTATTAGATATTTCCAAACTGGATTCCGGTTACACCCAGCCGAAAATTTCGGTGGTGTCCATTGAAAGTATCTTTGAGAAGCTCATTTATCAGTTCGCTCCGCTGTGCGAAGAAAAAGATATCGAGCTTCGGGTTCGCTGCCATGATCATTGGGTACGAAGTGATCAGCAATTGCTGCAACGCATCATTCAAAACCTTCTGGCCAACGCCATTCGCTATACATCACAAGGCGGGATTCTGCTTAGCTGCAGGCAGCGCGGCGGCAATATAGAGATCGGTGTTTGGGATACCGGCGTGGGCATTGCCAAACAGGATCAGTCCATGATTTTTGCTGAGTTTCACCGACTCGATGACGGTAAACGCATGGCCGAAAAAGGCCTTGGCCTGGGCCTGGCCATTAGTGAACGCATGGCCAGGGTGCTTGGGCATCAATTGGGCGTCAATTCCGAACCCGGGCGAGGCAGCCATTTCTGGCTGCGCGTTGAGAAAGCTGAACCAGAGCCGAAACCGGGCGGCAAACCGGATGATGAGCTGACCAGCTCACAAAACCCCCTACAGGATTTAAATGTTCTATGCATTGATAATGAAGTCGAAATTCTGCATGGCATGGAAGCATTGCTGCGCGGCTGGGGCTGCCGGGTATATACCGCCACTGACCACCTGGATGCCCGCGGACAGCTTGACCAGGACAGCAATGTGGACTTCATTCTGGCTGACTATCATCTGGCACCGGATAAAAACGGTGTAGACCTGGTAGCCGAGTTACAGCAGCGATACGGTTCACACCTGCAAGCTATCATTATTACTGCGGACCGCTCCCCTGAACTTGAATCCAGAGTTGCAGAGCTGCGTTTTGGTTTGCTGCAAAAACCGATTAAGCCGGCAGCCTTGCGCAGCCTGATGCGCAATATGCTGCGCAAGGCCATCAGTCATGAATAATTCGACAGCCTCATAACAACCGATGGTCAATGCAGTTGACTGCTGCACACATTGCGATGTGATTATATTGAAATGCCACGCCATCACCGGTAACGCCTTTGCGGCATCACTGAATCGGTTCGGCACACACAGTGCCGCAACTGCCGGTTAGCTGATCTTTTGCGGTGGCGCTACCGCTAATTGGTTGGCTACCAATACTGCCTGAGTCCTGTTGGTTACGCCCAATTTACGCATGATGGCCGTCACATGTACCTTGATGGTGGCTTCAGATACATCCAGCTCATGCGCAATCTGCTTGTTCAGCATACCTTGTGAGATCATGCCCAGTACCCGGAATTGCTGAGGTGTTAACTGCTGCATCCGCTGGGCCAGCTCCGCCTCAGATGGGCTGCGCCCGCTAACGTCGCTGTTGGCGACTTCCGGCGGCAGCCATACATCACCACGCAGAACCGTATTAATGGCGTCTAAAATAATTTCAACCGAGGAAGACTTGGGAATAAAACCAGCCGCTCCGTGTTCAATGGAACGCTGGATAATATGCGGGTCTTCATTGGCAGACACCATGATGACGGGCAACTCGGGCGCCCGTTTGCACAAATAGACCAGGCCGGAAAACCCCTGCATTCCAGGCATGTGCAAATCAAGCAACACCAGATCGACATCCGGCTGGGCCTGAATAACCCGCTCCAAACTGTCGAAATCCTTGGCCTCTATAAACTCTATATCTGGGTGTAATTGTTTCAGCGCCTGTTGGATAGCGCTTCTGAACAGTGGGTGGTCATCAGCAACGATGACACGTTCTGGAATCGGTTGCATGAAATATGTCCTTGGACATGGTTTATTATTATAGTGCGTAATGACCACCTAGTTCACCTTCGCTGCAATCAAATCAGCGACCACTGAGGGATCTGCTAAAGTGGATATATCCCCCAGGTCCTCCGTGTCTTCAGCGGCGATCTTACGTAATATCCGTCGCATAATCTTACCAGAACGTGTCTTAGGCAGGCCAGCGGCGCATTGTATCCGGTCCGGCTGGGCAATCGGCCCGATCTGCTGCCGTACCCACTGGCGCAGTTCGGTATCCAGTTCAGTGCTTTCCCGAGCACCTCGTATCAACGTCACATAGGCATAAATTCCCTGGCCTTTTACGGGATGCGGATAACCGACAACTGCTGCTTCGGCAACCATTGAATGAGCGACCAGAGCACTTTCAACTTCGGCGGTACCAATGCGATGGCCGGACACATTCAATACATCATCTACCCGGCCGGTAATCCAGTAATAATTATCCTCATCGCGGCGTGCGCCGTCACCGGTAAAGTAATAGCCTTCAAATGTGGAGAA
>JANQPN010000080.1 GCA_028289455.1 Wenzhouxiangellaceae bacterium
GGGCCGTGTCTCAGTCCCAGTGTGGCTGATCATCCTCTCAGACCAGCTACTGATCGTCGCCTTGGTAGGCCGTTACCCCACCAACAAGCTAATCAGACGTAGGCCCATCCCATAGTGAAAGCATGCAAGCAGAGGCCTTCTTTCCTCCATGGAGCGTATGCGGTATTAATCCGGGTTTCCCCGGGCTATCCCCCGCTACGGGGCAGGTTCCTACGTATTACTCACCCGTCCGCCACTCGTCAGCCAGAGCAAGCTCTGCTGTTACCGTTCGACTTGCATGTGTTAAGCATGCCGCCAGCGTTCAATCTGAGCCAGGATCAAACTCTTCAGTTTAAAAGTGTTTGATTTCAAAAGAAATCTAATTCTTTAACCGAAACAATCCTTGCTACAAACTAGAATAATTACTAGAAATATAACTTTTGGAACGTTCCGACAGGTTTTTACACCCATCCGAGCGCCCACACAAATTACCTGCATAAACTTTTAAAGAACAAAAAAAACACCCTTCGCCTTTCGCGACTGGGCCGACCATTATATCCGGGAAAGTTTTACAGTCAACAGTCTTGACCAAAAAAATTTACCGAAAGTTTGATCGTTCCGCCTGACTGAACAATGACGTTTCGTCAGAGCGAAGGCGCGTATTTTAGAGCCCAGTTCACCGTTGTCAACACCTTTTTGCATTTTTTTTTCAGACACTGCCTGAAACCCTTATTACAGCTGCATTTGATTAAAACCAAATAGCCACATAAAGCGGTTGTCCTGTGTTTTCTGCGCTTTGCGTTTATCCATATATACCCATGAATCAACCACTGAAAACAATCACCAATGCCCAATATGCCGGAGCCACAGGAGAAAACCCATGAATAAAATTTATCGACACATCAGTATCTGCCTGCTGCTGGGCTTATCAGCCACACCATCAGCCTGGGCCGTCAGCTGCGGCGATTTCATCGTCAGCAATGTCACATTGACTTCAGACCTGCATTGCAGCACCGGCTTCTATGCATTAGAGGTGGGTGCCAATAACGTCACTGTGGATCTTAACGGCTTTATCCTTTCCGGCAACAGCGGACTGGCAGGAATAATCGCCGTAGGCCGAAATAACGTGACGGTAAAAAACGGTGTCATTAGAGGTTTCTGGGCCGGCATCAACAGTGCCCAGACCGATAATCTCAATGTTTTTGACAATATCTTTTTCGATCTCGGTGCCGGCGTGATCATATCTTCAGGCAATAACGCCAAAGTTACCGGGAATGATTTCATCTTCACCACAGCCCAGGGCGTCAGTATTGCCAACCATGTGCCCGGCATGACGGCCACCGGCAATCAGGTCGCTAACAACGAGTTTTACGAAACCCGCATCGGTGTGGAAATCTGCGGCGGTGGCGCAGACAGCAATAGCATCGAAAGCAATCTGATCTGGAAGAGCATGGACTACGGCATCAATATTATCGACAGCAATGACAATCAAATTTATGACAACACCGTCCGGGAAACTACCGGTACTGCCGTCAGACTCAATAACGCCTCAAACAACCAAATGTTCAGTAACTCACTGCGCGTCGGCAATCACGGTCTGGCCATCTATGCACAGGCCGGCAGCCCCTGCGCGCCGGGCAGCAGCACCAGCAGCAAGTACAATGTATTCAAAGGCAACCACAGCATTGATTTTGATATCGGCGTGATTCTCGGTCTGGGCATCAGCAGCTCAGCACTGGTGTACAAAAATCAGATCACCTTCAATAAGATCTATGATGACAACATCGGCATTCTGTTTAATACCGATGCGCACATCAATGATGCCACCGGCAATGCCTACAGCGGCACGGTAACACCCATCAATGATATGGGCACAGGCAATATATATTGAAGCACCGCTGCCGGACACACTAACAGCGGCTCGAGTTTGGTGCATATGCGATTATTTTTGATTTGCTGAGACGGGAACGATTACAGTGTTTGCCAGAACTTTCTCATACCTATTGAGAAAGTTCTTCGCTGCAACCAACACAGGAATAGCTGATGACACAAACACTAAGAACAGCATCCGGCCACCTTGTTGCCTATCGGGAACCATTAGACCAAGGGATCTGGCCGTTGAATACCAATCCTTTCAGCACCCCGGGGGCTTCCGAGAAATTCTGGCTCGAAACCCACCCCGGAGGTACCGCCTTAAGAAGTTTTAACGGCCTGTATATGACGGCGTCCTCCAAAGCAAAGCTGGGTGGAGGTTCATTCTATAATCAGTTTAATAAACTTCGCCGTGAAACAATCTATCTTACTGAAGTTGAACCTGGCGGCGATCATGGGCTCGTCAACCTGGAGGAAATCGAGGACGGCGTTGTATGCCTGCCGTGCGGAAAGGGACGGCTCGCCACATGCAATACAATCGGCTCGAGAGGCAAACTTCCTAGTGGATGGAATTTCCCCTGGTTTGAGAAGTCAGTCGGGCCTGAACAACTATTCACCATACATACTTCCGGAGGCGACAAACACGCCGCCTTCTCCGGCCATTGCGGCCCTCCCAAGGGAGCCTACGCCAACACTCTTACAGGCAAGCTCGGCATCAATATGCAGGTCGCGGTCGATGGCAAGGTTGACCTGAGTGACTGCATCTGCTCACCCGCAAGTCTTGGCCCGGCACCCCGTGTTTTCGGTATTCGGCTGGTGGAAAACAAAAACTACTGGTTTTATCAGTATTCCCTGTATGTCGATGCCCAGGGAGGCGGCCCTCTAGGCCTTAGTAACCTTTCGCTGTGTTTTGTTGATGAGACTAATGATTTTTATGCTATGGACATCATCAGCAGTGACAGGAAGATTCACGTGAAAAACTTTAACAGCAAAGCCCCTGCGATAAAGAAGATCAAGTGGATAAGGACTACAGAATTGCAAGGCACACCATGCATCGATTGGCCTGAGGCGCCCTGAACAGCGTATTGGTTCACTTTTAGAGGATCAAGTACCGAATTGGGCAATCACATTATCAACCACCTCAAGCTGGCTGGCATAACGCGCCTGTGCACCAGGCGCCTGGGCTAAAATATCCTGAGCTTCGCGCAACCATTCCAGCCCTTGCTGCGCATTGCCGTTTTGCACGGCAAACAAACCCATCAGCATGGTCACATAACCATGCTGGCGGCTCCCTTCATCAAACTGCCCCAGCAACCCCGGCCCGACCTGATCAAGCAGCTGACTACCGATTTCAAATTCACTGGTCTGATAATAATGGTATGCCAGGTAGGCATTGATCCATAAAGTAAGACGATGCTCTGAGCCAATGGATTCCTCAAGCACATCAATAGCGGTGAGATATTCCTCACGGGCAGATTGATGCTCGCCCAGCTCGGCCAATGAGTCTGCCAGACCGGCACGATGCACACCTACCCTCCAGTCCCGCTCACGGCCATCGGCCACCTGCGCCTCTATAGCCAATTGATAGTGCCTTACGGCCTGCGGGAAATTTCGCAGCCCAAATTCGCCTAATGCAATATTGCCCTGCAACACCGCCGTGTTGAGGCCATGCTCTCCATACAGCTGAATGTAGTGCGGGAGATTTTCGTATAGATAATCCAGCGCTTCTGTATGTCGTCCAAGCTGGGACAGCGCCGTCGACATATCACTGCGCCCACCCAATATAGAAGGGTGATCGTCCGAGTAACTGCTTTGATAAAGCGCCAGCGATTCCTGGTATAGACCCAGACTTTTTTCGTGGTCTCCAGCATCCTGATGAATTCGCGCTTCCAGGTTAATCGCTGCAGCCAAATCAGTAGGCTTGCTGACCCCGGGCATCGAAAGCAGCTGTTGTGCCTCCTGGGCAACTGCAACAGCTTCATCAAGCTTGTTGAGATGCCTCAGGGTTTGACCCAGCCGGATAAACTGCAGCCCCAGCAACAGTTCCGCATCATCCAGCCGTTCAATCTGAGGGCGGTAGCTGAGGGTCTCACGCATGTATGCTTCCGCCTCATCAAACTCGTTGAAGTAAAGTAGATTTCCACTGTAAGAAAAACGCGCCAGCACGCTGGCTTCGGTTACCCCCTGCTCGATAGGTGCCAGCTGAACAAGCTTATCGCCCAGCCTTTTGGTTTGCTCATAATCACCGGTGTTGGCATAACTTAGATATATCCCCCGGTATGGTTCGACCAGATCCTCTGCATCAGCACCGATATCCTGAAGAATTTTCAATGACTGTTCATGCAAGGCAGTGCTTTGCTCAAAATTCCCAAGATACCTCTGGATATCCCCCATTAAGTTCAAAATATCGCTTTTAACCAGTGGCTGGTCGTTCAACGCCCCGTCGATTTTGCGAACACCTTCAGCCATCAGCTCATTGGCCGTTAACGGCTGACGCTGGTTGAGGATCGGGTTGGCTGCCTCAAAAATATCCACAAGAAAGCTCTGTGATGCTTCTGCTCGTGCTGCGCTGGTACGAGCAACCTGTGCCTGCCATAGCGCAACCACCAGCCCCAACGACAGACTGGCGAAAATGCCGGCATAAGCCGCAGCTGCCAGTTTATTCCGCCGTAACCACAATCCAAACCGATAGCCTTTACCACCTGACCGGGCTGACACCGGTTGTTTCTGCAGGTAATTCTGAATGTCATCAGCCAATGCCTGCGCTGATGGGTAACGTTGAGCAGCATCTCCAGCCATCGCCCGTTGCACTATCGCATCCAGATCACCACGCAGTCTGCCGGCAAGATTGGTCTTGTTTCTGATGCCGTCAGCTTTTAAAGCTAACTCGCCTGCAGCTACTTGTTCGGATGGGAGATTATAGTTATTTCCCGCTTTGGCCTGTTGCAAAGCAGTCAAATCACTACGCTTATACTTGAACGGCCGCAAACCGGTGAGGAGTTCGTATAACAACACGCCCAGCGCATAGACATCTGCGCCTGTACCAATTTCTGAATCAGCAGAAAACTGTTCCGGCGCTGCATACTCCGGCGTCAGCAGCATCAGACCAAACCCCTGAATCCCGGATTTATCCAGCACGCTGGCAATACCGAAATCAACCAGTTTGGGTGTGCCATCAGGCTGCACCAATATATTGGAGGGTTTCAGGTCACGATGAACAACCAGGTTTTGGTGCGCGTAATGCACTGCCCGGCAAATAGTCTGCATCAGCCTGAGACGATCTTTAATGCAAAGCGCCTGCTGCTGGCAATGCTCGGTCAGTGATACTCCGGGACAATACTCCATGGCAGTATAAGTTGTGCCCTGCTCACTGATACCGGCATCCAGCAAATAGGCAATATTCGGGTGTTGTAACCTGGCCAGGATTCGGGTTTCTTCATCCAGGCGCTCTTCGGTGATGACATTCTGCGCATCCGATTTAATCAGCTTAAGCGCCACCTGCTTCTCAAAGCGCCCGTCTGCCCTGTCTGCCAGCATTACCAGCGACATACCACCACGGCCCAGCTCTTCTACCACCCTGTAGGCACCCAGATGTTTTCCAATCCAGTTTTCTTCTGAGATGCCGCTGTCCGATTGAGAAGCATCACTTTCCAGCAATGCACCGGCAATATCTTCAATGGGCTGATCAATGACAGCGTTTTCCTGACGATCGCCATCCAGCAGCTTTTGCAACCAGTCCCGCACCTCGTCGCTGACCTGCAACTCGGTAATAAAGTCCTGTTGCTGGTCATCGGGCAATTCAACCAGCTGATCAAAAAACGTCAGTACCTCCTGCCAGGTGGCCGGGTCAGGTGCTTTGTTTTGACCACTCATACCTACGCCGCCACTGCGGCATTCAGAAACGCCCGGGCGCGGCGCCAATCACGCACTACCGTACGTGTTGAACAATCGAACAGTTCTGCTACCTGTTCTACACTCAGCCCGGAGAAAAACCGCAGCTCGACAACTTTGCTGAGACGGTCATCGGTGCTTTGCAACGATGTCAACGCCTTATCCAGCTCCAGCAATTCATCCAGATTCAATTCAACGTTATTGTCTGCTGCCTGGGGCAGTCTGGTTGGCATCGGTACCTCGGCGCTGCGTTTATCAGCTTTCCGGCGGCGCGCATAATCTATCAGCAGCTGACGCATTGCAATGGCTGCGCAGGCAAAAAAATGCTGGCGGTTTTTCCAGCTTGCCGCATTTTTTCCAAACAATTTTAAATAGGCTTCATTGACCACTGCCGTGGTGCACAGAGTGGGCGTATTGCCGGTGCGCCTAATCTGACGATGGGCAAGAGCATGCAGCTGCTCATACAAACCCGCCACCAGTTCATCATGCGCCCGCTGATCGCCACCGCCGGCGGACTCAAGCAATCTGGTTATCTCTGCTTCTTGACTCATTTTGATATATCTTCAGCGATCTGCGTCACTGTGATGCGCTCTGTGACCAATATAACATCAACTTTGAATGACGCCGTGTTAACAGGTGATTTTTTATCCCGGACATGGGCTTAGACGACAGTTAAGTGATATATTTGACAAAAATATGACAATCCAGCTTTATCGGGGCCGTGACAATGCAACAATCTGACCAGCAGCGACTGGATGATTTCATGCAGGGTTTAATCCTGCGTAATCCAGACGAACCATTTTTTCATCAGGCAGTTTTCGAAGTAGCTAAAAGCATTCTTCCGTTTATAGCGGATAAACCACAATACCGGGAATCCAGAATTCTTGAGCGCTTGACCGAACCCGATCGTATAATCGTATTCCGCGTTTGCTGGGAAGATGACCAGGGCAACATTCAGACCAACCGCGGTTTTCGGGTACAGCACAGCAATGCCATCGGACCATACAAGGGTGGACTGCGCTTCCATCATGATGTCAGCATCGGACTGTTTAAGTTTCTGGCCTTTGAACAAACCTTCAAGAACAGCCTTACCGGCCTGCCGATGGGCGGTGGTAAAGGTGGATCCAACTTCAGCCTGCATGGCAAATCAGACCGTGAAGTCATGCGCTTCTGTCAGTCATTCATGACTGAGCTGGCCCGCCATATCGGCCCGGATACCGATGTGCCGGCTGGGGACATTGGCGTAGGCGCGCGTGAAGTTTCTTATTTGTTCGGACAATACAAACGGCTGGCCAACCAGTTTACCGGCGTACTCACCGGTAAAAGTCTGGAGTTCGGCGGCAGCCTGGTGCGTACTGAAGCAACCGGTTACGGCGCAGTGTATTTTCTGGAAGATATGCTGGCTGTGAAAAATCAAGGCCTGGAAGGTCGTACCGCTGCTGTTTCCGGCTCCGGGAACGTTGCGCAATATGCCATTGAAAAACTGCTGCACAACAATGCAAAAGTTGTCACTGCCTCAGACTCCAGCGGCTTCATACATGATCCGGATGGCTTTGATGAAGAAAAGCTGGAATTTCTGAAAGAGCTCAAGAACGTCAAACGTGGCCGCATTAATGAATATGCTGAACATTTCGGCTGTGAATTTCATGCCGGCAAACGTCCATGGCAGGTAGCCTGTGATTTTGCCCTGCCATGCGCCACGCAAAATGAATTATCTGCAGATGATGCCAAAACACTGGTCGGCAACGGCTGCGTAGCCGTTTCAGAAGGTGCCAATATGCCAACGGAACAGGCCGGCATCGATCTGTTCCACGATGCAAACGTGATGTTTGCACCCAGCAAGGCAGCTAACGCTGGAGGTGTGGCGGTGTCCGGCTTGGAAATGTCTCAGAATTCAATGCGTCAATCCTGGGGGCGTGATGAACTGGATCAGCGATTGCGCAATATCATGCAGGACATACATGACAAATGCCGGGAGCATGGTGAAAACGGCGTAACCATTGATTATGTGAAAGGCGCGAATATTGCCGGGTTTATTAAAGTTGCGGATGCGATGCTGGCTTATGGTGTGATGTAAATTTGCATCGGGTTAGTAACTATTCACGATACCAAAACGGAACTGCTCGAATTATTAACCTCATAATCCGCATAAAAGCAGATTAATAATGCATCATCCATGATTCATTATATGCTTGATTTGAAGTACTATTTTGTATAGACATTTTTAATATGTGAGTGTGATTTTAATTGAAAAATCAGGGCATATCGCACATCAGGTAAATGGATAAGCAAGCTCTATTACTTATTTTTTGCTTAACCCTATTAAGCACCACTGCCCTCAGTGACGAACCATCCAGCCTTTTCAAGAACCCTCCAGATGGCTGGCGTACCGAGGTTATCACCTTCCCACTGGAGTTTGCCCCCGATATAGAATTAACCGGCATCGAAGAACTGCTGTTCTCCCCGGGCATGTTCGATGCCGACAGTGAAACGTATTTCACCTATGCCTTTATCTGGTGGATTGATGGCAACAACAAATTCCCGGACAAAATCATGCAACAGCATCTGCTGAGTTATTTCCGCGGGCTTTATCAAGCCGTCAGCAAGCAACAGCAGGAAACCAGCCAGTTTTCGGTCTCACTCGAAGGCGTACTAAAGCCGATTGATCCTCCCGCTGACGCTGCTTTTTACTATGGGCAGGTTGACTGGATTGACCCATTTGTTACAGAAGAAAAGCTGCTGTTGAACTTTACAGCCCAACACCGATTTTGCCCCAAACATAATCGTACCTTGGTACTTTTCGAATTGACACCACAGCCTAAGAATCACAGCAATTGGCAAACCCTTACACCATTGAGCGCAGGGCCTGATCAGTGTTACTAGCGCTTAACTCATCGTCTCATGCTGTTCTGTAGGAATAATGTACAAGCCGGACCATGAACATAAGCTCCACCTTAAGAGAAGTCATAACAGAATTTAATTCTGACAATGCAAAGTATTTTGGCGACCGGGATAAATCACCTGAAGCACAGAAATTCTTTGAGTGCCACGACATAGCGCATGTGGTATTCGGCTGTGACACTTCCATTGTGGGTGAAGGCAAAGTGAAAATCTGGTCCATATTTGGAACAACAATGGGGTTCCGAAAGCATTTGCGAGGATATGCAGAAGCCGATGCCTTCAGTCTGTTTCAGCAATATTCATGGCGTCATGTATTAAAAAGCATTGGCCAGCTGCTCATCACCATGCCGCGGGTGATGATCAGAGCCAGGCACATGACCAAACCATGGCCATGGTCTGAGTACCAACCCTATCTGGATATGTCACTGAATGAAATCCGGCAGGAATTCAATATCAAGCCACTATAAAATCTGATTGCCAAAATTAACTTATTCGTTTTTCATCAGCTTGGATCATGGAATACCACGAAGAACAAATCCTTACTGACTATGTTTGGCATTACTGTCTGCAACAGATGTTCAAGTTTGAACAGCTAGGATTAAAAGTGGCCAGTGCCAGTGAAAAAGCCGATTACGTCGAGGGCCAGAGAATACGTGAACGGCTGCTCGAGCACTATGATCACCCTGATAATCCGAAGGTTATAGCAGCGCTGGCACAGGGTGTTGATAAATTCAAAGAAACTGTTCGGAATCGAGTTTTGCGAGACCATCCGGAAGTTGTCAACCGCTGCCCGAAATGCAACCGAATAGCGCGAACGCCAAGAGCCAAACAATGCAGATGGTGTATGCATGATTGGCATGATTCATAGCAGGTTTATCAGTATCAGATTAATGGTGATGAAATGGCCAGAGTATCTTTGGATGCAGTGACCTGATACTGCTTGAAAACGCGAGGTACTGGCTTATTGCCCGCTGGTTAAATAGCGACGCCAACGTACTGAAAGCTGCAAAGCCTAGCGTAATCATGACATCCTGACCTAATGCTTGCATTCTCAACCTTTCACTATCGCTACAATGAAAGTTGTAGCCGTTTGCAAGCTAAAAAGCCAGAGCACTGCTGATGACATACAAACGAAATAACCTGCCGAATAAAAAAACCATCACTCAAGCTATCGAACGTGGTCTGGGGACACTCGCACTGGTGAGCTCCTTGTTTGCTCATGCACAGCAACCTGAAGCATTCCCTCCAATCATTGAACTCAGTGCGCTTAATCAGCCTGACGGTGTTGGTGGCTTGGTGATTACCAGTAACAATGCATTCAGTTTTGCCGCAAGAGTCAACCAGGCTGGAGATATCAATGACGATGGCATAGCTGATGTTCTGATCGGTGCACCAAGAGACGATGTAAATGATAAGTTTAACGTCGGCAGGTGTTATGTAATTTTTGGTGGGAGTCACTTAACTGGCACTATCAGCCATAGCGATATTAATCAACCAGGTGGAGTCGATGGCATAGTCATCAGTGGAATACAAGAATCTGACTCTACCTGCCGTTCAGCCAGAACTGCCGGCGATATCAATGGCGATGGCATTGACGATTTACTTATCGGCGCCTATGGCGCCGACTTCGCATATTCGACCGGTGGACCTGGCGCTGCCTATATTATCTATGGTAGCTCCGGTCTTTCAGGAGATGTGAATTTGAGCAATCTGAACGGGCCTGGCGGTGTAGAAGGCGTAACGATAAATAACAGTTCCGGTTCATTCAGCGACCAGTTTGGCTGGTCGGTCAGCAGCGCGGGTGATATCAATAGCGATGGTATGACAGATATCATCATCGGTGCCATTGCAGCCGATAACAGTGAGGGAGACGTATCCGGTCAGGCTTTTATCATATTTGGAGGTGATGATTTCCCCGGCGTCTTTGATTTAAGCACTCTAAATGAACCGGAAAGCCCAGCTGGTATTACCATCAATGGTATCAATGCCGGTGACCGCGTCGGTAATTCGGTCAGCCATGCTGGCGATGTCAACGATGACGGGATAGACGATATAATTGTTGGAGCCAATAGAGCTAACGCAAATTCAGAAATCGATAGCGGTCAGTCTTATATCATCTATGGCGATATGAATTTACCCGGTGTCATCGAGTTGAGCGCCTTGAATCAGCCTGGTGATAATGCCAATGGCATTCTGATCAATGGATTTAATGAAGATTACCAATCAGGATTCGTGGTCAGCACTGCTGGTGATATTAACGGAGACGGAATAGATGATGTACTGGTCGGCGCTCCGGAAGCTGGCATCCTCGATGAAATTTCAGGCATTTTCAGATTAAGAGCAGGCGAGAGCTACATAATATTCGGCGATACTGATTTACCTGATATTGTTGAACTAAGCGCCCTGGGCCAGCCCGGTGGCAGTAACGGCGTTATTATCAGAGGCGTCACGGCATTTGATTATTCAGGTTACTCATTAAGCAATGTGGGCGATGTCAATCAAGATGGTATGGACGATCTTATCATCGGCGCATTCGGTGTCAATGCATCAAACGAACAACCAAATACCGGGCAAAGCTATATTATATTCGGCAATTGCTGCCTGCCTAATATGCTTTATTTGAGCTCACTCAATCTCCCAGGCTCAGCAAGAGGGGTTTTTATCAATGGAATTGATGCCAGAGATAACTCCGGCGATATGGTTAGTAATGTCGGCGATATTAATCAGGATAATATCGATGATTTTTTGATTGGCGCCACCTTAGCTGACCAGGGGAGCATGAATCTCGCAGGTGAATCTTATGTGGTTTTTGGCATTAGTGAAGACTTGATCTTGCGTAATGGATTTGAATGATATGCATGATTTACCGAAAACACACATCACATAGCTAACGACAAGAGATAAACCATGTTCGACTTAAACCTAAGGTTTTTATTTGGCCGTGACCACGGCAACGATCGTGGCATTCCACCGGACACTTGATCTTATTCTCATTATTCATGCCGTTTGTCAGAAACGCTGAAGCAGCAGTGCTGCCTTGGCGTATGTTTTCGAAGATGTGCTGATCAACCCTTAAAAAATAATGATCACCTCCGAAAGCAAATCGGCTGATTTTCCGCAGCAGTCAAAGGCAATAGCGTAGACCCGAAACTCCTGCCCTGCCAGGCCTTTGGCCGGGATCTCCAATGTGCCTTCGACAACCGAACTGGCTTCTGCTTCGATACAGGAAAATGACATCTCCGCTTCGGCATCTTTGCCATCCACTTTAAACTTGGCCAACCGTTCTTCGCCACTTGCGAAACTGCTCAGCACAATACTTGCAGCCACGAAAGAAATACCGCATGGGTGTGCAGCCCGTACTTTAACCAGCAGCGTTTTTAATCTGCCCTTTTCGAGGGTTGATTTGATATCCAGAATTTTCAGCGCAGGCTTGCGCTTTACTTTTTTGCAGCAATGCTTTGGCTGGTTATTTTTTCGTTTTGGTTTCGGCGCTTTAAATTCAGCAATAACCGGAACCTGAATGGTTAGCACTGCAAGTATGCGTTCATCTTTTTCCAACTGAACAGATGACTGAAACCGTGGTGCATCAACCACCTCACCCATCACTTTTATTTTGTTATTGGTCTTTTTAGCAATAGCTTTTTTCTTTGACGTTTTCTTACTAATGGCCATCTCATCCTCCTGATTTATTCTTGATTGACTCTTTATCAAGCAATACGGATGAAACCGGCTATCGGTTCATATTGGAAAATATTGTTTCTGTTCCGGCTTACAAAATCCCGAATGCATAACCAATGGTTCACAACCCGATAGTTAAATTCTGCTATGATTCGGCGCCGAAATCGGATGCGTTTCTTACGCAACCCTGCCTCGCAATCTGTATTTAACCAGCTTTAGGATAACCATGATTCAAAATTTTTCTTCAGTGCGAAGTTACTTGCCCGTTGTTTTACTGGCATTGCTGCCCATTTACGCTTTTGCTACCAATGTGATGGTACAAACGCCGCTGGGCGATTTTGAAATTGAACTGCTGGACGATGTCGCGCCCGGCACAGTAGAAAACTTTCTGAATTACGTGAATGACGGTGACTATGCCGGCAGTTTCATTCACCGCAGCGAGAATAATTTTGTCCTTCAGGGCGGTGGCTTTAACTTTATCAATGATGAACTGGGCAATGTCCCAAGGGATGCGCCGATAGCCAATGAATTTAACCTGTCCAACACCCGCGGCACACTGGCGATGGCAAAAACGGCTGATAACCCGAACAGCGCCACCAGCGAGTGGTTTATCAATCTGACTGATAACTCGGCCAACCTGGATGTCCAAAACGGTGGCTTTACTGTGTTCGCCCGTGTTGTTGGCGATGGCATGGCAGTTGTCGATGCGATCGCCGCACTGCCGGTTGCCAACGTTCCCAATCTGTTTCCTGTGCTACCGGTAATCGACTTTTCCGGCGGGCTCATCACTGCGGAAAACCTGGTGTTTACCAATTTTGAAGTCATTCCTGAAACGCCGGCTTCAGATTTCACCATCAACCTGGGTATGGCCGGTTCCTGGTTTAACCCTGAAACCAATGGCCAGGGCTGGGTGTTCGATGTTGTGGATAACGACACTACGCAATTACTGGCGGCAGCCTGGTTTACGTTTAGCAGCAACCCGCCGGGCGCTGATGACAATAACGGGTTCGGCAGCCTCCAGCAGCGCTGGTTTTCAGCCAGTGGACCGTTCACCGGTAACACAGCAGAATTACAAATATTCTCACCGTCCAACGGGGTATTTAACGATTCCAATTTTCTGGTCGATAGAGGCCAGCCGGTGGGTACCATGACGGTCAGTTTTTTCGACTGCAGCACCGGGCAGATTGCCTTTGATTTTGATTCGCCCGATGTGGCCAATGCGACCGTTGATATCAGACGTATAGCATCAAGTGCGCTGTGTCAGGCCATTGTTGATGGACAGTTGACTCTAACCGAGTAACCCAATCAGTCATCCATTGTAGGGGAAACCCATGTTTCCCTTATGGAAGTAACCGATTGGGGTTAAATCAGTCGGTCGAATCGCCTGCCTGCTCCATTTGCCTGTATAGCCGTATAGCCATCCACAACATCAACAGCACACCGATAATCAGAACACCCCATAACAGAACCTTGTTCCACGGAATGCCCGGGCCACTACTGCTAACAGCCGATTGACCACCCAGTGTGTATTCATCACCCAAAGTTGCGCCGGCCACTGCATCGGGCGTTCGTACACCTTCCGGAAGATTTTCCAACCAGCTCGTTTGGTCAGCGGAAACCGGGAATACTTCCGGATTCCCATAAGCCAGGGTAAAGGGCGGCTGCCCCTGTGCCAGAAACAGCAACTGTTCAGGCCGCCAGCTCAGCCTGACAACCGGCGCACCACCCGCAGGGAACTGCTGTGGGTATTCAAACCGGACCAGCCATTCCCGGTCACGCACGCCACCCATTGCATGCCCGTCGCTGCTGACCACACCGGCCTCGGTATTCAACCGAAACTGCTCAAACCTGCCGCGGTCTACCCAACTGGTGTTTTCAGCAGCCCGCGAATATAACCGACCCGCGTAATACTCGTTCTGATTCTGCTGTGCTCCTACAAAACTCAACAGTTCCAATGGAAACCGGCCACCGGTATCCAAACGGTAAGATGAGTTTTCCAATTCATCATCAGAGTCGGTGATCTCAGTCACAGATAACAACAGGCTGTGTGGCGGCATAGCATCCCTCAGCTCACTCCACTCGTAGTGCCCGGTAACTGCGGTAATTTGCAAAGGTGGCTGCTCTGATGGCCAGCTCATACGTAGATAATCCATATCGGCCGATACCGACAGATCAATATGGCTTTTGCCGAGTGTCTGTCCTGCATAGTCCAACCGTGAGAGGCTTTGATTGGAAGTGACTGTTGACCAGCTTTCCAAATCATTGCTGACAGCAATCTGCAATCCGTTGATAAAGCCATACTGCGGCTCAGACCATTCAAACACCAGACGGGTCAGCCTGGACTGTTCCTCTGACTCATTGAACCGGCCGGCATCGATGACATAGGCAATCACCTGCTGGTCGGTAACAGTTACGCCGCTATCGGATTCAATGTTGATCAGCGAACCGTCTGCACTTCGTTCAATCTGTAATGACAGGCTGTCTAGATCATTACGTGAAACGCCATACACAGGAAAAAATGCCAGCGGTTGGCGCAGCTGATATTCCCGGCGGTCAACCGGTTGTTCAATCTGATGCGGCACAATCTGCCCGGCCTGGTTGTAGACCCGCAAATCCCCGCCTCCCCGACGCATCGATCCGCGATAATAGCTCTCCGGCAGCGCAATCGATTGCACTGCATTAGCATTAGCCGGCGCAATATCCACACCACTGACAAAGTCCTGCGGCACAGGATCAGCCGCCAGTGCCACAGCAGCATACATAATAATAGGCAGCACTGAAAAACAGTGTTTCAAACCGTATTTCTGTTGGGCAGGCCAATCACTGATGCACATGGTATTACTCCTCAGCTTCTTGCTGTCCGCCTGGAGGGATCGGTGAATAATAACCAATCACCAGCAGCAATACGCCAACCACAATAAACGAGAAAATCGATTCCAGCGTATTCCTGTCTGCCAGATCCACACTGAACAGTTTCAACACCACCACGCCCAACAACGTAGCCGCTGCCAGCCAAACGGTACGCCAGCCTCGCCTGGATGCAACCACCATTACACTAAGACCCAGCAAGGTCCAGAAAATTGAAAGACTGGCCTGGGTTAATGCCGACTCATAAAAACCGTCAGCACTGAATGGTACATCCGCCCAGTGATGCAGGCTGCGCAGCAACATGGCATTCAGCCACATAAACACCAGACCCGTAAGTATTGCCAGATAATAAGTTGGCCAGGACTTAAACGGCGCATTCTCTCCAAGCCTGCGCCACCAGGCCAGCATCGCCAGCAACACCATTGCCTGAACAATATCCACCGGATTCAACACCGGCAAATATGGTAATGGCTGGGCCGACGCATCAGAGAATAAATTGACCAGCACGCTCCAACCCAACAGCCCCAGTAGCAACAGACTGGCTGACCAGTGCAGATAGCTCTCGCTGTGATCACTAACCGGCCAGCGCCGTATGAACAGAATAAGACCAACCACCAGCAATGCCGGCAGCGCTACCGCTGCAGCATGCCAGCCTTCCTCCATCTGCCAATAATCGCCTACCAGCCAGTGACTTTCTGCTGTCAGCAACGCTGTCAACACCAGACTGCCCACCACATGCGTCCACTGCAGCCATGGCGGCTTCATTTCCTGATCACTGCTGCGCAGCGAATCCTGCTGTCTCAACAGTGCATACAGCACCACCGCAGCCAGCAGCCAGATCAGATAACCGCCGGCCGCGAATGGATGGCCTGCTCTTTCTGTGGTTTCCAGCAGCAATAATCCCATGGCCAGCGCCAGCCCAGGCGCAGCGTAGCGCAAAATATCCCAGCTCAGTTTGCGCTGCAGAAAACCCAGTATTCCAGCGGAAACGGCTATAAAGCCCAGTGTTGCCATTGGCGCGTTCAGCCAGGGAATATGTGCTTGATATTCATATATCTCACTGATGCCGTTAACAAACCACCAGCTCAAACCCCACAGCAGCATGGGTACATTGAATTGGTATTCCCAGGTTCTGTTTTCGCGGTAATGACGTACCAGGTAGTAACTGCTGAATAAACCGGCCAGCGCCACCAGCAAAGCGCCGATGAACACACTGTTGAATATCGGCTGCGCATCGCCTTTGAGCGTATGCTCAGCTAACAGCGCAATACCACCACCAAGCTGCAACAGCAAGCCAAATGCAACACCCAGGCGCTGCCTTTGCCGCACGCTGATCCACAGAATACCTGCTCCTTCCAAAGCCCAGGCAGCAGCAATGCCGTTGCCATCCAGTGCGAACGGAATGGTCAACGATGCAAAAATGACACCCAGCGCCAGAAATGCTTCGCTCAGCAAGCGGTAGCGCTGACCGCCAAACCGCCAGCACTGTAACGCCAGTAATAGATAAAACCCACCAGCTGCCAATGCAGACCACGCCAGGCCATACTCGTATTCATGCACCAGGCCGGTTTGCAGGCTGAACGCAATCAACGGCGTGCCGAATACCAGTGTGCCATCCACCAGACCACGCAACTGGGTCGATTGCCTGCTGGCATACAGCAACGCCAGCCCCACATAGAACAGGAAAAATACGATCAGAAAAATCTGGGTACTGAGATAATGATCCTGCTGATAGCGATCGACTCCCCAGGCAGTACCAATGATAAAAGTGAAGGCAAAGCCAAGTAGATTCAGCAGCCGCCAGGATTTAAACCAGGCAATCAGCAGTAAACCAATATTCAGTATCAGATAATAAGTAAACAGGGTAATGTGATCTCCCTGCCCGGTTGAAGTCAGTATCGGCGCCAGGAACCCCCCGACTGCCGCCAGTACTGCAAGTGAGCTGGCATTCTGCAACACTGCAAGCACTGCGGCCAGCGACACCATCAACAGCATCACCACAATAACCGTAGCGGCAGGCAGCAAATCATATAACCTCAATGCCGCATACATAGTTAGATACAGCACGCCGACGCCACCGCCCTGCATAACCAGCGCATATACCCGCCGGCGTATACGCAGCCGCCATCCGATTAACAAAAGGATAATTCCGCCTAACGCTACGCAGGCCAGTCTCAGTTCAATGGGGAACACATTCCGGTCGGCAGCATATTTCAATAAAAATGCCACGCCGAAAAACAAAATGATGATACCAACCCGGACAATCAGATTGCCTTCAGTGAAATAATTCTTGATGTATTGGCCCAGCTTATCGGCCAAATCCGGCTTGGAACGGACAGCAGTTGGAGTGCGGGCTGTCGCAGTACTAACCGCAGCAGCCGTTTTCTGATAGCCAACATGCCCGGCGTTTTCCCTTGGTGGGGCCGGTTCCACCGGGTCAGGCTTTATTAATGCAGGTGGTGCTTTTACTGGTTCCTGAATCTCAGTGGCAAGCGGTTCAGGTGTTGGAACAACGACTGGTTGACGCTCAGGATGCGTGACTGCTGGAGTCACTGGCACCCGTTCATCAACCGGTTCATCAATTCGCCGGCTGCTCAGCTGATCAACCCGGCGGTTCAGCTGATCAATCGAGCGTTGCAGTCCACTCGCTTTGACCAGCAGATAAATTACTGCGATCGGCGTCGCTACCAGCACAAAGCCCAGGACGACAAGAAAAAACTCCATCCACTGCTCCCATCTGTTCTAGTTATTACGGGATTTAATTCCTAGAGTCTGCCATGTATGACCCGTATATGCGAGTACGGTCTCACTGGTAATCTCATTGAACAGGCCGGCTTAAAGTGAAGCAGCCAAATTCTGCCTCACCGGTAATATCAGGATTTGGATTCGAAACCATCCGTTAGGAGTGTTTCGCCGTTATTACGCAGAATGATGATTTCATTGGCCAGTTCATCCAACAGTGCCAGATCCAATGAACCGTCATTATCAATATCCATAAACAGAGAACATGAGGCTGCCGCAGGTGCATCAAACTCATTATGAAAAACAAAACTGCCATTGATGTTTTCAAATAAAGCCCAGTCACCACCGAAACTGGCCAGCATCCAGTCCAGATCGCCATCTCCGTCCAAATCCCCCAAGTCTGTCGCCAGTGCGGTTGGGTCGACACTAAAAATATCCGGGGCACCCAACTGTCCAGTGCCGTCTCCCAGCAGCACTGCGCCATTGTCTGCACCACCATTGGCCTGGACTACATCTATATGGCCATCATTGTTCACATCGCCCAGCACCATCATCCAGGCCGTACCGCCGCTGCTTTGACTTTCAATCTGGGTAAAACCTGACTGGCCATCACCTGCATAAACCCAAATCGAAGGAGTGGTAGTGCCTCCGGCCACCAGATCCATAATCCCGTCGTTGTTCATATCGCCGGCTGCCAGTGACCATTCCCCGCCATTGGTACCAAAATTGTCTATCACCGAGAAAACACCACTGCCGTTATTTTCCAACAGGGAGATGGTCCCGGTATTGCGATTGGCGGTGGCGGCATCCAGGTCCCCGTCTCCATCTATATCCAACACCGTAATTCCCCTCGGTAGCCCGTTGACCATTATCTCCTGCTGGGGACCAAAACTGCCGTCGCCATTGCCCAGCAGTATTGATGCCGTGCTGCCGGTAGTATTGGCCACTGCGATATCCATGTGCCCGTCCCGATTGAAGTCCCCTACTTCTGATGGACTGGGCACGCTGCCGGTACCAGATGTGGGCGTGGCAAAATCATCGAACAGGCCGCTACCATCTGCACGATTTCGGAAAAACCTGAGATCGTTGGTATCTTCATTAACCGAGGTAATATCAAGGAAACCGTCCTCATCCAGGTCTGTGGCAATTCCACCGTAAGGCCGGCTGGGGGTTCCGGTTTCCATTCGGTCAATTTCTTCAAACACCAGGCCAGCGGGTGAACTGCGTACCCAGAACTGGAAACTGTAACCGGCATCACGCAGCAGCGTACCATCCTGCCCCATTAGCTGATTGGACAAAATCACTGTTACCTGCTCACCGGCAGAAAATGGTCGTGCTGGAGTCAGCACCACAGTCTGGTTACCGTTTTCGAAACTGAAAACACCACTGACCACACCACTCCAGCGGGCATATGCCCAGAACGAAGCGTCGGTTACCGAGTTGATATCAACAGCCCGGTCAAACTCAACCGCAATTGCACTGTCGTCTGGTGCTGAGACAAAATTTGCTGCTGGCTGGACACTCGAGACATTCATAGTCTGAGCCAACCCATAACACGGTAGCAGCATACACAAGTAAACCGGTATGAATTTATACTGTTTTGATATCCTATCGAACATAATCACCTCTGCATTTTGAAACAGGCTACCAGCTTTGAATCAAAGTCATGTTTATAGCCAGTCATTTTCCTGAGCACGGTTATTATTTACATCTTCCACACGGAAGATTGAACTCTGCTTAACTATAGGCCGCCGGTTGCTATCTGCCTGGCCAGTTTATACCAGCTGTTATCACCGATTTCCTGCATTTCCTGATCTGTGGGAAGCACGCCCGGATCCGGGCTGCCTGCCAGCAGGTCATGCTGTTTCCCGATGCACAGATCAAGCGCTTTACGGGTATTATTGAGTGCGTAATTTCCACGGTGCAGCATATTGGCGCTGAATACTATGATATCCCCAGGATTCAAATGCATAAGCTCTGCCCCTGGCAACTGTTCACTATTTATATGACCCTGATATTGCATTCTTACTTTATATTCCAGATCAGTATCCCAGCGCTTATGCGTACCCGGTACCAGCTCCAGGCCGGTTTCTTCAATCAGCGGTATTCGAACATGCAGACTGAGCATTTTGACCAGCGCTTTTTTCTGAGTTGCCTCATCGAACTGGTTGTACTGAATGTCGCGGTGCCAGTATGGAAGGAAGGTGTCACTACGAGGATTAAAAAACAGCTGGGAATTATGAAAATAGATTCCCGCCCCAAAAATATTCTCAATAAATTCCTGTAACTTCGGAAGCGCTATAGCCTTAAAGAAAGCCACCCTTTCAGCAGGATTATTCTTGAAGAAAGTCCTGCTGGTTAAGCCATGCATGTTTATCAGGTCGTATTCAACCACATTGGCTTCATTCTCCAAAAGCCACTGCTGATAAATTCGATCAACTGATTGCGCTAACACTGATATCTCTGCAGTTGTAAAAAACTGGCGTGCAATTACATATCCCGATTTATTGTAGGTATTACGGTTATTCATGAGCTTGCCATCAGCTGGTTATTCTTGAACCGGTCTTCATTGAAACTTTATGGCGATCAATACATAGCTTGTCTGAAGTATAAACATATATCTACCCATGCCGAATGACACATGCACCCAGTCGATGCCTGTAGTAAAAAATAATCAAGAGTCCAGAGAATCAGAACATGCTGTCAACGGTATTACAGACAGATGTCCAGAAAACAACAGTTTGGGAATTATCCCGGCTGAGAAAATCCGGCTGGAGCCGTATCTATTTTCTGATTAGCAGTTTACTGCTGATTATCTCCATTGTTGTGCCTACTGTCTCTGCATCCCAATACCAGCAGCCGCAACGAATATGGATAGATGCCGACCCCGCCTGCGGGCATTCATTTCTCAGCGATGTGGATGATTGTCTGGCAATCGCAGCAGTATTATCCGCACCGGGTATCAACGTAGTTGGCATTTCAACCGTTTTCGGCAATGAATCTGTGCATGTCACCGACAGAGTCACTCGAAACCTGGTCCACCGAATGAGCAGTGGTTCTATTGCTGCTATGCCTGTTTATAAAGGTGCCCGCTCCCGATGGCCAGAGCCCAGCCAGGCAAGTATCGCCATAGCCCAGGCACTGGAAGCCGGGCCGCTGACAGTGCTGGCTCTGGGGCCTCTGACCAACCTGTCCATGGCTTTGCATGAACGCCCTGATCTGGCCTCTCGACTGACCAATGTTATTGCGGTGATGGGTAAACGGCCCGGCCAGATCTTCCGGCCTGCAGAAGGGTCCAGCAGTAACCTGTTGGGCGCCGGCATTGTCTTCAGTGATTTCAACCTGCGTAAAGACCCGGAAGCAGCACAGCATGTATTAAACAGTCATGTGCCAATGACACTGATTCCATATGAGCTTTCCCGCCAGGTCGAGATCGACAGCGCTGGCCTAAGGCAGCTGGCCGCCGTCAGTTCAATCGGCTCATGGCTGGCCGGTCAGGCGAAAAAGTGGCTGATGTTCTGGAACGGTGTTATCGGCCGCAATGGCTTTTATCCATTTGACCTGGTTGCAGCTGCCTACCTGCTGGAACCGCAACAGTTTGTCTGCCACAGGCAACTGGCAGCTGTTGAGCGGGATAAACCCTGGCATAGGATGGGGATAGGTCCGCAATCCTTGCTGGTGCTGAATTCTGCAGCCTTTACCGGGCAACCATCCAGCGTGCGCTATTGTTCCAGATTTAGAAACCCGGATTCATTTAATCCGGCAAACCTTCTATCGTATTAATCACCTGAATAGTCTCCAGCGCCTGCAGGTACTCAACCACCAATGGCTGGGAAACCGGACCATATGTTGCTGATACCAGATCTCGAATTTCTGCTGCAGTCCTTACACCATTGACCAGATTCAATACTTCATAGGCGTATTCACCACCACCGCCCCAAAGCCCCTGATAATCCAATAACCCGGGACGCGCTGCATCGTCGGGATAATGAGCGCCGAAGTAGTTATAACCAAATACCCCCATGGGGCCCGTCACTGACGGGTTGCGTTGATAGATCGGACTTTCGGGCGTGCTGTCAGCACCAGCAGACGAATCGTAGCCCAATAACTGCCCCAGTGCCTCCATATGCTTCGCATGAGCCTGACTGTAACCTGTATCCAGTACCGCAAAACCTGATACTGATGCAGCCACAGCGTGTTCAAATCGCAATGTCTGACGCAGCAGGTTGACCTGTTCCGTTCCACTGACCTGATGACGTCTGGCATGCAGCTCAGCAGCCCGGACCAGGCTGCGCTGGCGTATAACCTCGCCGACTGCCGGCAGATCCTCACTATCCATATTGGCTAAAAAAAGCCCACTGGCAGCCGCAATAAAAGCAACCCGTTTGAGCTTGGTGGCATCAACATTACCCGGCACATCAAAATTGGTATGAATAAAGCGGTCCGGCCAATCATTCATATAGATTGATGGTATTGAGAAACTGCCCTCGGCGTAGATCTGGTGATCGCTGCCCATGGTAAAAGGTACTGTTTCAGCACGCAGTGCATCTTTGTCACCTTCATTGGAGAGCAGCGGCATTTTCGGATTTCCACCATCGGCAAGCTGTGCAGACTGCTGATTGACAAATACAGCAAAGTGCTCGGCTACATCGTTAACAAAACTGGGGACGCTGGCCGGCCCGCGTGTTACATGAAAAGTTGCTTTGGTATTCGGGCCGCCGCCGACCATATCCAGATGAATAGCCGCTTTAATCTGTTCAGCGCCTTCATCACCCAGGCTGACCAACCGGGTTAGTGTGCCTTCAATTTCCGGCGGCCAGACAAACCGCAGACTGCGTTTGGGTTGGCTGATACTGCCCTCTCTGATCAGTTTTGCCAGACTGCGGGCAACTTCCAGAATAGTGACACAGCCACTGGCATTGTCATTGGCGCCGGGGCGCTGATGGTCAAGGTGACAACTGTAAACAATTTCCTCATCAGGCAGCTCGCTACCGGGAATCAGCGCACTAAGCACCTGATAATCACCGGCGTGCTTACATGCTTCAACACTCGCCTTAAGCCGAACAGTTTCACCGGCAGCCAGCCGGGCCTGAAAAGCCCGGGCTTCTTTCAGCGACAACATAAATGCAAAACTGGGCGTTTCGGCAAAGGTGCCTAAATGCCCCCAGCGAACCAGATTTTCATTTTCTTTCCACCAGCCGGTACGCTGATTTTGAGCATAACTGATTAAACCTGCCGCGCCGTATGTATCAACCGCCAGTGGTGCAGGGGCGCCAGGCTGAGAAGCTACCAGGACCAGTTTCCCCTGCACGTCTTTGCCCTGGTAATCAGCTTCTGATGTACCGTTACCAACATCTACGAGCTCCGCTTCCACCTGCCCGCTTTCACTGTCCTGTGCCAGCCTTACCGGCATCGTCTCCCAACTGGCAATACGGATCGGGCTGGACGCATTGCTGACGTCCCACAACTCTGCAAAATCCACATCCCAGGGCGGCCGGGAGCGCTGTGTTCCATAGAAAATTTCGCCATCGGCCGGATAGCGTTCAATGGTTACATCCTGCAGGCCATAGCTTTCCGCCTGTTCGGCCAGGTGGTGGGCAGCGGCTTCGAAACCGCGCGAGCCGCGCATCCGGTGCTGGGTGGCAACGTATTCCAGATTGCGCTTGGCAGTCGCGCCGGAAACCTCTTCGGACAGTGCATGCAGCACATCACTATCCAACAACAATTGTTCAGCCTGGGCAGTCAGGCAAAACACACACACCAACACGCCGGTTTTCAGTCCATGCAGCCGCATTTTTCTGCTCCGCCTATAATTTATCTGGTGCAGACTATAACACTGCTGAGCACCAGTGAAGCATTATGTATAACATCGATTTGACCATGATTAACCGGCCGCTTATATCTGGTGATATATGATCAGGCTGATAACATTCTTTTTCGTAATTAAATGCAACTCATGCTATGTGGTAACAAGAGAAAACTGGACCTGCAAAAATGAAAACACGCCTATGGAGATTCATACCTGTCGTCACGATGCTATTAACTGTCGCTTCAACATTATCTGCTGATGAATCAAAACTGCTTAACAGCAATGCATACACTGACCAATGCACACTAATTGGCTGTTTCAGCGGCACTCACTTTGTTTTCAAAGGTTTCAAGAAGCAACCTTATGATCTGGAAATCACCATCGGCGATGACACATTGTCCTGTGAAAATCTGCATTTTGGAAAGCAATACCATGGCACTGGGGTCGGCATAGACGTGAACGATACGTTTTGCTCCGCTTCTCATCAATATCTAAACCGGGTCTCTCTATTAACACCACCTCACCAGCCTTCTGACACAGAACCCGATATTTTTCGGATTACTTTCGTTTCTCTTTTGCCACCTGACCTTGAGCTGAAAGTATTAGACGGCAAAGAAATTATTTTTCAAAACCTTTTTAAAGAATTGCATTATCAGCTCAGCTATCCCAATGGCTATCGTTGTGATAATAGAAATCCCTGCATGAATTCAATAATAGAAGTAATTAATCCGGTCAATTTATCCGATGATTTGCGACAGTGATCATCGAACAATTGGTTGGACAAAAACCAGCTACGCGGTTATTGCAATTACTAATTTCATCACTTAGGCCATTATTCAAACCCATCCACCAGCACCAGATCATCAATATCCAGATTAATCACCGATACATCCGGTGGATTCAAGCCATCAAAATCATCATCGTCGCTGACACTTGGCTGGGTAATGATCTGATACGGTGTATCCGGGTCAATGACATCGTCACTCACACCGGTCACTGTCACAGTCTGCGGCATCAGCGCATTACCCGGAGTGAACGTCAGCATTTCAGGCATCACCGTGCCCTCGCCTTCATCGGTACTGTTTAAACTGATACTGACATTTTCACTGGGGAAAGCAGTCAGCACAATCGTGAAGCTGTCGGTATCGCCATCTTCCGTGGTAATCAGCCCACTGGTTGGACTTACCTGAATACCGGCTACCGTTGTATCCGTTACCGTAACAGTGACATCATCCGGATTGATTCCATCGTAATTCATATCACCGCTGCTGCTCTCAGCTGTTTGCACCCCACAGGCCTGATTACCTGCCAGCATCAGATCGTCAACGCCGAACACACTCACCATCTGGCTGATCTGCGCCGGGGTTAGGGTGATGGTAGATTGCAGTACCATGCAGGCACTGCTGGTTGCACTGATATCAACATCCACATCCTGATCCGGAATAGTATCCAGTGATATCGAAAAAGTATTACTGCCGTTTTCCGGCACATCGATACTCAATGGAGTAACCGTGATACCCGGCACATCGGTATCGATTACCGTAACCGTTACATCAGCGGCATCCAGGCCATCATATGGCATGTCATTGGACTGTGAAGGCGCTGTCATTACCACACAATCCAGGTCACCATCCAGCAGCAGATCATCAACTGCTTCTACCGTGACAGTGGCCTGCGGCATAGCGCCTGTCAGTATGACCATATCAGGTGTAACGCTGCATTCGCTGTTATCGGTAGACAGCATAATCGTCACTGTATCCAACGGTGGCGTCTGTGCAGTGATGGTAAAAGTATCACTGCCGGCCGGTTCACTGATGCTTAATGTTAAAGGAGCCACCAGAATTCCGGACGTATCATCGTCCATAACACTGACAGATACATCCGCAGGATCAACCGCCTGATAGTCCATATCAGCACTGGTTGCAGGATCAATCTGGATATCACAGGACTGTGTGCCGTCGACCACCACATCATCAACTGCGGTCACGGTGATTGTTTCAAAACGTGTTGCCGCATCCAACGCCAGCATGGTCTGATCCAGCATGCACTCACTGCTGGTGGTATTCAGATTGATCATGACCGGATCGGTAGGGTCGGTATCCAGCCGTACAATAAAACTATCGCTTTCATCCGGTTCGCTCAGACCGATGGTTTGTGGCTGCACCGTGACACCGGGCCCGGCAAAGGTATAGCTTTGCACACCCAGCCGTTGCATGCCGGCGTGCAGCGTGTTGGTGTCCAGGGTTGAAACCGTCAGCACCCTGGCTTCACGTTCGCCAATGGAAGTGATTTCATCGACCAATGGATGCCAGTTGGCGCCGGCATCAGTGCTGACGAATATCCCCTGAACAGAACTCGCATACACCGTATTGCCGGATACCGGATTAACCGCCACTGACGAGATAACCAGCGGTATCGGCAAACCGGTATTCATCGGGACCCAGTTGACGCCACCGTCTGTGCTCTTAAATATCCCCCCATTGGTTGCAGCATACAGCGTGGTCGGCGTTACCGGATTAATAGCCAAATCCAATACTGCCGAAGCCGTAATCCCGCTCTGAGATGCCGCCCAGCTTGCCCCGCCGTCACTACTTTTGAACAGCACATTTCCAGAGGCAGCCTGTACCACAAACATATTAGCCGGTGTCAGCGGATCTATTTCAATTTCAATAACTGCATTGGTCGGTAATCCATTGGTTACCTGAGTCCAGTTAGCGGCGCTATCGGTCGTTACATACAATCCGTTTCCTGTACTACCACCTACAAATATATGATTGGTTGTCCCGGGCACTATCGCAATATCGCTCACTCTGGAAACTGATAAACCATTATTCATGGCCTGCCAGCTGGCACCACCGTCGACACTGCGCAAAAAGCCACCGAAGATTCCAACCCCGAGATAGAGCACACCATTGATATCACTGACGATCGCATTCGAATCAGTTGAAGGCGAGTTGTTATTACTTCGAAACCAGTTTTCACCACCATCCAGGGTTTTATACAGGCTGTTGGCTGTGGCAGCGTACATGATTTGCGAATTGGTCGGATCAAAAGCAATATCCTCGACAATGGTATTGATCAGTCCGTTACTGCGATCTCCCCAGTTTCCGCCACTGTCTGTACTGGCATAAACGCCGGCAGCATTGGCAGTAAAAACTTCACCGGCCTGAGTAGCAGAAACGGCGATTTTATTGGTGAAGCTCAGGATATGACCGGAATTACTGATGCTCCAGTTTGCGCCGGCATCAACACTTTTCCATACTTCACTGTCATCGACGGTGTACACCACCATCGGATTCAATGGGTCTACGGCAATATCACGCAAAGCACTAACCAGCAGACCAGTACTGCTGTTCGACCAGCTGCTGGCACCGTTAGTACTCTTGTAGACGCGGTTGCTTCTCATCGCATACAAGGTACCCGGTGAGGGCGCATCAGGATCCACCGCCAACGCAACCGCCAAGCCAACCAGTCCGGTATTCGCCAGCGCCCAATTGCTGGCGCTGTCAACCGTCTTGAACACTCCATCCTGCGTTGCTGCATACAATACGTTACTCAGATTGGCATCAATGGCAATGTCATATACACGGTTATCGGTAAAACCGTTATTCATCACCAGCCAGCTCTGCCCGCCATTGCTGCTGCGCTGCACCCCACCAAAACCGCTGATATACAGAATCTGCGGATTGGCCGGGTCGATAATCAGTTCATTGGTGTTGGAACTGGCCAGCAAAAAACTGTTCCAGCTGGCGCCGCCATCTGTTGATTTATAAATCCTGCTGATCCCGGCTCCATAAACCGTTTCTGGAGTAACCGGATCAATGGCAACAGCCAGAATAATGGGCAAATTACCATTGGCAAAAGCCAATCCATTGTTGACAGCAAACCAGTTCTGACCGCCGTCAGTTGTTTTGAATATCCCGTTTTGAGCGGTAGTGGCATAGGCAATTGCTGAATTGACCGGATGCAGCGCAATATCCCGGACATCACCACCATTGGGGCCATTGCCAGTCCACAGGTTATTGCCTGCCCATAGTAATTGGGAATGGAATATACAGAAAAAAAGCAGACAGATACCGCCTAAGCGGCGTACTGCCGGACGCAACGCTCTAATCATCTCAACCCCGATCATTATTGTTTTGCTGGACAGTGTAGCCTAAAACAACATACCGGGTTGATCGTATGATTTACTGCATCCTTATTACGCCTCTTAATTCACTTAAATGACAGCACGCTTCACTTAATCCTTCGAAGCCATCCAGGAAAAACTGCTCATCAATAAATTGAACCTCTATAGAACCGGTATCAACCGCGCCATTGATCAAACGCTGAAAACCGGAAAATCGTTGATCTTCCTGCGGCAGGTTGATATTAACACCGGCATCAATCACCAGGCTGCCGTTCAATGGGTGGTGTGATAGAGTCAAGCCACCGTTATCAGCCAATTCCCCAAGCATCGGATTCAAACGCATACCAACTATGCCGGTCTGATCATTGGTCTGAATGAATATCCCAACCGTACCGCCTGTTGTTGATTCCTGAACTGCACCGATAAAGTTTCCTCCTCCGGAGCTGATTGCACTGATATCGGCCAGATTGCCGATATCCAAACCATTGCCGCTTTCCGTATTGTTCCCGGCAACGATGGTATTTCGGATATTACTGATCGATGAAACAGCATTATTACTGATACCCCCGGCAAAGCTTTCGGCGAAGTTACCGACAATCGTACTGTTTGCAATTTCCAGATCGCCTGACAGATTGGCAATAGCGCCACCATCCCCGCTTAAACTGTTATTCCCTGAAAAAGTCGAGTTGCGAATCAGTAATGCTCCCCCACCGGTATTATTAATGGCACCACCAACAGAAAATACGCCATCAGCAGTATTGCCTGAAAACACCGACGAAAATACGCTTACTCTTCCTCCACTGTTGTTGATAGCCGCTCCGCTGGTGGCCGTATTATTAAGAAACTGGGAAAACATAATAGCCACTTCTGAACCGGTTCCGTCAACTGAAATTGCCCCGCCTGATTCAGCGTTACCGTTAATAAAATCCAGATTGACAATATCCAGAAAAACACCATCATCAACAATGAATATATTGGTGGTGCTACCACCTGAAATTGCAACCCGAGCCCCTTCCAACCGCCCTTGGATACTAATGACTGTTTCAACTTCGATTGGGGAAAGCAAAGTAATGGTTTCGCCAGCCAGGCTGTTGTCAAACCTGATGACAGTCCCTGCAATTTCTACGTCCAATACAGCCTGACGCAGTGAGCCTGCACCTGAATCATTAATATTGGTGACCAGTAATTCCTGTGCATTGATTATGCCCGATAAAAGCAGGTATACCCCAATAAATAACCTCTGATACATTGTTCTATTTTCATTTTATTAACGATAGCGATTACTATCCCATACCACAATGAACTGAAGATTAATGAATAATTGAAGTGTTATGATTGATCGAAATATCAAAGGCTTAATAATTTTGCATTCCAACGACTTACTGACACTCGATGTGGATACGACAATGACCTGCCGGTCACAGCAGACAAATTTATCAACCTTAATTGTTAACTATTTTTAAGCCCGAATAATGGACGGATAACCTTAATCCGCCTTATAAAAAATTCATGCAACACGGCACAGCCACCGAAGGTCACCAGGATAATCAATAGTGACTCCATACCACCGCCCAAACCCCATTGAATAGCCCAGTATCCGAACACCACAATAATGGTTTGATGCAAAATATAATAAGGATAAACTGCCTCTGTAGCATAACTCAGGGTCTTACTCTTGCGATTCAAAAAACGATGCCCATAGCCCAGTATAGCCAGCATCCAGGCCCACAAATTGAAAGCAGCAGCTGCGTAGATCAGTCGCAAACCCAGTGAGTCCAACTGGCTGAAATAGAGGTTATACAGTGTCAGCAGAACCGCTGCCATTACTACCCCCATCAACAAAGCCAAGCCCCTTGCGCTGTCAATCACCTGCCAAACTTCATGCTTATCGGAAATTAGAAAGCCGAATAGAAAAACCGTGAAATAGAACGCCAGGTTATACCAGTCATTAACCAGATCCAGTGTCTGCGGAAAATAAGGCCTGAGAAACCAGCCATAAACCGCCAGCAACAATGGTGGAACCAGCAATAATTTAAGCCTGGGATGGCTCCTGAAGAAAACAGACAAGGCATTGTTTAATGCCTGGCTTCTCAACGGTTTCAATAAAACGATCAACACAAACGAAAAGACCAGCAGGTACATCAGATACCACAGGTGATTCCAGGTAGGAATCACAATGGAAAAGCTTTGATCAAATGATAAATACCGGCTCCAGAACACCAGATACCCCGGTTCCAGCTCACCCTTAAAAAGTAGCTCATAGTAACTTTGTGGCGGTATCAGGAAAATTACTGCAAAAATCAGCGGCAGCAGCAATCGCTTCAACCGGCTCCAGGCAAATAACCCGGTTCGCATCTTCCTTAAAATAATGCTGGTCGCAATACCGGAAATCAGAAACAGCAAAGGCAACCGCCACTGGTTAACAAAAGTCATCACACTTTCCAGTACCAGGCTTCTGTGCTCACTTTTGATATGCCAAATCCAGGAAACATACATCATGCCGACGTGGTATAAGATCAACAGAGCAAAAACCAGGACCCGCAACCAGTCCAGATCATACCTGCGTGGAATTTGATCTTTTTCATCATCGGCAATCACATTCATGACATCACCTGGCTGCCATATGCATGACATATATCGCAGCATCGCGAATATCGAACACAAAGGAAATGATGATCACGACGGTTACCCACCCGCACCATAGTGCATAGAACGAACGTTGCTTAATAAATATTCGGCGTTTAAGCAGAAGGAACAGAGCCGGTGACCAGCAGATCAAATGTACCAGCGCCACAAAACCGGATAACACCACAATACCCAGCATGGGAGCGAACCATTTGGTGATCAGCAGAGCCACAATCACACCAACCACCACCACACGGGCTTCAATGTGCTTCCGGACAAACAGCAACCCTGCTGCAAATGTGACTAACATGAAATACAGCCAGATTTTTATGACCGTTGGCGTGTTCGCCATGCCTTCTGAATTCCAAACCTGCAATGCCTGATGTCCAGACTCATAGGATTGGGCCAGTGATACGGTTGTAATCAATAACCCGGTGATAGCTAATGATATTGACTGAACAGGCAGTCGTCCGATAGTGCTAAGCATAGTATTCCAGGCAATAAGCTGGCGCACAGTATAGCGTGATGCTTGATTTACCTTACCAACGCCAATCAAAAGCGCATTCACCCATATGCTCTTATCAGACGCTTACGTTGGCTAATCGACTTTTTCATCCAGTAGCAACTGATTCAATTGCTGAAAATTCAACCTCCGCTGGGCGATATTGGGTTGCTGCCGGGATAATTGATCACCTAATTGAAAGTAATAGAGCACCCTGGCCCGAAATTGAGCTTCTGGCTGGGCATAACCGGCTCTCTCAAATAATGAAGTGACAAATACCAAGCGCTGTTCGTCAAGGGCATGCACTGCTTGAGCAGCTCTATCATCCTGATAAGCCCACAATCGCATGGCTACATCATGCTGGCTGTTTTTGGAACGGATATGTTTCAAGGTAGCTTGAATGCGTTTGCGGGCATCAGCTTTACTGGCCTTAAGCTTTGCCAGATAGCCTTCCTGTGTTTGCTGCCAGAATGCAATCATCGCCAACAGAAAGTCGTCCAGGTTTTTGAAATGCCAGTAAAAGCTGCCGCGGGTAATATCCAAACGCTTTGCTATCAGATCAGCTTTTACACCTTTGATTCCTTGCTGATACAAAGCTGCCATCCCGGCATCTATCCAATCCTGGCGTGTTAAATCCGGCTTTTCCATACAGTACTGTATTGACATTCGTTTAGCTACTGCATATATTATCACCATACAGCAGTGTATGGAAAAATGAGGACATGGCTATGGATTTTTCACAAACCAATTGGACGCTGGTTGGCTTTCCGGTAATGGCTGTTGCACTGAGTGTGTTTGTTTACTACGCCTGCAAACGTCAATGGAGCTGGCCGGCACTGTTAATTGGAGCAGCTCATTTGCCCTTGGCATTTATGCATGCTGTCGCCCCTTTCAGAGGTGTACTGGACCCCAGTTATCCGGGCTATGGATCCGGCCTTATCAGAGCCACTAACAGCTTTGATATTTTTGTGTTCTCGAGCTTAATGCTTATCGGGGCTACTTTGTGTGCTGTTATTGCCGTACAGAACAGGCCGGGCATCAGAAATGCATTTATCGTTGCCTTTGACGCAATGGTGCTGATCCTGCTGGCTACGCCTGTCATTGGTCAATTGCTCAGTGGCGAATTCACTAATACCAGGGTCGAATTTGGCGAATACCTTCAGTTTGGCGGGTTCTCAGCATTTTTGTTTGAATTCAGCCTCATTGCCGTACCTTTTGCTGCCGGTTTGCTCTGGGCCTGGAAGAAAATGAATCAAGAATCTGACCAGCTATCCGAAAACAACCCGGTGACTTATTGAACAATGTCGCTGCCGTCACGCGGTTCCAGCTTCTGATTATTAAAATTGAAACGCAGTACACCGGTGATGCTGGTGAACATCACGCCCGACATCGGCAACGGATTGAGTTGATGCATTAAATCACCAATCAACAGGGTGTTATCAACTTCGAATTCACCAAAGCCGTTGTCCTGCATCGTTACCGTAACATTCTGCACCTGAACCAGTACACCCTCCAGGCTGGTCGGCATCGGGCCGGATACATCGCTCGGGTTGACCACTTCCGGCGCAGGTAACGGGTTGCCCGATGAAAGCAACTGGAAGGAAACATCCTGCAATTGAGTCTGACCGAAGAAGAAACTCACGGTGCCTTCCAGGACATCAATCCGATCCCCCTGACTGATACTGATACCGCACTGTGTAGATGAGTCAAAAGCAAACACAGCAGAATCATCCACACCCTCAAAGCCCGGATCGCCGGAGACAGTCTGCAGGAAGTAACCCGTGCCTTCTGCACAGGCCGTTACCAGCACATTGGGAATAGCAACCATACCGGTTGCCTCACCCCGCTTGACCGCATAAATCGTTGTCGGTCCACCGGTACATTCGATCAGTACATCCGTGATATCTCCTGATCCGGTAATTCCTGTGTTGTTCAGTGGGATGCAGACCTGATCATTCGGCGCCGTGTCCACACCCACAAAATAATTTGTAGATACAGGCAACAATGTATTAAATGCGAATGGTCCGTTGTCAGCAATCGGTAATTCTTCCACGCCGTTAACCTGCAATACCAACCCGGGTGAAACCAGTCCCTGAACAACACCGCCTACACCCACGTCACTTTCAAATCCATCGGCATACATAATGTCTTCATTAACTTCCGGCTGGTCATCACAGATATCACCTATACCATCCAGATCCAGATCTGCCTGCTGCATGTTGCCGAACGGCAATGGCGGATTAAAGTGATCAGGACAGTTATCACTGGCATCAGGAACCCCGTCGCCGTCCATATCACCACCCACGGGCAGCCCATCAAATAATGGCGCCAGGCCCACCGTCCGTTCAGGCAGGCAGGTACGTTCACCAGTGATTGGAACACCACAGGCGGCAATTGGCGTACTGAAACCAACTGGAAACGGAGCACCGGTTTCACGCTGCGCACATATCCGCCGGCTTTGACCGCAAACGGTTAATGTTTCACAGTCCGGATCGGCAGCCCCCAGATCTTCCATCAGCATCGCATCCCCGTATACAGGTGTGCCGGCTTTCAACACCAACAGCACATCTGATTCGTCTGCCTCAGTAACCACCGCGTATCCCTGGTTTCCACCAGAATCAAATAATGTAATATCGGCCAGCAATCCCAGTTGCAGACTACCGATATCAGCCTCCATTCCAGCCGCTAAGGCAGGATTTTCCGTCACCATCCCAAACAACTGACGGTCACTGAATGCATTATTCAGATAGGTGGTATTGAAATCCCTTGCGCACTGCAATTCCCGCATCAGATTAAGTGAACCAGTCGGCGACCAGCGGCTGCCCAGTAGCAGATTCACGGATGAATTTCGCATCAGAGAAACCGGCGCGGTCAAGCCATATAAGCTGATGTCGCTGCGTGGAGACCATATCAATGATGTCGATTTGATCCGCATCTCAGCTGCCGATGCCCCTCTAAGTGAAATTCCATGCCTGACAGCAGCACCGGGAATCGCATCAACTCCCTGACCGGAATTTTCCGACAGGCAGGTGAATTCATTTTGTGCCCTGGCGTCTATACCTTCTGCCACAGTGGGTAAATATGGCGTACCCGGATTGATGTCTGGAAGCTCGGGATAATTGCAATTATTGGTCATTGACTGTCCACTTGAATCACCCAGCGGGAAAACATCCTGATGCCATGCTGGGGTAGTAATTCCATCCAGCTTTTGGACGTCAGTCAGGTTTCGCACCAAATTATCCACACCACCAATGCCTGCAACCGAAGTCACGCCATTCACAACAGCCCGCAACTCTCCCCATACAACTGAACCCGAATCCGGCGTGATGTTGAGCACCGAATGCCCGCCTTGGCCTAATCGCCAGTCATGACGGTGCTCAAAGCGTTCCGTGCCATGATCTACCGGCAAACCATCGGAAAAGTTTAGGTCATTGTATGCATTGATCAGCCCCGGCGATAAGCTGGTGCCGGGACAAACCAGTAATGTGGCCGTATCGGCGCCCGGCTCAGCAGAACAGTCGCAGGCTGCACAGGCAATCCGGCCATCAGCACCGATCAACAAATCACCGTTAACCAGTACATTATCTGAAGTAAGCACATCAGCCTGTATCAGCAGCAGGTTACTGCCTGCCTGAAAACTGCAGAACCCGGCAGGTGGTTCAGGCAATGAGTCTCGGCATTGAATGATCGTTCCGCCATCCGGCGCAGACAATTGAGGGAGCTGGCCTTTGGCCGGTGACACAAATGCAAGCAACAGCAAACCCGCAACAAACAGAATACTAAACCGCCCGGAATCCATACACATAGGTTGCTCCTAGGGTCTGTGCACTGTTGAGTGCCGTTACTTGATTGTTATATCACTGATTTATCTTAGCCTAAATTAAGTAAAGCCTTCCATATAAAGACGATAGCAGGCTGAAATTACCGGATATCAGTCCCGTGTTACTGTCTTGATGATATAACCGCCGGAGCGTTCATCTCTTTCCATATCCACCAGCCCCCTCTGATCGGCTTCCTGCAGTAAATCACCAAATGACCTGAAACCGTAATAACTTTCGCTGAATGCCGGATGCCGACGTTTAAGCGTCTGTTTGATCATAGATGCCCAGACACGATCACCACGCTCATCAATCAGCTCTTCGGCAGTATCCAGAACCAGGTCAATTCCAGCGTCTTTCTTCGCGCTTTCACTGCCCGAGTCACTGGATTGGGTTTGCTTGGTAGTGGTTTTTTTAGTGGTGCTTTTTTTCCCGGACAAAGCCTTTTTCACCGGTTGCTTGCGCTGTGTTTTTTTCTTGTCACTGGCCCTGATGAGATCATCATATAGAAGGAACTCATCACAATTGCTCATCAGCAGCTCAGATGTGCTTTGCTTCACACCAACACCGATCACCAGTTTGGCGTTTTCACGCAACTTGCTGACCAGCGGTGAGAAATCCGAGTCGCCACTGATAATCACAAAGGTATTAATGTGATCTTTGGTGTAACACAAATCCAAAGCATCCACTACCATGCGTATATCTGCTGAGTTTTTCCCCGACTGCCGCGTATGCGGTATTTCAATCAGTTCAAATGCAGCTTCATGCATCACCGATTTGAATTGCTTGTAACGCTCCCAATCACAATAGGCTTTTTTGACCACAATATTGCCTTTCAGCAACAAGCGTTCCAATACAAGCTGCATGTCGAATTTTGGGTAGTTGGCATCGCGCACACCCAGCGCTACATTTTCGAAGTCACAGAAAAGCGCAAGATTATTATCAATATTAACGGTATTGGCCATCCGGATTCCGTCATTAAGCCCATTCACATAACTCATTATTGCACTGTTACCCGGATTATTCCCGTTTACCGCGCTGCACTGTAGTTTGAAAAGCCTATCTACAGTGGATACACCAGCTTCCTTTTAGAAGGATTTTCAGGTTAATTTGAATGGCCGGAGTGACTGTGCTTCAGCCGCCGTGATCCGCTTTCTGATACTGCCGCAAACACTGCTGTATCAGGGTAAGTAGTTGCCCAGGCTTCCCAGCTGGTTTGCTCCACCTGCAGCGAATCATCAATATTATGAGTAAATACCTGCTGCTCCGGACTGTATTCAATGACCAGTTCCAGGCCATCAAACCGGTCGGTAATTTTGCCTCCGCTGACCAGCACTTCACCTGCGGGATATGCCTTGGCTCTGCCGTTGCGGCTGACACCCAGCGCCGGCATATCGGCATGGTAGCGAAGCTCGGAAGGTAATGCTGCAAAGATATTTTCACCAGCCGCCGGGCCACCATCAGGTGTGAATGAATAATCAATTTCAAAGCCCGTATCACGAGACACAACGGTAGATTCCGGATAGCGCTTCTTCCATTCCTCCAAAGGCGTTATCTGATAAGGCAGATCAAACAGCAACTGTCCCTGTAACGGCCCGGATATCGCCTCATCAACAAAACGCGACCATAAAGAACCGGTTTGCTGATCGTACAGCAATACATCAGCCTGGTAGATCAACCCCGACATACCGAAAGTCAATACCTGACTATCCACTGAACGCTCATATACCAGTCCGGTACCGCACGTCCTGCAGAATGTGACCAGTACCGGCATGCCACCCAGCTCATCATTGACAATCTGATGCCATACCATGATGGCGAGCGGATATGCCCGGGCTTCTCCATTAATGCTGATTCCCATGACGAAATCACCGGCCTGCCAGGCTGTATTATCAATAGGCTCAATTTTCATTGATGCCAGTGCCTCAATCGGATAATCAACAGGTCCGATCCTGACCACACTGTTTTCAGCTGCTGCATCGCCGCCAATATCAAAACCGTTGAGCTCTACTGACCATACTGATCCGCCGGACAGCAAAAGCCATAAAAGAAATGCCGTGCTTACCTTGTGCATCTTCATTGCATATCCTGTTTTCAGGTCACTGCTTTCCTACCATGTGATTAATAAAGAAAGCGCTCACAGATAAATGCTTGCAGATCAACCAGCAAGCACTGACATGTACCGCCGCCAATTTCTGTCTACAATGACCAAATGATAATGAAGACTGTAAATATAGCGAAACGAATTATCGCTTAAGGAGTGAACAGATGAGCCATGAACAGATTCAGCAGCTTGAAATGCAGATTTTCGAGCTGACCCAGAAACTGAATGGATTACGCAAACGACAGCGCGGTGAAGCCGTCAAGAATTATGCTTTTGAAACCCTGAACGGTAAAACATCACTGCTTGATCTGTTTGCCGGCAGGTCCACCCTGCTGGCTATTCATAACATGGGCCAGGGTTGCCGCTACTGTACGCTTTGGGCTGATGGCATCAATCCGTTTGTACCTCATCTGGAATCAGCCATGTCGGTAGTACTGTTGTCCAAAGATTCTCCTGAGGTACAACGGCAGTTTGCCAATTCCCGGCAATGGCGCTTTCGCACAGCTTCTCACCACGGTGGTGATTACATCAGGGAGCAGACAGTGATGCCAGGCTCAGACAATATGCCAGGGGCAGTTGTCTATGAGCTTGACGGCGATACCATCTACCGGAAAAGCTCTGCAGTATTTGGACCGGGTGATCTGTACTGCTCAATCTGGAATCTGCTGGGGCTGGCCGGAATGGGTGAAGCCGAGTGGACGCCCCAGTACAGCTATTGGACCCGGCCTGAAAAGCTGGATGACGGTGGTCAGAATATCATCGAATAAACTCAACGGTGTTATGCATCTTCCAACATTGCTGTCACTCGGGAAGATAACGTCTGACCACCATCGCCCAGATCAGAATTGACACCAGGAAATAACAGGCGGTCCAGAAATGCACGGGCCGTTTGTTGATCAGAATGGCGATCAGCGATAAAACCACATAGTGCAGTACAAACGGCAGATAATACCAGGGCTGATAAAGCTCACCTGCCATGGCTGCCTTTAATGCATCGGTTCCCAGCACACCGATAAATGCCCAGAAAAACCAGTTCTTTTTATGCTCAATCTGGCTCACCCGGGCGATTGTCCGCGGCAGATATAAAGTGATTACAGCGATATAGTGGGAAACCGCCCACAGCACAATCACCAGGAAAAGGTCAAAACTCCAGACTTCCCGGTAACTCCAGGTATACCCTGTCCACCAGTTCAGAATCATTACCACAAAGAAGAATGCCGTCAGCACCAGTCGTGTGCGATCGGTGGTCCGGATGGTTATCGCATGAATGGCTCCGCCCAGTACATGGGTAACGCTGATACCGAAGACAATCGATACAAAAACAGCCAAATACTCAAATTCGCTCATCAGAATGGATATCTGTCATACACCGGAGCAGATTATAAATCTATTGGATGACTTTGCAGGTATAAATGGTGATCAGACTCAACTTTATACCGCCAGCCCGGGCATGATTCTGAGTAAATAAAAAAGCGGGCATCGAGGCCCGCTCCTGAATAGTTGATTGGTCAATCAGCTAATCGAAATAGATTTCATTATCGTCAAGATAGACATTGGAGGCCTCACATATATCAATGCTGATGGGCTCATCCATAATTTCGCTGTCATCTTCACCCAACCAGCCCACCTGGAACAGCTGTTCGCAGAGACCGGAATCAGCGAAGAATTCTGCCTGTGCTCCCTCTCCGGGCTCAAGGTCATCATCCAGCCAGTTATCACTCCAGCCGGAGCCGTCATTGGTGTAAAAGCCGATAACGATATTATTGGTTGTATTGTTGTAAACATTGAATACGCCCTGACTGCCTGACTGTGCAGAAGCAGTTAGCGTGAATACCATTGTACCGATAATAAACAGCACGCTCAGAAGTGAATGTTTCATGGTTTAAACCTGGGTTGTAGTTGTTATGGAAATAGCGGAAAGAATATAGCACAACCGGCTTGTCCGGCTTAAGACTATCAGCATCAGTCTCCGCACAGTTTGTCAGCTGCTTCGATGAGATATGCTGTTGACTCATCCAAATCCAGTAATTCACCCCACTCATCGTTGATCTTTTCACGCGAGCCTTTAGCAATTTTCAACATTCTTAGCACGCCATCCAACTGTTTGCGCAGCTCAGCATCGTCTTTTTGCAGCCTTGCTGCTTCATACATGGCATGCAAAGCTTTTTCAGCCAGCACCCACGCCCCATCAGCAAAACCCTGCATCTTCTCAACCGTTTTAATTCTGGCATCAATTATCGCCAAACCCTTCAATATAAACTCCTGATGCTTTTTGTAACAGGGTTTGCCTTTCGTTCGCGCAATAAAAGCATCTATCATTTTTTTAGTTTTTTTACGAAACTCCTTTATCCCTTTAAGGTTATCGTCAATATCATTGCTGATTTGCTCCATCTGCTTAACAGCTGCTTCCGCCTGTTGCAAAGGTGATGGCATATCGAAATCCTCCTTGTATTTTCCGTTTCAATTATTCCTTGTTAGTACCCTTCCACATTGATTGTCATCGACATTATCTGTCTTATTACTTTAATTGGTTACCAGCTTTAGCTGACTCCACCCATTCCAGCATAAGCTCCTCCAGCAATGCCAGCGGCACACTGCCATTGGCCAGCAGCTGATCATGGAAGTCACGAATGCTGAAGTCCGCACCCAGCTCACGTTCTGCGATGCCGCGCAGCTCAAGGATTTTCAACTCACCGATTTTGTAGGAAAGCGCCTGAGCGGGCCAGGTGATATACCGGTCAATCTGTCCTTCCACTTCAGCCAGGCTTAGAGCAGTATTATCTGCCAGATAATCGATGGCCCGCTGACGTGACCAGCCTTTGGCATGCATACCGGTATCAACCACCAATCGGCAGGCGCGCCACATCTCATAGGTCAGCCGCCCAAAATCGCTGTATGGGTCCTGGTAAAAGCCCATTTCCTTGCCCAACCTTTCAGAATACAAACCCCATCCTTCACCAAATGCTGAGTGATAAAGTGTTTTTCTGAATTCCGGGACATCCAGCTCCATCGCAATGGCGCCCTGAAAATGATGTCCCGGCTCTGCTTCATGGAAGGTCAATGCTTCCAGGTTATACAGAGGTTGAGCTCTTAAATCGTCGGTGGCCAGAAAATAGGTTCCTGAAGTAGTGCCGCTACCATCTGACGCTACATAATAGGAGCCGCTGCCGGGGCTGGATTTGATGTCGAAGGTATTACGCGGCAGCACACCAAACCATTTAGGCAGCTGGGCAGCCATTTTTCGGCTGATATAGCTGGCCTTCTCAATCATCTGCAGGGGAGATTCAGCATAAAAACGGGAGTCTGTGCGCAGGTAAGCTATGAATTCCTTAAAGCTCCCTTCAAAACCGATACCCTCGATGAGTGCATCCATTTCTGTACGTATGCGTTCCACCTCCGATAATCCTAGCTGATAGATTTCATCTGCGGTGTAATCGGTAGTGGTGTAATACCTGATCAGGAACTGATAATAGTCACTACCATCATCCAGTGCGGTAATGCCAACCTGTTTCCGGCAGTTCGGCATGTATACCCCGGTGAAGAAATCATAAAACCTCTGATACTCGGGAATGACAGTATTCATAATCAACGCTGTACCCGCTTCGATGATACGCGATTGATCGGCAGCCGAAATGCTATCGGGCATTGATGCCAGTGGTGCATAAAAAACACTGTCTTCAACTTTGTCTACAATATGCCTGCTGATGGTTTTCTCATAACCGGCAAAGCTATCGCAATAATGCACATGCCCTTTGGTGACAGCCTCCTGCAGATCAACAATAAACTGCCCGTTGTAGCGTGGATAGTCCGCCAGGCTGATCAGGTAATTTTCATAATCAGCCAATTCCAGAAATGACATATTGTCAGGAGCGCCGGCAAAGTACGATGAAAAACTGGAGTAATAATGCATCGGGTAGAAGTGATCCAGCTGGGTATAGCTTTCCGCCTCGGTTTCACGTTCGTACCTGAATAAGCGATAAGTGACGTTCTCCTGCGCATTAAAATCATCAGTCTTCAGCTTATCCAGCCGATCCAGAATTGAGCGATTAAAAGCCTCCCTTCTGGTTCTCCCTGTCTCGGAAACATCCGGCAGTTGCCCATTCATGCGAAATGTATCCGGATCTTTGCGGAAGAATATCTGTTCCTTGCTTGCAGCTGCCCAGTGATCATGAAGAATTTTGGTCAGCGTATCTTTTTCCGTGTTGTCTGCCATCAGAAGTAACGGACAGCCAATCAGTGAAGCAGTAATCAAAAGGACAAGCGCAATTCTGGTCATAGTTCTCTCGAAGGCAAATAGCCAGGACATAAGATTCGGCTACAGTAAAACAGGAACGTCATTGTATACGTAAAAGATCAATTCTCCAGATGACCATATTCAAGCACCACTGCTCCCGATACCCTGAAAACACCATAACTCTGGACATATCCTGATCGGTGGAACTATAGTCCACAAAACCGACAGCAGTTCCGCATTCAACATCAAGCCACAATGAAATATCTTTACCTCCAGTTATACCATTCGAACAATAAGAATGACTTCAGGGAAATGATATTCCAGATGGACTCACACTCGCTGGCGGAACGTTATTGTGAATTCATCAAACAAAGTGAAGTATTGAATTATTCAGCCCGCCGGGTTGCCTGGGGAATGTATGCAGACAAATCCAGGCTGCCGGCAATGGTGGAAAAACTCAACAGCAGCATTCGGTCATTCAATGATTCCAATACGTTGAAGTATCTGATCCCCGAGGTTTCAGATATTCCGGACAATATTGAACTGAATCACGTTCACTCGTTATTCGAGAAATATCTGCCGGTTTACGAACAGGAACACCAGCACCAGAAAGTTGAATCTCCGCTCGCCCGACAGCTGTTCAATGACCTAAATCGAATCAATCAGGGTGTGCACTCATTGGAAGGCATCATCGGAATACCTGATTCAGAGCGGGCCAGTGGCTGGTTCACTTTTACTTTATGCGCTGAGACAGGCGAACACATCCAGGCTGACCTTGAAGATAATGATTACGATCACTTCAGCCTGGGAAGAAATTTTGGCGATTTATTCCTGGGTTACTCAACCACCGGTAAAAACCTTTTTCATCTGATGATGAATGATGACTTCGAGCTGATCCGCCAGGGCGGTAAAGCTTCTCCTCAGATAACTTTTTCAACCAACACCATCTGCTTTTTTTCAAGCCTGGTTACCCACCAGGACATGTTTGCCAGGCTTGAGAAGTGGTTCAAAGACAACAAGCTTGAACAATATGGTTACAAGCTGGAAAGCAAATACAATTCCCTCGGCTACTTAAGAGTCGGTCGATTTATCACACCTCAGTCCCTTTCCGGGAAGTCTGAAAAAGAAATCATTTCATACTATTCAGATTTCTCAAGAATTGAGAAAGTCTGCATCATCGATATTGATTCGCAGCCAAATTACTTTCACGATTCCATCCAGACCGGCGATAACTTACCGCTTTAAGCAATCAACACAGAACAACATGCCTCTACTCAAACGGGTCATGAGTACATTCACAGCCATTGTTGATTGACGAGCAACCGCCTTCAGGGGCATTGGTATCTTCCAATTCTGTCTGAATGGCCAGGCATCTTTGCTCGCAGGCTGCAATCGACTGGGCGCTGTTGCCGGTACACTCAAACCCTGATGCATTCCTGCCTATCGAAATGACCAGAGAAATATCATCGGACTGCCGCGACCGCGTTAACAGCTCTGATGCAAGCAATACGAGTGTTGCCTGCCTTTGTTGACCAGCAGTAAGCTCTGCCGGTTTCTGCTTATAGTTGCCTGCAACGGGTGCTGAATCTGTTTGCCCATCGATTGCAGAAGCCCGCTGCACGCCAGCCGCCATCACAACTAAAAATATAATCTGCAGTATTGTATGAATCCTCATAAGACCAACCTCCTGTAAAGCCAAAATGGCTTGATGCAAAGCTCAGTCAGCCATTTTGATTCTCAAAAAACACTGTGTTGATCTGTTAGGCGACACTCATACCGGAAAGGCAACTTATTCGATGAGCGCTTATGACTTCACATGCAAATACCCAAACTGAGTAACATGCGCCTGACGCCAGGTACCGGTATGATCCGGACCTGTTATCACAACTTCGGAAGGATTGGTCAACGCAATGCAGCAAAAGCTGTCGCCATCTTTTTGAATGTTGACAGCCAGCAGACGCTTTTGATTTTCCTGCTGCCAGGATTCCATAGCATCATACAACGAACGCATGGACCGGCTTTCAAAAAACTGCAGGTTTTGCTTGTTATCTTTAATCATTATATTCCCCATAGTCGGCAATTAAGACATAACCGTCCATGGCCCCATTTTTGCCAGGTCAACTCTATTCCGTCGTACCCTTAACCTGACCAGCAATTTACATTACATTGAATATGGATAGGCATTTCCAATCCAAGTTCCCTGGTTGTAATGAACATTGGGCTGGTTAATCAGCTGCACATTACTGGATCGCTCAAACACCATTACAAAATCGGACCCGCCAAACTGGAAGTAACCCAATTCTTCGCCTTTATGCAATGTAACGCCCGGTTCTGCAGTAATGACTACTGATGATACTTGCGCCATACCCATAGGCAGACAGGCCACCAGGCCGATGGGCGAATCAATCACCACCAGTCCTCGGGTTTGCACGAATTGATATCCGGTGCCGTCCAGGGCATTGAGCACATTAACTTCTTCCCCATTGACTATTGCCGGCTCGACATTTACATCCAGATACGCCTGCCCCTGTATGACCCGCGATTCCAACACCTTGCCCTGCACCGGCGTATGCCACCGGTGATAATCAAAGGTATTCAAAAAACTGTGTGTAAAAATTCCGCCTTTAAACCGGTCAGCATATTCACTGCCTTCCAATAATTGATGGATTGACCACTGGATACCTTTGATATCCAGCATATTGTCTTTCACGTAAATATCGTCGTTTTCATTGATCTGCCACCAGCCCACAAAAGTTGAGTCGGCCGGGGATACAATCACACTGTTGTCACGCAGCCCCGCAATCGGCCGCATCCCGGGTTTTAGGTGGCGGGCAAAAAACTGGTTGAAGGTTAGATAACCACTGGGTGGCGGTGCATATTCATCCCAATTGAATAGGGGGTCGGTGCGGAAACTCTCTATCTCACTGGCAGAGTCGGTGGTATCCAGATAATTACCCCATGCCTGTGCATATTCCACGATCCATTCCGACAGCGGCGTCAGTGTCTGCGGGTCACAACCGGGTTGAATCGGATTCTGCAGACTTCTCACCGGCTCCTGATCCAGGAAAAAATAAAACTCGACGATCTTGTTATAGATATCCCGGGAATCACCCTGTTCCCGCGGTGCCCAAGTAACCAGCTCATTGATGTAATTCAGGTAATCATCCAGTGACTGGACACCCCGGATGCTTGGTACGTTATAAGACTGGGCTTTCTCAATGGCCTGCTGAAAATTATCCTGCCAATGGTGTTGCTCAATTAAATGAATCAGTTTATCGACGATGGCGTGCATATATTCCCCTCTTTACTCCTCGAGCAGTTAACCGGCGAGCATGCCAGCCTGATACTGCTACATCAATTAAACGGCATTGTGCTATCCACCGGGAAAGACTGTCAAATACCAGACATTTACAATCACCGCATTCCAATATACGGCAGGATATACCATCTCATTCATGCTGGTGTGAACAGAAACATGTCCGGCTATTGCCCTTAAGCTTTTTCAGGTCAACTGAATATGCTGATTAAAAATCTGTTCTGACAGCTCGCGTATCTGGGTTGCCAGTTCACGGTAAAACATCCGGTTTGGAGATGCATTCCGCCAGCTCATTGAGACGGTCCGGGTAATGTTGCGGTCGCTGAATTCCAATACGTGCACTTCCGGGGCTTCACGCTGGGCAATTTCCGAACGCACATATAGCGCCGGCAGCATTGCCACACCCATCCCCATGGCAACCATCTGCCTCAACGTATCCAGACTGGTTCCTTCATAATTGCTTTGCAGCTGAGCACCATAAGTATCAGCAAGATCATGCACCTGACGATGCAGCTGATGCCGTTCTTCCATAATCAGCATTTTCTCACCTCTTAGTTTGGTCGCAGCTACAGTTTGAGTACTGGATAAAGGATGGTCGGAAGAGACAGCCAGATACAACGGTTCCTTGAAAATTGTCACTGTGGTCAATGCCGGGTTGTTAATAGGCATTGGGGAGATAATTAAATCCTGGCGACCGTCTACCAGATCCATCTCCAGTCTCGCCGGTACCAGCTCACGAAAATACAATTTCAATTGCGGGTAACGATGATGCACGGCCGGAATAATTTCCGGCAGCAGATATGGCCCAACCGTTGGCGCAACGCCCATTCTGTAGGTTCCACGCGGGCCACCGGACGAAGGCTGTGCAGCCCGTTGAAATGCTTCAACAGACTCCATGATTTCACGCGCGATAGGCAATAGCTCCCGCCCGACCGGTGTGAGGTTTACCCCCGACCGGGATCTTTCCAGCAACCGGCACTGCAGGGTTTCTTCCAGTGCGGTGATTTGATTGGTGATGGTTGGCTGCCGGACTCTCAACCTTTCCGCCGCCCGACGGTAATGACGTTCTTCACTGACGGTGATGAAATATTCCAATTGACGAAGCTTAAGTTTTGAGGCTTGCATTTTAATAGAAAAAAACTATCGAAAAATCTGACAAAACACTATTGAACTATCATTCTGCTGCGCTAATCATATCCAGTCAAGTAATCTTCTTTATGTATTTACCAGGGAGTAAACATGCACCATGTCGAGCAAGGCGTTGCCAGTTTCAAAGAGGAATTCCGTAACCAAAATGCCTCACTGCATAGCGGACTTGCCGACAGGCCGTTGCCAGAAGTTTTTTTTGACAACCGGGCAGACTCAAAAATTGATTCCAAGCTGATCACCCGGACACTTCCCGGTGATTCAGCTGTTCGGCAGCGGTGAAATCCAAAGCCGGATTGAAGGGTCATCATCTTTTGTATCCCTAAATAGTAATGACCAAACAGACTCAATTGATTCTGTTTGAACTTATAAAAATCAATAACATAATCATCATGGAGTAAGCATGATCAAGTTGGACTTTTCACACCTTAGAGGTGACATCTTCGGCGGCGTTACTGCTGCCGTTGTTGCGTTACCGCTGGCGCTGGCATTTGGTGTTGCCTCAGGTGCAGGACCCATAGCCGGCCTGTATGGTGCCATTATTGTTGGCTTTTTTGCCTCGCTATTCGGCGGGACACCCACCAATGTATCAGGCCCGACCGGCCCCATGGTGGTAGTGTTTGCCGGGCTGTTTGCCAGCCTGTCCGGACAGGTGGATCTGGTATTTACCGCTGTCGTACTGGCAGGTGTCTTACAGATAGTTTTTGCCGTACTGGGTTTCGGGCAATATATCCGCCTGGTGCCGTATCCGGTAGTTTCCGGGTTTATGAGCGGTATCGGCGCTATCATTATTATCCTGCAGATTGGCCGATTACTCGGCGGTGATCCACCCGGCGACACATTGAAGGCCCTGACCATGATTCCGGAAATGGTGACACAGCACAACTGGGCTGCAATTTCCGTTGGGGCTACTGCACTGCTGGTTGGCTATCTATGGCCATCACGTTTCAGTACATTTATGCCCGGACCTTTAGCGGCGCTGATTGCAGGTACCGTTGTTAGTTTCATCATCCCCGGTGCTCCGGTTCTGGGTGACATTCCAACCGGTCTGCCGGAATTCCACATGCCGGTCTATAACCAGGATGCCATGTGGCTGGTCCTGGAAGCTGCAATAATTCTTGCAGTACTGGGCTCCATTGATAGTCTGCTGACGTCTCTGGTCGCCGACAATATGACCCGGACCCAGCATAAATCCAATCAGGAGCTGATCGGTCAGGGCATCGGTAACGGTATCGCCGGCCTGTTCTCAGCCATTCCGGGAGCCGGCGCTACCATGCGTACGGTTATCAACATCAGAGCCGGCGGCAGAACCAATTTATCCGGCATAATCCACTCGGTATTATTGCTGGCAGTGGTGCTGGGACTGGGACCACTGGCCTCACAGATTCCTCATGCCGCATTAGCGGGAATCCTGATCAAAGTCGGCGTCGATATCATTGACTGGAACTATGTTCGGACTGCTCACCGCGGCCCCCGTTGGGATCTGGTGCTGATGGCACTGGTATTAGGATTGACCGTTTTTGTCGATCTGATCACAGCCGTTGCCACCGGCGTAGTACTGGCTGCACTGGCATTTGTCCGTCAGGTTGCCCAGGCTCAGTTGAAAGAACTGCAGACCGGCATGGCGCACAGGGCAACTGATCCGGAAGAATTTCAGCTGCTGGCTGATTCCGACGGTCATGTGACAATTTTCGATTTCGGTGGCCCGCTGAGCTTCGGTGCAGTCGCTGACCTCGGACATCAGTTCAGAGAGAGAACCCGCAAAGGCACAGATGCCATTATTCTGGACTTTTCCAGAGTTCCTTACCTTGACGTATCGGCAGCCCGGGCTGTTGAAGATATCACGTGCGATGCAAAGCATTCCGGCAAAGAACTTTTCTTTACAGGGCTTGGGCCTGAGGCTGCCAAAACGCTTAGCGCACTGAATGCCGATCACTGCCTGCCTGCCGGCAACTCCTATGAGACAAGGCTGGAGGCTGTGCGCGCTGCGGTAGATAAGATCAGTCAGAATAAGGAAGAGCAAGAGGAAGAAGAAGAAGAAAATTAAACTCTCCCATTGATCACTAAATTTATCTGCCATTTCCGTACAACGGGAATGGCATCAACAAGATTTATTTCTGCCCGCTGCTGTTGCAGCGGGTTTTTTGCATGACTAACTGAAGATGCATTACACTACCCTCCGACTCGGATTAATCAGCCCGGAGGAATTTGATGATTGTGACCAACCGTTTACCGGTATGCCGGATACGCTGATTTTTGTTGTGAGCTGATTCAACACAGTTAACCCATCAGTACCAGCCTGCACAGGCTGACCACCCCCACTATTAGCCCGTCCGCTATCGGCTTAAACCGCCGGTTATGCAACTGCTGCAAAACCGTTTTTTTGCTTTTTATTGGTTGGGCTAAGCAATGACATTCCAATTATCTAATTTAGGCTGGACTCACTTTTTCCAAAGCCAGCTATCTCCCTGTGAAATAGAAAACTCAATCCCTGCACGTGTTGCTGAAATTCATCGTGGTCACTGGCTCCTCTGGACCCAACACCAGGAGATTGCACTGTCACCACAACATGGTATTCCGGTAACCGTCGGCGACTGGATATTATTAAATGAAGACCTGCAACTGACACGGGTACTCGATAGAAGATCACAGCTGCAGCGCGTTGCTGCTGCAAGCCATAACCAGCAACAACTGCTGGCGGCTAATGTTGACAGTCTTTTCATTGTTAGCGGCTGTGATCAGGATTTCAGCCTGCCGCGTATTGAGCGTTATCTCAGCCTGGCTTATCAGGCTGAGGTCTGGCCGGTTGTGGTGCTGAGCAAGCGGGATTTAAATCCGGATTATCAACAGTTGATATCAGCGGTACAGCAACTTAAAAGCGGCTTGATCGTAGAGGCTGTAGATACGCGCTGCAGTCAGCTCACAAAGGCTCTAAACACCTGGTGCGCCCCCGGGCAAACCGTGGTTATGCTGGGCTCATCCGGTGCTGGAAAATCAACGTTGGCGAATAGCCTGTGCACCACCCGGCAACTGACCGGTCAGGTAAGCCGGGCTGACGGGAAAGGACGACATACCACCACTTCTCGATGTATGCTTCGTTTGAATGCCGGTGGCCTGCTGATTGATACACCAGGTATGCGGGAGCTGCAGTTGGCCGGCGGTAAAACCGGCATCAATGAAACGTTTAATGACATTCAACAGCTGGTTCGGCTTTGTCAGTTCAGTGACTGCAGTCATCAGCAGGAACCCAGCTGTGCTGTTAATCAGGCAATTGCCGGTGGAACCCTTGATCAGCGCAGGTTGGATAACTACCGTAAACTGCTGAAAGAGCAGCACCGGTATCAGCAGAGCATAGCTGAACAGCGCCGGCATGATCGCAAGCTGAGCAAAATGTATAAACGAGCGCAGAACAATAAACGGAAACAACGCCCGTAAGGCTCTTAGATCACAGGTTTTCAAACATCCGTGTGGAAACCTGTGGACTATAAAAGACTGTCCATTATCTGACGGGCACGTTGGGTAAACGGATGTTTGGAACCCAGCACCTGCAATCGCCCGTCATACACCTGCCGGGCAAAGCCGGCGGCCTGCTGCATATCACCGGCTGCCTGCCAGTACTCTCTCCAGGCATCATTCAGTCTGACCCGGTTGCTGCTGCTTATGTTGGCATCAGCTTCAAAAACTGTGCTCACTGCCTGCAGATCAGAAAATGCTCTATCAAGCCGGCCGGTATCAACAGCCAAAAGTGCCAATTCGATTTTGGTGCGTTGAATTCGAATATGTGATGGCTGCAGACCATCTGTTTGAATAGCCTGAGCCTGCTGCAGTAACTGTTCGCTTTCAACATACTGACCTCTTTTCCGCAATAATCTGCCCAGATTATGATAGGCCACTGAGGTGCGAACGGACATTGCTCCCAGATTCTCACGTCTGAGCGCCAGGCTTTTTCGAAATAACGGTTCTGCCTGCTGATATTGCAGTGTGTCCTCATACAGGGATGCCAGGTTATTCAGACTGATAGCATGCGTAAGCTCATCACCAAACTGCCGGCTCTCGTTTAACTCAACAAGCTCTAAATAAAGCTGCTCAGCCTGATCAAACAATCCCAGATCATGATAATTACCAGCCAGTTCTCCGGTTACCCAGACTATTTGATCATGTCCAGCCGGATAATTATTTTCAAAAATTGTCAGTGCCTGCCTGAAGTTTTCACCCGATTCTTCCAGGCGGTCGAGTTGCCTTAGAATCTGGGCTCTCAGCACCAGACCATTACCCATATCCACATGCTCATCGCCCAGTTGTGGACGCTTGATCGCAAGTGAAGATTCCATATATTCAAGGGCTTTTGAATCTTCCGCCAAATGATAATGAACCAATGCCAGATTATGCATGCTGGCCGCCATTACACGAGATGAGGGTTGCTGACGCTGCTGCCGGATCTGCAGCGACTGCTCCAGATACACCTTTGCCTGCTGGTATTCCCCAAGAACGCTCAGTACAACACCCAGGTGGTTCAGTGTATCTGCCAGATGCACTGCGTCAGCAGGCAGTTCTTCAAGCTGAATGGCCAGTGCTTCCTCGAGTGGTGCGCGTGCAGATACCGTTTCCTGCCCCCGGTAATAGTTATGCCCCATTTCCGACAATACCTGCGCCCGTTTTATCCGGTCAGGCATTTCCTGCAACTGTTCCAGAGCAGCCTGAAAAACCTCAGTAGCAGTATCATAAATACCGCTGTTACCGTAGGCATGGCCAATGGCTATCATCAAATCGACTCTAATGGCCGGTTCCAGGCTGGCATCTGCCTGGATATCTGCATAAGCCTTATCCAGTAAATCCTGCGGAGTTATTTCGTCTGCATCACGGTGCCTGATGTCACCGGCCCGGAAAATATCCAGCAAAAAGTCAGTGATGCTATTGGCGCGATCCAACTGAGCAACAGCCTCAGCTTCTGCGGCAAGTGCGCGTGCCCTGTCCTGTATCACGCTTACTGCTGCGACACAGACCACCAGCATGGCAAGTACACCCATGCCCACAGCGGCTTTGTGTCGCTGTACAAATTTCCGCAGCCGATAAATTAAATCATCACCGGCTGCCTGTACCGGCATTCCTTCCAGATAACGGTCAATATCATCTGACAGAGCAGCTACCGACGCATACCGCTGAGCAGGGTCCTTATGCAGCGCCCGGAAAACTATCCTATCCAGGTCCCCGGATACTCCTGCGACCTGGCTGGGTGCCGGCGGCTGTTGCTCACAGATATGCCGAATGGATTCCTCCACACTCAGCTCCGCTACCGGCTGGGCATTGTTACCGGTCAGTAATCGATACAGCACCAGACCCAATGCATACATATCCGTTGCGGTGCTGATCGGCATGCCGCGAATCTGCTCTGGTGTAGCATAACTGGGCGTCCACGCCTGATGCCCCAATTGTGTTGCTTCTGTTTCCTGCCGGTAAGGATCGTTTATTTTGGCAATGCCAAAGTCCAGCAATTTCGGCAACCCATCGCGGGTAACCAGGATATTGGAAGGCTTTAAGTCACGATGAACCACCAGATGGCGGTGAGCGTAATGTACCGCATCACAGATTTTCTTGAACAGCCTTAGTTTTTGCGCAGTCGTCAGCTTCTGCTCTGCGCAGAATTTATCCACGCTGATGCCTTCCACGTACTCCATGACCAAATACGGCAAACCGTCATCGGTTTCCCCGCTATCATGCAGCTGAGCAATATACGGGTGGCGTAATTGACCAAGTATCCGGCGCTCATCAGCCAGCCGGCCGGCCAGCTCTTTATTATGGATACGCAGCAGTTTAATCGCGACCTTCTGATTGAAATCGCCATCCTCGCGTTCCGCCAGATAAACCGCCCCCATTCCTCCAAGCCCCAGTAACCGCTTAAGCACAAACGAACCAAGCTGACGTCCTCCAAAATCCCGTCCCTCATCACTCTGGTAGGCGACGACAGCAGCATTGATCGGATCGAGCAGTGTTACCTCACCACTGTCGGCCGCCAGCATTGCCTCAACCTCGATCCGTAATTCAGCATCATCACCGCACTGTTCATTCAAAAAGGCAATACGCTCGGCCTCCGGCAAATCCACAGCCTGATCAAACAGCCGGTGCACCTGTGCCCAGCGCTGGCTGTTCATACAGCCTCACCCTTGTGTAACCGAGCTTTCAGCCAGGCGCGTGCCGATCGCAATTCCCGTGCCACGGTTGATTCCGATATCTGTTCCAGTTCAGCCAGCTCCTGATAGTCCATACCGGCAAAATAATGCGCCTCACACAGGCGAAACTTTCTGGAATCCGCCTGCTGCAAATCCTCCAGCAACTGATGTAAATCCATAAACCTTTCGGCCGGCATGGCCTGTGCACCAGAGCCTGCCTCATGCAGTGTTACATTGGTGACACCACCACCACGTTTGACAGCTTTCTGATCGCGCAGATAAGCCAGCAGCAATCGCCGCATGGCAGTTCCTGCCAGCGCCCGAAACGCGTGTCGGCTGGGGGTCTTGAAACTGGCTGCATCCAAACGCAGGAAGGTCTCATTAACCAGGGCGGTAGCATTCATCGTCATATTGGCCTGACCGCCATGCATCAAATGCTTGGCGGTTCGATATAACTCATCGTATAAATAACCGACTGCCAGGTCCCTGGCGTTACTGCTTCCCTGCTTCCAATCTTTGATTAACTGGGTAATTTCCGGCAACTTATCAGCATCAGAAATTTCACTCATGGTTCGCTGGAAGTGTGTTGGAGATAGCTGGTTGCAAGCCATCATACCTCATCATAAGACCTGCAGGTATCGGCTTGCCGAAAAGCTGCTGCCGGGTTTATTCACACATGGTTTTTATGGCTTTCTCCTGTCAGATTATTGCTGTTGACATTAAGGTATTCAAAACCAGTGGAACCTGCCCTCTCAGACAGGCCCAACCGGGAAGTACCCCTTCACCCTTTCCAGTTCATCCTCCGTCGCATACCAAGCCAACCGAGCAGGCCTGCCAGGATGATCATCGCCCAGTTGTTCAGCGCTGGCACTATCAGCGGTTCAATCATCACTACACTGGTAATTGCAGTATTATTTTCCGGGATCGGATCGTTCAGATCAGACTGTGCATTGCCGGATACTATGATCTGCCCGGTAAACAACACCTGAACTTCGAATTCACATTGCGCGCTTTCACCGACATTCAACAAACCTGCCTGCCAGGTGATGATGCCATTACCGCCATCATTAAAACAGCCGGGCATGGTCACCGCCAGGCCATTCGGAACTTCAATCGTTACGATGGAGTTGACGGCATCGCCCGGGCCATTGTTGATCAGATCTATCACATACCGGTAGCTGTCCCCCAGCTCTACCGGAGCCATGGCAGTATTGCTGATGGACAATGCCAGATCAGCATTGGTAGCGACTACACGAATATCGAAACTCTGCGCTGTTGAAGTATCTATGCCTCCATTGGCAGTGCCACCATCGTCCATGATATTCAAACTGATGGTTGAACTGATATTGGCGTCCATCGCCGGGGTAAAACTCAGCGTACCATCGGGTGCCACACTGGGCGGCACAGCGAAAATCTCCGGATTGGAATTGCCGGTAATGTTAAACGTGAGACTCTGTCCGGACTCATCGGCTGGTCCGGCACTGATTCCAGTTGCCCATGGACTAATGGTTTGTGGGCCTACATTATCAAAGACCATTTGATCCGGCCCGACTGTAAATAACGGCACATCATTGACCGACGTAACATTGATATTGAAAGTCTGCGGCTGACTGACATCAACGCCCCCGTTGGCCACGCCTCCATCGTCCATCAGGCTGACGGTTACCAGCGCTGAGCCGTTGGCGTCCGGCTCAGCAGTGTAATCCAGCGTACCGTCCGGACTTATCTGTGGTGCACTGGCGAATAATCCCGGATTGTCGTTACCAACATTAAAACTCAACGTCTGCCCGGATTCATCTGCCGGACCTGCACTGATGCCGGTGGCAAATCCGGTAACGGTTTGTGCACCACTGTCTTCCAGCGAGGTTTGATCGGCACCGGCCATGAATACCGGCACATCGTTGACCGGCGTGACATTAATATTGAAATTCTGGGGTAGACTGACATCAACGCCGCCATTGGCTACGCCTCCATCATCCATCAGACTGACTGTCACCACAGCAGAACCATTGGCATCCGGCGCAGCGGTGTAAGTCAGCGTACCATCCGGACTCATCTGCGGCTCACTGGCAAATAACCCCGGGTTGTCATTACTGACATTGAAACTCAAATTCTGCCCTGATTCATCAGGCGGACCAGCACTGATGCTGGTGGCAAATCCAGCAACGGTTTGGGCACCGCTGTCTTCCAATATGGTTTGATCACCACCAAGCATGAAGGTCGGTGCATCATTAACGGCAGCAATGGTAATGGCAACCATATCGGTATCATTCGCCAGATTGTCATCAGTGGAACTGATGGTCAGCATCGCATTTCCATTCACATCCGGGCCGGCGAAATAGGTCAGACCATTGAGTGCATTATTGATCGCGGCCGGTATACCATCGATGGTGACGCTGGCAGTTCCATTTCCGGTAATAACTGCACTGCCACCGGTACTGGCTGTCAGCACACCATTATCGACACTCACCACGGTCGTCAACGAGTCATTATCGGCATCCATCACAGCAAGATTACCGTTAAACTGCAGAGCAATATCTTCATTGGTATTTTGTGCAGGCGGCACGGTATTTTCAGGTGTTGAATTAAAGACTCCGATCATCGGATCCCCAAACACCACATAGGCTGCACCGGTTAACGCACCACCAGGATCAGCGCGTTCAGCGCCTATCAACAAATCTGCCCGGCCATCGTTATTCAAATCTCCCGCCGCGGCCACGTCAGCGCCGGATAAATCACCACCGTCAACCCCATTGATAACCGTTACCCCACTGCCGCTGCTCAGACTCAAATCAGCCGGGAAACCTGTATTGCGGCCCAGAATCAGATAACTCTCTCCAGCCGCATTGCCGTTCGGATCACCACCTTCTGCGCCAACCAGCACATCATCAAAACCATCGCCGTTGGCGTCACCCACGCCGCTGACCGAAATGCCGAAAAAGTCGCCGCCGTCACGGCCAGTCATAGAAAATCCATTGGTTCCGTTCAAGTCAGCCAGCTCAAAGCTGGCCGGAAAACTGTCCCGGCCAAATACGACATAGGCTGCACCATCATTATTGGCGCCACCCAGGAATCCCTCGTTAATATTCTGATGATCGGCACCAATCAGCAGGTCGGCACGGCCATCACCGTTGATATCCCCAGCGCCACTGACCGAGCTGCCGGCATGATCCCCTGTCTGGACGCCATTCAGCACAAAACCGTTGCTGCCATCCAGGTCACTCAGCGACATGGTCGTCGGTAAACTGGTGTTGCCGTATACCACATAAGCCTCACCGCTGCGGTCAGTATTGGTAGGAACGAATTGCGAAGCACCAATGATAATGTCATCGATATTATCGCCATTAACATCACCGACACCGGATACGGATCCTCCGGATAGGTCGAATGCGTCAATGCCAACGAATCTTACGCCGATACCGGAAAGATTACTTAGCGACAATGCTGGGGGTATCGCATTTGCATTGCTGAACCCAAACACGACATAAGTAGCACCGACATTACCAATGGTAGGGTTACCTGGAGTCCGTATATCGAAAGTGCTCCCCCCGATAAGCAGGTCATCGACACCATCACCGTTAAAGTCCCCGGCAGCGCCGACTGAAATGCCTAACAGGGTCTGTGCCTCCGGCTGGATACTGAAGCCGTTGCTGCCGTTTAGCGCACCGAGATTTATATTGGCCGGAAACGCTGTTGACCGGCCGAAAACCACAAACCCTTCTCCCGACACGACGATACCACCGTTTGGTCCGGTGGCGCGGTTACCTATTGGTGCACCAATAATCAGATCGTCGATACCATCGTTATTGAAATCACCGGCCCGGGAAATTGCCCGGCCGATCTGCTCTTCATTGGCGTTGCCTGTGATGGTGAATCCATTGTTGCCATCCAGATCACTTAATTCCAGCACCGCGCTGAAACCGTTGCTGCTGCCAAACACTACATAACATTGACCCACCTCAGTTGCGCCAGGAGGTGCTGCTATTGGCGCACATACGGCAATGTCATCGATGTTGTCATTGTTGATATCACCAACCGAATTCACCGCTCTGCCTGCCTGATCCTGGAGACCAACACCATGCATCGCAAAACCGTTGTTGCCATCCAGATCGCTCAATTCAAGCGTGACTGTCTGCGCTATCGCAGAGCACGCTACGATCAGCCATAAAGCAGCAGTGACAGCCATGGACAATGGGTGTTGAAATAGTTTGATGCGATTGGCTATTCTGGTCATGTTGTTGTGTTCCTGGCTCGAATACGCTGCGGACAATATCTACTCAAGCGGAATGGCAAATCCGCACCGCACCAGTAGCACCTGGCAGCCATGCGCTTTCCCTCCCGTTATAGATATAAATGCAAAAACCGGATATTGACTGTCATCGGATGATCTATAGGGCTGAATATTGAGTTACGAAAACTCTCCCCATAAAGAATCAGCGTTTCGTAGTCAGCCATACCTGGATAATGTGCCAATTCGTCAGTATTATCAGTTATGACCAACCTTTAACGGCTGATGCAGCATTAAACATGCGTATTGCCGGAGCACAAAAATAGTCGTCATTGCCAGCTGAAAAGGTCAATTTATGCGGATCACTTCTCTCTACTTTCAAACAGCCGTTCTAATAGCTTTTCTGGTTTTGGCAGTACATACCTGTGCGGCTCAGGATATTCCGTTTGTCAATTGGGAAAATGCCCCGGTACACCCCATCGACCTGAGCCCGGACAACACCCGCGTGGCTGTTGCCCACACCGCGGACGCAAGAGTAGAAATTTTCAGTGTATCTACCGGCGTTCCGGTATCCGTGGCTTCAATTCCCGTCGGGTTGGATCCGGTCAGTGTGCGCTTCCGCAACGATAACGAAATCTGGGTGGTCAACCATATTTCCGATTCAGTGAGCATTGTCGACCTGGAGGCGGGCCGGGTTGTTGCCACACTGCAGACCGATGATGAACCCAGCGATGTGATTTTTGCCGGTGCTGATAACAAAGCCTACGTCAGCTGCTCTCAGGCCAACACGGTTTTGGTGTTTGACCCTGCTGATATCAGTGCCGCAGCACAGCGTATCAACATAGATGCCGAAGAGCCACGTGCTCTGGCAGCCAGCCCGGACGGACTGTATGTTTATGCTGCCATTTTCGAATCGGGCAATGCCACCACGGCGTTGATTGGTGGTGTCGAGGATGACACAACGATTTCCCAGGTGAATCTGGTCAGCGCCGGTGACAACCCTTATGGCGGTGTAAATCCACCACCCAATAACGGCGCCATATTCGAACCTCCTATCAATCCTGATTTACCCCCGCCTCCCGGCGTCGGCCTGATTGTAAGGAAAAATGACCAGGGCCGGTGGCTGGATGACAACCAGACCGACTGGACAGCATTTGTTTCCGGTGAACTGGCGGGACGCTCCGGCCGGCCCATCGGTTGGGATTTACCGGATCGCGATATTGCCCGTATCGACACCAGAAATTTATCGGTGGATTATGCCAGCGGGCTAATGAACATCGGCATGACACTGGCAGTTAATCCAGCCAACGGTGATGTTGCCATGATAGGCACAGATGCGACCAATGAAATCCGCTTCGAACCGGTTCTCAACGGTACTTTCATTCGCGTCATGATGGCAACAGTAGCGGCCAATAACCTCAACGACAAGGCTATCATCGACTTAAACACTCACCTTAACTACCAGGCGCCCAGAGTAAATCAGGCACAGAGAAATATTTCTATTGGAGACCCACGAAGTGCAGCATGGAGCGCTGACGGCAGCCGGCTGTATATCACCGGGATGGGCTCCAATAATCTCACCATCGTAAATTCCGACGGTCAGCGGCTGGGCAACTCACCCACCATTGAGACTGGCCAAGGGCCTACAGGCGTGGTGATAGATGATTCCCGTGAAAGGCTGTATGTGTGGAACCGTTTTGATAAAACCATTTCGGTTATCGATCTCAACAGTGAAATGGAGATTGCCCGCACTGCAGTGTTTGATCCGACCCCTGTCGCGATACGTGAAGGCCGTCCGTTTCTTTATGACACACACCGCACATCCGGTCTGGGTCAGGCGTCCTGCGGTTCCTGCCATGTGGATGCACGCATTGACCGGCTTGCATGGGATTTAGGTGATCCCGGCGTCGATATGCAGCTATTTCAGCAGAATTGTGTGACCAGCAGATTGAGAGAGTGTGAAAATTTTCACCCTATGAAAGGGCCGATGATCACTCAGACCCTGCAGGACATTATCGGTAATGAACCGTTTCACTGGCGCGGTGATCGTGACGGTATAGAAGCGTTTAATCCCGCTTTTGAGGGTTTGCTGGGCGATGATGTGCAGTTGAGCGAACAGGAAATGCAGCACTTTGAAGATTTTCTGGCCAGCATAGCTTTCCCGCCGAATCCTTTCCGCAACCTCGATAACAGCCTGCCCACAGATCTGCCCCTGGTTGGTCACCATGCGACCGGCCGGTTTGCACCTGCAGGTACTCAGCTGCCTAACGGCAACGCAATCCGGGGATTATCAATTTACCGATTCAATCTTACCGATGGCACATTGCAATGTGTTGCCTGTCATACACTGCCTACCGGCATGGGGGCCAACTCGGTACTGCGTTCTCTGGGTGTGTCCATCGGCGGCTCGCACCTGCCGACGGGACCTCTGGGTCAAAACAGTCTGGGCGTAGTTTCGGTCGATGGATCAACCAATGTGAGCATCAAAATCCCACAACTTCGGAACCTGTACGACAAAGTCGGTTTTGATACCACGCAGCAGGAAAACAGGGCCGGCTTTGGCTTTCTGCATGACGGTACAGTCGATTCCATCGCACGATTTGTCAGTCTGCAGGCTTTCGATCTGACCAGTATCCAGGACACTGCCGACCTGGTGGCACTGATGCTGGCGTTTTCCGGTTCAGACATGCCAGTGGCCAACCCGGCTATTGATGACCCGGCACCTGTTTCCAAAGACTCTCATGCCGCAGTGGGCCGCCAGGTCCATTTCACCGGATCACAAAATACCGAGCTGGATCAATTAGTTGCCGTAACTGAATCTGACCGGGTTGGTTTGATAGCCTACACCGGCAGCGATAACCAGCCTCAGAGCTGGGCATATGATCCCGATAATGACCTGATGCGCGGCAATTCAACCGGCATGAGTCTGAGCATTGAAGAACTGCGGGCAATGGCTTCAGCCAATAGGCCTCAGACCTGGATGGCGGTACCGGCTTCGCTGAGCGTCCGCCTGGGTATTGACCGCGATATGGACGGTACTCTGAATAACGATGAGGCGGCGCATAACCTGGACGGCAGCTTCTCCGGTGCCTGGTTTGATCCCAGCCACGACGGCGAAGGACTGCTGATAGAGATTCTGGATAATAATCGTGGCATCGCTTCCTGGTTCACATACGATGGCGAAGGCAATCAGCGCTGGCATACCGGTGTTGGACCCATCATCGGGAACACACTGATCTTTGAAAATCTGTCAGCACCTGCCGGGGGAATTTTTGGTGATGACTTTGATCCGGCAACAGTACAGCGATTGACCAGCGGGTCGGCTGCAGTACGTTTTAATAACTGCAACAGCGCAGACCTTTACCATCAGGTTGATGGCATTTTGAATATCCAGAACCTGGTTCGGCTGACCGCGATTGCCGGCTTACCCTGCAACACAGGGCCGGCAGCATCAGCCCTGGGTATCAGCGGATCCTGGTTTGACCCTGATCACGACGGCGAAGGCATAGTTGTACAGGAAATCAGTGACCAGCAGGCGCTGGTCGCGTGGTACAGCTACGACGATCAAGGCAATCAGGCCTGGTTTTCAGGTGTGGGCTCGCTGGACGGCAACCGTATCGTTGTTGATCAGGTAAGAATACCCAGTGGCGGCATCTTTGGCCCGGATTTCGATCCGGATACTGTAGTAGCCAACCCATGGGGCAGCATGGAGCTGGTACTTGGATGCAATTCAGGCACCCTCGATTACCAGTCAGGGCTTGCAGCCTTTGGCAATGGCAGTCAGAACCTGACCAGGCTGACCAGACCCAATGGCATATCCTGCATTGCCGCACAGTAAATTATAAATATAAGCACCGCAGCGGCTGAGTTCTTACTTGAACTGCCTTAAGAGTTATCTTCCGGAAACAGTGCAGTTTCTGAGTCCGGGTGAGCCATGATGATCAATCGCAATAATTCCTGGAACTGCTGATCGGAAACTTTCGGGCTGCCCAGAAAACGACGCCGTAACTGCGACCAGGTACCCAGCCCCCCGGCTGTGGCTACCTGATGCACCACCACCAGGTCGAGGTAAGGCGCTACCCAAATATAATGCCCTCTAGCTCCCTGGCCAAAATATACTGGTTGAGTGGTTTTCAGTTTCCAGAATGTCCGGCGCTGCCCGGGTTTATCGACCCACCACAACCAGCCATAATCGCCATACCATTTATGTATCGGGCTTTCTTCAGGCGCACCCTGTAAAATTGGAATACCCCTGATACTTTCGTGAACCCACTCCCGCTTGATCAACTGCTGCTGTTTCCACTGGCCACAGTTCAGAAACAATACACCCAGCCTGGCCAAATCCCTGGTAGACATGTGAAACATATAAGCCGGATGATCAGACAGGTTTCCCTGGCGACGCTCAGCGTAGCTTTCGTTGCCGACATAACTGACATCTTCGGCTCGGTAATCCTGCATTTCCAGAGGCTCTGACAGCAATCGGGCAAAAGACGGGCCCATTCTTTCACCGCTGAGCAACTCATAAATTGAACCCAGTACGTTGAAATCCCAATTGTTATACATCCACATCCGGCCATGTGGAGCTGATGATCTGCCAAAAGTATGTTGCGCCCACTCAGCCGATCTCCGTTTGCTTTTTTGCCACATTCCCGGCTCGTAGTGAGCACTGTGAAAAATTCCCGAACGGGCCAGCATCAGGTCCCGGATGGTTGCCTGTTGCTCGAGCTCATTTAAAGCAGGCTGACTGTCGTTGATACCCAACTCAGCCAAACTGGCATCCATATTAATGGGATGATTTACAGCGTAAGCTCCATACATTGCATTGAGTACCGATTTGCGCAGCGAGGCCAGCATGTAGCGTTTTTCAACCGGTCCTTCGCTGAATACCAGGCGGCCTTTATGCACCACCATCAGAGCTTTGGATTTCAGTTGTTTGAACAGAGCTGTTGTCTGCTCCATTGACCGCCAGCTTTCTGCTGCCTGTGAATCAAGTGCCCATTCACTTCCAGGGAAACTCTCCACGATGCCGCAGGCCGGCCACTGGTCATTACTGCCAGGTGAATCCTGCTGTGCATACACGCCCATTGAAAGCAGCATCGATAAGACGACAGATTTCAGCCTGTTCATGAAACATCTCCGTTCAAACTGTTTACCAGCCTGGAGTGGTTTCAGAAAGTCTGCAATGGAATAGTTGTCCGGAAAAATTCAGATGGACAAATTCATTTCTAGCCTGAGGACAGCAACTGACGCCGGTAATCAGCTGGAGAGTTGCCGGTATCTGCCTTGAACGCCTTATAAAATGCCGAGCGTGATGCGTATCCACACTGCCGGGCGATACCTTCTATGGTGTAACGTTGTTCATCCGGGTCGCTCAGCAGACGCTTCGCCTCTGCCAGTCGGTATTGACCCAGAAACTCATAGAAGCCTGAGTCAGTATGGTTTTTCAGTACTTCTCGAAGCTGATTCGGTGAACAGTTGATCATGGCTGCCAGAGTTGCTGAATCCAGGTCTGTACGCAGATATGGACGGTCGCTCTGCATTAGGGTCAGCAGCCTCTGATAAGCCTCAGCTGTTTGATTGTCATCGCTAATCTGCGGCGCTTCGCTAAGCCCTTTCAAACTGCGCGAATGCAGCAGCGCATAAACCAGAAACAAATAAAAGCACAAAGTAATCGTCAGAGGAACAACGTCTCTAAGCAAGGCAACATCAGAAAACAGCCAGCGCGCTATCTGGGCCAGGTGGATAATACATAATGAGGCCAGAATGTAACCGATGGATATCTGATGCATTTTCAAGCGAACACGTGAACTGCCGGTTCGCCAGTGCATATACATCAAAACCGCAGCCACGAAATAACCGATCTGCAGCCACATGATGTTTTCCATTCCCAGCGGAAGATGGATGCTGTTACCGGGAAATAACAGAGACACCAGTCCCAGCAAAAGATACATCAGTAATGGCGCATAAATCCAAATACCCGGCGGTTGCCGGCCGATTGAAGCAATACTGAAGCTGAGCAATAACGGACCATATAACAGGCTCAGTGTTTCTTCGGTTATATACACCCAGGCCCGCCTGTCTACCCACCCCTGATGCTCCAGCGTAATCACTACAATAACCAATGATGCAGACACCATCAGAGCACCCAGATACCACCCCCGCAACTGACCACGGCCATAGCGGAGCAGCGTGATCATTCCCAACATGAAACCATTGATGGCGCCGAACAAGCTGATAATGGCAACCGTGGAATTCACTTCCTGCAACTACCTCTGACTGTCTTACTGATGTTGTTGCAGCAGCTGTCTGATATCTGTGTCGTCACCAGTCAACTGCCAATGCAGCAATGACACCGGAATAACGCCTGCAGCATCTATTTCAGCATAGAAGTCGGACAGCCTGAATGACTGTTTCAATTGTTTGCCGCGTACCGCCAGCAATCTTTCAATAAGATATTTCCCGGTAATATAGCTGGTGCCGTAACCCGGCTGCCGTAGATACAAAAGCTGCTCAAAGCCCAGCAGGTCCAGATCATCACGCATCCATCCCCGGGGCGTCCATTCAACATGAAAGTCGCGGGCCTGCTGCAGATTAAACTCATTGGCATGAACGTATAGCGAACCAAGGCCTCGGGCAGCACGCTGAGCCAGCATGATGTAGACAATTTCCCGGGCCCGGGGATTGTCATCGTACAGCCCTGCATGCATCATCATTTCTTCCACACCCGTGGCCAGCCCTTCGGCACGACTGTCAAAAATGTTATACAGCAGTGGACCGCGTCTTACCGGGCTTGGATGCGGTTCTACCTGCATACGCGCCAGATCAAACCAGTGATAAAAATGTGTCCATAAAGTTATCGGCTCATAATGCACCGCAGTCCAGAAGAAATTGCGGCTTTCTTCCGGCACATACTGACCTGTGCGGCTGCGGATGGCAGGGTCCATGTAGTCACGCACAGGCAGAATGTCCTGCTCTTTCAGAAAACGCATGTACTGAGTGACCGATTGATCTGCTCTCTGGGCATATTCTTCCGGACTGGCAATAGCCTTTAAGGGTGGTAAATTCCTGTTGCGATGCTCCTCCAGGCGCAATGACGCGTGTGCCCGATCCAGCTCACGCTTCAACAGTGCAACTTCTTCCTCCCAGGATAGCGGTACCAAATGTACATTGCGCAGATACCAGGTGTAGTTTTCTCTTCCTATACCGGAAGCTCCGGTTTTCTCAGGGGCCTGCTGTCGCAACCATTCTGCAAAGTTGACGGTAGCTTGCCGGGCTGCACGCAGTGATGTCCGGAACTCATCACCCGCATCCGCAGCAGTTTCAGCCAATTGTTCAAGATCTCCGGCCTGATCATCAATATTTTTAATACCGGCGGCCCACAAATCGCGTGCATTACCGGTAAGGTTGGAACGCGCCTGCTGCAATAGCGGAGGTATTGTACGCAACAGTTCGGTCAATCTGGCCTCTGCCTCAGCAGATAATGGAAAACTATAGGTCCATAATTCGATAATCGCAGCATGTGCCGGCCCTTCATGTGCCGGCGTATCGCTCTGATAGGTCCAAATGGACGTATAAAAAGCAGGGTCACGCTGCCATGGCTTCAGCACCCGAATATTAAAATCCATGCCGTTCATTTCAGCGCGCACCAGGTGATAATCCACCTGCTGATCAACCGGCCAGTCAGTAATGTCAAAAGACTGTAGCCGGTGCTGATAAGTTTTTAGATTCCGGTGCTTTTCAGCCATCGCGGCAGGCGAGTAGTCCGGTATGCCATTGCGCATCACCGGGCGCTCAAAAGCGCGCCAGTCTTCAAACAGTTTCAGCAACTCCGGGTAACCAGCTGAGCTCACCAGTTTTGCTGGAACAGCTGATTGCGCATCCTCCCGGGCACTTCCAGGTCCGGCAGCTAAAACTGCTGCAATCATGATCATGCCCGCCAGGCGCTTTTGAAATCCCAGGCACATATCTAACTCCCATGGGTTTGATGAATACTTTGCTATACCTTCCAATTATGCCGTAATCACATAGGTTTTGACCCCAATAATCATGTATCAATCTGCTTATATCCTGCATCCTGTCGATAAACTTTTACCACTCCGGATGAAAGCTTTAGCTCATACTGCTTGTCTTATAGCGTGTTAAAAACATGAGAAAACAGCAGGTTACCAATGGGATAGACTTTGCACGGTGTTATTATGGCTGCAATGGATATGCCGCCCTCGGGCAAAGTACCTGTAAACTGGAGGAATAAATGTTGGCTGACAAAACATATCTTTCACGTACCGTAAAGCAACTGAACCGCTTGCAATACTTTGTCTTCGGTATGCTAATGCTGGCCGGTTCCGCTTTTGCTCAGGATTACAGTATCTGTTCACCCGATGGGGTCGCTTTGGGCGGTTATGATGTCACCAGTTATTTTGAATCAGGCGGTCCATATTTTGGCACGGCTGAATTTGTCGCTGAACATAACGGCCTGAAATACCGGTTCGCCAGTCAGGATAATCTTTCACGCTTTAATGCCGAGCCTGCCCGCTACCTGCCGCGTTACGGTGGCTGGTGTGCCGCCAATCTTTCCATGGGGCAACTGGCCTGCCCGGATTACACCAACTTCAAGATTGAAGAGGGTTCTCTACTGCTGTTCGAGCACACCGGTTTCACCAACGGACTGACGGTATGGAATACCGATCCGCTGGAATACCGTCAGCGTGCTGACCAGAATGCCATTGAACTGCTGGGTGATGGTTTTACGCCATAACCAAGCGGTGCCACAGCCATGAACGTCAAACACTTTGCCATAGCGGCAGCAGTGCTGCTGTTCCTGATGCTCGGCTGGCCGGCACAACCACTGCAGGCCAGGGAATTGACGCTGGGCTTTCTACCCGAAGAACCTGCGCCAGCTATGGCTGAACTGCTCAGCCAGATAATCACTGAGCATCAGATAAGCTTACAACCTTTTGCCACTGCCTCTGAATTGCAGCAGGCCGCGCTGAATGGTGAAGTCGATCTGGCTATCCTGGAGGAACCGGAAAAAACTATACCGGAGTTATACTGGATAAGCGCTTTGTATCCCAGCGTTCTGCATATGCTAAGCAAACAACCACTGCCTCCGGCGCCATTAATCGAATTACTTAACAGTGAGCGGGTTTATGTCGGCCCTCAAGGTGGAATTGCTGATCGACTGGCTCGCTCATTGCGATCAGAATACGCCATGCAGGATCAGCACCCGCTGCTGAACAACCCCTTCGGCAGCGATCCACAAAACTATTTCATATTCGGCGGGCTATTGCCGGAGGACGCTGTTTCCCGGCTGTCGGAATACCAGCTGGTGGGCCTGTCACCGCTGTCACAGTGGCAACGGGGCTCGGTAGCTGAAGCCATAGCATTCCGGCACCCCAACCTGTATCCGGTCCTGATACCTGCAGACTTATATCCTGAACTCAGCAGCATCCCGGTGATCAGCCTGGGGGTAACTACCCTGCTGGTCAGCGGTTCCCGTGTGAGTAATGAAATCGCTTATGACATTGCCGCTGAAATCGATGAAAAGTTTACTCAGATTACCAATATATACCCGTTGGCCGGCACACTTAACCAGGAAGCTGTCAGCCACCAAATGCGGACCTTAACCACCCATCCCGGCACCAGCAGATATATTCTGCGTGACACGCCTAACCTGCTGGAGCGATATGCCGAGGTAATGGCGTTGGGTGTGACGCTGATGCTGGCCGTGGTATCGGCGTTGCTGGCCATATTGCGCTTACGCAGGCAGCGCCGCAAAGACCGCCTGGATGATTATTTTATGCGGGCGCTGGCAATCAGTGCCCAGACCCGTGCCGCCACACACCCGGATAAACTTGCAGTATTTCAGCAAAAAATGCAGGCATTGCGCAGCGAAGTGATCAACCTGCTGGTGAATGAAAAAATTGAGGCAGACAATACTCTGCTGGCATTTTTGCTGGTTACTGATCAGCTCTCGCGTGAAACCAGCTCCTGAGATCGGATAGGCTAAATTCGCGACGCACCTTCAGATAATCATCGGACGGCACTACTCACCTTCAAAATAGCCGACTGCAGCATCCGCCTTTGCGATAAACACCACCGGTTTACTTTCTTCATCCCAGGAATAACATCCATATTTATTGGAATCCGGGTAAAAACATAATTCCGGGCTTTTCATTGAACTCATGGCCAGGTATTTCAACTTTTCATCCGAGCTGTTTACGATCTGATGAGCTGTTCCCGGTCCGGTGCCGGCGAAAAACACATCTCCCTGCGCGATCGGGTATTCCTGGTCGTCATAGCGCAACGTTCCCTGCCCCTCCAGAATGACAAACAACTCTTCCATCGCATAATGCAGATGATAAGGCCAGGCCTGTTTCCCGGGTTCCAGCTCCACAACGGTGCATCCCATCTGGGTCATTCCCAGTTCAGCACCTATTCTGCTGATGGAAGCGGAAAACTTTTCGCCATTACCGGCTGTAGTCCGCTTGGCGCTATCTATGTTCACTACTGGCGGCTTATCACTCATTATCATCATCTCCTCGTGTTATCCGGCAAAACCTGTCCTTATTTATCAGCTGACATGCCGACGCTCAGATTATCGCCTTAGTACAGCTTCTGCCGGCTGCATTGCCAGCGATTCTGCTTTAGTGGTGAAGTCTTCAACAATGGCAGCGGCGGCCGGCAGTTCGGCAGACCTGCCTGGTTGGGCGGCATAACGTCGCCGCAGCCAGCTGATCAGTTCTTTCAACAAACTGCCCGTCTCGGTTTTGGCTGCGGACAGTGCATGCCTGGCTATAGCGCTGTAAAAGCGTTGTTGCTGGAAAAAATATTGTTCCTGATTGGTGGTCAGAAAATTCAGCACTGACCGGCTGGTGGACTGGTCCGTCTGATTCAGGTCCAGCCCCCGATGTGCTTCAAGACACATACGTACTGACTGTGCGGCGTATTGCATAATCGGCTCGGCAACATTGCCGGTGTCGATATCAGCTGCCAGCAGCACCAGATCCGCGGCCTGTTTTGCATTGAATTCACCGACTGATTGATTACCTGCTATAACCTGCTGCGCTACTACGGGAGCAAGTGCACCAGGCTTGACTGCAGTATCTTCAAACTCCATCGCTCTGGCAAAAAAAGTGCTGCCGTATATCATCCAGCGCAGTAATTGAAACAGGGGTTGGTGCAACTGCCCGTCCAGCCCGGCCGCCAGCAGTATGCGCATTGCCTCTTCGGCACTGGCATGTTCATTGTGACCGATACCGGAAACACTGTAACCTGATTTGGTTTGCCAGATATCATGCGTGGCAGCAAATAACTCCAGACATAATGATGATATGGGTCCCAGTTGCCGCAACCCGTGGTAATCATTGGGAATGTCCGGCCGAGGCCCTGCCAGCATCAACACATGCTCCAGCACATCCAGCGAATGAACCTCATTATGATAATCATAGCTCCACTCAGACATACTGCCATGCCGAAGCGCCACCCTCGCCAAGCAGATAAGCATAACCCGGTATCCTGCATCCGATAAATCCGCAGGCCCAGCACCGAAGTGATTAATAATGTCAGCATGAAGCCGTTTCGCCGACTGCAATACATTCGGGAGGTATGTCGTCAAATACTGTTCCGCCTGCACAGCATCCTGAATCTGCAACTCGACCTCGTCTACCGGCCAGTCAATGGCCGGGGCGTTATCGATATAAGACCACGTTTGCACTATTTTCCCTGTGCCTGATATACACCGTTCCAGGTAACAGCCGGTGGTTGCCGCAAGAATTCATTACAGCGCTGCAGATAAAGCTGCGTCGGTTGATCGACGCGGTAATTCAGCTGCAGATCCAGCAGCACCTGTCGGGCTTGTTTGAATTCACCGTTAATATACCACTGGAACATTTCTGTGAACTGCTCGGCCAGCCTCCGGTTTTCTCCGGTAGGCTGCATCAGTTCATAAATATTGACCGGAATGGACTTTCCTCTAACCTGTATTTTATCCAATGGCCGTAGCACCTGATCGTCATTTAACTGCGATTGGATCGACTCGGTTACGATGATCGGCACCCCATAAAATTTACACGCAGACTCGACACGCGATGCCAGATTAACTGCGTCACCTACGGCGGTATAGTCGAAACGCTGACTTGAACCCAGGTTGCCAACCACTACATCACCGCAGTGGATACCTATACCGATCTGCAAATCAACGTCGTAACTGGCTTTGATTTCAGCCTGCATATCCACCAAGCGCTGCTGCATTGCCAGTGCAGCATCAGCTGCCAGTACCTGATGATCAGGAATGCTCAATGGCGCATTGAATATTGCCATAATCGCATCGCCGATATATTTATCCAGCGTACCCTTATGCGCCAATACCGTATTGGTCATGCTGTCGAAATAGCGATTAAGCATTTCCACCACCCGTTCTGGCGGCAATTGCTCGGAAATACCGGTGAAATTGCGTATATCGGAAAACAGTACCGTCACTTCACGCCGCTCCCCCGATATACCCAGGCTATCGGGCTGGGCCAGCAATTGATCGACGACATCAGGCGAAACATAAGAACCGAATGCACCGGTCAAAAATTTAGTAGTGCGCTGTGACGTCAGCACATAATAAATGCCAAAGGCAATGAATGCCGTGAGCATGGCAGCCGAAGGATACAGCAGACTGACAAGCTGGCTTTTATAAGCCACCAGCCAATAAAACAGACCGCCGAGTATTGCCACGAATACCAGACTGGTCAGTAACATCTGCCACAATCGTTTCAATAGGGCCAATGTAAGCACGCCGATCAGAGGGATTAATGCAATCAGTGCGATATCAATTAATACGGTATCCCAGTTTCGGTATAAATATTCTTCCTGGAGAATATTGGCAGCAATGGTGGCATGCATGGCCACACCGGGAAAAACAGGATTTACCGGCGTAGGAATCAAGTCGGCAATACCGATTTCCGTTACCCCCACAAATACCAGCCTGCCGGCCAGCTCCGGTACACCCACCACTCCATTGAGAACATCTGCGGCCGAATACATGGCTATGCCGGATTGCTGCTCATTCTGATTGTAGAAATTGGCTGTCAACCGCCCCTTTTCATCAACCGGAATGCCGAATGTATCAAGCCGGACTTCGGTAATACCCTCAGGAGCGGCAACCAGCCCCTCACTGACACCTGCATATACCGCCAGTGCGCGCAACGCCAGTGATGGAAAAACTTCATCTTGATAGCGCAAAATCAACGGTGCGCGGCGTACCAGGCCATCAACATCGGTTTCCCGGTTAAATGCGCCCAGACCATCCAGATGTTCGGCAATATGCGGCTGATTGGTTTCCGCGAATTCATATAGCGGCACGTCATTAAGGTGCCCGCCTTCAGTGACCAGTTTGATTTTGACCCTATTTTCATAGAGTTGCTCCAGTGCAGTATCGTCACTCAGCCGGCTTTTGTACGGTCTGAAAAAGTAACCGCCCACCACAGGCGTACCCGGTATCCGTAAAGCTTCGATCAGCGCTGAGTCCTGCTGCACACCTTCGGCGGCATCGGTATACGGCTGGGCAAAAACGATATCCAGGGCCAGTGTCCCTGCCTGGAATTGTTTGAGCTTCTCAATTAATTCACCCTGAAGGCTTCTTGGCCAGGGCCAGCGACCGTAATCTTTGATCGCCCGTTCATCAATGGCAACAATGGCAACTTCGGCCGGTGGTTGTGGAGGACTGCGCAACCGGAAAACCACATCACGGCTGCGCTGGTCCATACTTTCCAGCAACACCGGGTGATACCGCTGCTGGTACCAATAAGCGCTTAAACTGAATGCAGAGGCCGCCAGTGCGAACAACAGCACCTGCCAGCGGCGATGTAGAAAACGCACATCGCGACGCCGGTTGTAGTGTTTGTTACTGGTCTCCCGCACCACTGCACATTTGCATCATCCAGCGGCCTAAAAAGCCTTGCCGGTATCCACATTCAACAGCAGGAAACGTGTGTCGTTCAACATGCTGCGCTCGCCAACCAGGGTCAGGATTCCCTCTGGCCCAATCAGGCTGCCGGTAAGCACTTCGGACAGGCCAAAATCGAATGTCAGCGAATCAAGCTGTTGTCCGTCCTGACTCAAGGCAACCACCAGCCCATCGCTGGCACCTGACCCCTGGCTGCTGCCGGCAGCCAGCACAAACCCGCCCTGATCAATGGCCACACCTCTGAGCCGTTCACCCTGGTTGACGGTAGTCGCCCAAATGACTGCACCGGCTGCAGTAACACGTCGGATTACCCAATCATCACTGTTGCTGCTGGAACCCACCAGCAAGTCGCCGTTGGCAAATTGCTGCAGGGCAAAAACCGAATCGGGTATCTGTGCCAGCATCTGTGCCGACCCGCCACTGCGGTTAACCGATGCCAGCCAGCCGGTGGGAGCGTTATTTCCCTGAAAACCGCCGATTACCAGGTCACAATTTCCGCTGCTGTCACAACCGGCCAAAACCGCCGCATATGCTGTCTCTGAAGAGCCGTTATCACGCAGCACTTCAAACAACCGGTTGCCGGCATGATCATAACGCACCACCAGTCCATCAAAATTACTGCCGTTATAACTCTCCCCAACCGCATATACGCCACTCATGTCAGCCTGCAGCGCATAATAAGCCTTCACCTGAGACCCGACATCATCGATGATGGTCTGCTGCAATACACCAGCCAGGTCATAACGTTGCAGCACGGCTACATATTCGTTACCCCTTAAACTGTAACCTCCGACATATAAACTTTGATCCAGTGGGCTCAGGGTGACCCCATAGGCGTAATCATGACTGCCTGAATCATAGCGTTGTACCCAGACCAAATTGCCGTTCACATCATATTTCAGGATGCGGAAGTCATAATCGCTTCCATTCCAGCCAAAACCTGCCAGGTAGCGGTTGCCAAAGGCATCGGCCGCAACTGCCTGAGCTGATTCATCTGCAAAACCACCAACACCCGGAGCATCCATGCCGAAATCATCAACCGGTACATTTACCGGCGGTTGAAAATCCAGATCAGGTGGTTGATCAATTGGTACCGGTGTCTGCTCGGCAATTTGAATACGTGCCGGTATGATTAATGTCTGACCAGGCTCCTGGTTATCCATTACACCCAGGATAAACTCGAAGCTGCCACCCTGCGAGGGCACACCTGAAATACCCAGATTGCAGCCGTTCAACACCAATCCGGGCGGCAGATTGGAATCAAGCAACACGCACTCATAAGGTAACTCTCCGCCTGCAACCGCAGTTGGCGTTTCATAAGGAACATCGACCAGGCCATTGGGGAAATTGATCTGCTGCTGCACCAGGCCTTCAGGCAGTATGTTCAAAACAAATTGACCTGAGCTGCTGCTGCCGGTGCTGTCACTGACGGTAGCACTGAAGGTAAATTCTCCGGAGGACTGAGGTTGGCCACCGACGAAGCCGGTATCCGACAATGCCAGGCCAGGCGGCAGACCACCACCACCGCTCCAACTGATTGGTGGTTGTGTGCCAGCGGCCATCAGCTGCTGACCGTAGCTGATATTCAATACGCCGGGCGGAAGCGATTGATCAGGCACTTGTAAGCCTGAATCCACGTTTAATACATAGTCCCTGCCACCGGTATTACCCTGACTGTCAACAGCATCTGCCTGAACATTAAATGACCCGGTAGCTGACGGCTGGCCCTGGATAACACCGTTACTGTGAGTCAATCCCGGCGGTAAGCCGGTTAACTCGACCACATAAGACGGCACACCATTGACTGGCTCAACTATTGCCAGATATTCATCACTGGTATTGGCTGAAGGCAGCTGATCCGGTGTCAATTCAAGATCGGTTAAGACCTGTAATAAGTAGTCGCGCTGTGCTGTTTGCGGTGGTTGTACGGAATCTTCAGCTACAGCCTGTATGGTTGAAATACCGGCTCTTACCGGTACACCACTGATAATTGCCGTTCTGCCGTCAACCGTTGCGCTCAGGCCTTCCGGAATGCCGGTTACAACCAGACTGACCGGATCTATACCGCCTGCAGCTTCTATTACAGCTTCAAAATTTATCCCGACTACCGCATTCGGCAAATTGTCGGCTTCCGGCAGCAACTGCAATTCAGTCGCCACCATAGTGGTCACGGTTACCTGGTTATTGGCGAGATTGGGGTCTGATATCGCTGATCCGACCGTGGCCTGGTTGCTCAGCGTTTCACTCATTTGGGCGTCAACACTGAAGGTGAACTGTAATGCCGTACTGTCTCCAACAGGCAATTCTTCAAGCTCGCATGCAACCACCGAGCCGAGCGGCTCACCACAGTTAAATGCCTCTGCACTGATAGCTTCCAGATTCAAGCCGGCTGACCAGACATCCATTAACATCACGTCGGTTGCCGTCTCTGAGCCCAGATTACTTACAGTAACCTCATACATCACCATAGTGCCGTTTAGTACCATGCCCGGACCGGTTTTTGTAACAGCCAGATCCGCCTGCCCTGCGACAGTGGTAAAGTCGGTTGCCTGGTTATTGGCCGGAAACTCATCAACAATGCCTTCCGGCGTTGCCACATTGGCAGTGTTTTGCAAAACCCCTTCAAAATCATCACTGATAGTCGCCTCTACAGTGAAGCTGACGAAACTGTTGGCAGCAAAATTAACCAGCGCATTGATGTCACCCGTTCCAGCAGCATTGGTGCATGATGCACCGAATCCTGCACTGCAGGTCCAGCTGGCATCAACCAATGCCTCGGGGAATATATCGGTTACCAGAGCACCGATAATCTCATCGTCAGTATTGTTAGTCGCTGTGATGGTGTAAGTGATCAGTGCGCCCGGTGTGCTGGATGACTGACCATCGGTCTTACTGATGGCAAGGTCAAACGCCGAGTTAACCGTGGTGGAAACCGTTTCTGAAGTGTTGTTGGACAAATTCAGATCCACGGCAGTTTGCGGCGTTACCATCGCCTGATTAAGGATTTCACCTGTTGCCTGCTGGACCACTGTTCCAGTGATGGTGAAGACCATTTGCTCATCAATGTTGATGAGTACATTTTCATTAATATTTCCGGTACCGTCCGGTGCACATTCTGATAGACCGCTGGTCTCACAGGTCCAGCTGACACCTGTCAGCAACGGCGAAAACATATCGGTAACCAGTGCTTCGACCAACAAAGGGTCACCATCCGGTTCCTGGCTTTCATCCGGAAACAGATGTGAAACTGTGACCGTGTACGTAATGACATCACCCGGATCAGCTTCTGCCAGATCAACCGTTTTAGTAACTGCAAGGTCGGCAATGATTGGTGTTATTTCGGTGGTATCAGTCGCTGAGTTATTTCCTGGGACCGGATCAACTTCCGGTGGATTAACAGCTACATCAGCCGTGTTCATCAACGTCCCGGTAAAGTTTGGATCAACCTGTGCACTGACGGTGAACGTCACTGTGCTCATCGGATCAAGGTTGACTGCCGCATTGATATCGCCGGTGCCGTTGGCCGGACAACCCGCGCCCGGATCGGCGATACAGGTCCAGGTGATATTAATCAGACCATTGGGAAACATGTCAGTAACTGTTGCACTGGGCACAGCAACATCACCCAGATGTTCAACTGTGATGATGTAATTCAGAAAATCACCAGGATTGGCGGTAACCACATTATCGGTTTTGGCAATCGCAAGATCGGAATTGGGCAGTACTACATCGGTGATATCGGTTGCTGAGTTATTCGTCGGGTTCGGATCCACCGCCGGCATGTTAACTTCAACCGATGCGGTATTCATCAAAGTACCACTAAAGCCCGGGTCCACAGTCGCGGTAACGGTGTATTCCACAAAGTCACCGAATTCCAGGAATATCGGGTCGTTGATATCCCCAGTGCCGGCCTGACCACAAGATGATTTCTGACCGGCCGAACAGGTCCAGTTGATATTGGTCAGCCCTGCCGGGAACATATCGGTTACCGTTGCAGAAACAGACGAATCACCCAAGTGATCAACGGTAATCGTATATGTCAGCTGATCACCCGGGTTAACCTCGGTTTCGTTATCGGTCTTGCTGATGGCCAGATCAAAATTCGGCAGGTTAACCATCACCCCAGTAGTGGCCGAGTTGTTGCCCGGCATGGTATCTGTCAGACCGGGACTGGAAGTTGCCGTGGTAGTCACAAAAAAGCTGTCAGTAGCACCGGGATCGACCTGCGCGTTGACGTTATAGGTAAGCGTCCCGCCATTGGCTATCGATGCAGTGTCATTGATATCGCCGACGTCACCTGATGAGCACTGCGACGGAGGCATGGCAAAACAGCTCCAGTTGACATTCACCAGCTCTGGTGGAAATGGCGTTGATACAGTAACACTGTCATCGCCAGCAGGGCCGGAATTATCAACCGTGATAGTGAAAGAAATAAAATCACCCGGCAATACCGAAGGTGTACTGGCCATGCTGTCTACGGATAAGTCTAAATCTGTGACCTCAACCTCAACTGCGCCGATGTCGCACAGTGCCGTCAAATCACCATCACCGTCTACAGGGCGCGATACTCCGCGCTGGTCATTAAATTCACAAGCCACTCCGGCATTATTGCTGCCATCAATAGCGGGACTAACCAATTGAGGTAAGTGAGTGGGCGTTGGGCCACCATTATTCGCCAGTGGATTCAGCAATGGATCTACGCCATTCATATCGCCTGTTCCGGCAAACCCGCAGCTGCTGTCCGAGTCAATATTAAAGCCTGCCGATGTCGGTGCGTCTCCCGCACAGTTGGTACCGGCGGGGTTGTCCAATATCGAATTGGCAATGCTGCTGGTATCAAGCATGAAACCATTGATACCAGTCTGATTATCAGCAATCGTGGTGTTGTTGATGTCCATCGATCCGGCGCCCAGATTGATGGCCGTACCCAAACCGGAAAAAGTACTGTTGTTCACGACAAACATCGATTCAGTACCGCCGATTCCGGTTTCTGAACCGGTGCCGCGAAAAGTTGAGTTCTGAACCACTACATTCATTGAAGTGGTCATACCTATGCTGGTCCCGTTATTCACAAACTCAACGTTGTTGAACGATGCGCTCAATGTGAACAGTTCAACAGCTATTGCCATGCCTGAGTTGGCCAGGACGACATCATTGATTTGACCGGTATTGCCAAACCGGATCATAGTGATTTCCGGCGCAGCCGGTGCACGCATAATGGTGGACCCATTGCCGTTAAGTATGAACTCAGCTACCGGTACAAAAGCGTTGTCCAGATCCGGATCACTATCCAGCATATAAGTGCTGCCGGGCGCCAGACTGATGGTATTCAAGCCGGCAATAGGCGCTTCACAGGCCATATCTACCGCACTGCCGTCGATGATGGATTGTGCTGCTTCATACAAACTGCACAAACTGTCACCCATATTAAAATTGACCTGTCCCGGATCAACATTAATTACTTGTGCCTGACTGAAAATCGGGATCATCATGAATCCCGATAGTGCTAATGCTTTACGAAAACGTCGCATTAATGGCATTGTTGCTTGGTACATTTTGGTTGTTACCTGTAGTCGCTGCTACTTCGGACAGTTAAATACCCACTTCTCGACCGCCGACTGATCATCCTCCTGAAGGCGGCCGCGGTGGCGGCGGAGCCATCCCCATTTCACCGGCAGGCTGATCCGACATGGTTGGAGCCGGCGCGGTAGGATCGACTGATTGATCGCCACCTGAAATTATCGCCTGATCGCCACCTGAGCCGATAACGGCATCAGCAGTAGCGACAGCAGCAGTTTCCTCAGTTGCGCCGAAGAATCTGGTCGGAGGACGGATCGGTTCACCCAGGCGAATACTGATGAAATCACCGGCACGTAACAGGGTGGTGCTTGGATAAGCCGGATCCTGACTGGTGGCTGAAACCAGCCCGGAATAGACATACACCGATGTTTCGCGGGTTGCGGCAACCACTTCAAATACTGTTCCCTGAACACCCATAACGCCTTCACGGGTCTCCACCTGATAGCTGTCCTGGCGGCTGGAAAACGCACTGGAAACCTGGCTGCGCAGTCTTCCCCGGGTCAGCTGCAATAAACTGCGCGGCGCGTTGCCAGGTGCATACTGGGCAATTGCCACCTGGGCGTTTTCGTCCAGAGTAAAACTGCTACCGTCGGTAAACTGAACTTCGACCAGTGCATTGTCCAGTGTAATTAACTGATCACTGCGTTGTATCTGATCACCAACATCAAGCGTAGTGTTTTGTGCGGCCCGGATAACCGAAACCTCACCCTGCAGTCGGATCACTTCACCGACAGTCTGGTTGTCCTGCGCATAAGCAGTGGTTGTCAACAGACTGCACAGCAACACGCTCACTGCCGCCAGCCAGATTGATAAATATGATGGATGTCTGTTCTTCATTTTAGAACCGCCAGCTCACGCCTATTGAGGCGACAAAGCGTTGATAATCAAATGCTGCAATGCTGGACTGATGATCGACATAGGTCAGCTGACCACGCAAATACCAGCCGGAGGCAACCTGATAGGTTGAGCTGAGATAATATTCCCAGCTTTCATCGGCTCTTTCCGTAAGAAATGGAATGTTCAGGTTGTCAAAATCAATATCGGTATATCGCGCACCTATCCCCAGTGACCATACCGGGGTGAAGTTGTATTCAGTATAGGTGTAGGCCTGAATTTCTTCACGATCCCAGTTACTGCCGTCAGCATCATAGTCCAGGTATTCGACAATGCTGCGAAGTGTCCAGCGACGGGTAATGTTGCCCCCGAATAATATGCCGCCTCCATAGATTTCCGCACTGCGGTCATCTTCCGGAAACGCCACCAAGTCAAAATCACTGCTGGCGTACCGCCCGTACACATGGGTATATAAATTACCGGTTACACGTACATAGGCACCCGGTGTGACGGTGACTGTCGTACTGAATGCATCCCCGTCAAAGCGGTCATGACTGACTTCCACCGGTAATCGCCAGCCCCAGCCGTTAAAGGACTGGCCGGTACCCAGTAATCCGTTTAATCGGGTAAAGTTGAATTCACTGGCCTGGTGATGAACCGACTGGGTGCCCCGCCCTTCGGCAAACAGCATCCAATTCCCGCCCAGTTTCTTCTGATAAATCGCATCGGCTGTGACCACATGGCGGAAATCTTCCTCATCTTCACCACCACCGGGAGCCAGATCATCCGGCAGCAGAGCAACGTTGTCATCGTATTCCAGGCGGTAACCAAGGGTAAAACTCCAGGGACTTTGCGCCGGCTGATCGCGTACTTCACTAACCTGACGGAACCGGTAACTCAGGAATGAATCCGGCGCCCGGCGAATGGCCTGTTGAGCAACCTCATAAGCCTCCTTATAGCGGCGATTACGTTGCAGGTATTCGATATACTCGGCAGCGGCTTCCTGAGCGAGTGAAGCATCATCTGCTTCCAGCAATTGCTGGTACAAACTGTCGGCAGCAGTGTGGTCACCTTCGGCCGCAGCAATCCGTGCACGATACAGCTGATAATCATCACTGTTACCCGCTGGAATCTGTGCCAGCAATGAATTGGCTGCAGAAAAATCCCGCCCGGCAATCAGACTGTTTAACAGCGCACGATTGACCTCATCATCTGCCGGATTGTTGGCAGCAGCGCGGTTCAGAAGGGGCAATGCCTGATCAGGCTGTTGCCGGTGATAATAGGCCAAACCCAGCAATCGGTCGCGTGCAGCTGCAGATGGTGCTGACTCAAGCAGCTGGATAACAGTTTGCCAATCCTGTTCAGTGTAAGCCTGCGCGGCAGCGTCCAGAGCAGAACTCTGACCGAATGCATTGTGTGCTAACGCAAACCCCAATACAAAAAATATCAAACTGACAAGATTGACTCTTATAAAACGGTCAACTGAATTCATAATTGATTATAGGCCCGAAGCCAGCTGAGCGTCAATTGAATAAGCACTTTTATAACCTTATTGGGCTTGCAAAAAAATTCAGAAAATACAATATCTTATACACACAATTACCACTAGAGCGCCAGCCGTTGCAAGACCTTACTGATGCAAATTGTATTGGCGCCGGGCAACTGCCTGCCAGGCGTTCTGAATAAGAAATAAGCACATCATTCAAAATGATTGACAATCTGGCTGGAGCTTAAGTTGAATCAGCTTCAATTGCATGTTTTCCTTAATCAACAGCAAAAATAGTTTTCTATGGTTTTTCATTAACATTACCTGATAATTTGCAGCATATCCCTTTATGTACGATTTATACCAATGCAACAGCAATGACACCGCCAGATATATCCTCGGCAAAAGCGGTGCCAAAAAATTGTTTGTGGTTGGCCTTAATCCGAGCACTGCCAACCAGCTAAAACCGGATATCACTGTCACCAAAGTAGAAAGAGCAGCCTTAATGCATGGATTCGATGGTTTTGTTATGACCAATCTTTATCCTCTGCGCTGCACACAGCCTTGGCGTTTGCCCAAGCGCCGTAATACCGCCATGTTCGAGCAGAATATCCAGACCATTACTGATTTTGCCAAGTCAGAGCCCAAACCCGTGTTTTGGGCAGCATGGGGTGGTGACATCAATCTGCGGCCATATTTGCTTGATGGGTTCAAAACCGTCAATCGTGTTGTTGAAAGCCTCAACGGGCGTTGGGTAAAGTTTGGCAGCCTGCGCAGTAACGGCCATCCCAGACACCCTTCACGTTTGTCATATCGTTGGAATTTCACGGATTTTGATGTTCCCGGCTACCTGAATATTCTTGCCTGAACGGACACCGCTGCCTTCATGCAAAGTTGACGGCGCTATTGCCATCAGGTATTTTCCCCACTCGCGTTACTGGTGCTCAGCGGCCATCCGGCCAATGGGTTAAACGGGAAGACGGTCCAAGTCCGTCGCTGCCCCCGCAACGGTAGACGAAGCATCGATCAGCAAGCCACTGCGATATCCGTGGGAAGGCGATCGAGATAGCTGCAATATGCTCTTCGTAAGCCCGGAGACCGGCCTGTGACTTTTTTCGACGTATGATCGCGGCGGGCGATCACGTGGATGAGCCAGGCGCTCCCCTCGGTGATTCTCCGCAGACGATCCTGAAGCTGTGTTCGGGTTGGAACACGGCACGGAGTAATTCATAAAGTGAATATTTCAAACGCCTTTTTAGCAACGCTGGTGTTGAGCCTTTCTGCAACACTTGCAGCGCAAACCGATAACAATAATCAAGACCTCGATCCAATTGTAGTCACCGCCTCGCGAGCTCCTATTGAACTCGACCGGGTATTGCAATCGATTACCATTATTACCCGTGAGCAAATTGAGCAGCGCCAGGCGGTGCATGTCGGCGATCTGCTGCGTGATGTCCCTGGATTTTCAGTTTCACGATCCGGCGGAGTGGGCACGCAAACTCAGGTTCGCGTGCGCGGCGCGGAAGCCAATCAGCTTCTGGTGCTTATCGACGGGGTGGAAGCCAATGACCCGGCCAGTGGCGATGAATTCCGGTTTGAGTTTCTGACAACTGCCGATATCGAACGCATTGAAATCCTGCGCGGCCCGCAAAGCGCCTTATGGGGCACCGATGCACTCGCTGGGGTTATCAATATCATTACCCGCAGCGGCAGCCGTGATAACCCGGGCGCCAATGGCAGCATTTTCATTGAGGGTGGATCAAATGCCACCATCAATGCCGGCGGTCACCTGAACTTTGCTGCCGATGCCATTCGCGGCAATCTGGGCATCAGCCGATTTGAAACTGATGGCAACAATATCAGCCGCATCGGTGATGAGCAGGACGGTTCTGAAAATACCACTTTCAGCGGCAAGTTGAATGCAGACCTGGGCAGTAACGCTGGGCTGGAAGCGGTGCTGCGCCATACCAATGCTGAAACTGATATCGACACAATTGATTTTGCAGTAACCGGTCTGCCGGCTGATGCCGACCAGCACAATGAAGCGACCAGGACTTACGCTAAATTGAGTGGCTTTCTCAACAGCCTGGGTGGCCGGCTGACCCAATCAGCAGCCCTTTCCTATCAGGACACTGATAACGATAACTTCACCGATAATATTGAAACCACCAGCACCGCCAGTGATAAATTCAGCATTCGCTATCAAATCGATTACCAGATCACATCCGATCACCGTCTCACCGGTGCTGTCGATCATGAAGATGTAGATTTTTCCCAACGGGGAACGGCAACTGCATTTGGCGACCCCAATCAGGACCAGTCCATAGACACCACCGGTTTGGTACTTGAATATATTGGTCATGCCGCTGCCTGGGACTGGAACCTGGGTCTGCGGCGGGATATTTTCAGTGATTTCAATGACGCTACCAGCTATCAGGCTGCAGTGGGCTATAACCTTTTAGATATGGGACGCTTCAGAGCTGCTTACGGCGAAGGGCAAAAAGCGCCGACCTTCACTGAGCGTTTCGGTTTTTTTGCGGATACTTTTGTCGGCAACCCCAATCTGGATCCGGAAGAATCTGAATCGTTCGAGCTGGGTTATGAACATAGTTTTGACCGGGGATCAGCCAGCCTCACATGGTTTAACCAAAACCTCACCAACGAAATTAACGGGTTTGTATTTGACCCTGACCTCGGCGTATTCACCGCGGCCAACGAAAACGGCACCAGTAAACGCAACGGCATTGAGTTTGCTACCAGCTGGCGCCTGGGTTCAGGGTTTACAGCTACCGGGAACTATACCTACACCGATGCTACCGAACCGGATGGTGCCCAGCGTGTCCGTGAGGTTCGCCGCCCACGCCATGTAGCGCATTTCAATCTGAACTACAGCGGTAACAATGCACGCACCAATATCAATCTGAATGTCAGCTACAACGGTACCCGTACAGACCTGTTTTTCCCGCCTTTCCCCGAACCATCTCAACGGCTCGAGTTAGGCAGCTTTGTGTTGGTGGATCTCACCGGTAACTGGCGCGTAACCGAAAATCTGGACCTGTTTGCCCGGGTCAATAACCTGCTGGATGAAGATTATGAAGAAGTTGTGGGCTTCGCCACACCGGGGATTACCGCCTTTGCAGGCATCCGCTATCACTTCGGACGGTAATGATGAATATATGGAAAAAAATTACCGCCAGGCCGGATGTGATCTTCATCTTACTGATGATCGCTTTTGTCCGTCTGGTTCCTCACCCATGGAATCTGACACCCATAGGCGCGACCGGCTTGTTTGCCGGCGCTTATTGCAACCGCCGCTGGGCATGGCTGATCCCGCTCATCCCACTGGCTATCGGTGATATTTTCACCGGTGGCTACAGCCCGGTTGTGATGCTGTGTGTATACACCGGGTTTGCCGGCACTGCGCTGATCGGTGGCGCATGGATGCACTACAAGGTTACTGCCTTACGCCTGGGCGGCGCTGTACTGAGTGGCTCACTGTGGTTTTTCCTGATCTCCAACTTCGGTGTTTGGCTGGCCGGCATGTACGGTTATACCTGGAGCGGACTGATCGAATGCTATCTGATGGCCATCCCGTATTACGGCAATACGCTGGCTGGTGATACTGTATACAGCTTGTTGTTTTTCGGGGCATATCATCTGCTGACTTCCAGTTATCCCAACCGTCCGGCCACTGCCTGATGCGCACACTGCTATCCTGGAGTTCGGGAAAAGATTCTGCCTGGACACTGCACCGACTGCAAAATACTGATGAACATGAAGTGGTGGCACTGATCACCACTTTCAGTGAAGACGTCAACCGGGTCGCCATGCATGCCACGCGCCACAGACTGGTTCGGCGCCAGGCGGAATTGGCCGGCTTGCCGTTAGTCGAAGTGAAAATTCCAAGACCCTGCAGTAATGCCGAGTATGAACAACGATTCGGCTCGGCTTTGCGCCAGGCAGCACAACGCTTCAACACAGAGCAGATAGCCTTTGGCGATTTGTTTCTGGCTGATATCCGCAGCTATCGTGAACGCCAGATGGCAACGCTGGGCTTTAATCCCATTTTTCCATTATGGGCAGAAGATACCTCAAAACTAGCAATCGATATGCTCAATGGCGGTCTGCGGGCTCAATTGACCTGCATTGACCCGCGAGTGATGCCGCGTGAACTGGCCGGACGGGCCTTTGATCGTGAATTGCTTAATGACCTGCCAGATGATGTTGACCCATGCGGAGAGAATGGCGAGTTTCACAGTTTCTGCTGGTCCAGCCCTTCGTTTCATGAAGATATACCTATTACAATAGGGCAAACCGTTGAACGAGATGGTTTTATCTTTACAGATTTGCTGGAGGGGCCGACATGATAAGAATAGCAACACTGCTACCCAGCGCCACGGATATTGTCTGCGCACTAGGCTTGCAGGACTCGCTGGTGGGCATTTCGCACAGCTGTGATCCACCGCCTGAATGTCAAAATCTCCCTCGCCTTACCAGCACCACCGTTCCCCAACATAAATCAAGCAGTGAAATTGACCAGTTTGTCCGCAGCTACATCAGCAACCTGCATGACAACACCCCTGAACCTGATGAAAAACAACTGGGGTTGTATGAGCTGGATATCGAACAATTGGAACAGGCATCACCGGATATCATCATCTCCCAGGGGTTGTGCGATGTCTGCGCAGTTTCCACCGGTGATGTTCAGGATGCACTGTGTTCTCTTTCATCGACACCGATGTTGATAGATCTGAATCCCAACACGCTCAAAGATGTCCTAGATGATATTCAACGGGTTGCAACCTCATTAAATCTGCGCGATCGCGCCACACAATGCATAGACAGCCTCCAGCAACGCATAGATTATGTAGCGGATGCCTATCAGAAAAGCGTATCAAATAAGCCGACTGTGGCATTTCTTGAATGGCTGATTCCGCCATTCAACGGCGGGCACTGGAATCCTGAACTAATAAACCTGGCCGGTGGAGATGACCTGTTGGGTAATCATGGCTTGCCTTCAACCACAATAACCGAACAACAGGTATTTGATGCCGACCCCGATGTATTAATGATTGCCTGCTGTGGTTTTTCGGTTCCCAGAACCCGGGAGGATATTGCCATCTGCCTGCAGCAGAGCAATGGCTGGCAGGAGCTGCGTGCAGTACGCAATGGCAATGTTTATCTGGCCGATGGCCAGGATTACTTCGCCCGCCCCAGTCCGACATTGGTTGATGCCCTGGAGCGACTCGCTGTTACTCTCCATCCTGAAGTTGATGGCGGGCTCAGTGTTAAGCCTTTTGAGCGGCTATAGCTGTTGATTACATCCTTGAAAAATCAACCGCCGAACCGGTTTCCAACAATGTCTTCAAACCACTGATCACCAGCGGCCAGCCACCCGAAACCAACTCATACATCTTCGAGCCGGATGGGAATTGATCGTGGACTACAGTCAGCTTGGTTCCACCGGCCACAGTCTCAAGCTTAAAAGTAACTCTCGAAGGAGACTCGGCGCGGGTATCCGGGTTACGTGGGAATGCCCAGGTATACGAGAGTTCTTTAGGATAATCACAGACCAGCACTTCCCCTTCACAGCCTACTTCATCATTTTCGACCAGAAACTCGACCCTGGAACCGACCTTGAAGTCACTCTGAATACTGGTTGAGTGCCAGTACTGCCGGGTAAATTCTGCAGTAGTCAGACCCTGCCAGACTTTTTCTGCAGATGCCGCAATGACCGTTACATAGATATAGTCCGGGGTGTTTTCTGTATTACTCATTGTTCGTTTCCTCCAGGGCCTGTTTCAGGTTCACCACTGCTGCAACTTTGGTTTGCGAGAATTTGTCCAGCCAGCGTCGGCTGATCTCTTCCAGTGGCACCGGATTGAGATAATGTAATTTCTCACGGCCCCGCCAATGACTGACAATCAAACCGGCCTGCTCCAAAAGCTCGATGTGCCGCGTTGCAGACTGGCGGCGCATATCCAGACCCTCGATAAGTTCCGACAGGGTTTTACCCTGCTCGACGTATAACCGATCCAAAATTTCCCGCCGCGCCGGAGATGCCAATGCCTTAAAAATCAGTTCCATAAGTAAAATGCAGTATAAATGCTGCCTATTATTATGCAGCATTTATACTGCATGTCAAGCAACACGCAATACCTAAAGAACATGGCAGCATGGCACAACACACCCCAAATAGGCTAAAGTCAGTATTCAGATACCCAAGTCAGGTGACTCAGTTAAGGGAAAAACGATCGCTAAGGCGCTGCCAAGGCTCTATCAGTAGAATTGGTGACGGTATTTAAGGGTTTCTTAAACAACTTCGAATACCATAGATTGTATGAGTGAGTCGAATCAAAACAGGATCAACTCCCTGCTCGAGCGCTGCCAGAAGGGTGACGCCGAAGCCCGTGATGAATTATTTCAACTGCTGCATCCTGAGCTGAAACGAATTGCCGGTTTTAAACTGTATGGGCGGTCTCAGGACATTACTGTACAGGCAACTGAAGTTATTAATGAGTTGTATATCAAGTTTTCCAGATCAGACAGTTTCCCCGATAAAAGCCGTACATACTTTTTCTCCATAGCAGCCACTGCCATTGAACAGATCATTATTGATTATGCCCGCCGCAAAAAATCTCTCCGCCGGGGAGGTAACCTGCAAAGAATGGATATTGATGAGGACCTGCTGCCGGCTCATGAAACGCTCAATCTTGAGCTGTTGAACCTGGGCCAGCTGTTACACCAGCTCAGGCAGATTGATTCTCAGGCTTCGTCTGTATTCAGCGCAAGGCTGTTTACCGATATGACTTCGCAGGAAATATCTACTGCTTTAGAAGTTTCTGAGCGTACAGTTCGTAGAAAGTGGGCTTTTGCGAAAAGTTACATCCATCATAATATGCAATCCTCAAATTAACACTAGCAAGATGTAAACACCCATCAATTTATCTATTGACCTCAAACTCTATCAACTCGTTGATTCAGCGCACCATAAACTGGAAAAACAGGCGCAATTCCTCACTTTCAGCCACAAACTTCTGTCTAGCACAGGCATTCATAATGTGGAGTAAAGCCTGAGGCAATGAGCGCTCATGAAAAACATGCATATCACTATTAACTTAAGCTTATCTAGTTTATTAGTGAATCGAAACAGCACATTATCCGACTGTGCAGGATACTTTGTTAAATAATCCCCGAAGCTGTTTAGCGTCAGATTCGAACTTTGCTTGAAAGCATTGCAACTCTCAAAACAGGCAAAAAGCATAAACAGCTGTAGCAAAGTTTACAAGAATGTATTTAGCCTTATGTTGAGTTACAAAATTAAATCGCATACACCAATGGTTTGACTTACACACAAAAAGCCAGAACTCATATGACCAGGAAGAATACGATTTAGCGATCCCAGGAAATAAGATGAAGCTATAGGCTCCAAACCCAAGCTAAAAACTGCTTGCTGATTAAACACCATAGCTCCTCCACTACCTGCATTCATTAGCATTACTTCAATAGAGCCGGTATTTATAAACATAAAATCCCTTTGCTTCCAGGTAACATCCAAGACATATCGTGCATTATTATTCAGCTCAATTGGCTGAGGCATAGTCTTTATTATTTTACTTCCTTTTCTGTCAACCTCTTGCCAAGAAAGATCAAGTAAAAACTTATTTGAATCATGCGGCTTTGGGCTTAGGAAAATAGAATAAATCATTTCTGAATCATTCGGATAATACAACGTACCGTTGTCGGCTCTAATACCAGACAATTCCATGAGCCTGATCTTTTCACCTTCCGGCAACACACCATCAACGATCTTAATTTCCCAAGTGCTTTGGCTTTTAATTTTGGGTATTGCTATATGTTTGGATACTACAATTCCCTGTGAATTAAATGATATCCTGCGCGCCAGCGCAGACGGACTTCCACAACCGCCCAGATCACCACGCCCCGATTCAGTTTCTGCCATACCGAAGATACAGCCATCTTCTTTATCAGATGTGACAGGACCAGCATAAATAGTATCTACAAAAAACCCGATAAGTAAAAAAACAGTTAAACAAGAAAGAAGAGATAATATTTTGCTTTTATTCATAATAATTTATATACCTTGTGAAGCCGTCCAACTGCTCTTTCCACAACCCCGATTATCCTTCACCGATGATAAATAAAATAAATCAAATGTATACAACCGTTTAAATGCCAATGCAGAATAGCTCGTATCACTTCGAATCTCATGATATCAAGGCAGACGCAAAACACTTGAAACCTTCAGCTCATCCTGGAGTATATCAAATCTATAGGCCGCATCTTCCATTCAACAATCAAATGCTTCACATACAAGTTCAGTCATATATACAGACGTAAATCTAGCGACAAACCGGCCAACTATTATTCAACAAGAATATTCTATTTACAGTATTGTGCCGAATGAACCTTTAAGTCATGACAGTTTGGCTGCCAGTCATTATTAGTTGTTTACCCAACTCCGCTTCGTTTATCATTTGAATCAGCCAAACCCTGTATGCACATGGCGATAATTACTTCTGAAATCTATATCTCAGCCGTTATGCCATTCGCAAGTTAAGATTGTATGCCGATATGGGCTCTCAGAGTACTTTAGGCACGCAGCTCAAGGAAAAAACGCATTTGCAAAATAATCACACCCATCTCAGTGTGCAGGCGTTAGAATAAACTCCCTATTACCGTCTGTTGAACTCATTAGATGAATTCTGCATATATCTCACTAACCCCCATGACCAGGTTTAACGTATGGATTCCATGACCATCTGGCAACAGGCGCAAACTTTGTTTGAAAGCATCTTGCATCTCGAGCCAGAAGAACAAGACAAACAATTGAGCCAGAGCACTGCCACAGATGACGTCAAGCATGCCGTACATGCTTTGCTAGATGCCCATCAGATGGGCACTCGGACTGCATTCTCATCTGCCCTCAACCAACTACCCGGCGCATTGGATCAAATGCTACAAGGCACCAGACTGGGGCCTTATGTATTGACCGAAAAGATCAGCGAGGGCGGTATGGGCCAGATATTTCTGGCTCAGCGTGACGATGGAGAGTTTGATAAACAGGTAGTCGTTAAATTGATTCGTTGCGGAATCCTGAGTGAAGACCTGCGTATGCGCTTTCAGCGCGAACGGCAAATTCTCGCCAACCTGGAACACCCCAATATCGCCCATTTGATCGACGGTGGACAAGCAGATCAGCATTTATTGTTTGTGGTCATGGAGTATGTCCGGGGCGAAGTCATCCACCATTATTGCGGCCAGCATCAGCTATCGGTGCAACAGCGAATCCGACTGTTTATTAAGCTGTGCAATGCAGTTCAGTACGCCCACCAGAAGCTGGTTATCCATCGTGACCTCAAACCCGGCAATGTATTGGTTAATGAGCAGGGGGAACCTAAGCTATTGGACTTTGGCATTGCCACCTTGCTGGATCAGAACTCCAGCTCAGCAGTTCATACCGTTTTGCATACCCAACCAAGAACCCCTTTGTATGCCACACCAGAGCAAATTGATGGTCAGCCGATCAGCACTGCCACCGATGTTTATGCGCTTGGGGTTATGCTGTATGAACTGCTATCTGGACAACGGCCTTTTGCCCAATTTGAAAAGCACCGTCAGCAACTGGAGCAGGCAATATGCGAGCAGCAGCCGATTAATCCAAGCCATGCACTGAACAAGCATCTTGATAACAAAACCAGCTTTATTGTTGATGGTATTGCCAATCGCCAGGCGATCAATCAGATTGCTGGTGACCTTGACCGTATTGTCATCAAAGCTTTAGCCTGCGAACCAGCTCTGCGCTATCCCACGGTAATGGCTCTGCAGCAGGACCTGCAAGCCTACCTGGCTAACAGACCCGTCACAGCCAGAGCACCCAGCCTGGTATACCGCAGTAAAAAATTCCTCTCGAGAAACCGTATACCGGCGGGCATAGCAGCAACAGCCATATTCGCAACCATTGCTTTTATTATCTTTATCGTTGTGCAATCGCAACAACTGCGCGAACAACGCGACTTTGCACAGCAGGAACAGAGCAAGGCCAGTGCGATTACTAATCTGCTGCTTAGCGCCTATGATAATTCTGATCCAACGGTCAACCTGGGCGAAGAGACATCGGTTAAAGCCATTCTTGACAAATCGTTAGAACAGATTGACGAAAAACTCGCTGGCGAAACCAAAACCCTGACTGACCTTAAGATTAATATGGCCAGGGTTTATACCAACCTGGGCAGTTATGATACTGCACAACAACTCACCCAATCAGTATTAACGGTTCTTACAAGCCTTCCTGATACCGGAAACAATGAACTCGCCAGCAGCTACTATCTACTGGCAGACATACATTGGCAAAAAAGCGATTATGATCCCGCGCTGGAAAATGTCGAATTATCTCTTAAACATGCGTCAGCTGATGAACAAGGCTTACAGGCAATATATCTTGATGCACAACTGCTGAAAGGAAAAATCATCCAATCTTCCGCAAGCCTCAATGATGCTGAGTTTTTAATGAAGGACAGCCTGGCAGGATTTAACAGATTTTATGGTAGAGAGCACCCTAAAACTATTAATAATCAAATGTTACTAGCAAGATTATATATCCGAAAAAGTGAATATGAGAAAGCCAACGCTATTTTGGCGGAAGCGTTATCAATTCAAGAAAAAATACAGCCCACACCCAATCATGTCACTGCGACAATGATGCACGAACTGGCAGTCACACACCACAGGCTCGATGAGTTTACTAAAGCTGTTTTTTTCTCACAGAAAGCAATCCATTTGCGGATTGCAATATTTGGAGAGGAGCATATCAGTGTTGCCTCTTCATATAACCTGTCCGGATTGATAAAGTCGAATACGGATGATATCACCGGCAGTATTCAGGACTACCTCAGCAGCATCAGCATTCTGAAAGCAATTTTTGGCGATAGCGATATACGAATTGCAATGGCAAAATATAATATAGGCCTGACATTAATTGACAACATGAAAGACCTTGATGTGGCAGAAAAAAACCTTTTGGAGGCCATTGAAATTGGAAGTACCCATTACTCCAAACCACACAGAAATGTTGGCTTTTTTCATAGAGAAGCGGGCCGCTTATACTTCACATTGAATGACCTGGAAAGTGCAGAGCAGCACTACTTAACAAGTCAGGAAATTTTTTCCAGCGCCCCTGCTTCAAGGGGACATCTGGCACGAACCAATACCAAACTTGCTGAGATTTATTTCAAAAAAGGAAATACCAACACTGCAAAAGAGTTACTTAAAGAAAGCCTGCCGAACCTCCTAGATGTTTATGGATCAGATCATGAACATTACTTAGCAGCTGAAAAAGTTTTAAATGAAATCAAGAATAGGTCAGCCAAATAAAAATTATAGCGTGCCATATATGTCATGAAAATTGATAAATTTGACTTTTAACTTACTTATCCCTTCTATCAACAAGCCACATGTAACCTGAGCTCATTTCCTCAGACTGAAGTCGATGCAATGTACCCACAAAAAACGAAGAAGCCAAAGGGGTCATGTTCAAACTGAATGGAATTCCGTACCGATTCAGCGAAACTGTCGAACCAGTCTCATCATCAGTCAACCTCAGCTCTATAGAGCCATACATTGAACCGGGCAGGTATCTCTGTTTCCAATGTATATCCAATTGATAATGCCCATTATCTTTGACAACCAGCGATTGATCTGATTTCTTTAATACCAAATCACCTTCAGGACTAACTTCTTGCCAATACAGTGAAATTAGAAATGTATTTTCCTGACGCCCTCTAAATGCATCAGCTGATCCGGGGCTTATGGTCAAAAAATAAATCAGCTTTGAGTCATCAGGATAATCTAATGAACCTCTTTCTGGCTTAATTTCAGATAGCTCCAAAAACCTGATCTCTTCATTTGCGGACAGGCTTCCACCAAAAAGACTAATTCCAAAATGACTGCGACTTTCACTTTTTGGAACCTCAACCCTATCTGTTCTAGCTATTCCAAAACCATCAAACAAAACCGTTATAGGGCCTGGGTTTCCACAACTGGGACCACCTCGTTTACTCTTGAGTTCTACTGGCGAAAATAGGCAGCCATCTTCTGCGCCATTCGGACCAGGGTTTATTTCTACGCTTCCAGAATTAACACTATACCCCAGAACCATCCCCAGAATAAAACACATTTCTTTAACACTAGAAAGCTTTACTATATTTCCCATTTTCAATTCTTAAACATAACTACCTGAATTTACAATCAATCTCAAACCAATAGAAACTTTACCTGCGAATTCGGCGAGTGATTTTCTTCAATTTTCAATTCCTGGTGTACTTTAATATGGAATACCCGCCCATCAACCCAGAAAAATCATGTTAAGGGCGCACATAAAATGGAAGACAGAAAATAAATAAGCATTTAGGAATAAATTGATCTAAAACAGCCTACTTGCCTAATCTGTTATTAAGAATCAAAACGCCTGAGCTCCTTGCATCAGGCTCAACCCTATCCAACACACCCACAAAAAAGGAAGAAGCTAAAGCGAGAGAATTCATCGTGAATGGAATACCATATTGATTTAGAGATGTTGATGATCCGGTTTCATTATCGGTCAACCTTATCTCTATAGAACCATAAACAGAACCAGGCAAATATCTTTGCCTCCACTGTATATCTAAATCATATGACTTGTTGTTTCTAATAGTTAATGACTGATCTGCTTTTCTTAAAACCAAATCACCCACTGGGGTTATCTCTTGCCAATACAATGAAAGCAAGAATTTATCGTTCAAATATTCATTTAGCGCTCCAGGCGGCTCAGGCCTGATACTCATGAAATATATTATCTTTGTGTCATCCGGATACCTTAGAGAATCTCCTACCGGCTTTAACTCAGACAGTTCCAGGAATCGAATCTCTTCACTTGGCGGCAAATCTCCGTCAACAACAGTGATTGCAAATCGACTACGACTTCTATTCTTTGGAATTAGAACTCTATCAGATCTATCTATCCCAAACTGATCAAAATTAATAATGATACCTGATGTCGGGTCACCACATCCACCACTATCTCCACGTTTATTATTTATTTCCGCAGGTGAAAAAAGGCAACCATCATTGCCTCCAGATAAAAGATCACTCGGGTAAACTAAATAACCAAGAAAACAGATAGTTAAAATAAATACTCTTTTGCTTACCATTTTCACTTCACATCCAGCTTACCATTCAAACCTTACATAAAGAATTATCGTCAAGAGTCATTTAGCCATTATAGAGTTTACCCTATAGACCACTGAATCTTATTTAGCTCACCTTAATAAACTGCCTCAAAATGCTTTTGTTAGTGATTTCCAAAGTCACCATCTATGTCCACTCCCAAAAAGCCAGTCCCTCAGCATTTGCTTGTTACACTTATATATACGCAAAACACTGCACATCTCGGCCATACAACTCAATATTCGATAAGCAACAGCTCAAAAATTATACCAATGTGACCTTAGCAATCCGTCGCTTGCCTACCTGCAGGACACCAGCAAAGCCAGCTGGCAGATTGAGGCCACGATCACTGACCTTTTCACCATCAACCTTCACCGCCCCCTGCTTCAACATTCTGAACGCTTCAGAATTACTACTGGTCAACCCTGCCCCGGTTAAAGCTGCAGCAATACCGATTCCCTCACCGTTTGTTTCAAGCGTGACTTCATCCAGCTCATCCGGCAGCTGCCCCTGCGCAAATCTTGCGATAAACGCTTCCCGGGCTTTGCTGCCGGCCCCGGCACCATGGAATCGGTCAACCATTTCTTCACCCAGCAGGAATTTGATATCCCGCGGATTGGCACCATCAGCAACCTGCTGCTTCAACTGATCCAGTTCAGCATTACTGCGAGCACTGAGCAGCTCAAAATAACGCCACATCAAATCATCGGATATAGACATCAGCTTGCCGAAAATGATATCGGCACTTTCATCCACCCCGATGTAATTACCCAGCGATTTGGACATTTTCTTGACCCCATCCAGCCCTTCGAGCAAGGGCAATGTCATGATCACCTGGGCTTTCTGTTCGAATTGCGGTTGCAGATGTCGCCCCATCAGCAGGTTGAACTTCTGGTCAGTCCCGCCCAGCTCTACATCCGCTTCCAGCGCTACCGAATCGTACCCCTGGGCAATTGGATACAGAAATTCATGGATTGCGATCGGCTGATTGTTCTTAAATCGCTGTTCAAAGTCATTCCGCTCCAGCATTCTGGCAACGGTGTAGCGTGATGCCAAGCTGGCGAAATCCGCCGCATTGAGCTGATTCATCCATTCCGTATTGAAACGTATTTCGGTCAACTCAGGATCCAGTATCTTGAAAACCTGCTCCTTGTAGGTTTCCGCATTGGCTTGAACCTCTTCCGCGCTTAACGATTTACGGGTGGCGTTTTTCCCGGAAGGGTCGCCAATCATGCCGGTAAAGTCTCCAATCAGAAAAATGACCGTATGCCCCAGCTGCTGGAACTGCCTGAGTTTATTCAAAACAACGGTATGCCCCAAATGAAGATCCGGCGCAGTAGGATCCATGCCCAGTTTAACGCGAAGCTTCTTTCCGGAGGCTATCCGTTCACGCAATTCATCAATCTGGATAATTTCCTCACAGCCACGCTGCAAAAGCTCAATTTGCTCGTTTACCTTAGTCATTCACTGTTCGCCATCAAAAACCGATTTCACATTTCCTGCAATAAAACGCTGGATTCGATCAAACCGCAGCGCAGTCACTGAAGTATTTTTGCGCCTGCTTTTCCGCAGAATATCGCATACCAGCTGGTTTTGCGCTGCATTATGATTACAATACACACCCATGACCAGCATACTGCTCCAAAGCATCCGCGCACAAAAAGGATGAGGCGCCGTTCACACAAAGGACTGCTGGTGAGCGCTACCCGCCGGACACTGCCTGAGCATCTCAGGCTGTTACGCGCATATCCACGACTCAGTCTGTTGGGCATCGGTATGCTGATCATTGGGCTTACCCTGGGTATATTCCTGGACAGTGATGACACTGTCAATGACCGTTCTGCGTCGATATTGCAGCATGGCCAGCAAGTGGCTCTGCCCGGCGGAACCATTACGCAAGTCGAACCCCCTCAAACAGAACAGGCAGTTGCCGTTCCAGCTGTAGCACGACAAACTAATACGCCTGCTCTACAGCCTGAAGAAGCAGTACATGGGCTACGCGACTGGCAACCGGTTACAGTCAACAGCGGTGACAACCTGGGTGCCATTTTCAAACAGCGGGCACTGTCAGCCTCGCTGGTACATAACATTATTAACCTTAATGAGGATACCCAGAGACTGACGCGTCTTAAAGTTGGGGAAATCATCGAAATCGATTATGACGATGATGGCCAGTTCAGCGCTTTACGACGATCCAATACAGAACAGGATTGGCTGATCATTGAACAAACCGGTGAGCAACTCTCTTCCCGGCTGGTGCCTCGCGAGATCACCACCAAACAACGTGAGGCCAATGGCGTTATAACGGGCAACTTGTTTGCATCCGGCAAACAGGCCGGACTGCGTGATGCCTTAATTATGCAACTGGCCAGAATTTTCGGCTGGGATATTGATTTTGCTCTGGATATCCGCCGTGGCGACCGCTTTGTGGTTATCTATGAAGAAATCTGGCGCGACGGCGAATACCTGCGCGATGGTGAAATTGTTGCTGCCAATTTTGTAAACCGTGGCGAAACCTTCCAGGCGCTTCGTTATGACGCAGGCAATGGAACTGATTACTTTGCACCGGACGGCAGTCCGATGCGTAAGGCTTTTCTGCGCACCCCACTGGACTTTGCCCAGGTCACATCCAACTTTAACCCGCGCAGAATGCACCCTGTGTTAAGACAGGTAAGGCCGCATAACGGTGTTGACTACCGCGCACCCACCGGTACACCGGTCTATGCCACCGGTGACGGCACCGTGATTGAATCTGCGAGAAACAGACCTAACGGTAATTACGTGTTTATCCGGCACACCAATGACATCGTTACCAAGTATCTGCATTTCAGCCGCAGAACCGTGAATAAAGGCCAGCGGGTTAAACAGGGGCAAATCATTGGCTACAGCGGAGCAACCGGACTGGTCACCGCACCCCACCTGCATTATGAGTTTGTAGTTGGCGGTGTTCACCGTAATCCACGCACGGTAGATCTCCCGGAAGCCAATCCGTTGAGCACTGAACAAACAGATAAACTACTCGCCCAGCATCAAAATACCCTGGCGGTACTGGCAGAGCTGGATGCCGGACAGCAGGCCATAGCCTCCAGCATTGCCGCCGGGCAATAAGCCTGACCGCCGAGCTGATGCAACGGCAGTCCAACCAGTTTATTGGTCTGATATCCGGCACCAGTGCCGATGGCGTTGATGCTGCAGCAGTTCGCATTATCGATGATCAGATTCAGCTTGAGGCATTCGGCACCTTTGCGTACTCGCAAGAACTGTCCAAACAGTTACTGCCGATTCTGGACAATCAACGCTGCCCTGATCTGCATACCATCGGCTCACTCGATGTCGGTATAGCCGATGCATTCTCAGCCGCTGCAACAAACGTCATCCAGTTGGCAGGCTGGCAGCCTGAAGATGTTACCGCCATTGGCAGTCACGGCCAGACCATCTATCATGCGGCCGATGCCAATCCACCATTTACATTGCAGCTGGGCGATCCCAACCGCATCGCATATCAAACCGGCATACCGGTTGTTGCAGATTTCCGCCGTATGGATCTGGCTGCCGGTGGACAGGCAGCCCCTTATGCACCGCTGATCCATGCAGAACTTTTCCATGCCTATGGTTTGCAGCGAAATACATCTCAGGCAGTAGTCAACATCGGCGGTATTGCCAATATCACCTGGCTGCCTGCTGCCGACGATGAACCGGTTACCGGCTTCGACTGCGGGCCCGGCAATTGCCTGATGGATGCCTGGTGCCGGCAACATCAGCAACAGGCTTTTGACATTGACGGACAATGGGCAGCTACCGGCCGGGTAATCCCTGACCTGCTAAGCAGCATGCTGCAGGATTCCTACCTGCGCAAACAGCCCCCTAAAAGCACCGGCCGCGAATACTTTACCCTTAACTGGCTGCTGCAATGTTATCCACAACTAAGCACACTGGCGCCAGTTGATGTACAGGCGACTTTGTTGCAGTTGACCGCCACCGGGATTGGTGATGCCATTGCTGATTGCGGTCAGCCTGAGCGGGTTATTGTGTGTGGCGGCGGGGTGCATAATTCCGTGCTGATGCAGGCACTTGCTGAACAGTTGCCGCGCAGTAAAGTCATCGCCAGCGATGCTTTAGGCGTATCAGCCGATGCAATGGAAGCCATGTTGTTTGCATGGCTCGCCAGGCAACGCCTGAACAATCAGCTGCTTGATACCCGCAGCTTTACCGGTGCCCTGGAGCCCATATTATTGGGTGGCGTTTTTCAGTCAGGCTGAACGCGCTGATTTCGACAACTCCTCAACCTTCAAAACCGGTGCGGAACAGCGTTTCATCGTCCGGAAATTCACACTTGCTGCTGCTGGCGGTCACCTGAATATCGTCCAGATACCAGCCTTCATCATTGGCCACATCATCTGTCACCAGCCGAAAACGCACTTGAGCAGTGGCAACACCATCGAGCATGCTAATGTCCAGCAGCTGTTCCTGCCAGGATTCCTGGTCATCACAACGGTATATTTCCTGCCAATTGCTACCGTCAGTGGACGTCTCCACAATCCCAAAATCAAAGCCTGCTTCAGTATCGCAAATATGATTAAACACCAGACGCGAATCAACCGCAGATGAAAGATCAATAACCGGGCTGACCAGGGAAATATCCTGATCTGGCTGGTAATTGGAGCCCGGGCTGTCATGCCACGAATTCACCGGACTGTTACTCTGTTCACTGGTGATAGCCCATGGGGCATCAGGCGTCCAACCGATGTTCCCGCTTTCAACATCATCGCTGAATAAAGCACAACGCCCGGCAACATCAAGATCCAACACCTCCTGCTCGCCAGGGTCAATCACAACGGCAGCCAGCACGCCATCAAAATCATCTGTCGTAACGCTGACATCAAATGCACCGGGCGGCAGATTGAGTGAGTAATTCCCGGTCATGTCACTGACAGTCTGATGAGGGCCCGCTTGAATCAGCGCGCCGGGTACCGGTGCATTTGTCCCGGTAAAAGTTATCCGGCCGAACAGTCTGCCTGCAGTGGCCTGATCGAGCACAAATACAAACCCGGCGGACACCGGCCCTGCCTGTCCATCACCGCCCACCGCTCTGGCAAACAGCGGGTAACGCCCAGCCGGTAAACCGCTTGTCGGCAATGTGGCACTGGCAGTTTCCAGCGTACCGCCAAAACTGCCGTCATCTGCGGCTGCGGTACCACTGGGCAGGTCCTGCCAGGGAAGGTTATCGAGAAACAATTCGACAGCATCAATGCTTCTGGCCGGTTCCAATGGCGAAGTCGGATCTGTCAGCGTGCTGAAACGGGTACCGTCAGCCTGTACCTGAATATTGATATCCTGCCCCGGCAGCACAGAGTTGGGAGCGATCGCGATGCTGGTAATGTCCGGCCCTGAAGGCAATTGGTAAGGCGCACGCGCTACACGGGCGGCATACTGCATAGCGGCTATGTTCTGCTCCAGTATGGCATTTTCGAACACATCACATTGCTGAAAAAATGCAGTACCCAGCTCAAATGCAAAAGCAGCCACACCCAGGTCCCCATAAGCAAAATCTGCTGTGGAACCGGAAGCTGCTGTCAAGCCCAGTATCTGTTGCGGCCGATAACCATTAAAGAACGCCAGCCGACGGCCCATGGTTGAAAACTGATCCTGGTTGGGCGCCTGACCGGCATCTATCGCAAAGCCCCATGGCCACAGCACAAGCTGACTGAAACTGTGCACATCGATGAAGACCCCTGTGGCATCCAATGGCGCAGGATCGGTCAGCAATTCACCGCGCTGGTCGGGGAAGATACTTCTGACATAATCAACAATCGCCATGACTTCCGGCTCGGACTCCGCACTGGGCCCCTGGTAAGTATCTGAGCACTCATCGCTGCTGGCAGCACCACCCCATTCAAATGGAAAGTTTCGGTTTAAATCCGCACCACGATTATTCGAAGTCGGTGAACAATAATTCTGATTGGTATTTTTACGCCAGAACAATCCGGTTTCAGCCTGCTTGCGGCCATCCGGGTTGGCCTGAAGCATTAAATGGACTTCATGGTGATCCAGTAACCAGGTTATATCAGGGTCAATATCGTATTGATTGACTAACCGTTCTGCGAAGCGGGTCATGGTTTCAGCTGTGGTCAGCTCTCTGGCATGTACCGCCGACATCACAAACAGCTTCGGTTTATCTGCTGAAATGCTGCGATTGCTCAGGCGCAGGACTTGCAGATCAAATCCGTCCTGAAAATCCTGGGTTCTTTCCCAACTGTCACCGACATCAATCAATTCTGCGATATCCGGGCGGTCAACAACCAGCTGCTGGATGCTGGCAAAGGTTTCTTCCACTGTTCGATAACATGGAAAATTAGGAATACCACCTGAGCCTAAAACCTCAGATAACGGCATCCGGTACTGTAAGGTTTTGTCCGAATCAATCAGCACAGTCAATCCGAATCCTTCCAGCTGCCGGCGTTCCTGTGCATCCTTGACCGCCAGAATTGCGTAAACATCGTTACTGTCTAGTCGCCATACATCAAAATGGCTGTTTAACTGTGCCAAGTCGTCTGTATCAGCAGCGTATACCCGCATTACCCACGGACCATTATCATCAAACAGGTCCTGTTGCGGTGAAATCGCCAATACACCCTGAGTCAATATCATCAGCAAAACAACCATCAATGCTTTCACACGACAGGAGTCTCGCAAATTAAATGAAATTTCGCTGATCATAGCTGGACGTCAGTTAACCGACAGAAGAGGGTGATTAGAATAAAACCGGACTCTACTAAAGTCTAGCGCCAGCTACATCCGGCAATCAGCCTATGCATACCCAGGCAGTTAATCAGTCTTATTCCAGGGCGCAACCTTGAACAGCAGCAGCATTCCCGGGATAGCCAGTGCAAAGCACAACAGGTAAAAATTGAAATAACCGATTGCTTCAATAATAAAACCGGTACTCGCATTGGCAAATGTCCGAGGAACCGCGGTCAAGCTGGTCAGCAATGCTATCTGAGTAGCGGCAAACTTGATATTGGTCTGTTTGGCAATATAAGCGGTTAGCGCCACCGTACCCAGACCTACACCGAAATATTCAAAGCTGACAGCCACAAACAGCATCACCAGAGAATGCCCGATATGAGCGAGTGCTGCATAACCCAGGATGGACATAATCTGCACTACACCAAATATCCACAACGAGCGGTTGATATTCAGCTTAAGCATCACGACCCCACCGACTATCGAGCCTGCGATGGACGCCCACAATGCAGCCAGCTTTTTAACCGAGCCGACTTCGGTCAAACTAAAACCCTGGTCCAGAAAAAACGGCGTTTCCAAAGCCACTGCCATATTATCGCCAAGCTTGTACAGCAGCATAAATGCCAGCACCAGCAGTGCATGTCCAACGCCGTTTCGGCTCATGAATTCCTGGAAAGGTTCGATCACCGCGCTGCGCAAATTTTGCGGTGCGATAGTGGAGTCGCTGGCTTCGCGTACGCACAGGGTCATCACAATGCCAACCAGCATGAACAACCCGGTTACCAGAAATACCAGCTGCCAGCTGAAATGATCGGCAAGAATCAAACCCAGCGAACCGGGCACCAGCGACGATAACCGGTAGGCATTAACGTGAATGGCATTGCCGGTACCCAGCTCATCATCCGCCAGAAGCTCTCTCCGGTATGCATCGATAGCAATATCCTGGCTGGCGCTGGCCACTGTGATGGCCAGTACCAGATAAACAATCATATCCAGGGAAAATTGAGGCTGAAAACTGCCTACCCAGATAATACTGATCAATAAAATGATCTGGGTAATCAGCATCCAACCCCGCCTGCGTCCCAGACGCGTAATCGAATAACGATCCAACAAGGGTGACCAGAAAAACTTCCAGGTGTACGGCAGTGATATCAGACTGAACAGCCCAATGGTCGCAAGGTCCACGCCTTCGGTGCGCAACCATGCCGGTAACAGCTGGATCAGTACATACAGTGGCAGGCCCGAAGTGAACCCCAGAAATACACAAATCAGCATCCGCTGGTTCAGCAGTATTTCCTGCCATGCCCGGTTACCAGATGCTGAGGGCTGCACGTTGCTCACTTCAATTCGAATTGGTAATCGATAGTCAACGGTGCATGATCAGAAAACCGCTGATCCCGGTAGACAGCCGCAGCCCTCACCTTATCCCTCAGACCCGGACTGATGACATGATAGTCAATCCGCCAGCCGGTATTGTTGGCCCATGCCTGGCCGCGGTTGGACCACCAGGTATATTGCTGATCGCGGTCATCGACCACCCGGAAAGCATCCACCATACCCAGATCACCAAAGACCCGGTCCAGCCAGGCGCGTTCTTCCGGCAGGCAACCGGAATTCTTCTGGTTGCTTTTCCAGTTTTTAATATCTTTTTCGGTATGCACAATGTTCCAGTCGCCGCAGATAATCCATTCACGGTCATCTGTCGACATTTCCAGCAGACGCGGCGTCATGTAGTCCATGACCTGATATTTCACTGCCTGTCGCTCATCCCCGGACGTACCTGACGGCAGATACAGCGATACAATCGAAATATTGGCGAAATTGTATTGCAGCCACCTGCCTTCGGTATCGATATCAGGCCAGTCCAACCCGACCTGAATGGATTGCGGCTTAACGCGGCTGTAAATTGCGGTTCCGCTATATCCCTTTTTAACGGCATCAGCATATTCGCAGTGGTAGCCGAGGGGATGAAAAACCTGATCACTCAGCTGTTCAACCTGCGCTTTGGTTTCCTGTATACAGACCACATCGGCCTGCTGCTGTGCCATCCAGTCAAAAAAACCCTTGCGGGCTGCGGCCCGGATGCCATTGGCATTTAATGTAATTACTCGCATAGCCGGCAGCATAACCTCATGGTTATTGAAAAGCCATGCAATTAAGCTTAGAAACCTCTGATTATGTCTGATATCATTTCCGGAAAGGGGAAATATCTGAAATGGATCAACACACCGTATCTGGCAACAGGCCTGAAGTGAGCTTATGTCATGGCTGACGTGCCTGTCGCAGTCCGCGTGTCATTGAACATTGACTATGATCCTCGGAAGACATGCAAGGCGAGTAATTAATGCAGCAACATACTCAGCATTTTTTGGAATTGGCGGTAACCGTTCAGGCATTGCGCTTTGGCGACTTTACCCTGAAATCCGGGCGACAAAGCCCTTATTTCTTTAATGCCGGCCAATTCTGCAGCGGCAATGCATTGCACCAGTTGTGCAAGTGCTACCGGCAGGCGCTTAAGCATGCGGGCATTGAATTCGACATGTTGTTCGGACCAGCCTACAAAGGCATTCCACTGGCAGCTGCACTGGCCAGCGAATATGCACTGCCACGCGAAAACGATCAGCCCCGTGATATCCCCTGGGCCTACAACCGCAAAGAGGTTAAAGATCATGGCGAAGGCGGCAATCTGGTCGGCGCACCATTATCGGGCCGGGTCGTTATTATTGATGACGTGGTTTCTGCCGGCACCTCTGCCCGTGAAGCAGTCAGTTTTATCCAGGCAGCCGGTGCACAGCCGGCTGCTTTACTGGTAGCACTTGACCGTGAAGAACGCGGACAAGGGGAACTATCCGCAAAACAGGAACTCGCAAAAGATGGAATTCCGGTGATTTCGATTGCCAGATTACAGGACTTGATCGGGTTTTTAGGCCAGGCCAAAAACTTACAGCAACATCGACAGGCTATGCTAGACTATCAAACGCTATGGAGTGCATCTTAACTCATCGCCGTTTAGGGGTACGGCTGGCGCTGCTCTTCACGCTGGCAATCTCCCCCTGCGCTATTGCGCAGTCGGTCTATAAATGGCTGGACGAGAACGGTGAGGTCCACTACGGTCACAATGTTCCTCCTGATATGATTCGCGAAGAACATCAGCGATTAAATGATCAGGGCATTGTGGTCGAGCATATTGAAGATGCCGATGTGCCGAATATTCTGCTGGAGTCTGAACTCAGTCAAAACCAGCGGGCGGCACGGGTGAAAAAGCGTCTGCTGCTGGCCACTTATCGTACCGTCGATGATATCGCTATGGTTCGTGACCGTTCGCTGGATATCCTCACTAAGGAACGTGAATTGATTCAACGGCAGGTAGCGCAACTGCGCGAACACCTGGCCGATGCAGAAGCCATGCAGAGGCAATTGTCAGACCAAAAGGGACTGGTGTACTCCACTTTGTACGATACAGCACAATCATTGCGGGAATCGCTGAGCAGGCAACGGGCGCGTTTGAACGAGGTATCCGAAAAACAACGTCGGGTACGGGAACAATACCATGTTGAAGTTCAACGCTATCATGAAGCTCAAGCGCTGAGTGCAGCCGATGAATTAAGCCTTGACCCTGTCATTAATAACAGCGGCGGTGGGGGCGGCGGCAACGGCGGCCAATAACGGAAAGTTTCTGGCCAATCTGGCATTTCGCAGTAAACACTGCTGTATTATTTGATTAATCACCATGAAGCGCTGTGCGCGCTTCATTAAAGGCAAACTGACAGAAATACATGTTGAATAAACGCAGCGGCTCATCTTTATCAACCCATGCCTATGAAATCACCCACCGTTTTTTATCCGATATCGGCGATACTGAATGCACCGGCATTTACCAGCGCGTTATCGATGAAACTGAAATCGGCATGCTGCAGGCCATTATGGAATTTACCCAGGGCAACCAATCCAAGGCGGCCCAGCTGCTGGGAATAACCCGCGCCACACTTAGACAGCGCCTTACACGCCATAAATTACGCTAGCCCATATTTGCGCAGGATTTGATTTTCAGGCAGTTTCAGGGGCCGCTTTTCGCGCGTCGACATGCTAAAATTTCCCGCTGTTTGAACTGCCCTTAACAGGGCTGGCTACACGATTAAATATAAATGCTGTTGCAGTCCGGGCATTTGTCGGGCAACGCGTCAGGAGAGAATTTTAGTGAGTCCAAATAAGCATGACGGTGATCGCAAGATCAAAACCGCATTAATCAGTGTTTCTGATAAAACCGGCATCATAGAACTGGCCCGGGCACTGGTTGCACACGATATTCGCCTGTTGAGTACCGGCGGTACCGCTAAAGCGCTTAATGATGCCGGGCTACCGGTTACTCAGGTCAGCGAAGTCACCGGCCAGGCGGAAATCATGGACGGCCGGGTGAAAACGCTGCACCCGAAAATTCATGGCGGCCTGCTGGGACGCAGAGACCTGGATGCAGATATCATGCAGACCTCCGGTATCGAAGGCATCGATCTGCTGGTGGTCAATCTCTATCCGTTTGTAGAAACCATCAGTCAAGCTGATTGTGTACTCAGTGATGCTATTGAGCAAATTGATATTGGTGGACCAGCCATGCTCCGTGCTGCCTGCAAAAACCATCAATGGGTTACCGTTTTGACCGACCCGGCAGACTACGCCGGTATTATCGAGCAGCTGCCGCTCATGCCGGATATCAGCACGCGCCGGCAACTGGCCCTGCAGGGCTTTCAGATGACCAGCCGGTATGACGCTTCCATCAGTGGTTATCTGCAGACGCAGATCAGCGCTGCAAGCGACCAACTGCCGGACTCATTATCACTTAACCTTAATCAGCGGCAATCGCTGCGTTACGGTGAGAACCCGCAGCAGGCTGCGGCCTTTTACACTCAACCAGGCCACCCAGCAGAAGGCTTTGCAGCTGCCCGCCAACATCAGGGTAAACCGCTGTCATACAATAATTTGATGGATGCTGATGCAGCCTGGAACTGCCTGCAGGCCATCAGCACTCAATCAGCTGATCAGGCCAGTTGTGTCATCGTCAAACATGCCAACCCATGTGGTGTGGCCTGTGCTAACGACCCAGGTGAAGCTTATCAGCGGGCATTTGCCTGCGATTCCACATCAGCCTTCGGCGGCATCATAGCCGTTAACCGGAAAATTGATGCTGACTTTGCCCGGCTGCTGCTGGACAATCAATTTCTGGAAGTACTGCTTGCACCGGAGGTTGATGAAACCGCGCTTCCGATACTGGCTGGCAAATCCAACATCCGGGTGCTCAGCATGCCTGCAGCCGTGCAAAATAAAACTCCACAGCTGGACTATCGGCGCATCCAGGGCGGTTATCTGGTTCAACACAGCGACCGGCACACAGTCGACCGTGAGGCCATGTCAATCGCCAGTGACCGCAGCCCCAGCGAGCAGGAATGGCAGGATTTACTATTTGCCTGGCAGCTGGTGCGCTTTGTGAAATCCAATGCAGTGGTCTACGCCAGAAACCAGCAAAGCCTGGGAATAGGTGCCGGTCAGATGAGCCGGGTTGACAGTGCCCGCATTGCCGTTGAAAAAGCTGCTCAGGCACAGCTTGAACTTACCGGCTGTGCGATGGCTTCGGAGGCTTTTTTTCCCTTCCGGGATAGCATTGATCATGCTCATCAGGCAGGTGTAACCGCGATTATTCAGCCGGGTGGCTCCATGCGTGATCAGGAAGTCATCGATGCTGCCAATGAGCACGGTATGGCCATGGTGTTCACCGGTCAGCGGCATTTTCTGCATTAGTTCATGTGGCGCTTCAGCTACAATCTCTGCTTGTTCAGGACGATATCTTTATGAAAGTATTAATTATCGGGTCAGGTGGTCGCGAACACGCACTGGCATGGAAAATATCTCAATCGCCCAGAGTCACCGATATCCTTGTCGCCCCCGGCAACGGCGGCACCTCCACTTTGAATAAAACCCGCAACATAACAGTAGCTGCTGAAGACATTGACCAGCTGTTGCAGCTGGCTCAACAGGAATCTGTTGACCTGACTGTGGTCGGCCCGGAAGCACCTTTGGTGGAAGGCATTGTAGACCGCTTCAGTGATGCCGGCCTGCGTTGCTTCGGCCCACGGGCAGCAGCCGCTCAGCTGGAAGGCTCCAAGGCGTTCGCCAAAGATTTTATGCAACGGCATAATATTCCAACCGCAGCCTATGCCAGCTTTTCTGAATTAACACCGGCACTTGAATACCTGCAGCAACAGCCGCTGCCTGTGGTTATTAAGGCCAGCGGCCTGGCGGCGGGCAAAGGCGTGATTATTGCCGAAACACTGCAGCAGGCTGAACAGGCAGTCCGCAGCATGCTGCAGGATGAGCAGTTCGGCAGCGCCGGCAGTCAGGTTGTGATTGAAGCCTTTCTGCAGGGCGAAGAAGCCAGCTTTATCGTGCTGGCGGCAGGTACCGATTACATTGCCTTCCCTACTTCGCAGGATCATAAACGCGCTTTTGATGGCGACCTGGGACCCAATACCGGTGGCATGGGCGCTTATTCACCGGCACCGGTAGTCACCGATCAAATCAAAGCCGTGATTGAATCGCAGGTCATTCAACCAACGCTGCAGGGCCTGGCTGATGATGGGTTACCGTTTACCGGTTTTCTGTATGCAGGCCTGATGATCGACGATAACGGTCAGCCACGGGTGCTGGAATACAACTGCCGCATGGGCGATCCGGAAACTCAGCCGCTGATGATGCGCCTGAGCAGTGATTTACTTGATCTGATCGACGCAGCCCTGGATAACCGGCTGGCCTCAATAGACGCTTCCTGGGATCACCGTCCTGCACTGGGTATCGTTCTGGCAGCAGATGGGTATCCCGGCAGTTATCACAAAGGCATCGCACTGGATAATCTGCCTACAGGCGGTAGCGATCTGGTGGCATTTCATGCCGGCACCAGCGTGGATGATGCCGGCCGGCTGGTCACCGCAGGTGGCAGAGTATTATGCGTCACCGCCCTGGGAGAGGATTTCACGGCTGCCCGGGACAACGCATATGATGCAATCCGGCAAATATCCGCCAAGGATTGCTTCTTCCGAAACGACATCGGGCATCGCGCGATTAACCGTGACTGACACTGACGCCGGATGGATGTCTCACACCTTTTAGACCCGCTGAACGACGCACAACGCGAAGCAGTCAGCGCACCCGCCGGCCACATGCTGATTCTGGCCGGTGCCGGGAGCGGCAAAACCCGCGTGCTGGTTTACCGGCTGGCCTGGCTGATTCAGGTTGAGCATGTCTCGCCATTGAACGTCATGGCGGTCACTTTCACTAATAAAGCAGCCAGTGAAATGCGCCACCGGGTACAGGACCTGCTGCAGGTCCCCACCCGCGGCATGTGGGTAGGTACCTTTCACGGGCTGGCACACCGCCTACTGCGCAGCCACCATGACCTGGCCGGCCTGCCGGACAATTTCCAGATTATCGACAGCGACGATCAATACCGGCTGATCCGCCGGCTGATCCGCGAACAGGGCCTGGATGAAAACCAGTGGCCCGCCAGACAAGCGCAATGGTATATCAATGCGCGCAAGGATGAAGGCCTGCGCCCCAACGACATTGAGCATTATGACAATGCCATGATCAGCGGCTGGGTGCAGATTTACCAGGCCTATGAGCACCAGTGCAAACAAAGCGGCCTGGTCGATTTTGCCGAGCTGCTGCTGCGTGCTCACGAGCTGTGGCTGGAAAACAATGCATTACTGGATCAGTACCGGCAACGCTTTCCGCATTTGCTGGTTGATGAATTCCAGGACACCAATACCATTCAGTACGCCTGGATCAGGATGCTGGCCGGTAACAGCGGCAATGTGTTTGCCGTCGGCGATGATGATCAGTCAATCTATGGCTGGCGTGGTGCGCGGGTTGAAAACGTGCAGTTTTTTGTCCAGGACTTTCAACCGAAAACCATTCGCCTGGAACAGAATTACCGCTCCACCGGTAATATTCTGGCTGCCGCCAATGCAGTGATTGCACGCAACCAGGAACGGTTGGGCAAGAATCTGTGGACCGAGTCGGAACCTGGCAATCCGGTACGTCTGTACAGTGCCTATAACGAAGAAGACGAAGCCGAATTCACCATCGGACAGATTCAGCAGTGGCTGGCCAACGACAGGCGTGCTGAAGAATGCGCCATCTTATACCGTTCAAATGCCCAATCACGGCTGTTTGAGCAGGTCTTGCTGCGTGAAGGCTTGCCCTATCGGGTCTATGGCGGACTGCGATTTTTTGAGCGGGCGGAAATCAAAGATGCATTAGGCTACCTGCGGTTGATCGCCAACGCCGATGATGATGCCGCCTTCGAACGAGTGGTCAATACGCCCAACCGGGGAATCGGTGAACGCAGTGTCAGCCAGCTGAGGGCGCTGGCGGCAGACGCCGGGGTTTCACTGTGGCAGGCGGCGAAGCAGGTTTGCGAATCTGAACAGGCAGGCCGGCTGCGCGCACCTCTGCAGAACTTTATCCAGCTGATTACTGACCTGGCTGAACCTGAAATCGAACTTACGCTGGGCAATCAGGTTAGAGCCGCACTGCAGGCCACCGATCTGGCCCTGCACTATGACAAGGAAGGACCGGAAAAAGCTGAATCCCGGCGGGAAAACCTGGACGAACTGATCCGCGCCGCCGACAGCTTCAACCTGTCATATGAAGACGAACAGGCCGGCATGACCCCACTGAATGCTTTTCTGGCGCAGGCAGCACTGGAAGCGGGTGAAGCACAGGGTGAGGACTGGGACGATTGCGTCCAGCTGATGACATTGCACTCCGCCAAAGGCCTGGAGTTTCCACTGGTATTTGTGGTCGGCATGGAAGAAGGTCTGTTCCCCCATCAGCGTTCGGTTGAAGAAGCCGGCAACCTGGAGGAAGAACGCCGGCTATGCTATGTCGGCATGACCCGCGCACGTGAACAACTGTACCTGTGCTATGCCGAAGTCCGCAGGATGCACGGCAACCAGAATCTCTGCCGGCCATCGCGTTTTATCGCAGAAATCCCTAACGAGCTGATAGAAACCGTTCGTCCCAGAATCGGCATGAGCAGCGGTTTTTCCGCTGGCCCCACGATTGCTCTTGACAATCACGATGACGCCGGTTTCTATCTGGGGCAGGCCGTCAATCACCAGAAATTCGGCGACGGCATGATCGTGCAGCTGGAAGGTGAAGGCGCACACGCCCGGGTCCAGGTACACTTTGAAGATGCCGGCAGCAAATGGCTGGTGCTTGCCTATGCCAATCTAACCCCACTGGAAGCAGGCCGTTGAACCCTGAAAAAATTGAACTGACACTGCCCGACAGCATTACCCTGAGAGGCCTGCGCTGGAATCCGGGCGCACCGGTCAAAGTACTGGCTCTGCACGGCTGGCTGGATAACGCTCACTCCTTCCTGCCGCTGGCCCGTCTGCTGCCTGATCAGATAGAACTGCTTGCCATAGATCAGGCCGGGCATGGCTGGTCAGACCATCGCAGCGGGCACAGCTGGTATTACCTGGCGGATTTTGTCCGGGACATTGATCAGCTCACCAGTGTTTTGAACTGGAATCGTTTTTCCCTGCTGGGGCATTCATTGGGCGGCGCGGTCAGCTGTATGACAGCGGCTGCCCTGGCTGAGCAGGTTCAGGCATTGGCTGTGGTTGAAGGACTGGGGCCTCTGCCCGGTGATCCGCAGCAATCTGCAGGCCGCTTGGGTGAAGCACTTGCCGGTTTGAAACAGGCCGCCAAAACCAGACTGCGCCAGCATCCAAGCCCTGACGCCGCTGCGGCAGCCCGGCTGAAAACCAACCCGATGCAGCCTGCCAGTGCCGAACTGCTGGTTAAACGTGGCCTGCAACAGACTGACGATGGCTGGGTTTGGCGTACCGATACCCGACTGCGGGTCGCCAGCCCGGTGCGGTTCACTGAAATCGAAATCCAGTATATGCTGGAAGGTATCAAATGCCCGGTACTGCAGGTCATGCCTGATCCACCGGCAGCCTTTATGTCGATTCCGCATATGCAGCGGCGCCGGGCGATGATCAGCGATTACCGGCAGATAGACATTCCAGGTCACCATCACGTGCATATGGACAACCCGGAACCCTGTGCAGCCGCCATATTTCCGTTTTTAATTGAACATCAGGACGCCAATTCATGAGCAGTTATCAAGCCAAAGACATCCCTTCCAACCAGCGTTTGATTTTCGCTTTGGATGTTCCGGATATCACCGCTGCGCGCAGTCTGATTGACCAGCTGGGAGATAGCGTTGAATTTTATAAACTGGGCCTGGAGCTGTTCTTATCCGGCGCCTATTTTGAGCTGCTGCATGAATTAAAAGCCAAAGGCAAAAAAATCTTTGCCGATCTCAAACTGTTCGATGTGCCGGCCACAGTCGCAGCAGCCGTCAGGCAGCTGGATAAACATCAGGTAGATTTCTGCACCGTGCACGGTCAGGACGCCATGCTGAAGGCAGCAGCCGACGCCGCACAGCACACTAAAGTGCTGGCGGTGACAGCCCTGACCAGTCTTGATCAGGGCGATCTGGATGATCTGGGATTTCAGTGCGATCCACGCAGCCTGGTGCTGTCACGCGCTAAACGTGCTCTGCAATTGGGCTGCGCCGGAGTTATTTCATCCGGCCTGGAAGCCGAAGCTTTACGTGCCGGGGTCGAGCATCAGCTGATGGTTATCTGCCCCGGAATCCGTCCGGTAGCCAACGATGACGACCAGAAGCGAACAGTATCGGTTGCACAGGCATTTGCATTGGGTGCAGATCACATCGTGATCGGCCGGCCGATCCGTGATGCTGCCGATCCAGCCGCAGCCGCCCGGAAAATTCAAACGCAAATAAAAGAAATATTTCAATAAATACAATAAGTTATCGATATTTAGTAAAGCATTGGATTATAAATGCAATATAAGCTATTATATGTCCGTAATTTATTAGAGCGCTTGAATACTAATTCCTTCCCGGCTTGACCGGTAATTTAAACCGGATCGGCACCGCTGATCCGGTTTTTTTATGCGCCTGTCAACCCGCGATCACTCAGCCGATGTCTGTGCTCCCTCAGATTGACCCCCAATATACTTGTCCAGAAAACTTTCCATCTTCTGATACAGGGCGATTCGATGGTCAACATCAAAGAAACCATGCCCCTCACGCTCAAAAAGCAGCCATTCCGGTGAATTACCCGCCTGCTCCAGGGCTTCTCTCATCATGTGCGCATGGGCTACCGGTACCCGCTGGTCATTGCCGCCGTGTGCCAGCAAAACCTTGGCTTTGATTTTATCGGCCAGATGCACTGGTGAATGTGCCCGCATTCTGGCCTCATCACTCCCCAGCGCTTTGAGCAGATAGCCTTTGCCGCTGCGCTGCTCAGGAATATCACCTTTTTCGAACATGGTCGCCAGGTCATACACACCGACATAACCAATCGCACAACGGTATAAATCGGGCTCCTTGGCGACTCCCATCAATGCCGCATAACCGCCGTAACTGCCGCCATAAATACAGATCCGGTCTGCGTCGGCATGTCCGGCTTGGATGGCCCACAATGTGGCATCAGTAAGGTCATCCTGCATTTTACCGCCCCATTCACCATGCCCCCTGATCTCATAGTCCGGCCCGAAACCACCGCTTCCCCGGTAGTTCACCTGCAATACGGCATAGCCCCGATTGGCCAGGAACTGAGCATCTGAATCATAGCCCCACCAGTCACGCGGCCCATGCGGGCCACCGTGTACCATCACCACCATGGGCGCAGGCTCACCGCTGTCATCCGGCAGGGTCAGATAACTGGGCATCTGCAAACCATCGCGGGCGGTAATCGTTACCGGCTGCTGGGGGCGCATCTTGCGCGGGTCTACCCAGGAACTTCGTGAAAACAGAAACTCTGCCTTATTGGTTTCAGTGTTGAACAAATAGTACTCACCGGGATTGACGCTGCTATAGACATACACAATTACTTCTTCTGCATCATCGGTGTGGCTGGTAATACGCACATCCTGTCCTTTAAAAGCCGCGCGCAGACTTTTATGCAGACGCACGGTTCGATTCTCGTTATCGGTCAGGTACTGGTAATGCGGCAGATCAGGTTCTGAGTACAACGCGACGATTGAATCGTCCTGCAAATCGCGAAGATACAAACCACTGATCACATCAGCCACTTCATTCTGATAAACCAGCGCATGGGAGCTGCTGTTCAAGTTCAATTTATAGATTGCCCGCGGCCCGCCGTCCTCAGGTTGACCGGAAATAAATACCGATTGATCATCCATGCTGAAACTTACCGGAACCGCAGAATTCACCCCCACTTCATTCATCTCAAAATTCTGCCACTCGGCGTCCTCATCCGGCTTCCACTGGACCACCAGATCGGCATTTTCATCTGCCCCGATTGCCACTCTTACATTGCCCTCGTTATCTGCCAGCGCCCGCGCTGACGGCATCGGCAGCACATCGTCCCGGTCTTTGCGCCCTGAGTAGACATTCAACCGCGTGACTTTGGTCAGCGCCCGGCTGTCACGTGTCCATATCCGTCCAACCTGGCGGTATGGGTATTCGGCAATCAGAATACGTTTATCATCATCCGGCAGAGTACTGACAATGACATAGTCTGCAAAGGTGCTGGTTTTACGGTTCAGCCGGGAGCCCGACTGGCCGGTTAATCCGGCCTCAAAACCAAAAATAATATCGTGCTTACTGCCATCGCTGTTGACTGCGTACAGATTGCCATTGCCGACAGGCGTATCCAGATAGCTGTCGCGTCTGGAAATTTCATAGACCACCCGCTCATCATTGACCCAGGTGAAGCTGTTAACCGAACCATCGCTCAGCGGACTGGCACCGCCTGACATTTTCATGTCTTTACGCCGGATAAACACCAGTACCTGCTTATCTTCCTGGGTGAACCGGATACCGTAATATTTCCCGTCCGGAGAAATCTGTACATCACCGTAATCGCTGTTTTTGGCGAAATACTCATACGGCAGGCGTTCTGCGCCATGACCGGGCAAAACGGCAACTACAGCTAAAAACAAAATCGCGGCAAATGTAACCCTTTTGTATAAAACCCGCAGCATAATCCAGACTCCCTACTCTGTTTGATGCGAACTATTTACCCTAGCCCGCGGTCTGCATATTGGCAAGTATTCCGGGGCCATTCGATGCCGATAAACCTTTACCCACTCATGCTGACATGCGATCATGCAGCCCCGGCTGAATAGCCCTTAGCATTAGACTGCATGAGCGAAGCTGCAAACTTCTGGATCAGGCTACACCATTGGTGGTTACACCTGCTGCGTAAAATACTACACCTGTGGGTGCGCACGCGCAGCGAACCACAACCCATCGCAGAACTGGACATCGACCGCACCAAGCCGGTCTGTTACGTGTTGGAAAACTATGCGCTGTCCTCATTGCTTATTCTGGAACAGACCTGCCGCGAACATAATCTGCCGCTGCCGCTAGCGCCGCTGGAAGTCGGTACTGTTCAGCTGCATCGCAGTTATGGTGCACTGCACCGTTACCAGGGCATTGTATTGCGCTACAAACAGCCGCGGCGAAGCTCTGAGGTTTTACGGGTGCTGCTGACCAGTGAACCGTTACCCGATGACCAGGAACTGCAAATCGTACCGGTAACGGTGCTGGTTGGCCGGGCACCCCAGGAAGAAGTCAGCCTGACCAAAATCCTGTTCAGCGAAAACTGGGAAGTCGCCGGGCGCTTCCGCCGGCTGTTGAGTCTGCTGGTCAACGGGCGCGGCACCTTTGTGCGTTTCGGCCCGACCCAGAAGTTATCCGAATTGCGCGCAGACGGCCTGGATGATCAGCGTATCCTGCGCAAGCTCAACCGGGTGCTGCGGACCCATTTCCGGCGTGTGCGTACTGCCGCTATCGGGCCGGACCGCTCTCACCGGCGCACCCTGCTGGACAACATCATCAAGCGCGACGTCGTCCAGGAGGCCATCGAGGCGCACGCCCGCAAAGCGGAAATACCCAAAGCCGAAGCGCAGCAGGAAGCCACCCGCTGCGCCCAGGAAATTGCCGCCAACTATTCATACACCTTCATACGAAGCTGTGAAATTCTGCTCGCCTGGTTCTGGAACCGGATATATCGCGGCGTTGAAGTTCATCACTTCAAAGAGTTTCAGCAGACTGCTCCAGGGCACGAAGTGATCTATGTACCCTGTCACCGCAGCCATATTGATTATCTGCTGGTTTCATTTATTTTGTATCAGCGTGGCTTTGTGCCCCCTCATGTTGCCGCTGGGGTCAACCTGAACCTGCCGATTCTCGGCTCTTTCATCCGCAGGGGCGGTGGTTTTTTCCTGCGCCGCAGTTTCCGCAACCAGGCTCTGTATGCAACGGTATTCAATGAATACCTCAGCACTCTGTTGAGCCGCGGCGTACACATTGAATATTTCATCGAAGGCACCCGCAGCCGCACCGGCCGGTTATTGCCTGCCAAAGCCGGCATGCTGGCGATGACCGTTAAAGCTTATCTGCGCTCACCCAAACGACCGGTGCTGTTCCAGCCCATTTATCTGGGTTATGAAGCGCTGGTCGAAGGCCGTTCTTATCAGAAGGAGCTCAGCGGATCAGCCAAGCGCAAGGAGTCCTGGTGGGACCTGATTACCAGCGTATTCAGTATCCTGCGCCGCAATTATGGCCAGGTGGATGTCAGTTTCGGACAGCCGATACTGCTCAGTGAACTGCTCAGCGAACATCACCCTGACTGGGAGAAAATGCCCCAGGATGAAGCCCCTAAACCCGCATTTTTAAATCCGGTTGTCGATGATGTGGCGCAGCGCATCATGGTCAACATTAACCGCAGCGCGCACGTCAATCCGGTCAATCTGCTGGCCATCTGCCTGCTGGCCAGCCGCCAGCGCGCATTGGATGAGCAGGATTTAACCGATTTACTGGAAGTCTATCTGCAGCTGTTACCGGAGCTTCCCTATTCGGACTCCATCACCATTACCGACAAAGACCCCGCCGCCATTATTCAATACGGCCTGGATTTAAACATCCTGACCCGTCAGGATCATAAGCTGGGCAACATCATCCATATCGAGCCCAAGCAGGCGATTCTGCTGTCATACTTCCGCAACAACATCGCCCACCTGATTGCCGTGCCATCGCTGATTGCCAGCTGTTTCCTGCACACCCAGGTGGTCAAGCGCCAGCGGCTGATTGATATCTGCCGCTCGGTTTACCCATTGTTGCGCAATGAACTGTTCCTGCCATGGTCGGATGCGGCACTGGAAGATGTAGTGGATGCCCATCTGGGTATCTTTGAGCTGCTTGGATTAATCAAGGAAATAGACGGTGGTAAACGCTACCAGCGCGCCACCGGCGGCAGCCGAGAGGCCTATCTATTGCGGCTTATAGCGCACAGTCTGCTGCAGACTCTGGAACGCATATACATCACCGTTGCGGTATTAGAGAAAAACGGCTCCGGCACACTGGGCCGGCGCGAGCTGGAAAAACTGTGTCAGCAAAGCGCCGAACGGCTGAGTATTCTGCACCAGCTGGAAGCACCGGAATTCGCTGACCGGGGACTGTTCAAGCAACTGATTGAGCAAATGCTGGATATGGGCCTGCTGCAACGTGATGATGACGCAAGGTTCGTGTTTGACCAGGAACTGGCACAGCTGAATGTCGATGCCAAACTGATTTTAAGCAAGGAAGTGCGTCACAGCATTCTGCAGCTGGCGCCCAGAAAAGCGCCGGCGTTGCAAGACAATAGCGAGAAGTAAGCAGCCGCAGGCTGCTGATGAGAGTGGCGATCAGGCGTTTAAGTCAGGAATCAGGCGGGACTGCCAATAGGTAATCTGATCTTTCAGGTGCAGCTTGCGCTTTTTCAACCGTGAAATCTGCAACTGGTCATTACCGGCCTGAGCGACCAGAGCGGCAATGGCCTGATCAAGATCCCGGTGTTCCTCGCGCAGTTCCATCAGATGTGCAGCTATACTATCCTGGTCGGTATTCATATTTATGCACGCTAACCCAAAAGACATAGTAGCCAGTAATAACTGGCCAAACAGATACTCAACCATTACGATACCGCTGCCATGACACCAGCACAAGCACGCAAACAACAATACGCCGGCAACAAACTGGCCAAGCGCCTGCGCCGGCAGACCGGCCAGGCCATCGAAGATTACCGTATGATCGAACACGGTGATACCGTGATGGTCTGCCTGTCCGGCGGTAAGGATTCCTATGTGATGCTGGATATGCTGCTCAGCCTGCAGCGCAAAGCACCGGTAGACTTCAAATTAATTGCCGTTAATCTCGACCAGAAACAGCCCGGTTTTCCCGAACACATACTGCCAGGCTATCTGCAGCAGCTGGGCGTTGATTATCACATTATCGAACAGGACACCTACAGTGTGGTCCAGCGCCTGATTCCCGAAGGCAAAACTACCTGCGGGCTGTGTTCCCGGATGCGCCGCGGCGCACTGTACAGCTATGCTGCCGAGAACGGCATCACCAAAATAGCACTGGGACATCATATGGACGATATCGTGGAAACCCTGTTTCTGAATATGTTCCATGGCGGGCGCCTGAAAGCCATGCCGCCCAAACTGCGCAGTGACGATGGCCGACATATCGTGATCCGGCCGCTGGCGTATTCCCGCGAGCGCGATCTGGCAGCCTATGCTGAGCAGGCCGCCTATCCGATTATTCCCTGCAACCTTTGCGGCAGCCAGCCCAACCTGCAGCGTCAGATGATCAAATCCATGCTGGCCGGCTGGGAACAACAGCAGCCCGGGCGGATCGAGAATATCTTCAATGCCATCCGCCATGTTTCACCCTCACAACTGGCTGATACCGACCTATTCGATTTTCAGCAACTGACCGCTGAGACCGGTTCGAGCACTGCCGCTGCGCCGGTTGCAGGCAGCTGGCTGAAGCCGGTTACCATCAAAGGAAACGCATCATGAGTTCATCCGACAACAGCAGACGCCGTTTTATCGTCAATGCCGGCACCGCTTCTGGTGCCTTGCTGGTGGGCGCGTGTGGCCAGAGCAGTCAACCGGCCGGCGCACAGACCGATGCTGCTGCCAGTCAACAAAGTTTCAAGTGGAAAATGGCCACTACCTGGCCACGCGATCTGCCGGGTGCAGGCACGGGTGCACAACGGCTGGTGGACAATATCCGCAAAATGAGTAACGGCCGGCTGGACATTACTCTGTACGGTGCCGGCGAGCTGGTACCGGCTTTTGAGGTATTCGACAGTGCCGCTTCCCGAATTGTCGAGATGGGGCATGGCGCGGCTTATTACTGGAAAGGCAAAGCACCTGCCAGCCAGTATTACGGCAGCGTTCCGTTCGGAATGACCGCAACCGAGAGCAATGCCTGGCTGTATTACGGCGGCGGACTGGAACTATGGAATGAAGTGTATGAGCCGTTCGGTCTGATGGCATTCCCTGGCGGCAATACTGGGGTGCAGATGGGCGGTTGGTATAACCGTGAAATCAATTCCGTCAGCGACCTGCAGGGCCTGAAGATCCGTATGCCCGGCCTGGGTGGAGAAGTGATGCGCCGTGCCGGTGCCACCGTACAGAATATTCCCGGAGCGGAAATTTTTACCGCCCTGTCCACCGGCACCATTGATGCCACCGAGTGGATCGGCCCCTGGAACGACCTGGCCTTTGGCCTGTACCAGGCAGCCCGCTACTATTACTACCCCGGCTGGCAGGAACCCGGTTCCACGCTGGAATGCCTGATCAACCGTGAAGCCTACCTGGAACTCCCTGAAGATCTGCAGGAAATTGTCCGGGTGGCCTGCCAGTCCATCAACATGGACATGCCCTGTGAATACACCGCACGTAATCAGCAGGCGCTGGATACCCTGGTGAATGAACACGGTGTGGAACTGCGCCAGTTTCCCGAAGAAGTGCTGGCCAGACTGAAAACCATCAGCCAGGAAGTACTGGAAGAGCTGGCCGACGGCGATGCCATGTCCCGGCGTGTGTATGACTCCTATTTCGGCTTTTTGGCGCAGGTCAGACAATGGACCGCCAAATCTGAAGAGGTGTTTTTGCAGTACCGGTAGTCCACCACTACCTTCATTTTCTATCAACGAGCAGCAGCCTGCATGAGGCTGTCTGCTGCCTGTTTGTGAGAAAAACATCCGTTTGCAGGGAAATTTTGTAAGAAAATCGCTCGACTGTTTGTAAGACATTGTTCCGACATGCCATTTGCGGTTGAAAAAACCTCACTGTTCCCGCTTAATTCAAGCCGACACCAAAAAACCCTTCGGTTTTACAAATAACAAAGTCACGTTAATAAAGTTGGGGTGCCTGTATGGAGATGCAGGCACTTTTTTTAATGGTAACTCGGCTGACGGTTGTTCAAGGGATGTACGTATCGAAGCCCCTGAAATGGTGTAAGGGCACATGCTTTATAGTCTTCATCCTGCTGCTGATGCAGAACGGTTTTCCACTCATACCGATGTCGCTGGATCAGCGGCTTTTATCTCGGAAATATTTCCTTACAAACATCTAAAGATTCAGAAATTGTGGCCGACCTGGCCATATTAAGCCGCTTTTACGTCTGAATAATTAACGCAGGAATTTTTAATCGCTGGTTCTGCCGTGTTGTTTAAAACAAAATTATTAATGGGCTGTGTCTGTCTGACACTATGTTCCCTTAACATCAAAGCCATTGAGGACGACTCAGCCGGCTGGCAGGCTTTGGGCCGTCAGATTTTCGAAGATCAGAAGCTGAGCCGGGATAGGCAGATCGCCTGTGCATCGTGTCATCAGTCAGCATCAGCCATGGCCGATAATCGCCCTCAGCCGATTGGGCTCAACGGCGTGCAGATCACGCGTAATGCGCCATCCCTCCTAGGGCTTCGGCACAATCAACCATTGTTCTGGGACGGGCGGCGGCAGCAACTCTCGCAGGCGGTGCTTGATCCTTTTTTAAGCCGTCATGAACACGCTTTCGGTGACACACAGGCTCTGGTCAATAAAGTGGCCGACAACTCAGATTACCAGGCTGCTTTTAACCGGCTGACTGAATCAGAATCAGCCATCACCTCTGACACTATCGCCGCCGCCATCAGCGCTTATTTACTGGCCCTTCCGTCTGCTACTTCATTGTTTGACCGGTGGCTTGAATCACCTGAGGCAACCGACATCAGTCCGGCGGCCAGACAGGGCTACGAATTATTTACCGGCCGCGCCGGCTGCAGCCGCTGCCATGTCATCAACACCGATTCCGCACCGCTGACTGATGATCGTTTTCATAACCATGGGGTGAGCTCGCACTATCTTCAGCATGACTTGCCGATGTTATTACAGCGTATCGGCCAGATGAGCAGCGATGATCTCACAGCCGCCATGCTTACCGATCCGCAAGTGGGCGCACTGGGCCGTTTTCTGGTGACCGGCGCACCGACAGATATCGGCGCATTCCGCACCCCATCGCTGCGCAATGTGATGCGCACCGCGCCCTATATGCACGATGGTTCCATCGCATCCATACAAGCCGCAGTGGACCACGAACTGTATTACTCGGCCGCCGATCATGGCGCCGGATTCAGCCTGGCGGAGCGCCAGGCCATTGTTGAATTTCTAACCCTGCTGGACGACCTGCCGGTTTTACCGGAAAGCGCCGGCAATGATCTGTAACGGAAATAATGATGAGAGCAAATAAAAATGAATTCAGGTTTAATCGCTGGTTGTTTATCTGGCCGGTTTTGAGCCTGCTGATGGTCTGCCTGAGCAGCGGTTTGGTATACGCCACCAGCTATGATTATGATGAGCTGGGACGGTTGATTTCCGTTACCGATGACAATGGCGAAGTCACGGTTTACCGTTATGACGAGTCGGGCAACCTGCTGGCAGTCGAAGAGCTGCAGCCGGGTGACCTGAACATCATCAACTTCTCGCCGAATACCGGCAGCGCCGGCACCGTGGTGCATATAGCCGGCACGGGTTTTGCGCCCAATGCCGTCGACAATACCGTTTTTATCAACGGCACCTCGGCCCAGGTGCTGACCGCGTCACCCACGGCTTTATCCATCATGGTGCCGGCAGGCGCGACCACCGGGTTGATCCAGGTAGACACACCGACAGACACGGCATTCAGTGACAATGTGTTTACCGTTGCAGACAACCAGGGTCTGCCGGTGGTGATTTCGATTTCATCCCAATGCCTTGCCCCGGGACAGACATTGACGGTGGACGGTTTCTATCTGGGCGATCAGGCAACTACCCGTGTCGAAATCGGTGACTCGGTGGCCACTGCGACAGTGGAATCCGATGAACGCTTGACCGTTGTAGCACCCAGCAGCAGCCTGGGCGGCCGGGTAAAAGTGATTACTTCCTACGGCAGCGCAGAAAGCGAACAGGTGGTTGCAATATTGAGCGGCGGCTGTGGCAGCTTTGACAGCGCCCGCTGGATTGAGACCGATACACCATTGAGCCATCCGGGCGTGCCCGGCGGTAAAAAAGCCTACTGGTTTTTCCGTGGTGAACCGGATCAATGGATGAACCTGCAGGTCGAAGGCGTCAACGCAGATGCCGGCAGTTTACGGGTACCGCTGAAACTGCATCAGCCGGACGGTTCACAGATCTACAGCTATACCCTGTTCTATCTGACCTATACCGCGCCGTTTAACCGCTTTACCCAGTCCGGCGTGTATCGTCTGGAACTGGGCAGCGGCCAATCATTTGAAGGCGAGCTGGAAACCCCGCAGACCTTGACCCTGGATGGCCCGCCGCTGAGCGTGGCCACCGGGCGGGCGCAAAGAAAGCGCTTTGTGGTACCACTGGATACTGACTACGGTTTTTCACTGGGTGCGGAAACTTTCAGTATGACCGGTGGTGCTTCAGGCACACTGCGGCTCAGAGATCCTGCCGCCGGCGTAGCGACTGCGCTGGATGGCTCTGCCAGTCAGTGCACCATTTACAACAGCACCCCAAGTTGCGGCGTGTCCTACACCACTGTGCCGCCGGGCGATGCCTACGTGCTGGAATGGGTGCCATATGTATTCGGCACCAGTGCCGATGTTGATCTGGTACTGAACAGCATACAGTCAGTGCCGCTGGCGGTGAATACACCGGTTAACCTGGATATCCAGCGCGCCGGGCAGACGATTAACTATACCTTTCAGGGAATCACCGGCAATACCTACCCGATTGCCGTCAGCAACCTGGATGTGAACGGCACAGAAAACCGCCTGCGTTTGTACCTGTTCTCACCCAGCGGGCAGCTGCTGAGCACTGTCAGCAACAACAGTCAGCCCATTCTGACTGAGCCGGGTGGTTCGGTGACCTATCAGAATGTACCGGAAACAGGTGAATATACCCTGCGGGTGGTGCCCTACAATGCCAATAAAGCCACCGCCGATATTACCCTGGACGGCGGGCAGGCCATTGACAGCACCCCAGTCACCATCAGTGCCACAACAGCAGGTGTGAATGCCTATATGACGCTGGACGCCATGGCTGGTGAAACCTACGGCTTCGGATTTACCAACTTGAACATCCAGGCCCCCAACAGCAGTCAGCAGACCTTTGATGTGAAGCTGTACAGCCCAAGCGGCCTGCTGATGCCGGTTTTGAATTCAGTGGCAACTTCGCATACCTGCAATCAGGTCAGTGATACCAGTTGCGATGCAGAATTCATTGCCATGCCGGAAACCGGCACCTACAGCCTGGTGGTGGAACCCAATAGTGCAGTCACCGGCTACAGCTTTGATGTACAGGCCATTGCGGATTTAACCGAACCGGTGGAGTACACCACAGATACGCATTCACTGACCACATCCGGACAAAATGCCAGACTCAGCTTTACCGGCCAGCCCGGACAGGCTAAGCAGATAGTGCTGACCGCGGTTATGCCTGACCCCACCGATGAAGAACTGGAAGGCTTTATCCAGATGCCCGACGGTACCTGGCTGGCATCGGCCCCATTGCTGCCGTTCAAGTTCAGAGACATTGTCCCGGATAAGACCATTTCCATCGGTGACTTCCCGGTGGCCGGTGAATACCACCTGTATCTGGATCCTGACTATGCCAGCACCGCTGATTTCACCGTCCGGCAGGATGATGGAGTAGTGGATACCGAAAACGGCGGTATGACGCCGCAAACAGTAATACCGGGCCCGTGGCGGCGAGTAGAGTTCATCGGACAGGCCGGCGACCGGCGCTCTCTGGCGCTGCACAATGTCGACCTGACGCCTCCGCTTAATCCCAATCCGAGGGTCACATTGATTATGTACGATGCCGACGGCAACCGCCTGCTGAATGCGGAAGCTGACAGCACCAGCGCCAGTTGCAACCAGGCGCCTGATAATTCCTGGGATTGTGATCTTGATCTGCTGCCGCTGCCGCAAAACGGCACTTACCAGGCAGTAGCCTATTTGCCGGTGCCGCGGGGCGATGACATTGTTACCGCCGATGCCATAGTGGTGAGCGATGTGATCATCAGCGACACTATGAACGACTTCAATCTCAGCCAGGGCCAGAATGGTCACCTGGAGTTCCCGGTAACCGCCGGCGATCAGCTGAACATTGTGGTGACTCGAAATACTGGCATAGATGCCGGTCACGATATTGATATCTGGGTCAGAGATCCCAGCGGGCAAATCATTAACCAGCGCAACATGGCGGGTACGACGGCGGTGACTGCATTCACCGTAGTCTCGTCCTCAACTGCCGTCAGCGGCACTTACCGAATTGAAATCGACCCTGTGCGTGGCCGCACAGCCGCCGTAAACGTGAGCGTGGAATAATCATGAACAGATCAGTTAAAACAATGAGCAAAACAGTATTTACGGCCCTTTTTGCCACACTCCTGACCCTGTGGTTGATGCAGGCTCAGGCGGTTTGGAGTGCTACCGGCACAGCTGCCGATCAGTGGCAGTTTGACGCCCAGCAGCTGCTGAAGCTGGAAATGGATACTCCACCAGGTGCTCAGCAACCGGTGGAAACCACAGTAGATGCCATGCTGATGCTGCGCTTTGCAGCGATGCCCGACGGACTCGGGGCAGACGATATCGCCCTGCTGGGACCACACGGCACGACCGCTATCAAAGTGTTTGTGTCAGCTGCACAGCAACGGGTGTTTATTGACCCACGGCAGGAGCTACTGCCCGGAGCGAATTACACCGTTGTGGTCAAAGCATCACAGGATCAGGGAGACTTGCACACCTACACCGCTGCTTTTGCAACGGCGGCTATTGAGGTAGATCAGTTGGATCGACGTCTGGTGTGGGCTGAACAGTCTGGTTCTCAAGCACACAATATTGATGTAGCCGACCCGGAACAGATGGCTGAGCATTTCCGTTTTCCGGAATTGACCGAACAGGATGACGAATTCTGGATGCCCAACAGCGGTCATTTGGGCAACAACTGGCGCACCGGCCGGCCGTTGCCGGAGGCCATTGCGGCTGATATCAATCTGGCGCTGTCGGCTAACAGCATCAAAACGCTGGGCCGTGAGCAGAACCTGAATCCTGAAGCACCGGCTGAGTCGTTTGTCAGCGGCCAGATCTTCAAATTGAATGATCAGCCACTGGCCGGGGTGCAGGTCAGCATGGCCGGACAGATAACCATCACCGATGCCCAGGGCCGTTACCGGTTGAATGATATTCCTGCCGGTTATCACCAGTTGCTGGTCGACGGCAGTCATGCCGGCGAAGGTAATGATCAGTTTGCTGAAAGTATTGTCGGTGTAGAGGTTTATTCCAATCAGCAGACCCCGGTTAAACCGATGTATCTGCCCAAGCTGCGCCAGCAGGACTGGATTGATATTCCATCACCGCTGCAGGCCGATTTGATTGTGCAAAGTGAGTTGATGCCGGGCTTTGAAATTCATCTGCCTGCCGGTACCGTGCTGCGCGGACGCGACGGTGAGGTAGTGCGCCGCATTGCCAGTGTACCGATGCCGCTGGATCGGGTACCGGTCGAATATCCGGTGGATACGCCGCTGCACATGACACTGCAGCCGGCCGGCATGTCGGTGGAAAACATCGGCACCGATGTTCAGGGCAGCATGCAGTTTGTCTATCCCAACTATGCCGGTGCAGCACCGGGCACCCGCAGTGGATTCCTGAATTACGACCCTGAAGAAAAAGGCTGGTACATCTACGGCTATGGTCAGGTCAGCGATGATGGCCTGCAGGTGGTACCGGATGAGGAAACGGTAGTGTACCGGGCTACAGGTTTCGGGATTATCTTCGGCTCAGCGCCACCGGCGGAAACCACGCCCAATGAATGTGCAGCCCCTGCCCGTGACGGTGATCCGGTGGATTTGGCCACCGGCCTGTTCCTGCATGAAACCCAGGGACCGCAGCTGGCCGATGTGATGCCGATTGATCTGCGTACCAAGTATCGTCCCAATGATGATATCAATCGCGGCTTCGGCAAGGGCACCATGCACAGTTATGGCGCCTATTTATATTATGACGGTCAGGACAATCATGATTTCTGGCATCATCTGCAATTGGTCTTACCCGACTGCTCGGTATTAACCTTTGATGCCACTTCACCGGATACCGGCTTTGTCACCACAGCCTGGACCGGTGCACATACCAGTTCTCCCACACCCTTTTACGGGGCAACGCTGGAACACAATGGCGGTTTGCAGCTAACCCTGCGCGACGGCCGGATTTGGCAGTTTTCACTGGCCGGCGGGCACCTGTTAAGCATGACCGACCGCTTTGGTCGCACCACTGAATTGACTTATGCCAACGGCGGGCGCTTATCCCGCATCACTTCACCTTCCGGTCGATTTATTGATGTATTTCATGAGGCCTTTTCCAACCGTATCATCCAGCTGACTGATATCTCCGGCCGCAGCTGGCATTACAGCTACAACGTCGCTGGTTATCTGAGCCAGGTAACCTATCCGGACAACAGCACCGAAACCTTTGACTACGATGCCAATAACCGGATGTACCAGGTGCACAACCGCCTGGGTCAGCGCATGGTGTTGAACAGTTATGATATCGACGGGCGCATCAGTGCACAGACCCTGGCCGATGGCGCGCAGTATGCCTTCAGCTATGTCACCGATGCCAATGACAATGTCACCAGCACCGATGTCACACGGCCTAATGGCACGATCCGAAGAGTAACCTTCGAAAATCAGGGTTATCCCTTGAGTGATACCGATGCACTGGGTACATCTTTGCAGCGCACCCTGACTTATGAACGTGACAGCAACGGCTTCGTCGATGCCATTACCGACCCGCTTGGCCGTCGCACCGAACTGGCCTACGACAGCGATATGCGGCTGACCTCGCTGACAGTACTGGCCGGCACCGCCCAGGCGCGCACCTCCAGCATCAGTTACAACACTGACCATGACATGGTTTCGCGCACTGACAGTAACGGCGACAGCGTGAGTTATGTTTATGATCATCTGCGCCGGGTTACGCGGGTCAGCGACAGCCATGGCCGGCATGTCGATTTGACCTACAACGGCAATCACCAGCTCGACAGCATCACCGATCATCTGGGCCGCAGCACGTTGCTGGACTACCAACTGTTCGATCTGTTCAGCGTTACCAATGTGGATGACGATACCTGGTATTACCTTACCGATAACGTCGGCCGGGTCATCGAACAGATCGACCCGCTGAACCAGCGCACCCGCTACACCTATGACGTGAATGACGACATCACCCAGGTGCGTGATCCACGTAATCAGCTGACGCAGTTAAGTTATGACGCGCTGGGGTATGTATTGAGTGTGACGGATCCTTTGAATGGGACCACGGTTTGGGGGTATGACAATCGGCAGCGGACGGTGAGTTATACCGATCCGTTGAGTCGGACGGCCAGCTGTACCTATGCGTCGAATGAACGCAGTGTCAGCTGTACGGATCGCGGTGGGCGGGTAACCGATTACACCCTGGATGATTTGGAACGGCTGAGTCAGATCGATTACCTGGCTGATAGCAGCATCGTTACGCTGAGTTATGATCTGGCGGATAGGCTGACCGGTATCGATGACACCCTCAGCGGCACCCTGGATTATGTGTATAGCGATCTGGACCAGCTGCTGCAGGAAATCACGCCGTCAGACAACATCAGCTATCAATATGACGCCCGGTTGAACCTCAGCCACATCATCCCGTCAGGCCTGACCACTACTCAATATGGATACGACAGCCGCGACCGGCTGACCCAGATTACCCAGGGCGCAGAAAGTGTGAGCATGGGGTATGACGCTTACGATAGAAGAACCAGCGTCACCTTACCCAATGGCGTCAGCACGCATGCCACCTTTAACGATCTGGATCAGCTGACGGAGTTGAGTTATCAGCAATCCGGGCAGGTCATCGGCAATCTGACCTATACCTATGACGATGTGGGTCAGATTATTGCTCGTGGTGGCAGCTGGGACAGCACCGCACAGGCCACACTGACCACCATAGACGGCGTTGCCGATGCGCATAACCAGCTACAGTCATTCGATGGCCTGCTGTATACCTATGATGTTCACGGCAATCTGATTGATGACGGGGTATACACCTATACCTATGACAGCCGTGACCGGTTGATTCAGATGAATGGCCCGGGTGGTCTGGTATCCACGTTTACGTATGATGCAGCCAACAGGCGCATCAGCAAAACCATTAACGGGCAGACCACTGACTACCGTTATGATGGACTGAATCCGATTGCGGAGCTTACCAGCACAGATACTTTTGAAGTATTACCCGGGCCTGGTATTGACGAGCGGTATGGCCGGGATGAAAGCACGGGAAGAAGCTACTTCCTGACTGATCATCAGGGCAGCACGATAGCGCTGACCGGTGCGGCTGGGCAGGTGCAGGGGCGGTATCACTATGAAGCCTATGGTGAGACACAGTTTGAAGCGATTGAGGCCGGGTTCAGCAGTTCCAACCCCTATCAGTACACCGGTAGAGAGAATGATGAGAATGGGTTGTATCATTACCGGGCGCGGTATTACAGCCCAACCAGTAAGCGGTTTACGCAGCAGGATCCGTTGGGGATGGTTGATGGGCCGAACCAGTATGCTTATGTGGTGGGGAATCCGGTTAGCTATACGGATCCGACAGGTGAAGTAGTTAATGTGGTTACAACTGGTGGAGCTATAGTATTTGGGGTTGCTGATATCGCGATACAATTATTCCGGAATGGTGGGAATTTTAATTGTATCGACTGGAAAGAGTTCGGGTATTCTATTGCTTTGGGATTTGCTGGAGGTGCGGCCACAAAGATTTTGTTGAAACCAGCAAACTGGCTCCTATCTAAACTAAGGAATCTAAGGAACGCTTCAAAAACAAATCCAAAATGGCCTAAAACCCCACAAGAAATGGATGACTTTCTTGGCATTCCTGGTAAAAGAGTTCCAGATGGGCCAACAACACCAGGAAGAAATAAAGTCGTATGGAAACCTAATCAAAACACTAAGATTACTTATGAAAAACACCCTTATCATAAAGACGCACCCGACTGGCACCGCAATGAACATTGGCACTTAGACACGCCTGGGAGACGGCATAAAAGATATCTACCTGGTGAGCAGCACCCTGGTTATTAACAAGGAGAGCCTAAAATGAAAATAACTGATATCGATACTATTAATTTTATTGATCAGGCTGAAAATCGAAATGCTTGTGCAATCGTCCGCCTATCCAAAAAAGGAACCTTAATCTGTTTCTCATTAGAAGATGATGGAGATGTTGAAGTTATGCTATCAACCGAAGATGCAAAAAAGCTCCATGAGGCAATTGGTAAAACATTAAGCATTTAATTTAATGGAGGAAGTGGAGCACCCACTTCTTTAGTTCTGTTTTGAGAGAAGAAGTGTTAGACAGCTTAGATACAGAGATAAGTAGTATGGCAATTTGGCAATTTTGCTTTTATTTGGTCCCTGAACAGAGCTTGGCAAAAATGTATGGTGAAGTACCAAATGAGATACCTGAATATAGAACCATAGGTGAAAACCATGTGGTTGATGAATCATTTGAATTCCCAGACTTTTGGAAGGACGTAGATGGCCTTGATGATATCAAGGCCAAGGTTAGCAAGAGAATGCCAAAATTAAACTCTTGGAGCTGCGAAGCCGAAATGTACGGCTATGATGGCGGGACAAAAATAGAGATTTGGAATGATGAAGTAATTTGCTTTATCGATGCACGTAACAATGACATAAATACTCTAAAATTCTGCTCAATAATTGCAGATGAATTTAACTGCAAGATCATACTAAAGGATAACGGAAAAGTAATTGACGCCTCCTATTTTTGGTTATTAAAAGAGTTTCGAGATTCAATTGCAACGAGCTTCACAAAAGACCCAAAAGGAACAATCACCAATAGAAATTCGAAGAATATATAGGGCGCCCAGATTTTCCATTTGTTATCAGAGGCAACTATAACACTAAAGCTGGGGGCATGGCTGCAAGATCAAGCGGTGGTGGATAATGCGCTGAGGGCTGGGCACTTGAAGCACTAGGCGGATATAAAAGTAAAGCTCGATTTGCCGAAGCTGTTAGATCAAGAGCTCATAATCCACCTTACAAACAGGTCCCTTTCTGCACAAGATGTGAACCAAAATATGGAAGAGACATGTTCCCTGCCGGCACAAAATTCAAATCGGATTTATAAAACATGATTAGTGAAATACAAAGATATGATTGGCATTCATTCAGAGCTAATGGGGAAATTGAACATGTCCCAAAAGCACTCTTTGAACTGCATAGCTCTAGCACTAAAGAAGATGCAGAAAATGCATATAACAAAATAGATAATACTGTAATTACAAATGGTTTGGTTCACCAAGCTGCTATTCCTGTAACTACTTGTTTATTGTCAATACTTTTTAACTGCAAAGAAGCAGCTAGAGAGAGTGTTTTAGATTTATTGGTTGAAATCACGAGCGGGCAACCTGCCGAATCCGAAATCTCTGCTGAAAATGAAAGTGTAGTGGATGACTGCATCAGGGAATTATGCCGAGGCGTTTCGCATATTTTTCAAATTTTTGAAAACGGAAAAGAACGAGAAAAGCTTCTATGCATAGATCTTCTAGGCGTTATGAGCATGCATGATAGTTTATTAAAAAATAGGGTAATCTGGTGGTTTAACAAGCACCTTGAAAACTCATCTGATACAAGAGCGAAAACTTTAATTGGAAATTGGAAATCTCAAATTGAATAAAAAATACATATCCGCCTCTTTAATTCTAATACTTTCGTGCGAATGACCCAAGAGATGGGGCACCCTACTCATTGAGAGATAGGTTTAAATGAAAATTATGGCACATAAACAGATTTCTATATAAACGGGGAACTGATTAGAAAGATGTGCTTTTAATGAATTAATACACTATGGAATATTTTAATTTAGTTAATTCTCACGATTATTTTTATTTAAACAATATAACCGAGCCTAATGATAACTCTGTTAGAGTTATCATTAGAACGGCCGAGCTAACCGATAACCAAGCTCAGATTGAAATTGGCGAATCACATATTGAAAACGTCAGGGCTATAGAATCATCCAAGAGCTCTCCAAACTATGAAATAGTATTTAGCAGCTATGTAGGTTATTCTGTTAGGGATGAATCTTTTGCTTACGGCTGTAATGAAAAGATCTTGCAAGGAAAATTATTTTGTATTTACGAAGATTCAGAATATTTGAATTATATTAAAAAATGCACTATGGCATGCGATGACCACCCTGGACCTATTACTCATTATGGAATAAATTGCTTAAATCATATTATTGATATTATTTCAACTGACGAACCGATAATTAAATTATTACCAGGATAATATCCCAAGTATCAGTCAAGATTATTTCTTGGCTGATCACCCAATAAGCCGAAATAAAAAACTGGGAACTTAGATCTTTGATTATGATTAGTGAGACAAACAGATATGACTGGCCAATTGATTGATGAAGCTATTAATACAATTTTTTGGCCCGATTCCGAACTAGAATCTGTCGAAATAGACTATGATGCAGTAAACATTAGAATACAGGAGCCAAGTGGTGACCTTAAACTCATATCATGTATTGGCCACATTGGATATGAACATATTGGCTTTTGGGATGAAATAGTCATCGAATCAGGAAATCTGTATAGAAATGATGAACTGATTGATCGATACTTTGCATCGGTAAAAAAAAGGCTAGGCCACACTATTCCTGACAGCGGAAACACAGCCAGAAATAGTAAGTGTTTTTTTCTATTAAAAATAACACTTATTGATGGGTCCGAATTAAACATAGTGACCTCAGGTATCACAACAAGCAAGATAAGATAGAATATCTGTCAAATAAAATGAGACGGGAAGAAAAGAAACTAAAGAAATACCCATACCTCTTTAGCTTTTTTTCATTATCCTAATTTATTAAACAGCCAAGACAAAAAAGTTTTTCATGAGCAACAACCTACTTTTCAATTGGTATGATAATAGCCAATCCATCTTTAAAGAAAGAGGTTACAAGCTGGAAAAGATTTCTGGCTTAAATGGAACCTCTTGTGTGGTTGATATAATGAGTTCGAAACTTTTCGGCAGGATTTGTCATTGGAAGCCAGATGTGTTTGAGTTTCAAGTTCATGATTTATACTCAGGTGATGTTGTTTTTATAGAAACAAGAAACTTTTTGACTGAATCAGAACTAACTGAATTTATTAACAATAACATTTAGCATTAAAATCATCGTGTTCATCACTTTCATTAACTAAGAATAAAGAGATGGGACACCTGCGTCTTTATTTTAGAAAGCCCGATGCACATGCAAAATGAAGATTAATTATGAATCTGTGTTCAAATGGTAAGCCTTTTATTATTGCTACTAGATCAACAGTACTGTCAGAACTTGGCGACGACTGGACACCTTGTGTAGCTTTGTTGACAGCCTGGACTAAAAACAGCGCATCTATAAGCTTCTGGAGTGAACTAATTAAGCTTTTATTGGATAAAGGCACTACATATTTTGTATGCATTGGGACTCATTCAGAAAAACTACATGATGAAATTGACGACCTACTATATCAGTATGATGATGAACTCAGGTTGGAAAGGAGCATAAATATAGTTACGACATACCATGCCAATGACACAATAGAAGAAGCGGTTGACTATTGTGTGTATGCCACTGAGTTCAGAGATAAAGATAATAATTTTATTCTTGCAATATTAGATGATAACTCAATAGAGGATGGCAAAGTAAAGGGAATTTTGGAGCAGGCATAACCATAGACTCAAAAAACTTCACTAAAGCCTGACAATATGGCTATAGCGGACAAATTGAAAGGCAAATGAGAAACACTATGACAACCGCAGAAGCATATAAAGCCATGTATATATATATCGAAAATCTTTACAAAATGACAAATTCAGATGACTTGGCTGGATTTCTTGGTAACATGGCTATATTAGAGGATGGCAAACCAGCAGATGGTGCAGTTTGGAATGACTGGTTAGATGCTGTCAAGAAAGCAAAGACAAACTCAAGCATCAGTATGGAGCTAGGTTAATTTTAAATAATAAAAATACAACACTCTCATCTGGAGCTAAATTGCATGACAGCTGAAGACTTTTGCTAAGCCTTGAATCATCTAAAGATAAAAATGAACTAGAAAAGAACTAGGACACCCATATCTTTCATTTATTAATACTTACTTGAGTTAAGTTGCGCATAGAAATAGGACGCCCGTATCTTTCCATAGAAGATAAGCACAAAACCCAAAATAGTGACTTTATCCCCTAGAAATGGCTTTAAATAACATGATTACATCAGCTGAAGAGTTTGTCAGATTGAGATTAAGTGATGATCCTGAGGAATATGGCCGATCGGCTTCCGATAGCGCTAGTGAATCAGTATGGTTGGATGTTATTGACAAGTATCCTGATATGAGACGCTGGGTTGCTCATAACAAAACGGTTCCACTATCTATCCTTCGTGTTCTATCGGAGGATCCAGATAGTGATGTACGTCTTGCTGTTGCATCTAAGCGCAAGTTAGATCAAAGTTTATTCGAATTTTTAGCTGCAGATACTCATGAGTCGGTTAGACACCGAATTGCATGTAATAAGAAAACCCCTGTAAGCGTGCTGAAACTATTGTCAAGGGATAATGAGACAATGGTTAGAGATGTTGCACTCAATAGATTAGAAGACGCAGCTGATGAATAGCGGATTTACAGTCGGCAAAACCTGTAATTGAAGCATGGCTTTCTCTATAAGCCATGGGTGTCCTTAATTGAAAAGCCGGTCATCCACTTTTATGCAAATGACCGGCTTTGAAACTTAAGAATTGATGTCTGATTAAGCGAATTTATCCTTAATGATCAACTTGCGCTCTGTATACTAAAACCCATTATCCAGCCCCGGGGTTGTACCTCCACCAGAGCCGGTATCGATATCAATATGCTGAATGGCAGTAGAAGCGACAGTTTCATCATCTGTCACAATCAGAAAAACACTGTAAAACCCATCATCCTGGTAGGTGTGCTGTGCAAATGGCGAACTTGATGGACCTTGTGTATGGCCGTCACCAAACTCCCAATAGTAGCTAATTGAACCACCATCCGGATCGAAACTATTCCCCGCATTTAAGCTGACTCCACGTTGGCCGTCATGTGTCAAATTAAACTGAGCAATTGGCCGATGCTCCCAGGGCACTTCGATGACCAGGGTAATGATTTCGTCATCACCACTCGTATCGTTGTTGTCTTCATCCAGCTTAAGCTGGATATAGATACCGTCAAACGGGTTGGTAACCACATCAATGATCTGCTGTATATCAGCATTCACCACATCAAACGGGTCCTGCTCAATTTCTTCAAGAATATCCAATAAATAGAACTGGCTTAATCCATTCAACTCAAACAGCTGCACCATCTGTTGTTCCACAGCATTTTGTATTCGGCTTTCGAGTGTATCTTCCAAAATGTCCAACGGATTTTCACCAAAAACGGATAACAGCAATGACAAAAAGCTGCAACCGTTGATTCCGTGGTTCAGGTCTACATCAAAACCGAATAACTCAATGGAAAACGGCGACAGGCCATCAAACAGGCTAAAGGTAGCATTCGCTTCCACTCTGTCTAAATCGATATCCACATGCGGGCTGGTGATGTTGCCGATTGCGCAGTGCACATCAAAATCGAAATCTCCACCAAACGTGGTGATTTTAATATCAATCTCTCCACCAGACTGTCCAGTCAATTCAAGAATGACGTCTCTTTCCAGATCCACATCTTCATTTCGGGTTAATGGGAAAGAACTGATGACTGCTTCGATATCCTCTTCCAGGCCAAGCCGAAATCGACCGACTTCGTTAAACAACGTCCGAATACCTACTCCGACAGCAGCAGGCTCTGAAATCGTAACGGCATGACGGCCGGAATAGAGAATTCTGATTTCTTCATCAGCAAATGCAGAACCTGCAATAAACAAACCACATGCCATTAGAAGTGGCAGTAAGACAATTTTCCTTGTCATGATTTTAACTCCTTCTAAAATCTGTATCCTTTGATTCATAAGCACCAGCTGCGTAATGCAGCCGGTCCATTTAGATGACCCCTCATTATCAGATTGATTGCAAGAACCGGCTTAAGAGAGTATTGCTGCCATTCTTCAGAGCCACTCCGGTATTCACCCATGGGAATTTACACTCGGTAAGGTAAAATATCAGCTGACTGGTCATACCTCACTAATAGACGGCTGGTTGTCCAAGTTATGAATGGATCGATAATGTGAAAAAAATTTCTAAAACATTCTTCTTAGTCCTTTGTTTGATATCTTCCGCCAACTGCATAGCTACTGAACTCAATAAAGAAAATATCGAGGCATTATTAGCCGGCGTAGATGCAGCCATGCTGGATGCTGATATGGACGCCCTGTCCGATCTGATGACCGATGATGCCAGATTTATTGTTAAGTTTATTATCCAGGGCAGGTATCAGGCACTGCCTTATTCTAAGGACAGATATATCAAAGCTTTAAAGCAAGTCATGCCCGAGATCGAAGACTATACCGTCAACAGATCTGACTTGAAAATCGACTTCACAGGTGACCAGGCTCTGGTTACAACCACGCTGGATGAGACAGCAACTGTCAATGGTCGAAACATAACCGCCCAGTCGGAAGAACAGGCAACTGTTGCAGTGATTAATGGAAAACTTTTAATTACCAGGCTGTCGGGCGAGCTATTGGCATTGAGCAGAAGATGAAAATGCTGTGACCGAAGCAAATATCACTCATCCAATTCGTCAGCAATAATCTCCAGCTCCCGATACTCAATTCTGCCTGGATCAAACTCACGGATGATATTCAGCAATGTCCGCTCTATCTTGCGGACATCGGCAGGCAGCACGCCGAGCACGCCTGTCAGACCAACACTCCCGAAAGTCAGACACTCTTTACTGGGAATGCGGTTGGTGAATCCGTTGCAGCTGGTGCCGCTTGCGGCCACACGGTCACAGGTGGCGCCGACCCGTGAGCCCAGGCAGTTGAACTGCGCCCGTCTGATAGCAACCCGGGCACGGCTGGCTACCGTGTAAGTTCCGAATTCTTCCAGGTAATTCCCGGCCAATTCGCGAGCCGATTCAAGTTGTTCGGGAGTCAGCGCTTCCTTGATTTGCCGGTGGTACTCCTTAAAAATTTCACGCTTGCCTTCAGAGGCCAGATAAGACCAGGCAAAGGCTTCCTCCAGGCTCTGATTTACGCCCAGGCCTTCTTCAAAAATAGTTGCCAGGCGATATTGGGCAAAATGATCGCCGTACTCAGCCAGGGTTTTATAGTGTCTGATAGCTTTAGGATACTCCCCTCTCTCATAAAAACCGTCAGCAAACTGCTGATAGTTTGCAAATGCCTGAACTGCATTAACGCTACCGGTTGTAATACCTTCTGCGCCAAAAAGCTGTGCATGGGCAGCATGACCAAACCCCATGCTCAATAAGAAAAAGACAGCGTTAAATAAACTTGCAGTCCGCAGTTGTATGCACTTAACCATTGTTCATCCCTTGCGTTGAATATACCAATACAAACGACTCACCACCCCGCAATCTATAACTTATACCTCTAGTACGCGTAATTCAATGTTAAAACGGTTCAATAGCTGCAGACATGATGACTAGCTGCGTAACCGCTAAAAATTATTGTTTCCATAAAAGTAACCGGCAGCTCAGATAACAGACAATCATCAAGACCCAACAGCACCAAAGAGAATAATAGCCAGCCGTTACCGCAAGCCTTGCGGTAAAAATGGCTGGATGAATGCCATGGCCTGAGCTGCAAGCCCGCCAGGAAAAAGAAAGCGGCCAAAAAATAACCAGATCACACTTTAGCAATCTGGCTCAGTGCTTTATGCCGATCACTGTTTGCCGATCACTGTTTGCCGATCACTGTTTGATTAACTCGGGCAGCCAAGTGACCAGTGCCGGAAATAACGACAGCAGCACCAGAAGCAATAGCTGAATACCTATGAATGGCACCACTCCCCGGTACAACTGGCCAGTGGTGATCTGGTCACCGGCCACACCACGCAGGTAAAAAAGAGCAAACCCGAATGGCGGCGTCAGAAACGAGGTCTGTAGATTGACGGCTATCATCACGCCCAGCCACAGAGGTGAGATACCCATGGTTAATAATATTGGTGCAATAATCGGCACAACCACATAGGTGATTTCAATAAAGTCGAGCAGGAACCCCAGCACAAATATCACCAGCATCACCACTAGCATCGCGCCGATTACACCACCCGGCAGCTGCTCCAGCGCATGGCGAACCACTTCATCACCACCGAATCCGCGGAACACCAGCGCAAACAAAGCGGCGGCGATCAGAATCATGAACACCATGCTGGTCACCTGAGCCGTGCGCATGATCACTTCGCGCAATATCTTTTTATTCAGCCGGCGCCGCATTGCGGCCATGACGGTTGCGCCCACCGCGCCAACCGATGCCGCTTCTGTGGGTGATGCGATACCAAATAATATTGAACCCAGCACCAGTACAATCAACAGTAGAGGTGCTGCCAGCAGTTTGATGACCTGCCCTGCCCCGGGCTTGGGCTGGCGATCTTCGGGCTCCGGCAAAGAGCGCCCAAACACCATCACATAAATACAATAAAGCACCACCAGCAAGATGCCGGGCACCAGTGCACCGGCAAACAGATCACCTACCGAAACAGTCTCCGGGCTGAAAATCCCCTGCTTAATCTGCGCCTGCTGATAGGCATTGGCCAGCACATCACCCAGGAGAACCAGCGCAATGGAAGGTGGAATGATCTGCCCCAAGGTTCCTGCTGCGCAGATGCTGCCGGAAGCCAGTTCCGGCGCATAACCACGGCGCAGCATGCTTGGCAATGCCAGCAACCCCATGGTGACCACAGTCGCCCCGACAATACCCGTGCTGGCTGCCAGCAGAGCGCCGACAATCAATACCGCCAGTGCCAGCCCGCTGCGTGCATTACCCAGAACCTGTTCCATGGTCAGCAGCAGATCTTCAGCCAGTTTGGAGCGCTCCAGCATGCTGCCCATAAACACAAATGCCGGCACTGCCACCAGCGTCTGATTCAGCATCAACCCAAATACCCTGTTGGGAAAAGCATTCAGAAATACCGGGTCAAACACCCCCAGCAGGCTTCCCAGAGCGGCTGCCAGCAGTGAGACTCCCGCCAGCGTAAACGCCACAGGGTAACCTGCCATTAACGCCAGCAGCAGTGCGATAAATAACAACAGCGGTGGTAAAAATTCCGGCATTAGAATGCTCGTCTGCTCATGCTTGATCCTGCAGGTACCGGTCTTTCAGTCTCGCATAGTGCTTGGCTGAATATTCCAGCATCTCAAGCTCCCTGTCAGACAGCTCACGCACCCGTTTAGCAGGCCGGCCCAACCATAACGATTTACCGGTGACACAGGTACCGGGGCTGACCAGGCTGCCGGCCCCCAGCATGGCATGGTCCTCGACTATCGCACCGTCCAGCACAATTGACCCCATGCCGATTAAACAATAATCACCGACTGTGCACGCATGCAGTATCGCGCCGTGCCCTATGGTGACATAGCTGCCGATATTCAGCGCCATCCCGCCGGGGGTATACGGGCCATCGTGAGTGACATGCAGCGTGGCGTTATCCTGCACGTTGGTAAATTCACCGATTTTGATGCTTTCCAGATCACCCCTGACCACAGCACCCGGCCAAATTGACGCGTCTTTCCCTACCTGAACATCGCCGATAACCACCGCTGCGGGGTCGACATATACACGTTCTCCAAGCACCGGGACATGCTCGAGATGTTTACGAATTGAGTAGTACTTCTGCATATCAAAGATTTACAACTATTCACAGCTACCGACAATTGTCACAATACAATCGCTTATTGGCATTTTGTCAAACACTGTTCAATAAATGTTTCATAACTATTTGATTTATATAATTATTCAAAATGAGTGCATTTTAATCAAAGTGTAAAGAAGTCAGCTAATACAACACCTTAACAAGATCACACAAATGTTATCGACAGACTTATCCACAGGTTTTGTGTATAACCATTAGTACTTAATGGGTTCTGTCAGCCCGCTAAGGCCGTTACAATAGCTGACCTCTTTCAGACTGGCTAGTCTAACCTAATATCCTGGAACCGGAAGATATCTTGAAAGAAGTTATTCATGAATTAATCAGCCAGGCGATTCATCGTCTGCAACGTAAGGAACTGCTGCCGCAGGCGCTCGATCCTGTTATTCAGATCGAGCACTGCCGTAAACCGGAGCATGGTGATTACGCCTGCAATATCGCTTTAATGCTGGCTAAAAAGGTCGGCATGCCGCCAATGCAGCTGGCAGAGGCCGTGGCCGATAAAATTCCGTCATCCCGGCATATTGAAGAAGTGAATGTTGCCAAACCCGGTTTCATTAATATTCGCCTGACCAAGTCATGCCTGCTCAGTCTTATTAATGACATTCTCAAACAGGGTGATGAATACGGGCGCCGCAACCCGGACCGGCGGCAGAAGGTTACCGTGGAGTTTGTTTCAGCCAACCCCACCGGGCCGTTACATGTGGGTCATGGGCGTGGCGCGGCCTACGGTGCGACGCTGTCGGCGTTACTGGATGCTGCCGGCTATGACGTGCACCGGGAGTATTATGTCAATGACAACGGCCGGCAGATGGATATCCTGGCAGTCAGCGTATGGCTGCGCTATCTGGAACTGTGCGGTGAGCAGATCGGCTTTCCTGATAACGGTTACCAGGGCGACTATATTTACGATATTGCCAGAAAGGTCCGCAGCGATCACGGCGACCGGCTCCGGCATACGCAGACGGAAGTTTATGACGGCCTGCCTCCTGATGAAAAACACGGCGGTGACAAGGAGGTTTTCATTGATGCACTGGTTACCCAGGCGCGCACCATTTTGGGTGAGGACGGTTTTGAAATTTGCTTCAGTGCGGCATTAAACAGCATTCTGGCAGATATTAAAGAGGACCTGGAAGAGTTCGGTGTGTACTTCGATAAATGGTTCTCCGAACGCGAACTGGAACAAAGCGGTGCTGTCACACAAGCCATAGAGCAGTTGAAAAACAATGGCCAGATGTACACACAGGATGGCGCCCAGTGGTTCCGGGCCACTCACTTTGATGATGAAAAAGACCGCGTGGTAGTTCGCGAGAATGGCCGTACCACTTATTTTGCCTCGGACATCGCCTACCTGCGCAACAAACTGGAGCGTGGTTTTAAACCGGCCATCTATGTACTGGGATCAGACCATCACGGTTATATACAGCGCTTGCGGGCAGCTGCCGAGGGCATGGGCTACAATCCGGATGATCTGGAAATACTGCTGGTACAGTTTGCGATTTTGTACCGCGGTAAACAACGCGTACAGATGGGTACACGCAGTGGTGAGTTTGTCACACTGCGTCAGCTGCGCCAGGAAATCGGCAACGATGCCGCGCGCTTTTACTATGTTATGCGCTCCCATGAACAACATATGGACTTTGACCTGGATCAGGCCAAATTACAGAGCAATGACAACCCGATTTATTACATTCAATATGCGCATGCCCGGATTGCCAGGATATTCCGCAACTTGGAGGAAAGCGGGGAACGCTATAACCCGGCCATCGGCAGTGCTGCGCACAAATTACTGGACAGTGAGCATGAACAGAAACTGCTGCGGACCCTCAGCCGTTATTCGGAGTGTATTTTGACTTCTGCCAACAGCCGCAACCCGCATCAGCTGGGGCATTATCTGCATGATCTGGCAAGTGACTTCCATACCTATTACAACGCCGAGAAAGCACTGGTGGAAGACGAGCACCTGCGCAATGCAAGGCTGAACCTGATGACTGCTACGGCCCAGGTTATCCGTAACGGCCTGGGACTGCTCGGTTGTTCATCACCGGACGAGATGTAGGAGAATCAGCGCATGGCCAGACGCCGTCAGGTACGCAATTCCAAGCCCGGGTATGGTTCAGCCTGGTTATGGTTTTTCTGTGGTTTGGTCAGCGGTCTGCTGCTGGCCACCATTGCTTTGCAGTCCGGCTGGATTCAAACGCCGGCCAGTCTGCAGGTTGTTGAGCAACCGGTTGAGGATGACAACCCACAGGGCATCGCAGCCGATACTCAACCGAATCAACGGCAATACGATTTTTTCCGGGTATTGCCGGAACAGGATCACGTTGTCTCCACCCGTGAGATAGAACAGGCCAGCAGGACCGACCAGAGTGCTGTACTTGATGAGGCGGCCAGTTATCAGCTGCAGGTAGGCTCATTCCGCTCGGAAACCGATGCAGACGCTTTAAAAGCCAATCTGGTACTGCTGGGCGTGGATGTACGGGTTATTCCGGTGAACGTGGATGGCGTTACCTGGCACCGGGTCAGAGTTGGCCCCCTGGACAGTGCCAGAGAGACCAACCAGATTCGTCAGCGCCTGGAAGATGCCGGCTACCAGACGCTGGTGCTTCGAGAGCAGTAATCCGAGTCAGCTACAAGCCGGTGCGCGAACGCGTTACCGGTTCTTCGAAGCCATCTTCCAGAATCAGGATTTCATCGCCTTCGAATCTCAGCAGGCCATCATTCTGGCTGGTTACATAAATCCGACCCTGCTCATCTTCGCCAAAAGCGGTCAAACCGAAGCCAATATTCAAAACCGTGTCGTTAGTCCAGTTGCCAGGGGAGGTTTCCTGGCCAAAACGTATATTGCCACTACAGAAGTCGCCATATATGTACAATCCACCTAATGATGTTACAGGACCGCGATATCGGTAACCGCCTTCTACGGCACAATCACCATTCGCTCTGCGATAAGTCAATATAGGTAATTCGCCTAATAGGCAGGGGTTTACTGTTGAACCTTGTAAAAACTCTCCTTCGCAAACATTCCAGCCATAATTAATTCCACCGGAAGTATTAAACGGCTCAAAGCTCACTTCTTCCCAAGTTCCTTGACCAACATCCCCGATAAACATATCACCAGTAATACGGTCAAAACTGAAGCGGAACGGATTACGCAACCCGTATGACCAGACTTCATCACAACCATTTTCCGGATCAGCTCCAGCAAATGGATTATCTATAGGAATTGCATAAGGGGCTGAACCATCTCCTGCTGCACCACAAAGACCATTGCTGCCAGGTGGCGTCGTATTATCGACATCAATTCGCAGCATTTTTCCTAATAACGCAACAGTTACGTCATCTAGACAATTAGCATTAACAACAATCATATTGGGATCAAGGGTCTGTGCGCGATTGCATGGACCTCCTCCTCCACCCCCATCACCCATACCAATATACAGAAAACCATCAGGGCCAAAATGAATATCCCCACCATTGTGGTTGGTATCATCCTGTCTTATCGTTAACAGCACTCGCTCACTGGCGGGATTACCAATATTTGGATCACCACTGACCTGAAATTCAGATACCACTGTAGTTCCAGTAATAAATGGTGAAGAACCACCTGCAGTATAGTTCACATAAAACAGTCCGTTGTTTTCATAATCCGGATGAAAATCCAATCCAAGCAGGCCCCGTTCCCCACCGGCACTAATTCGACCTGATAAATCAATAAACGGATCATCCATTAGATCATCAGTATTATCTAGAATTTTGATGGTACCTGCCTGCTCAACAATAAACAGTCGTCCTGAGCCATCGCCTGCATGTCTCGCAGCCAGTGGGTCAGATACTTCTCCATCTTGATTACCAGCATCTAAAATAGTTTCCAATGTCACATCTGGCGGCAATAAGCTACCGGCGTGAACACTGATACTAAGGATCAGAGCTGATATAGCAACCATGCTTAATCGGGGTATCATTTTTTTCCTTGCTCCTATTGGCTGATCGGTCATTTTAAGTTGAGTGGTGTGATAGACGCGTTAACATACCTGCAGTATTGGCACGGTTACTTGACAATATGCTCAAATGATGTACGATAGATTTCGTAATAAGACTATTTGGGCAACAGGAGAAAACATATGAAAGCTAAAGTCATATTATCCGTAATGTTAATTTCATTCTTTGCTCTGGCAGGCTGCAGTACAGTACCAAGCACTTCGCAGGTTGCAGGCAGTCATGTTGAAAGTTCGCATGATGTGCAAAAAATGTCACGGGTTAACCGCGTCAACCTGTCACGCGGCATTGAAACATTATGGATCAATCCGCCCCGTGCAAAATTAAATAATTCTGATGATGGTTGATATCTAACCTCGAAAACCTCTTTATCATCCAACTCAGAAGCCAATACCCTGCCGGCCAGGCAGGGTATTGTTTAATTATAAAGCAACCGGGTCGACATCGATATGCCATCGCACTGAGCTGCGTGACGGCAGTTTCTGAATCGTCTCCACCCATTGGGGCAACATCTGCTGCAATATCTGCCGATGTTCCGCCTGCCACCACAATTGATAACGGTAACGCCCCGCCCTTTTCTCCAGCAATGCCGGCACCGGTCCAAATACATCACCGGGTAACCCCAGCCGGTTGGCCGCCGCTTTAGCCTGAAGCAGAAACTGTTCCGCCAACGTTGCCTTGTTAGCATCGGCGCGGATAACTGCCTGGGCTGAAAATGGAGGAAAACCGGCCTGTTCACGCAGCTTCAGTAACTGTCCGGCTACCTGCCAGTAATCCGTTGATATCAACAATTGCAACAACGGGTGTTCTGGTTGTCTGGTCTGCAGCAGGATATGTCCTTTACTGCCTTCTCTGCCGGCTCTTCCGGCCACCTGCACCAGCTGCTGGGCCAATCTTTCTGTCGCACGATAATCCGCACTGAACAACGCCTGATCCACATCCACGACCACCACCAGGCCAATTCTGGGGAAATGGTGACCTTTGGTCAGCATTTGCGTACCGACCAGAATACACGGCTGCCCGCTTAACACTTCTTCTCTTAACTGCTGCATGGAGCCTCGAGCGCGCATGCTGTCGCTGTCTACCCGATAGACAGGAACGGGTGAAAAAATCTCCGCCAGTGCCTGCTCAAGCTGCTCTGTACCGCTGCCGAAGTGCTCCAGAACCGGTGATGCACAGCTGGGACACTGTTGCGGCCTTGGCTGGATGTTCTCGCAATGGTGGCATTGCAGGTGCTGTTTCTTCCGATGCCAGGTCATATGCGCACTGCAGCGATGACAGTCAGCCTGCCAGCCGCATGCCGGACACTGCAGCAGTGGCGCGTAACCACGCCGGTTCTGAAACACCAACACCTGACGTCCGGAGGTTAATTGAGCTTGTACCGCCTGTTTGACATCGTTATGCAACAGCCCATAACTGCTGCCCGATACGCCCTGCCGCAGGCTGGACGGTGTAGCGCGGCAATCGATCAGCGACCAGTCCGGCAATTCCACCTGGGCATGCCGGCTGGCCAGCTGTGCCAGGCTGTAACGTTGCTGACCGGCATTGGCAATGGATTCCAGCGAAGGTGTAGCCGAGCCCAGTATCACCGGAATATCCAGCATCTGCGCCCGTTTGATTGCTACATCACGGGCTGAATAATGAAACCCTTCGAACTGCTTGTATGCCGGGTCATGTTCTTCATCAACAATGATCAGACCGGGATTATCGAACGGCAGGAACACGGCAGAGCGCGTCCCGACAACAATTTTGCAGTCACCGCTTCGCGCCCCCTGCCAAACCTGTGCCCGCTGCGCATCACTCATGCCGGAGTGGTATGTTCCAACCGGCGTACCCAGCTGCTGCTGAATCCTTTGCACCAGTTGCGGTACCAGGCCGATTTCCGGGGCCAGCAACAAACTCTGCCGGCCCTCAGCCAACTGCCTGTTTATCAGGTCAATGTATACCTCGGTTTTACCACTGCCGGTTACGCCATACAGTAAACAACAATGGTAGTGGGAGAAATGCCTGCATACCTGTTCTGTAACCGCCTGCTGTTCAGTACTGAGCTGAACCGACTGAATGTTCTGATCATTGACATCTGGTGCTGCCCGCTGAGCCCGCCGTGTTGTCACCCAGCCTTTTTCCTGCATCCGGCGGCAGGTTGCTGACCATCCCGCCGACAGGGCTCGCAGTTGAGCAGGCGTTAATACTTCACTTTGTAATGCCCGCCACAGCATAAATTGCACTGGCGCTCTGGCAAACACCGCTGCCTCCAGCTGCCGGCCTGCTGAAGTCAGATAATATTCAAGTTCGGGTTTTGGTTGATAGGGCTGAGCTGCCCGCAGCAGTTTCGGTACTGCTGCCGCCAGCACTTCTCCGGCAGGATGCTGATAATAGCGCCAGCACCACTCCAGCAGCGCCAGCTGATGCTGATCCAACAACTCTCGGCAGATAACTTTTGCTATGGTTTTCAGTTCACTGAACGCAGAACCGGCAGCTTGGCTAATTACTAGCCCCAGCGCCTGGCGGCGGCCGAAGGGGACTTCCACCAGTGTTCCCGGCAGAAGCATTTCACCAGTGCTGTAGTAGTCGAATAACTGCCTTAACGGACAAAAAACAGCAACCCGAACGATATTGACATCATTCGGGTTGCTGGTCGGGTTTGAATTGGTTTTTTGTGCTGGCGTAATCAGCCCTCTGGATGCTCGTCAGACAATGGGTTTTCCGTGGAAATTTCTGCGGAAATGGTTGTAGTGTTCACCAGTGGCGCCGGCGCCAGAGTGCGTCCTTCATTCTGCAGCAGGAATACATCTGCCAGCACGCGGGCGGACTCTTCCAGGTAAATGTCCGGCTCGTTGGCATCTTCCTCATCCTGCTCTTCACCATCTTCCGGCTCCTCTACCTGCGACTGCGCCGGTGGATCCAGCGGTGTCCGGATTACGGTAGAAGCGAGCTGTTCACGCGCCTCACGCCGCTCCAGCCGCCGCTGCTCACTCGAGTCCATATCTGCGCGGCGCACACTTTCCAGCAGCGAAACCACTTTGCGCTCACTGTTGCGTTCAAATTCGGCAATGTCATCGTGCAGATAGCGGAATTCCGGGTCATTCTGGATGCGCTGCTCTGAACTGGCCAGGGTCTTCCCGAGTAATTGCTGCAGGCTGGTGTCTGCTTCATATTCGGCCGGTTCAATCCGGGTCCAGGGTAAAGCATTCCCCAGTGAGCTTTCGCCATAATCCTGAGGATCACCTGCCGATGGCAGGCGAATATCCGGAATTACTCCGCGATTCTGCGTGGAACCGCCGTCAATCCGGAAAAACTGCGCCATGGTCAGTTTCAGCTGTCCGCGGCGTTGATCCTTGTTGGGGTTACGCATATCAAAATCGAACAGATTCTGTACCGTGCCTTTACCGAAGGTGGGTTCACCGACAATCAAGGCCCGTCCATAGTCCTGCATGGCAGCTGCAAAGATTTCCGATGCGGATGCGCTGTAGCGATTGACCAATACCACCAGAGGCCCATCCCAGGCCATACCCGGTTCATTGTCTTCCTGCAGATCAACCCGCTTTTGGTTATCACGCACCTGCACCACCGGCCCCTGATCTATGAACAGCCCGGTCATGGTGGTTGCTTCCAGCAGTGAGCCACCACCGTTGTTGCGCAGATCAATCACCAGTCCGGTAACATCTTCTCTCTTCAGCCGGTTGATCAGCTTACGCACATCACGGGTACTGCTGCGGTAATTCGGCTTATTGTTGACGTAGGCATCAAAATCGAAATAGAAAGTCGGCAGATCGATCACGCCAACACGAACTTTCTTATGACTGCCGTCATCATTGAAATCGGGCACTTCGATGACTTCCGCACGTGCTGCCTGTTCTTCCAGCTGGATTTCATTGCGCACCAGATCAATAGCTTCGGTCGGACCCTGCAATCCGGTATCCTCGGGTAAGGTATCCAGTACTACCAGGCTGTCCTTGGGACCACGGATCAGATCGACCACATCATCCACCCGCCAGCCGACCACATCGACCACCTCGCCGTCAGTACCCTGCCCGACGCCGACAATACGATCTCCGGGCTGCAGTCTGTTATCCAGATCAGCAGGACCTCCCGGAACAATGCTGCGAATGATGATGTATTCACCTTCACTGCCCAGCAATGCACCGATGCCTTCAAACGACAGGCTCATGGCAATCTCGAAATTATCCGATGAACGAGGTGATAAATACGAAGTATGCGGCTCTACAACCGACAGGTATGAGTTGAGATACAGCTGGAAGATGTCATTGCTGTCCAGCTCGGTGATCCGACGCTGCAGTTCATCATAACGAGTGGCCAGCGTTTCGCGGATATCTTCAGGCTCTTTGTCAGCCAGGCGCAGGCGCAGCCAGTCATTTTTAATGCGCTTGCGCCAATAATCATTCAGCTCCTGCTCGTTAACCGCCCAGTCTGCTTCTTCGCGGTCAACCATCAGCGATTCATCAACGGTGAAGTCAAAATCGCCCTTGAGGATTTCCTTGACATGCTCCAGTCGCTCGCCTACACGCTGACGGTACAGATTGAAAATTTCAAAAGCCGGGCTGGCGTCATCACGCCGCAGAAAATCATCCAGCCGATTCTCATTGCGCCGGAAATAATCGATATCAGCCGCCATGAAATAAGACTTGGCCGGATCCAGATTTTCCAGATAATCGGCAAACATCTGCTGAGATAACTCATCATTGATCGGACGCGGCTGATAGTGGTAACGGCCCAAATGCCGGCGGGTCAGCGCACTGACGCTGCTGTGCACATCACGGGGCTGCAACAGGCCTTCGGACTGTTCGGCATCGTTGACGCCGGTAAAGCCGTGGCTGGCAATCAGCAACAAACCGGCAACCGCCAGACTGTATAAAGTCCGGCTGATGTACTTCCGTGGCTGCGAGCTTATGTCCGATTTAGTTATCTCATGCTTCATTAGAATTCCTTTAGCGGCAAGCATTAATCTCGTTCATACCAGATACTGACCGTTAATCTATCAGGTCGGTTGCACCAGCGTAATAATTTTATCCTGTGCCAGAAACCGATTGACGAAGTCGGCAATAATGTTCAAAAAATCTCCAATAGCATACCGGTCAGGCAACCTGTGCCGCATGTGCCTGCTGATCGGCATGATATGAGGAACGAACCATTGGCCCGCTGGCAACATGCTTAAAGCCCATTTGCTCACCGGCCTGCTGCAACTGAGCATATTCCTCCGGCGTCCAGTAACGCATTACCGGATGATGATGCGGCGTCGGTTGCAGGTACTGGCCGATCGTCACCATATCCACATCATGCCGGCGCAGGTCTTCCAATAAATCCATTACCTGCTCCATGGTCTCGCCCAGGCCCAGCATAATGCCGGATTTGGTCGGCACATCCGGGTGCTGCTGTTTGAATTTCTGCAACAGATTCAGCGACCACTGGTAATCAGCTCCTGGTCTAACATTCGGATATAACGGTGCAACGGTTTCCAGATTGTGATTGAAAACATCCGGCGGGTGAGTGGCCAAAATTTCCAAAGCCCGGTCCATACGGCCTTTGCCACGAAAATCAGGCACCAGAATTTCTAGCTTGATATCCGGACTCAACTCCCGGGTAGCCTGCATGCAGGCTACAAAATGACCGGCACCACCATCACGCAGATCATCCCGGTCAACCGAGGTAATGACCACATAGCTGAGCCGCATACTTTGAATAGCGCGGGCCAGATTAACCGGCTCCATCGGGTCCGGTGGTTTTGGCCGCCCATGCGCCACATCGCAGAATGAACAACGCCGGGTGCAGATATCACCCAGGATCATGAAGGTAGCCGTGCCTTTATTAAAGCACTCATGGATATTCGGGCAAGAGGCTTCTTCACAGACCGTCACCAGACTGCTACTGCGCAATCTGGTTTTAAGCTCTTCTACTGCATTGCCGCTGGGCAGACGCACACGGATCCAGGGCGGCTTGCGCAGGTTTTTTTCCGGTTGCTGGAACTGCGCGGTATTTCGCGCAATTTTAGCGGCCCCCAGTTCCTTGGACGCAGCGTTGCCGTCCAGTTGAATAGGGATTTTATGGCTTTCAGTCATTAAAAATTACTCAATTATGCGCCATTGCTAATGGCTCAGTGGTCATTTCACAACTAGTGTAACCCAGTAAAGTACGTATTTGGCCGGTCAATACCTGCTGCACCTGCAACAAATCGATATCAGGACATAACCGGTTGATATCAATCACTTCCAGACCGGAGTAACCACAAGGGTTGATGCGCGCAAACGGTTCCAGGTCCATTGCTACGTTAAACGCCAGGCCGTGAAATGACTTACCCCGCCTGATGCGCAACCCAAGTGAGGCAATTTTGGCATTGTTGACATATACACCGGGCATGCCTTCCCGGCGGACGGCTTTGATCTCGAAGGTGCTCAGTGTGTTGATCACTGCCTGTTCCAGGTCGCAAACCAATTGCCGCACACCCAGATCACGGCGGTTTAGATCCAGCAGCGGATAGGCCACAATCTGGCCCGGGCCGTGATAAGTCACTTGACCACCGCGGTCAACCGGCACTACCGGGATATCGCCCGGCATCAAAATATGCTCTGCTTTGCCGGCCTGGCCCTGGGTAAATACCGGCGGGTGCTGCAGCAGCCACAACTCATCTGCCGAGTTTTCATCACGGTTGTCTGTATACGCCTGCATGCTTTGCCACACCGGCACATAGTCCTGTATGCCCAGCTCGCGTACAACCAGGTTATTGCTAACGTCGGTAGAACCCGATGATTCGGCCATCAATGGCGCTGCATTACTCATAACGCCATGATGACCTGCTGATCATCAGTCAGGTCCTGATAAATAGCATCCAGCTGTGACCTGGATGTTGCCGTTAAAGTAATGGTTACAGAAAGATAACGCTCGGCTTTACTGGGCTGCAGCTGCACATCAAAGGCTTCACCTTCCTGAATATGCGCACTGACCAGTTTTTCCACATGCGCGGCAAAATCGGGGGTATTGACCCCCATCGCCTTGACTGGAAAGCGACATGGAAAACTCAGCAGTTCTTCACTGGTATCGGTCATCTTTATTTACCTGCAACATCAATTATTAAAGCTGCCCGGTGCTTACTCATCATCTCCGGCAAAACGCAGCCGCATCCCATGCCACCAGCGTTTCAGCCAGTTACCCTCGGGCACATGGGTTAAAGCCTGCAATGGTTGACTGAGCAGCTGCTCACCATCCAGACTGATTACAATGTTACCCAGTACCTGTCCGGCAGCCACGGGGGCCAGCAGCGGCTCCTGAAGTTCCATTCTGGCCATCAGATCCGCATAGCGGCCACGCGGTATTGTCAGAAATACGTCACTGGGTATCTGCAGAGCAACACTGCCCGAAGCACCCCGCCATACACGCATCTGACCCGGTTGCTCACCTTGCTGATACAACTGCACAGTTTCATAAAAACGATGCCCGTAATTCAACAAAGCCTGTGTCTGTTCTGCACGCGCTGCTTCACTGGCAGTACCCATCACTACGCTGATCAGGCGCATACCATCGGCCACCGATGAAGCCGCCAGGCAATATCCGGCAGCTTCGGTATGCCCGGTTTTTATCCCGTCGACCCGCTCATCCCGAAACAACAACAGGTTGCGGTTGCTCTGAGGCACTTCGTTAAAGGTGAATTCACGCTCGGCGTAGTAACCATATTGTTCCGGAAAATCCCGAATCAATGCCTTGGAAAGCGTTGCTACGTCTGCAGCGGTGGTGTAGTGCTGCGAATCCGGCAGGCCGGTGGCATTGACATAATGGGTATCCTGCATCCCCAGGCGCTGGGCATACTGATTCATCAACCCGGCAAAAGCACTTTCGGTACCGGCAATATGCTCGGCCAGCGCCACACTGGCATCATTACCCGACTGCACCACCAGGCCACGAATCAGGTCCTGCACCGATACCTGTTTACCGACTTCGATAAACATCCGTGACCCGACCATACGCCAGGCTTTTTCACTGACCGTTACCAGCTCATCCAGGCTCAGACTGCCTGCATGCAACTCCTGAAAAACCACATACGAGGTCATGATTTTGGTAATACTGGCGGGCTCAACCCGGGCCTGAGAGTTGTGCTCGGACAATATCGCACCACTATTAAAGTCCAGCAGAATATGGCTGCGCGCATCGAGTTCCGGCGGCTGAGGCCTGACCGGAACCGGGTCTGACGGTGCGGGAGGGGTAATCCTGCCTACCTGCGGATCCGTCTGGGCCGACAACTGCCCGTTGAACAGACACAACAGTCCGCACAGCCATAAATATCCCGCCGGTTTAAGCTTTGCCCATCGGCTCAATGTCACCCTGATTCTCCTACTCGTACTGATTGACCTAATCCCAACCGCCGTATCCGCTGATCGGCCTGACGGATTGACTGTTCTTCAACAAATGGGCCGACCCGGACCCGCCACAACACTCGCCCTGCCCGTCGCACCCGGCTTACTGTTACCGGCTCAAGCCGATTGTCCTGCAATTGCCGTTGTACGCGTTCAGCGCTGCGGCGATCACTGTAAGCCCCGACCTGCAGCCACACCTTGCCGGTTGTCTGTTCAGCCGCCAGCACGCCGATTGCACGTACCTCAACCGGTGCTGTACCGGCCTGAACCATATCCAGTTTTTCTGCTGCCGCATATGACAGATCTAGCAACCGGCTGCCATGGAACGGTCCACGGTCATTGACTCTAACCACTACCGAACGTCCATTCTCCAGATTGGTTACCTCCACATAGGTAGGCAACGGCAGTTCACGATGTGCAGCAGAAAACTGGAACATGTCATACACCTCTCCACTGGAGGTTTTATGACCATGAAACTTGCGCCCGTACCAGGATGCTGTCCCGCGTTCACGATATCCCTGACTGGAGGACATGACATGATAGGTTTTCCCATTAACGGTATAGGGCGAATGATTGCCATACCGGCTTAACGGCTCAGGCCTGGGCACCGGTTCTTTGGCAGCTGTTGACGGTCGCTGCCTCGGTGGACCGTCATGCGCTTCCGGGTATCGGCTGCCGGATTGTTTTTGCGGTGCGGCACAGGCTGCCAGCAGCACCATAAGCACTAGACTGAAACCAAGCCTCATGCCGGTCTGTACCTGCCTGCTAGTCACGTACATAAGCCGCGCGCAACGCCTGGCTGAGCTGGGTTACCGCCATCGCATACAACGGGCTGCGGTTGTACCTGGTGATGACATAAAAATTCTGCAGACCCAGCCAGTATTCCGGCCCGTCAGTGCCATCCAGACGGATTACGCTGGCTTTTAAATCATCATCCAGAGCCTGGTCGGTACTGACGCCCATTTCACGTAATTCAGCAATGGTACGTGTTGGCTTCAGGTTGCCGTCTACCACCTCACTGATATCACCGGAAATCGTAGCCGGTACGGCAATGGCTGCTCCAGGCTGCCATTTGTGTTCATGCAGATAGTTAGCCACGCTGGCCAGTGCATCGGCCCTGGAACCCCATAGATCACGCTTGCCGTCAGCATCAAAGTCCACCGCGTATGCCCGATAGCTGGAGGGAATAAACTGTCCCAGCCCCATTGCCCCGGCATAGGATCCGGTAACTTCTGTCAGGGAGATATCCTCTTCGCCGGCCAGCCTGACCAGCTCTTCCAGTTCACCACGGAAAAAAGTACCGCGCGGTTCATAATAAAAACCCAGCGTGACCAGTGCATCCAGTACCCGGTAACTGCCGGTAATTCTGCCGTAGCTGGTCTCTACACCGGCAATTGCCAGGATAACTTCAGGTGGAATCGCATAGTTATTAGCAATCTGCTGGACCAGATCGGCATGCTCACGCCAGAAGGTTTTACCTTCTCCAATACGCCGCCCGGTTAAGAAAATCTGACGGTATTCGTGCCAGGGCTTCGCTTCTGCCGGCCGGGTTATTGCATCGATAATGCTCTGTCGGTATTTACCGTCAGCCAACAGTTCACGCAGTTCATGCGCATCCATTGCATATTCTTCGGCGACTTCAGCAATGAACGTCTCACTCCCGGGGTGCGCTTCTGCAGGATGCTCAACAGCAATCGTACAGGTAGAGCCCGCCAGCAGCAGGGTTGAGAAAACCAGTTTTTTCATAATAACTATTGCTCCGCGTTATGCTTCAGCCAAAATGTCCGCCCATGTGTAATAGTGCCGCACCAATATCGAATTTCTGTGTTGTTTACCACACTTTTCGATGTCCATGAATTGATAGCAAGATACCAAACCCGGCTGCCAGGGTAACCGCTGAGGTGCCACCGTAGCTTATCATCGGCAACGGTACGCCGACCACCGGCAGCAGCCCTGCAACCATCGAACTATTGACCACCAGATAGACAAAAAAGGTCAATATCAGACTACCGGCCAGCAGCCTGGTATAAGTATCGCGTGCCTGACTGGCGATATACAGCCCGCGCAGGATTATTGCGGCATACAAAGCCAGTAATGCAGTAATCCCCAGCCAACCGAATTCCTCGGCAAAAACCGCCAGCACAAAATCGGTATGCGGTTCCGGCAGAAACTCCAGGTGTGACTGGGTTCCTTCAAGCCAGCCTTTCCCGGCAAAACCGCCAGAGCCTACCGCTGTCATTGACTGTATGACATTCCAGCCATTACCCAGCGGATCACTTTCCGGGTCCAGAAAGGTACGGATCCGGTTACGTTGATATTCGTGCAGCAAATGCCATACCAGCGGCACGCTGGCTGCTGCTGCAATGACGGCAGCGCTCATCACCCGCCAGCTCAGCCCGCTAAGAAAAATAACAAAAACACCACTGGCCAATACCAGAATTGCAGTTCCCAGATCAGGCTGCAGAATGATCAGAGCGACCGGCACCAGCATCAGTACCAACAGTATCACCAGCATGCCCGGTTTTATCGGCAGGCGGCGGCCGTGCAGGCTCCAGGCCAGCATCATCGGAATGGCCAGCTTGGCTATTTCTGAAGGTTGAAATCTTATGACGCCCAAGTCCAGCCAGCGTTTGGCTCCCCGCCCTTCCCCCAGGATCAAAACCATCACCAGTAAGGCCACGCCACCCAGATATAACCATGGAGTCCACAAACGGTACAACGATGGCGGCAACTGACTGATCACCAGCATCAATACCAGTGCCAGCGCATAGCGAACAGCCTGACGGTACACCAGGTCCATACTTAATTCCCCGGCACTGTAAATAGTAACCAGACCTACCCCCATCAACAGCAAAACCCCCAGCAGCAACCAGCCATCCAGACGCAGTTGCCGGTTAAGCAAATTAATCCCGGTTGACCAGCGGATCATTGGCGTTGTAACCAATCGTCAACCACGGCGGCCGCAACTGGTGCGGCTGAGCGAGAGCCGGAACCACCATGCTCCACCACGCTGACAACGACGATTTCAGGTTCCTCCACGGGTGCGAAAGCAATAAACAGTGCATGATTCTGCAATTCCGTGGCCAGCTCTACCGGGTCGATGTCCTCTTCGCCTTCCTTACGGCTGAACACCTGGGCGGTTCCGGTCTTGCCGGCCATCAGATATTGGTCACTGGCAATAGCGGTAGCAGTACCGCGTGTACCGTGGATGACATCCTGCATGCCCTGAAGCACTAAATCCCAGTGCGGTTCAGAAAAGCTGATATCAGCCAATGGCTGCGCCGAGGCATCTCGCCACAGATGCGGGCTTACACTTTGACCCTGCGTAGCCAGCCTGGCAGTGGCTACCGCCAGCTGCAGCGGCGTGACCACATTGAAGCCTTGGCCAATACCTGCGATTACTGTCTCCCCCGGGTACCAGGGCTCACCAAACCTGGCCTGCTTCCACTCCCGGGAAGGCAATATGCCGGTTCGTTCACCGGCCAGATCAATACCGGTCGCCTGGCCGAAGCCAAATGCACTTAAGCCGTTATGCATACGGTTGATGCCGAGCTCCAGGGCCAGCTGATAAAACACCGTATTAACTGACTGCTCCAGGCTCTGCTGCAGATTCACCCAGCCATGGCCACCTCTAAGATAATCCCTGTAGGACCGTGTACTGCCCTCCAGAAAATACTCGCCATTGGAAAAATACCGCTTCTCCGCATCGACTAATTCATTGTCCAGCGCTATCAACGCAACAAAAGGCTTCAGTGTCGAACCCGGTACATATTCCCCCTGCAATACCCGATTAATAAATGGTGCATGTGGTGAATTGAGCAACACGTTATATTCGCGCTGGCTGATGCCGTTGATAAAAGCATTCGGGTCAAAAGACGGGTTGCTGACCAACGCCAGCACTTCACCGGTTTGTGGAACCAGCGCGATGACTGCACCCGGCGCCTGTCCCAGCGCCAGACTGGCATGCCGCTGCAATTGCACATCGATGGTCAGATACAGGTTTTCCCCGGCAACCGGCGGTTCTCGCTCCAGCACTTCCACCAACCGGCCCACCACATTGGTTTCTACTTTTTCATACCCGCTGGTGCCATGCAGCTGGGCTTCATAGTATTGCTCCAGCCCTGACTTGCCGATATGCGTGGTTGCCCGGTAATTTTCCGGCTGCAGCTGCGCCAGATCATTATCATCAATTCGGCCGACATACCCGACCACATGCGCCAGCAGGCTGGTGAACGGGTAATAACGCGTCAGATAGGGCTGTACCTCAACTCCCGGCAGAACATGCCGGTCGACTGCAATTCGTGCCACTTCCTGCTCAGTCAGGTTATAACGCAACACAATCGGAGCAAACGCCCGGTGCTCATTTTGCAACCGGCGGTTAAAACCTTCCATTACGCTATCTGATAATTCAATCTTATCCGCCAGCTTTTCCAGCACACTGTCAAGATCGCTGTTCAGACGCTCACGCACAATTTCCAATCGATAGGCAGGCCGGTTGTCAGCGACCACTATGCCGTTTCGGTCAAAAATCAAACCCCTGGTCGGTGGCAGCGCCCTGAGTTTGATACGGTTATTATCTGATCTTGCCGCAAAATCCTCATGCTTGGGTATCTGCAGATACCAATACCTGGCCAGCACGCCCAGCAATATCACAACCGTGATAACACCGGCAGTCAGCAAACGCCGGTTCACCAGAGTGCGTAACTCCACCTGATTGGACAACACGCCATGATCGTCAGACTGACGCCCGGGAACAAGGCCGGCCAGATTGACGGTTACCGGATTGGTTTTGCCATTATTGCCCATTGTCGATCAGTTCTGCCGCTGGCGCTGATTACTGCGAATTCTGTCCAGCAGCAAAAACACCCAGGGCCAGACAGCTGCACCGACAAACGGCGACATCCAGTATTCCCAGGTAGGTATTTGTCCAGCCAGCCACAGTACCCACAACTGCAAAATCCGGTCGTTACCCAGCAGCAGAAAAACAATCAAAGTCATCTGCCAGGGTGGATAAAAACGGATGCGCTGGCGAAACAGCAGCAGCAGGTAAGTCATGATCAGCAGGCTGAGGGCATGTTGCCCGAATAAGGTGCCGGTCAATAAATCCAGCAGCAATCCCAGAGCAAATACCATTTCCAGACGGCGGAAATATTTGGCTTCCAGCACCCAGTAAATAATCACCAGTGCCACCCAGTAGGGTTTCATCCAGGGCAGTGGAAAAGGCAGTAAAGTGAATACTACTGCAGCCACTACACTGGCGCGCAATAAAGCCTTTTCATCTTTGAAGATACTGAACTTCAAGCTAATGCTCCGCTACCTGGCAGTACCAACCAGCCTGGATGCTGCTTGAACTAATAGGCTCATTGCCATACCCCTAACGTACAACCAGCACTTGCCGGGCCTGATCCATGGCTGCCAGCGGGCGCGCCTGAACCCGCGCGAAGCGATCCGCATCCTGGACCTCTATGGCCACTACTTCGGCAACCGGCAGGCCTAATGGAAAGCGCCCGCCAAGCCCTGAAGTCACCAGCAGATCACCCTCAACCAGGTCTGTATTCCGCGGCAGATCGGTAATCGCCAGCGTGTGCAGATCACCCGTTCCGTAAGCTATTGTGCGTACACCATTGCGCAGGTTACGTACCGGCAGGGCATGATTGGCATCCGTGATCAGGGTAACGGTGGCCCCGTTGATGGTCGACTCGGTTACCTGGCCGAACAATCCGGCCTGATCAACCACCGCCATACCAATATCCACGCCCGATGTTGAACCGCGATTAATCACGACACGATGTGAAAACGGATCCATGGATACATTGACCAGGTCAGCCAGAATCAATTCCGAAGAAGTCAGCTGCACGCCATCCAGCAATTTACGCAGTTCCTGATTTTCCCGGCTGATTGCCTGCAGCTGCAGCAACTCACCCTGCAGACGGACCTGCTCAGCTTCCAATTGTCTTATTCTGTCAGCCAGCTCGCTCTGTTTGCTGAAATGCGTGAAACCGTCGCTGATAAAACGCTGGGGCCAGTCAAGTGCACGATACAGCGGCATAGTGATATGAGTCGCCTGCTTGCGCAGCAATTGCAGGTACTGCCCGCGATGATCAACGGACATTAAAAATATCGCCAATATCCCCAGCACCAGCAGGCGCGTGGTGTACGCACCCTGGTCCCGTTGTTGCTGTGCTGCTGTCATAGGTATCGAGAATACCGCCTGTTATCCGGCAGGGTTTCGTCAGCCGACCTATGCGTCAATTGCTTATGCCTGTGAGAAAAACTCACCCCGGTGCTGATCCATCATTTCCAGGGCCTTGCCGCCGCCGCGTGCCACACAGGTTAGCGGATCATCTGCGATAATCACCGGCAGACCGGTTTCCTGCATCAGCAGGCGATCCAGACCGCGCAGCAACGCTCCTCCTCCGGTCAGCACAATGCCTGTTTCGGCAACATCGGCGCACAACTCAGGCGGTGTCTGCTCCAGCGCAGTCTTGACTGCATCGGTTATTCCAGTCAGCGACTCACTCAGCGCTTCCAGCACTTCATTGGAGTTCAGGGTAACCATACGGGGTACCCCTTCTGCCAGATTCCGGCCGGAGATTTCCAGTTCACGCACTTCCCTGTCCTGTGACGCACAACCAATTTCAATTTTGATCCGCTCAGCGGTGCTTTCACCGATCAAGGTGCCGTATGTACGCCGCACATAGTTAATGATTGATTCATCAAAATGATCGCCCCCGATTCGTACAGAACTGGAATACACAATGCCGTTCAGCGACAACACTGCCACTTCTGAGGTTCCTCCACCAACGTCCAGGACCATTGAACCGCGTGCCTCATGAATGGGAATGCCGGCGCCTATCGCGGCCGCCATAGGCTCTTCAATCAAAAACACGTCTCGTGCACCTGCGCCTTCAGCCGACTCTTTGATGGCTCGCCGCTCAACCTGGGTGGAACTGCACGGCACACATACCAATACCCTCGGGCTGGGTCGCAGCATGCGCGAGCTGTGCGCTTTTTTGATGAAATGCTGCAGCATTGCCTCAGTCATGGTGAAGTCGGCAATCACACCATCTTTAAGCGGTCTTACTGTGCGGATGTTACCGGGTGTCCGTCCGAGCATCTGCTTGGCTTCAACGCCTACTGCTGCTACCACCTGGGGCCCGCCGGGTCCACGATCCATACGCACTGCCACCACTGACGGTTCATCCAGCACGATACCTTCACCGCGCACAAAAATCAGTGTATTTGCAGTACCCAGATCAATCGATAAATCGTTGGAAAACAGGCCGCGTAGCCATTTGAAAGCCATATTTTTAGTTACCTCTGGAAAATCCCCTAATGTACGGTTGCATCAGGTAATAAGCAAGCGTAGTCAGTATGTGGTCAATTTATTGTAAAGTTCCGGACGCCGGTCACGGAACAAACCCCAGCCTGCACGCAAATCCGCCAGCTCCGCCAAATCAAAACGCTGAGTAATCACACCTTCCTGATCCCGGGATAACTCAGCTTCAATCTGCCCGTTCCAGCCGGCGATAAACGAGCTGCCGTAAAAACTGACCTCTACTCCACCGTCGCGTTCCTCTCCAATGCGATTGGCGGCTATTACAGGTGTCATGTTAGCGCCTGCATGACCCTGCATCACCGTTTGCCAATGTGCTTTGGAATCAATCTCCGGCTCTTCCGGCTCTGAGCCAATGGCGGTTGGATAAAACAGCAGTTCTGCGCCCTGCAAACACAAACTGCGCGCTGCCTCCGGAAACCATTGGTCCCAGCAAACAGCTGTTCCTATCGTTGCATAGCGTGTCTGCCACACTTTAAAACCGGTCTCGCCGGGAGTGAAATAAAACTTTTCCTGATACCCAGGGCCATCTGGAATATGTGACTTACGGTAAATGCCTAAATTGCTGCCGTCAGCGTCAATAATCGCCAGCGAATTGAAATAATTTTGTCCGGCACGCTCAAAAAAACTGACCGGCAGGACCACCTGCAGCTCGGCAGCCAGAGCCGCCATTTGCTCAAGCATGGGGTGCCCTGCAAGTTCCGCCGCCAGACGAAAGTACTCCGGATTTTGTGTTTTGCAAAAATACCGGTCGCTGAACAATTCCGGCAACAGGATAATCTGGCCACCCTCGGCGGCTGCCTCATGTACCAGCTCAATCGCACGGGAAATATTTTGCTGGCGTTTGTCCGCACAGGCCATTTGCACCGCGGACACAGATACTGTTGTCATGTTGTAACCACCTCCTGCGGCTGCTGCTGGGTAATACAATGAATGCCGCCACCGCCGGCAACTATCGGCAAAGCAGGCTGCTGATATATCACCCGCCCCGGAAACTGTTCGGCCAATATAGCCCGCGCATTGGCGTCATTTTGAGGCTGTTCAAACGAGGGCATAATCAATGCGCCGTTGCACAAATAGAAATTGACATAAGACAGGGTCAGGCGTTGATCATCACTATTATGTTGCTGCTCAGGTTGCGGCAGCTCGATTATGTCGAACTTTTTGCCCTGGCTGTCACTGACTGCACATAATCTTTGCCGGGCATCATTAATCAGAGGGTAATTGGCATCCCCGGAATTTTCACAGCCACTCAGCAAAATCACCCCCGGACTGGCAAAGCAGGCCAGCTCATCAATATGCCCATCGGTATGATCATCCTGCAAACCCTCACCCAGCCAGACAATTTGTTCAGCACCAGTCAACCGGCCAAGTTCCGATTCAATAAATGCCTTATCTGCACCGGGATTACGGTTGACGTTCAGCAGGCATTGTTCAGTGGTCAGCAAGTAACCCTGACCGTCACTGTGCAATGCACCGCCTTCAGCAATAATATCGGCGGAAATAAACGGCACGTTAAGGCTTTCGGCAATTCTCTCCGCCAGGGTCCGATCGTGTCCCCAAGGGCTGAATTTATCCCCCCAACCGTTAAAATTCCAACCGATCGCCTGCAGTTCCCGATTATCCTTGAATACAAATGATGGTCCGCTGTCACGTAGCCAGGCATCATCGTAAACCATTACCCGGCAATCGATCTGACTGCTGAGTTGCCGATTTATCCGTGTTTGAGCTGCCGGCTCGCATAACATTACAACCGGCTCCTGCTCACTGATGCAGTTTGCTACGCGTGCATAAGCAGCCTCAGCTGCCTGCCATCCCTCACCCCAGGTTTGCGCCCTGGGCCAGGCCATCCAGGTGCGCTGGTGCGGTTCCCATTCAGCCGGAAAACGATATCCAGCCAAATCAGCTTTTGGCCAGCGCCTGTTCAGGCGTTACATACTCGTAGTTCAGGTCCTGAGCCACTTCCTCATAGGTCACCATACCTCTATGAACATTCAAGCCACGCAGCAAATGGATATCCTGCGATAATGCATCCCGGCCGAGTTCCGCCAGTTTCAAGGTAAACGGCAAGGTTGCATGATTCAATGCGAAGGTAGAGGTTCGCGCCACCGCTCCTGGCATGTTGGCCACGCAGTAGTGCACCACGCGTTCTTCGATATAGGTTGGATCAGCATGCGTGGTGGCGCGTGAAGTTTCGAAACACCCGCCCTGATCGATGGCAACATCCACCACAACCGAGCCGGGGCGCATACCGCGCAGATGCTCTCGTGTAACCAGTTTGGGCGCGGCAGCACCCGGAATCAATACACCGCCGATCACCAGATCAGCGTCGGGAATATGCTGCGCCAGTGAATCCGCATTGGAGTGAACGGTTTCAATCTGACTGCCGAACAATGCGTCAAGGTGTCTTAGTACATCCAGGTTTCTATCCAGCACAACCACTCGTGCGCCAACACCAACAGCCATGCGAGTAGCGTTGTAACCCACCACTCCACCGCCAATTACCGTTACCTTGGCCGGTGAAACACCTGGTACGCCACCCAGCAACACACCACAGCCACCGGATGCTTTTTCCAGACAATGCGCACCGGCCTGAATGGATAGTCGTCCGGCCACTTCCGACATAGGGGCCAGCAACGGCAGACGTCCGGAACTGTCGGTAACGGTTTCGTATGCGATACAGGTAGCGCCTGATGCAACCAGATCCTCGGTCTGTGGTGCATCCGGGGCCAGGTGCAGATAGGTGAACAGGATATGCCGCTCCTCAAGCATTGCCCGTTCAACTGCCTGCGGCTCCTTAACTTTGACAATCATATCTGCTGCAGCAAACACTTCGGCCGCTGTATCCAGAATCTTCGCACCAACATCAATAAAATGCTGATCGGTAATACTTATGCCTTCACCAGCGCCTGCTTCTACAAACACCTGGTGTCCCCGGCGGGTTAGCTCCAATACTGCGGCTGGTATCAGCCCGACCCGGTATTCATGATTTTTAATTTCCTTGGGCACACCAATGTGCATTGCCGTTCTCCTCAAAATTCTGGTGTTAACAGGCCTCTTATTGCTGGCCTTTGCTGCAGACCGATCCCCAATTGGTCTATTCTACGCGTTTATCAGCAATTCGTAATCGAAATAATCGCTAAACAAGCTCTGATGAACGCTATCAATCCCGCACTCACAAGTGGCAGCACCAGTCTGTCACACTGCTGCGCCGGCAGCATTTTACCGCACCGGAATACCTATGGGGGCATTGTTGCTGCCGTGCTGCATAATTACAGGTCAAACCCTCATGTGCTCTGAAAAATCAGCAACCCTGCCGGCATCAGCCTCCAGCAGCAAAGATAAATGGTCCAGCTACTGGTCGGATAACCGTGTCGCCGCCTGCATGGAAGATGCAGATGGCAACTATAATCAGGTCATTCGTCAACACTGGCAAAGCTTTTTTGCAAGCCTTCCGGCACACAGTCGCGTGCTTGATCTGGCAACCGGCAATGGAGCGGTGCTGCATTTTGCCATTGATGCTGCGCAAAACGACGATAAACCACTCCAGCTGTATGGCGTAGACCTTGCGGAGATTGACCCATGGTCGCATCTCAACCGCGGCCGGCTGAAACAGCTGGCACCGCATTTCCTGCCTAACATCAATATTGAATCACTGCCGTTTGCCAACGCCATGTTCGATTATGTCGTCAGTCAATATGGTGCCGAATATGCCCGGCTGGGCGCTACGGTCACCGAAACTGTAAGGGTTTTACGGCCGGGTGGACGGCTTGAGTGGATCACTCATTGTGACAGCAGTGTGGTCTATGCCAATACTGTGCGTGAAATCAGCGACACCCACTACATGCTGGATGAGGCCGCCGTTACCGGACATCTGGAAAATATCATCAAACGGCAAACCAAAGACGGGCAATTCATTGCTGATTCGCACCGCCAGACACTAGAAACGCCGGAACGAAAAGCCATGGTCAACTCGCTGCAGGGTTGTTTTACCCGCCTGCGTGCGGCACAGCAACCATCGGAAATTCTGGATATTGCCATACAGAACCTGGCGTATATCTACCAACACCGCGAAGCACATGCACCAGCACTGGTGCTGGAAAAAATTCAACAGGTTCGCGAACAGCTGATATTTTTTGGTGAACGCCTGCAGGCATTGGTAGACAGCGCGATTACCGATGAGCGTCTGCAGCAGCTCAAGGCGCTGCTGCAGACAGCAGGAATGCAGGATATTCACCATCAGTACGTGCGCAAGCCTGATGGCTCCATAGTAGGCATGCAGATTCAGGCCCGCAGGCCACAACTTTAACGGGCATGGGGCATGGGGTATCGCAACCCCTGTTTGATGATTTGTGAGACTTTTCTAGATACCGGTATTGACCAGCGCATCAAACAACAGCCCGCCGGCATGAGTAAAAGCCAGCAGCATCAATCCAGCCTCCAGCCCAACCCCCAGCCAATACCAGGGGCCGGCAAAATAGCCCTGCCGATCTCCTGGTTTTATCAATTTTTGATAAATTAAATCCCAGAGACCATCATTGGCATATTCTCTGGCACGCAGGCTCTGACCATGCTTTAACATGAACAGGAACAGCATCAGATCAATGATCAGATAGCATAAAAAGAAAAAATCCAGCACCGGAAATGCCTGGCTTTCCCACCAATCATCGCTGGAGAAATCAGTACGCCGCAGACAGTACAAACCCACCAGCAGAATGATGACACGCATGATTTAATCCGGAATTTGCATGCCCGTGCTGTGTTAAGCGTCTACAGCGGCAACCACCAATAAGGGACCGGCAGAAACCACAACACCACCGGGCTGTTCACGGGTAATAGCGAACGCCGCCGGTGAAGCAACCATCAATTTGGCATCAATGGGAATCAGCACTTCTCCATCCCCGCTTACATCAAATACCCCACCATCCACCGGGTGCTGGTCACGTGAAGGATCAACGATCCATAATTGATATTGCGACTCAGCCGGGTCGTTCTGCGGTAAATTAACCAAACGCATGAATCCCTGCTGAGTTTCATTATTCCAGATGACATCTCCACTGACCTGCTCATATCCAGGTTCAGTAGGCGTGGCCCAGGCATAGCTCTGAGTGCCCTGCTGCTGCAATATGGATTCAAGCTGCTGATCAGGAGGAAGCGGTTGTTCTGTGCGTTCTACCCCGAAGTAAATAGCCAACACCAGCGATGCCGCAGCAGCATACCACCCCAGCCATTGGGTTCGGCTGGCTTTGCGCTCATTCAGTTGCTGTGTGATATCCACCAGCTCAGCAGACTCCCGGCCATCTGGCTGGTGATCTATAGCCTGCAGCAACCGCTGTTCCATACCTGCGGGCATTTCAGTATCCGCCGGTGCTGCCAGCGCACAGTCAACCGCTGCTGTCGTTAACTCGATGGCTTCTGTTTCAGCCACCCAATCCTGATCAGGGTATTCCCGCTGCAGTTGCAGCTGCAGATTATTCAGTTCAGCTTTTCCGGCATCATCAAGGCCGCTGGTAGCCTGTTCGATCAGCAGATCATAAAAACGATTGATAACGGGATTACTCATGAGTCGCTCCCATTATCTTCAGCGGCAGTCCTGTGCGCCTGCAGCCGCTCGCGAACCTGCATCAGTCCACGGCGAATATGCGTCTTGACCGTTCCGATTGGAATACCGGTGCGCTCAGCAACTTCGCTGTGTGAGTAACCTTGAACCACTGACATTCGGATTACTTTCTGCTGATCTGCCGTTAACCCGGACATCGCCTGATTTACATTAACGAGTTCTGCATTGTGCTCACCTGATGAACCATTGTCAGCGCCTGGCTCCGTCACCTCATCGAGTTCACAGGTAATCGGCTGGCGTTGAAATTTGCGCAGCCGGTCGATCATCCGCCGGCGGGCAATCATGGCAATAAAAGTCCCTTCAGTAGCCACATCAGCACGATAGCGCCCGGCATTGCGCCAGATTTCCACAAAGATTTCCTGAACTGCATCTTCCCTGTCCCCAGGTTGAGGGCAGAGACGGCATACTACAGACCAGATCAGCTTTCCGTAGCGATCCAGACAGTCCTTTACTGCACTGCGATCACCTTCAGCCATACGCTGCAGCACAGATTTATCAGGCGTTGTTTTGTTCACAGCTTCCCGCATAGCAACGTCATTATACTTGCCGCGCTCTCTATTTATTTTTCGCGGCAGACTGCGAGACAGGATACACACAAATTGGCCGGTTCGCATGCCTGGGTTTGCTGAATCAGTCACAGACAACTCTACAGACCTGAAACCTGTATATGAAATGTTGCCTGCAGGCACATATGTTGCTGTACTACTCACCAGATATTAAACCAGACTGTTAAAAAATAACCGAACTTGTCTCAGGATTTCGTCATTACCTGCGAGCCGGTTTCATTACCTGGTGCAATCAATTCCAAACACGTCTATCTGTGCTCACAAAACCGGCAGCTTTGAGCAGCCATTTTCAGTCTGCATTGTGCGCGATACCGTATTTATCGCAGTCTGGCGCTTAACCAGCCATAATATTGCGCCAACAGGGTATTCAATTCTTGGGAGGCAGTTTGATGAAGCAACATAGCGCGCCGGGCAAAATGATGATCAGAGCATTGATTATCGCCGGGGCAATGTTGGGTAACAGCGCGTTGTTAACAACCGGCGTATTAGCTCAGGATATACGCTTTGAACACTATACTTCTGAAGACGGGCTGCCTACCAATCGACTCTACGCTGCCACAGAAGCCCAGGATGGCTATCTGTGGATCGGCAGTCAGGCGGGCCTGACCCGTTTTGATGGGCTGAGTTTCCAATCACGGCTGCATGGCCGCAACGATGAACTGGCTTTACCCGGCCGCAGCGTGCAGGCTGTGCTGGTCGACTCCAAAGGGCGCATTTGGGTCGGAACGGAATCCGGTGGTGTGGTTGAGGTTGACAACAATCTGAACAGCGTCCGTCATTACACCACCACCACCGAAGTACTGCAGCTGCCCAACAGCACCATCTGGAGCATGGCCGAAGACTGTCAGGGCAATATTCTGCTGGGATTCCCCGGTGATGGAGTTGCCCGATTGAATCCGGAAAAAGAAACCCTGGATCGGCTGCCCATGCCCATACCATCGGCAACCAGTGAATCAAGGCTTATTGCCAGCCTGCATGTCGATCGTAACTGCCGGATATGGGCCGGTCTGTTCAGACAGGGCATCATGCATATGGAGCAAACTGGCAAGCAATTCGTTCCTGCAACTGAAAATGACTGGACCGTAAACAACAAAGCCATTCTTTCCATAGCCAGCGATGGCGATACAATCTATGCAGCAGGCACCAATGAACTCGGCATTTTCAACAGCCGGACCACTGAATTTTCCAGCAGTATAGATATTGCTTCATTACTGAATACCGAGCGTGTCGGTATCAATTCCATCAGCATTAATGCTGATACCTTATGGGCAGCAACAGGAACAGGCCTGTACAGCATCCAGCTATCTGGTGGAACATCGCCCGGCAATAACACTACTACTGACCGGCAGGCACAGCCTGATACCGGCCTGAGCAGCAATTTCCCTGTCAAGCACTATCAGCACCAGCAGGCGTTAACGGGCACGCTGGCCAGCAATAGTCTGTCTGCCGTGACTACCGGCGCTACCGGAAATGTCTGGATAGTCAGCAGGGATAACGGCCTGATCTATAAGCCGCCCGGCTGGGACAACTTCAATCTGATACGCCGCAATCCGCTTAAAGATAACCATATCCCCAGCAACAACATAATCATCAACTACACCAGCCCGGATTTTTTATGGATGGGAACTTTTGACGCTGGTCTAGCCCGCTATGGCTATCTAGACAATACGTTCAGCACGCCCGAATCTCTGAAAACTCTCCCTTTTCAACGGGTCTGGGCGATACACATCGACCAGTCAGGCGATCTATGGCTGGCCGGCAACCGAGAGGTTTTGCGCACCAGCCCTGGAGAAAGTCCAGTGCAGGTCTCACCGCCTGAGCACATCACTCAGGCCATGAGCGGAAATCGGCCTATGGGTTTTGTCGAACTGGAAGATGCACTGTGGTTATTGGGCAAATACCGATACCTGCTGCGCTTTGACAAGCAACAACACAGCTGGACTTTGCACGAGCCTGAAAATACCCAGGAAAGTGTCACCTTCAGCCATTACCTGCCTGTCAATGACCGTCAGTTCCTGGTATCCGGCGAATCACACCTTTATCGATATGATTCGCAGTCGGGTCAATTTGAAGTGATTCTGGATGCAGGCCAGGATCATATTCAGCAAATGACTTTCGACCGGAATGGAAACTTATGGCTTGCCCGTAAAAGCGGTTTCTTCCAATACCGCATGGACAATCCACTTACCCAGACCCTGCAGCTTGAATACCCACCTGAGCTTTTAAATGCCGTTATTAACAACCTGTTGTTCGATGCCCAGGATAAATTGTGGTTCGGATCCACCAACGGCCTGTTCAAATTGCTGCCGGACATTAATGATCTGAACAACCAAAATGATCCGGACTTTTTACAATTGACCCGCAGTGATGGCCTGCCGTCCAACGAGATGAGCGGCAACACACTGGTTCAGCTGAATGACGGACGTATGGCTATTGGCACCAATCAGGGTCAGGTGTTATTTGACCCTTCCAAAATCAGTCCCAAGGATGGTCGGCCACGCATCGACATTAACAATTTATCCACCCTGGAACATGACTTCTCAGCAGAGCTGTTGACCACCCGGTTACCGCCCTTCGAGCATGATGACAATACTGTTTCTGTACGTTTCAATGCCGTCACTTTCAATAACCGTGACCAGTTGAGCTACCAGTACCGGCTGGATGGCTGGGACAATGACTGGATCAATACCAGTCAGGCGCCGCAAGTCACCTACAGCCGACTGAGACATGGTCAATATACTTTTAATGCCCGTGCACGGATAGGCTCGGGCGACTGGGGGGAAATCAATGATTCCGTCACGTTCAGCATTCAGCGTCCTCCCTGGCTGACCTGGTGGGCATACACACTGTATGGGGCAGTTGCATTGCTGCTGCTGGCGCTGCTGCAATTACGCCGTCGGCAGGCACAGCAGCGGCGACGGGCATTATTTCAGGCCCGTGAGCGTCAGCAGTTTGCCGAAACCCAAACCCGCATCGCTACTGATTTTGCCAGTGCCATACACTACGAGGAAATTGCCTCCGCCCTATCGGCCACTTTAAAAGAAAGCATGCTGATGGTGCGCATGCTGGTGCACTTCCAGGACTCTGAGCAATCTGCCCACGAATTTGTTTATGACGATCACTGGGCGCAACAGTTTTCTGACGATGTGAACTTTAATGAGCTTTACACCGGATTTGAAAACAATCCGACAATGCGTTATCACCAGCAGAAAATCGAGCTACAGGACCCGCAGTTCAGTGCTGTGCAGCTCAGTCTGCCGCTGGGCGCCAAGCGACCTGCTCAGGCGATAGCCTGCCTGCACTTTCCACCGGATGCGCCACCCGGTGAAAACGACATCGGTTTGGCTTCCCTGGTGGCTCAAATGGCGGAAACTGCCGTACACAATACTGTACTGCTGGAGCAGGTCAGTCAGCTGGCGGCGCTCAACCAACGCGCTAATGACGCCAAAAGTGAATTCATCTCCACTGTCAGCCATGAAATTCGCACCCCTCTGCACGGCCTGATGGGTATGCTGGATCTATTAAACCAATGCGAATCTGACCGGCAGCGCATGAACATCTTGCATCGATTAACGGATTCCAGTGAACAGTTGCTTGCTGTTGTCGATGATGTTCTGGACATATCCAAAATTGAAGCCAACAAAGTTGAACTGCATCAGGATACTTTCGAGCTGAGCGATGTGCTCGAACATGTTACCCAGTTATTCAGCGACCAGGCTTCAGCTAAAAACCTCGTTATTTATGGGCTGACCGCACCCGGGACCTGTGGCTGGTGGCTGGGTGATAAAACGCGCCTGATTCAGATATTAACGAACCTGATTAACAATGCCATCAAATTCACTGAGCGTGGCGGCATTTACATCAGCATTACGGAAAACCGGAGCACTGACAGTCCCGGTTTACAATTGCAGGTTGCCGATACCGGCATGGGCATGGAAGCAGACGTACTGGACCGGCTGTTTGATGAATACCAGCAGGCAGAGGACTGGACCTGGAAAAAATACGGCGGCTCAGGACTGGGACTGTCAATCACCAAACGTCTGGTGGAGCTGATGGAAGGACAGATCGAAGTTTCTTCAGAAGTCGGTAAAGGTTCTAAATTCGATATTTTTCTGCCTTTGGAAAAACCTGCCATATTAAGCAGCATTCAGCCCTTGCCATGGCCTGATAATTTTGTGGTTCACCTGGCTTGTGGCTACACCAATGACATACTCAAGGTGCTACTCAGCCAAAGTAACCAGGTTATCTGCCATAGTGACCAGTCAGCCGTACAACTGCTGCAAACAGATAGCCATAATGAAATCCTGATAACAACTTCAGCTGAACTTGCTCAACAGTGCTCAATGGAATCGGCATGGTTATGTTTCACGGATGAAGATTACCAACAGTTATCTTCGGATACCGGCATACGGACGTTTCGATTGAGCAAAGACTGGAGCCTATTGCTGGTCTGGCTGATGGCCAGAGCCATTGCCGGACGGGAATAACCCGGGCATCGGCCGATGCCCGGGTCATTTATCAGAATTAATTACCCAGGATTAAATGTACAACCCCAAACCCGGTCAACAGATAATCAGGCAACCCATCCAGATTCACATCTCCGGCGGAAAAAGCATCCACCCCGAGGAATGCATTGGGCACCGTACCAGTCATAGTTCGCAGCAGAGCACCATCAGCACCTGAGTACAAATAAGCTTTACCCTCGGCGTTGGCACCAAATGTAAACGACGCCACATAAATGTCGGCCAGGCCATCTCCATCAGAATCCGGTACTATTCTTCCGGGGCCAATACCATCACCATTGTTTTCAGCATTCAATAAATGCAGCTTTTTACCATTGGCGCCGGAATAAACATAAGCTCGCCCTGTTCCGCTTCCCGGCCCGTTGGCTGGCCCGCGCCGAGCGGCAAAATCACCTATAAACACGTCATTGATGCCATCACCATTGACATCGCCGCCAGCTGCTCCATGAAAAGTCGCGTAGGTACTCACCGGACTCGCCGGCAAACCAACCGGTCGCATGTCATAAATAATTGAGCCGTCAACACCCGATAATGCGTAAGCTGTTCCGCGATCCTTCAAACCACCTGAGCGTACCCCGACGACCACATCCAACACGCCATCGTCGTTGACATCATCCAAACGCCCTACTGAACTTCCCATACGGTCGAAAGCCTCAGGACCATCCTGCTGCCACAGAATTGATCCGTCCAGACCCGAGAGCAGATAAGCTGCACCACTGGCCGGACCATTGGTCGCTGTAGCACTGGCGCCGACAATTACCTCACTCAATCCATCACCATTGATATCACCAGCGGTATCCAGGTCAAACCCGAAATTTTCTCCCGGCCGGGATGTTTCCCACAACACCTGATGATCTGCGCCGGACCAGGCCACCACCCGGGCAAAAGTTCCAGCGGCGTAATCAGGCACGCCATCACCGTTCAGATCACCCGCACTGCTGCCGCTGAAGCCCATAAATTCACCAGGATTGCCATCATGGGAGATAATCAGGCTGCCGTCGGCGCCTGAATAGACATAAACCCGGCCTATGGAAGTACCGCTGCCATCAACCAGAAATGGTGCGGTCACTATAAAATCGCTTGCACCATCGCTATTAATATCACCCAGGTTTTCACCTACCCAGCCAAAATTCGAACCGGGCTGCTCAGTAAACAGACTGTACTGTACGTCCACATCAGCCTCTACAAAATTAGGATCTGCCGCCAGACCTGTGCCCGCTGCTAATACCAAACCCACTATCAATCCGATATTTTTTTTAGTTTGCATAGTTATCTCCTTTCAGTGCAGTTAAGACTTCCAGGTATCTAAACTAAGGATCGCCTGCGGAATTGACTGTCAAATTCTTGCTCACTTTTGATTTAAATTACTCAATGCTGAGAATTGCACGAAACCTTTTTCTGCCCCCTTAACTGCAGACTGCTTATGCAATATTGGAAATTGCAGCCAGACCCTGGATGCTCATCCGCCCTGGGGACATTCCGAAGTGATGACGGAATGACTGAGCAAAATGACTGGGCGTGGCAAACCCCAGATCCATAGCTAGATCTGTCAAACGCCGCCTGGGCTGCTCCAAAAGCAGATCCACCGCATTTCTCAGTCTCAGTTGCAACAGATACTTATGAATGCTGATGCCTGTCTGGGACTTGAATACTCTGGATAGATGGAAAGGTGTTGTACCAATTTCGTCAGCCAGATCAGCCAGCGTCAAGCGCTGATCCATCCGGCTGGTCAGTAACATTCTGCAGTGCGCCGCCAGGTCCTGATGCCGTTCGGCTGTAGTCTTACGGGTTTTACACCTGGAATGCCTGGGACTGTTGATTGACAACAACTGTTCCAGTAATTGAAATGCAGTGTCCTCAACCAGCAATGCTGACGGCTGCCTGCAGCTATTCAGGTATCGGTACAGCAGACGCTGCTGCAAAAAAATGCTGTTATTGGACAGCATATGAGTAGCATTAAACGGTAAGCTGTCCATTCTCCTGTGGGTCTGGCCGGCCTGCTCCATCGCGCTGACCAGTGTTTCCCTGGGAAAATGCACCCATACTGAATAATCACCATATGGCGCCAGCGGCTGCCGCCGATATGCCTGGCCTTTGTTATAAAGTGTAATAATCTGCTGATTGGCGAGTATTTCCCGTTTACCGTCATGTTTGATATAGACCGCATGGCGTGGGAATACCAGGATATCGTTGGCAGCAGGCCCGGTATCCCGAAAACAGGGGTGCTGACGGGGGCAATCAAAGATACCAATGACCAGCGTTTTGCTTTGATAAAGCAGGTAACCCAGAGAGTCCTTGAGGTGGTGGTCCATAGCATGGATTTATTAATACCCTATATTACGTACTAATATAATCGTAGTTTAAATTACTTGCAACCAGTCCACTGCTGCCTGGAGAAGTCAGCGGCTATGTGCGGGTAGCACAGATCAAAAATCTGGATTATCTATTGACGGGTACGTTGTGAGCTCGCCCTGGTATTCAACCAACGGGCATATTCACTGTGATCAAGTGGATCATCACCCTGCAGATACCGCTGTAAATGCGGGAAATCGTCAAACCCCCAGAAATGCTGCTGATCAATCTGCATTGCCGGTACGCCAAACACATCGGCTTCGATAGCTGCTGCAGTATTTCTGTGCAATCGTTGTTTCACCTGAGGCAAAGCTGCCTGTTCAACCAATTGGCTGGCTTGAAACGCGTTTTGCCTAAGGATACTCAGCACTGTCTCTTCTGAGCTGATATCCAGGCTGTCTACCCAGGCAGCCTTGAAAAACGCATCGATCAGCCGGTCACGTTGTTGACCGGGCTCTACCAGACAAGTGACTCTCAACGGCAGTAACGGATTAAACGGATGTGATGCAGGCGGATTGATTGGGATATTCAACAGGCTTGCTTTACGCAGCACATCCCTGACCATCCAGCGGGCCTTGGATGGAATTTCCGCAGGCCCAAGCTGCCCGTTGGCATTCAGCAGACCGGCAAACAATACCGGTACCGGCTCAATATCCAGATTAAATTGCTGAGCCAGCTCCGGTAATTGAACCCATGCCAGGTAGGCATTATGGGAAATGTAGTCAAAGTAAAAGCGCAATAATCTGTTGTGCTTCTCAACGCTCATTGAGTTATCCGGACATGCTGTGTAACGCTTCCAGCAATACCGTCACACCCTCGGGTGAAGCCTCTGGCATAATTCCATGCCCAAGATTAAAGATAAAACCTGTCTGCCCGACAGCTTCAGCAAACTGTGTTCTAACCGTTGTCTGAATACTGTCTGCATCAGCCAGCAGCACCGTTGGATCCAGATTACCCTGAAGTGCGGCCTTACCCCGGGTTTGCTTTAGTGCAGCATTAATATCAATCCGCCAGTCAACGCCGACACCGGCGCAGCCGCTTTTGAGCATGTCACTGATTTGGGTATGACAGCCTTTGCTGAACAGAATCACCGGCAGCGTACAGTTATGACGCGACCGCAGCTGTTCGATGATGGTTTTCATCGGTTGCAGTGAGAATATCTGATAATGCGCTTCACTCAACAAACCACCCCAGGTATCGAACAGCATCAGGACATCTGCCCCGGCATCGGCCTGAGCCGCGAGATAGTCGGTGATAGATGTGCTCAATTTATCCAGCAGCAGCTGAAGACCGCGTGGCTCTCGCCATAACCAGGAGCGCGCCGTGGAAAAATCCCGGGTGCCTCTGCCTTCCAGCATATAACAGGCCAGTGTCCAGGGGCTGCCGCTGAAACCGATGATTGGCAATTTGTCGCCAATCCTCATGCGCATGGCCCTGAGCACATCAGTCACGTAACCAAGCTCCTGGTCGACATCCGGCAACGGTAATGACTCGATGGCTTTCAGTGTTTTAATCGGCCGTTCAAACACCGGCCCTTCACCACTCAAAAACTGCAGGCCGAGCCCCATGGCGTCGGGTATGGTCAAAATATCTGAAAACAGAATTGAAGCATCCAGCGGATATCGCCGCAGCGGCTGCATGGCCACTTCGCTGGCCAGTTCCGCATTTCTGCACAAATCCATAAAACTGCCTGCCTGTGCTCTGACCTTACGATACTCCGGCAAATACCGGCCGGCCTGGCGCATCAGCCATACAGGCGGCCGGTCATTCGGCTCCAGCCGCAGTGCTCTTAACAAGCGATCGTTTTCAATCACCATGGTTATCCTAAATACTCTATGGGAAAATCTTTCAGCAGCTGTTCAGGCTGATGCCCACTGCTTATCACAGCATTACCGATATCGTTCAGCAGAATCAAGTCCATTCCCGCTTTGCTGGCTTTTTTGTCGATACGCATGGTCTCGACCATCTTTTCAGCGGTAATTTTTTCAGGAATGCTAAAATCAAATGCCATCTTGTTCAACAGGCGACTGACAGCTGTGGTTATATCTGTTGAGGTAATACCCGTTTTTTCACCATAGGCACAGGCCAGCAGCATACCGATTGCCACCGCTTCACCATGCAGCCAGTGGGAATAGTCTGTCAATGTCTCCAAAGCATGCCCGAAGGTATGCCCAAAATTAAGCAGCGCTCTTTTACCCTGCTCCAGCGCATCAGCGGAAACTATCGCAGCTTTGTGAGCAATGCTGGTTGCCACCATGTAATGCAGCGCTTTGTCATCCATCTGCAGTATGTCATCGGTATTGTGCTGCAGCCAGTCAAAGAAATCCGCATCCATAATCAGGCCGTACTTGATCACTTCAGCAATGCCGGCGCGGTATTCCCGCTGGTCGAGGGTTTTCAGCGTGTTGATATCTGCCATCACCAGTGCCGGCTGGTGAAACGCGCCCAGCAGATTTTTACCGGCCGGCAGATTAACGCCAGTTTTGCCACCAACAGCAGCGTCCACCTGGGCCAGTAATGTGGTTGGCACCTGGATAACCGAAATACCCCGCATATAACAGGCCGCGGCAAACCCGGCCATATCACCGACTACCCCTCCCCCCAGAGCAATAACTGTGCTTTTACGGTTGGCAGGCATGCTCAGCAAAGCCTCGATAATGGTTTGCCAGACAGCGACAGTTTTATACTGTTCACCATCCGGCAGCAGACAATGCTGATGCGGAATATCGAGCCTGGTTAAAACACCCTGCAGTTGCTCAAGGTATAACGGCGCTACTGTCGTATTGCTGACAATCAAGGCACCTTCTGAATTGACCCGCCCGGCCCAGCAACTTTCATCAGTGAGTAGCCCCTTGCCGATGAGAACCGGATAACTGCCGGCAGCCAGCTGTACAGTGATGGTCTCTAAGTGATGCATTCGGGCGCCTTAGCATATTGTTCGAGTACGGTCAGTGTATGCCTTGCCATTTGCTCAACCGGCAGGTCCTTCGCCTGAATGGTGATATCTGCCAGTCCGGCGTAAATGGGGTTACGCTTTTCTGCCAGCTGGTGCAGATGCTGCTCCCGGTCCGGCCGCTGCAGCAAGGGTCTGGTTTTATCCCTTTCCAATCGGGCCAACTGCTGCCTTACCGAGGTTTTCAGATACACAACCGTGCCGAAGTTTTTCAATAATTCACAATTGGCTTCCATCAGTACGCTGCCGCCGCCGGTCGCCAGAATGACATTACTGTGCCCGCATATCTCCTTGATCATCTGATGTTCCCGTTTGCGAAACCCCTGTTCGCCTTCCAGATCAAAAATCAGCGCGATATTAACGCCCAGACGTTGTTCCAGAGTATGGTCACAGTCGATAAACTGTTTGCCCAGCAAGACTGACAATCGCTTGCCGATAGTGGTTTTTCCACTACCCATAGGGCCAATCAGCACGATATTTTCGGGCATTTTGTTTGAATCACATTGCATAGGCGCAATGCTAGCACGAAGAGGTTGGTCAACAGACATAATTAACAGGAAACACTTCTCCAGTAGCCTAAAACTGTCGTCTTTTCCATCGGATAGATGAATTCGGCAAGACAGGTATTGCGTATATTTTCTGCTGTGAGGCAGATCGAGCAACTTAAACGGCTGCTTGCACTCTCAGTTTTGGCTACCATATAGGCAGTTGGCCATTAGGCATGTCCGATTTACGTTCATGCTGTTAAGGATTTTTTGATGATACGTTTTTTTGTTCTATTTCTGGTCCTGTTGATCGGGCTGTTTACTCTGGAAGTACTTGAGCCGGTACAGCAGCATGTGATTTTCCCATTCACCGCAGGCATCGCCAAGGTATGCAGCTGGCTGGTACAGATGTTTGACAGTGACGTAGTCTCCACCGGCAAAATATTACGCAGCCTTAGTAATGGTTTTGCTGTTGAAATCCAGCCCGGCTGTAACGGCGTGGAAGCGCTGATCATTTTATTTGCCGCAATGTTTGCCTTCCCGGCACCGTTGAAGCACAAGTTCATTGGTTTCGGCATTGGTTTTGTTGCCATTCAGGCGCTCAATCTGGTGCGCATCATCAGCCTGTTCTATCTTGGCCAGTGGAACATGACCTGGTTCGAATGGTTCCACCTGTATTTATGGCAGGCTCTGATCATTCTGGATGCACTGGTGGTGTGGCTGATCTGGTTGCGCATGCTGCCACCGCCAGAATCATCTGACGATCCGGACAATGATGATGACAATGCCGCAGAAGATCCGGAAGCCATCCCGGCAGGCAGCTGACCAAAAACGGCTGTTACTGGCCGGTTGCGGCCGGCTCGGGCGCCGACTGGCGAAGCTGGCTGCATCAAACGGCTGGCACGTTACCGCACTAAGCCGGCGTGCCGTCAGTGCAGATGGCGTCCATCAGTCCGTTGCGGCTGATCTGACTGTACCTGAAAGTCTGGCTGTACTAAGCCATGGCTTTGATGCTGCGGTCTACAGCCCGACGCCTGACGAACGCGATGCGGAAGCCTACCAAAGGATTTTCTGTTCCGGTCTGCAAAACCTGCTGGAACGCAGAATTCTGTCTACCGATGGCCGGCTTATATTTGTATCGTCAACGGCTGTCTATGGTCAGAATGATGGGTCTTGGATTAATGAAGACAGCCCTGCAGAGCCAATAAATTTTAACGGGAAGATACTACTGGAAGGTGAGCGGCTGGCTTTGTCATCCGGCTACCGGTCGACCATTGTTCGTTTGTCTGGCTTATATGGCAATGCTGATAATTACCTGATCAGGCGATTGCTGGCTGGCAATGTAAACACCAAAAACCTGGATCACTGGACCAACCGCATTCACTTACAGGACGCAGCCGGCCTGATTGATCTGCTGCTGCAAAGCGACTCTCCGAATGTCATCAATGGTGTTGATGACCGGCCTGTTTTAAGAATAGAGATGTTGAGATGGCTTGCAGAGCAATTGCGCCAAAGGTACCCATCGACTGAGCTTGATGCTTGCTGTGTGCAACTTGACCGGGCACATGCTGCAGGTGAGCAGCAGCAAACCGGTAAAAGAATAAGCAATCAGAGTTCACGCAATCTGGGTTACAAATACCTCTACCCTGATTATCAATGTGGCTACGCCGACATTTTGAGTTCAATCAATAAGCCAACATAGTATTACTGCTAATATGCCCGACATGTTTGAAACCTCACCACCATTACCTGACAAGGTCGTCGACACTTTCAGAGATGGGCTGCAGGCGGCCAAAAATGCCGGCATCTGCGAGCCTACAGCAATGACGCTGGCAACCCGCGAAGCTGAGAAAGTATCTGCCCGAACTGTTTTATTGAAACACTTTGACCAACAGGGCTTTGTGTTTTACACCAATCTGAACAGCAATAAGGGCCGGCACTTGACTCAACATCATAATGCCGCGCTGACATTCGCCTGGCTGGAAATCGAACAGCAGGTTCTGGTTGAAGGCATGGTTGAACAGGTTGCCGATGCGGAAGCTGACGCTTATTTTGCCGGGCGCCCCAGGGACAGTCAGATTGGCGCCTGGGCGTCTCTGCAGTCCCAGCCGCTTGGCAGTCGCCAGGAATTTGAACAGGCAATTGCTGATTATCAGCAGCGCTTTTCTGATCAACCGGTGCCCCGCCCACCCCACTGGTCCGGATTCAGGGTAAAACCGCTGATGGTGGAATTCTGGTATGGCCGTGAATTTCGCTTACATGACCGGTTTCGCTGGCAGCTGGATCAGCACAACCACTGGCAGTGCCAGCGGCTGTATCCATAATCGATAACATCAGGCAGGTTTATGTAGTGACCTGATCCTGTGTATTGCCGGCCTGCTCCAGCTGACCGCTCTTATAACGTGACCAATAGCTGTTCAGCTCGCGCTTGACTACCGGCAGCAGGAAGTACAACCCGATGATATTCGGGAAAGCCATTGCCAGAATCATTGCATCAGAAAAATCAACCACAGCGCCCAGCTGCATGGTTGAGCCGATAATGATGAACACCAGGAAAATGGCTTTATAGGTCAGATCCGTTAATTTGGACTCACCAAACAGGTAAGTCCAAGCCTTCAAGCCATAATATGACCAAGAAATCATGGTTGAAAATGCAAACAGCAATACTGCCAGAGTCAACACCCATGGGAACCATGAAATAGCCGAACCGAATGCGGAAGAAGTCAGCTCCACACCGCCAATACTGCCTGAAGGGTCATAACTGCCGGTGATAATAATTACCAGTGCAGTGATCGTACAAACAACTACCGTATCCACAAATGGCTCATACAGCGCCACCAGTCCCTCGGTTACCGGCTCACGGGTTTTCACCGCCGAATGTGCAATGGCTGCTGAGCCGACGCCGGCCTCATTGGAAAAAGCTGCCCGACGGAAGCCCTGAATCAAAACCCCGACAAAACCGCCGGCAACACCTTCCGGACTGAAAGCACCTGAAACTATTGAACTGAAAGCTGCCGGCACTGCTGAAATATTGACCAAAATGATGGCCAGACCGGCAATGACGTAAGTCACACCCATAAAGGGCACAATTTTGGACGTTACCCGGGCTATACCCTTGATACCGCCAATGATAACCATGCCGACCAGAAATGCGACAATCAGCCCATATAACCAGCCTTTATCAGCCAGCCAGCTGCTGTCGCCTCCGGTGATATTGACCAATTGTGTGAAAGATTGATTAGCCTGGAAAATATTTCCACCACCCATCGATCCGCCAATACATAAAATGGCAAACATCACAGCCAGCACCTTGCCGAGCATGGCCAGACCCGGGCCACGTTCCGCCAGTCCTTTTGACAGGTAATACATTGGCCCGCCGGAAATCGTTCCATCGGCATTGATATTGCGGTATTTGACGCCCAGCGTACATTCAACAAATTTCGATGACATTCCCAGGAAACCGGCTAATATCATCCAGAAAGTCGCGCCTGGCCCCCCGATACTCACCGCTACCGCAACCCCGGCAATATTTCCCAGGCCGACAGTCCCTGATAATGCTGTGGCCAGCGCCTGGAAGTGAGTGACTTCACCCGGTGCACTGGGGTCATAAAACTTGCCGCGCACCAGCTCCATACCATGACGTATGCCACGGATATTGATAAACCGGAAAAACAACGTGAAGAATGCTGCCGCGAAAATCAGCCATACCACGATAAATGGAATCGGATCCTTGCCCTGCCTGGCACAGCGATCAGCATGCGGATCATCGGCTGCTTCCTGCAGGGTCTCCTGGCTGACCGCTCCGTAGCAGCCGATGGGCGTAAACACCAGGCCGGAAATGGTATTGGCTGCCGGTTCCACCGCACGATTGATTCGTTCATCAATCGATTCCTGAGCATGTGCAGTATTCTGTTGCACAGACACGACAGCAGCTGCCAGTGTCAGCAACAACATTAGCATTCTTGTATACATTCAAATCTCCCGAAAATGGAACACAGCCGCGCCTATCTTACCTTTTATGCCGATTGATGCCACTTGATCGAGCAGCCCATCGACGGCGTCTGTTGCTCCGGCCCTTCACCTGAAGTGGCAATCTGTTGCATGGCCAGAAACAGCTCCCGCGGGTGTTCAACATCGCTGTCCTGCATGCCGCCGGCATCCAAACGCCCCCGGTAACGCAAGCCCATTTCAGCGTTGTAACCAAAAAAATCAGGTGTGCAAACGGCACCGTAGGCTTTAGCAACTGTCTGTTCTGCATCATATAAATACGGAAAACGATATCCATCCTCCAATGCCTGTTCACGCATATGCTCCGGCGAATCTTCCGGATAAGTGCTGATATCGTTGGCATTGATTGCCACCACGCCGACACCCAGCGACATTAAATCATGCGCGTCTCTTACCAGTTTGCTGCGAATAGCCTGTACATATGGGCAATGATTGCAGATAAACATCACCAAAAGCCCGTTTTCACCGCGGCATTGATCTCTGCTCCAGAGCGTTCCATCAGGGTCCGGAAGCGTAAAATCCGGCGCGTTCTTATCTTTTTCACATAGTGGGGAGTAAGTTAATACCATCTGTCCGGTCTAATTAATTAAGGTCCAGTTAAATCTGCGTAAAAAGGATGAAAATCCCGGTATTTAGCCAAAGCGTAACAAATACTTACAGATCATCGCGTAAAACAGCACATTTTAACGCTAAATAACTGGATTTGAGGCAGAACTTCTGGCAGCATTTATGTTCAGACAATAGTAGGATTTATATTAGTAGAGTCATGCAGCAAACCATTGCAGTCATTAACGCAGAAAAGCAGCAGCCGTCAGGGCTGATGCACAGACTGCTATCGCCTGCATTCGGCCTGTTTCTGCTCGGCGGTATCGCCGGTAATGCGGCTGCACAGGAACTCTCGGTCCTCGACTGGATGCCTGACGTAACCATTTCCGGTTTCGATAGCGACTCTGATGAACAGGCTCAGGATTCCCAGTTCAAAATCCTGGGTGTTGGGGAATTGCCGCAGCAGCGTCTGACGCTGACTATTACCCCTCCTGCACCGATTGCACTGGATAATAACCAGGAGCTGGAAGCACTGGCAGCCGGTTTCTGGCAGCCGGGCGGCAATAACAGTTTTTTCCAGAATGCCGGGTTGCAGCTTGGCTGGCAGCTGGAATTACGGCAACAGCCGACGAACTCACTTCTGACTGGTCTGCCTGCACAGATTGATCAACCGTTAGCCACTATTCGCTGTGCCAACGGGCAGTTCACCAGCAGCTCCTACACAGCCAGCGGTTGCCGGATAACCAGTATAGAACAGCAACGCATTTCTGCAGTCGCGGACTGGTCTCCAATTGCCGGTTTACATACCCGCCTGGGCATGTTCCGGGATGATCAGAATGTCAGCAGTGTTCCCTGGTTGCTGGACGCTGCCGCCATCAACAGCTTGCTGCCTAATGTCGCCGGTGGTCCTCAGGCACTGAATGAATTCGATGCCACCGGTATTCAACTGGGTGTCAGCCTGCATTTGTCAGCCGGCAACCTGGGTGATCTGGCACTGAATGCAGATTTAGCCAGAGTTCTGGACTATCAGCTGTCTTCGCCGTTAATCCGGCAAGGCTTTGCCAGCGGCAGTCTGGTTTCCGGTTCACTCAATGCACCAACCGATCTGGATATCGCCAAACTGCAGCTGGATTGGAGCCGCGGCGCATTCAGTGGCGGTGTGGAAAGCGTCTATCAGGAAACGCCGCTGTTGCCGGGAATCAGCAACGGTAATGATTTAACCACTTTCAATGTACATTTCACCTGGCATACACCATGGCGCGGTTCACTCAGCGTGGGTGCCACCAATCTGCTGGATACCAGCCTTAATGAAAATGATCCAGCGGTAGGCGGCGACCTGGATTCCATTTACGGCCGCATCCCTTACGTCCGCTATAAGCAGGACTTATAACAACAACTTATATCGCACCTGGCCCGATCTCTCATACCGGACTGCAGTCATTGTGACGGTTGTCTCAACTAGCAGTTTTTTTGCATTCGTTGTGCTAGTTTATGCATCAAACATTAATGTATACAGGTAATCTCGTGTTTCAACCATTTCAAAAACTTTTGCTTTTGTCTATTGTTCTGATCGCTACCAGTGGTTTGGCACAAACGCCATTTTCATCACTGGAAGAACGAATGACATTACAGGAATTTCGTAACTCAGGCCTGGAAAAGCTTTCTCCTGATGAGCTGACACAGTTGAACAACTGGATTCGCAGCCATTCACTGGGAGGGGAAGAAGCAGTATTGGTTGCTGCTAATCAGCAGCAGGAGTTCCCCAGTGGTTTTAACCCTGACAGGATAGGTTTCCAGGACTATCGTGGAGAACACGTCCCGATTGTGTCCCGCATTAAAGGTAGATTTGTAGGCTGGAACGGTGACACCGAGTTTGAACTGGAGAACGGTATGATCTGGCGTCAGGTTCAACAGGACCTGTTGGGCGTACGCCCCAGAGAAAACCCCGAAGTGACTATTGAACCGGGTTTATTCGGCTCCTGGTATCTGAAACTGGATGGCATAAACAAGCGCATCCAGGTCAAACGGATAGAATGATTTCTTATAGTTCAGGCCGGCGGTTTTAACTGCCGGCTTGAGCCCTGTTGATTATCGGTTTTTCTTGATTTGAGTATTGATTCGGAACAACCACGCCCTGGCGATCAGATAGCCCACCACACCAATCGCAATAAAAATACTGGAAAGCTGTCCGGGCAGCTGATTAAACCCGCCGTTCTGAAACCACCACATCAAAAAACCCAGCATGGTAAACAGCATCGCCATGTAAGTCAGCATCCGTGCACGGTAACGTAAATTACGCAGCTGACGCATCATCAATACTTCAGGGTCAACCTGAGCACCGGTTTTACTATAGCCGCAGTGTGGACAGGCTTGGGCCAGACTGGAAATACGCCGGGCACAACCCGGGCAACGAACGATAGACATGTGTTTGAATGCTCTAACTTATCAGGTTACCAGTCTGCCATGCTTGAGCCGCTTAAGCGAGTCATTGAACACTCACTTCAACCACTGCTTTTACCGGTTTGCCCGTAAAACCAGATTTCTGCCCGCAAACCGCCTTCTTTGGCATTCTGGAAATGCACCTGCCAGCCGTACAGCTCGCACAAACGCTTCACTATCGCCAGCCCCAGTCCGGCACCTTTTCCGCCACTCTCCTTGCCCCGGTAGTGGCGATCAAAAATGCGCGGCAGATCCTGCTCATCAATGCCCGGCCCCTGATCCTGAATCACAATCGATCCCGGCCGGACATTCACCCGAATCACACCGGACGGCGAATAGCGAATCGCATTACCAAGCAAATTACCGACCGTTACTGCAATCACGGATTCCGGTGCGATAACGTTAACCCGGTTCTCCAGGTCAGCATCAATCGACAAATCCTTATCGCCGATCAACGGCTCGTACAGCTCAATAACATTGGCAACCACTGATGATAGATCACGGGCGTTGCTGTCTTCAGTCACACCACGTTCTGCCCTGGCCAAGTGCAACAGAGCCGTCGTAATATCCGTCGACTGTCTTGCAGCACGGGCGATTCTGAAGAGCCGCTCCTGGGCTTTTGCCGGCAACTCAGGCATATTCAACATCAACTCAGTAGCCCCAGTTATGACTGCCAGCGGTGTGCGCAACTCGTGCGAAACGTCGGCATTGAATGCATGGTCGCGCTCCACACGTTCACGCAACTGAACAGCATAGGTATCCAATGCGGCTGCCAACTGCCCTACTTCATCATCGGCAAAATGGTCCGACAAAGGCTCAGGCTTGCTGCTGGCTGTTAATCTGCGTACCCGTTCAGCCAAATCCCTGACCGGCTGCATAACCCGGCCGGCCGACCACAGCCCCAACCCCAGAGACAACACCGAAAAGGCCAGCACCGTACCGACCAAAGCTGCCACCAGCCGATTGGTAATCGAGCGGTTGGCAGTAACGTCATAGGTTAGAAAAACCCAGTAGTCGTCGTCTTTGCGAATGGCTGCGCGGTACATACCGGTCGCGCTGTCGACCTTATGCACACCGGTTGACAGTCCACGAAACGCTTCCGGGACAATATCTGCCTGATTGGGCCTGGTTACATAGCCCTGAATGCGTGAATAAAAAGGTTCTACCTGGGTAGGGTCCGCACGCAGCTGCACCACGTACTGATTCAATTCATCTCGCAATGTGCGGGAAATCAGCTGATCGGTAATGTATTCCTGTAAAGCCAGTGCGCTGGCAGCAAACAGTACACTCAGAATCGTGCCGAACAGCACGAATGAAAACACGATGCGGCTGCGTAGGCGGCGCCGGTATTGCATACCTGAAAAGTCAGTCCGGTTTCAGTTGTTTAGTCCGGTTCATCAGTGGCCTGAAGGTCCACCATCCGGTAACCGATTCCGTGTCTGGTTTGTATTAACGCAGCTGGATATGGCTTATCAATGGCAGCACGCAGGCTATGGATATGCACCCGCAGACTGTCACTGTCAGGCAATTCATCACCCCATACATGTGCTTCAATTTCCGCCCTGGTAACCACTCTAGGCGAGGCCCGCATCAAACATTCCAGAATCTTCAAGCCAATAGGATTCAGATCAATATGGTCGCCATCACGGGTAACGATCAGCGTATCCAAATCATAATGCAGATCACCAATATTCAACTGACGCGTCTGCAGACTGGGGTTGGCCCGGCGGGTAATCACCTCCAGCCGCGCTTCCACTTCCTGAAGCTCGAACGGTTTGACCAGGTAATCATCTGCTCCGCGACGGAAACCCTCCAGCTTATCTTCCAGCTGGTCACGGGCAGTCAGCATCAGTATTGGTACGTGTTTGTGCGCTTCTTCGCGTAGACGGGTACATACTTCCAGACCGTCAAGACCCGGCAATGACAAATCCAGCACTACAGCATCATATTCATGCTTCAGCGCCAGGTTCAGCCCGGTTGTACCATCTGCGGCAAAATCCACCGTATGCCCTTGATCATCCAGAAAATCACCTAGATTTGCAGCAATATCCGGATTGTCTTCAATAATTAATACACGCATTTATTGTTCTCACACGAAGTTGGCTTAATCTCAAATACAACGCCCATTAGAAAAAAGCCCAAGCGGATAAACCATCGCGCTTGGGCTTAAATGTGCTCAGTTAACCGTAATCATCGCAGTGCTTTGGACGGGCAAAGACCCAAAGTACGAGCAAATCATAGCTTTTGATGCGTTAAGTGACAGTTAACCTTAAAGCCCGAATTCTACAGGCAGCCTTGTCCTGTTATCAGTTTCTTTCCCGCTCGATCAGACCGACTGTGCTCAATCCACCGGCCAGGCTGCGAACATCGCCACCCTGGGCAAGCTTGACCGACAGACGAACCTCATTGGCAGAATCGGCATGCCGTAATGCCTGGTCCATATCAATCTTATCTTCCAGGTAGAGCTTCACCAATGATTGATCGAAAGTCATCATGCCATGATGTGTAGAGTCACGCATGATGGTCTTCAACTCAGGAATCTGACCATTACGGATTTTCTCCTGCACCAGCGGTGTATTCAGCATGATTTCCAAAGCCACCCGGCGGCGATCACGGTCTTTGGCGGGCAACAGCTGCTGGGCAATCATTGCCCGCAGGTTGAATGAAAGATCCAAAAGCACCTGCTCACGCTGGGATTCCGGGAAAAAATGCAGAATACGGTCAAGTGCCTGGTTGGCGTTGTTAGCGTGCAGCGTACTGAACACCAGGTGACCGGTTTCAGCAAAAGTCAGCGCATGCTCCATCGCTTCCCGGGTTCGGATTTCCCCGATCATGATGACATCAGGCGCCTGCCTCAAGGTGTTGCGCAAGGCCACCTCGAATGAATCGGTATCCACACCTACCTCACGTTGGGTAACGATGCTTTTAGCATGCCGGTGTACATATTCGATGGGATCTTCAATACTGATGATATGCCCGGACATTGTCTGGTTGCGATGCCCGATCATTGATGCCAGGGTTGTTGATTTGCCGGTACCTGTCGCACCCACCAGAATCACGATACCACGCTTGGCCACTGCCAGGTCCAACAGCGATTCAGGCAAATCCAGATCGTGAACCGTCGGTATGCGTGTTTCAATCCGGCGACAGACCATGCCTACTTGGCACTGCTGCATGAAGGCACTCACACGGAAGCGGGCCACATCGTCCAGTGCTATGGCAAACTGACACTCGTTAGTGCGTAAAAATTCTTCACGCTGATGTTCGTTCATCACGCTCAGCACCAGCTCACGCGCCTGTTCATCGGTTAATGGATCAGGCTCCACAGCATGATAATCACCATGAATTTTTACCGTTGGCGGAGCCTCTGCGGTAACGAATAAATCCGAACCCTCCTTGGTATGCAGTAGATGCAGCCAACTACGAACATCATGCATCAGCATTCTCCTTGTTGCGGGTACCTGTAAATTATAAGCCTGTTAGTGTCTGACAAACATCAATCAGGGTCAGACATTACTCAAAATTGCGTTTGTTTTGCGCTTTGCGGGCAGCTTCCTGCTGAGTGATTATGCCTCTGTTGACCAGTGCTTCCAGCGACATATCCATGGTTTGCATACCGGTGTGCTGGCTGGTCTGGATAACCGAGTACATCTGCGCCACTTTGTCCTCTCGGATCAGGTTTCGAATCGCAGGATTAGCAATCATGATCTCATGCGCCGCTACCCGGCCACCGGTTTTACGCTTCAACAGTGTCTGGGTAACCACTGCACGCAGTGACTCAGACAACATGGAACGCACCATAGCTTTTTCACCTGCAGGGAAAACATCAATAATTCGGTCTACCGTCTTGGGTGCTGAACTGGTATGCACTGTGGAAAACACAATGTGGCCGGTTTCCGCTGCAGTCAGAGCCAGTCTGATAGTCTCCTGGTCACGCAACTCACCGATCAGAATCACATCAGGATCTTCACGCAGAGCGGCACGCAAGGCCGAATTAAAACTGCGCGCATCACGGCCAACCTCACGTTGATTGATCAGGCAATGCTTGCTCTGATGCACAAATTCAATCGGATCCTCAATTGTCAGCACATGTCCCGATACATTTTTATTGATATGGTCAAGCATCGCCGCCAGCGTTGTGGACTTTCCCACACCGGTCGGGCCGGTAACCAAAAACAATCCCCGCGGCACCATGATCATATCCCGGAAAATCGGCGGCGCCTGCAAATCATCCAGCGTGAGAATTTCCTCTGGAATCACACGGAATGCGCAGCCTGTGCCCCGGTCGTGATGAAAGGCGTTAACACGAAAACGCGCCAGCCCGGATATGTTGTAGGAAAAGTCGACACTGAGATCAGCTTCGAAGTCACGCCGCTGATGGTCCGTCATGGTGCTGTAAATCAGCTCCGATGTCTGTTTACGGTCCAGCGTATCGACATCCAGGCGATGCAGCTCACCATCCACCCGAATCATCGGCGGCAGACCAGCAGACAAATGCAGATCAGATGCTTTATGACGAACTGTAAATGCCAGTAATTCGGCGATATCCATACTCGTTTCCTGAACTAATGCTTAGCGTTGCGGGTTAAAATAAAATCCATGTCGGGCAGAACTGTATCAGTTTCGAAACCAATGCGTAAGTCTGCGAATCAATGTGATTGTCAGCCAACCACCTGACGCCCAGTGCTCATATTAATCATTTAAGCATCCATGGATACAATACAGCAACGCTATCAGAATATAATCAATGCGCTCCACCAGCAGGCTCCGTCAACCCGGCTGCTGGCAGTCAGCAAAGGCCAGCCGGTCAGTAAAGTCCGTGCGCTGTACCAGGCCGGCCAGCGCGCATTCGGCGAAAGCTACCTGCGCGAAGCACAGCAGAAAATTAGCGAATGCCGTGATTTAACAGACATCCAGTGGCATTACATCGGCCCCCTGCAGCGTAATAAAACCCGACCAATCGCTGAACTGTTTGACTGGGTTCACAGTGTTGACAGGCCGATACTGATCGAACGCCTGGGCAGTCAGCGGCCTGCCGGCCTGCAACCATTGAATGTTCTGCTGCAGATAAATGTTGATAACGAACAGCAGAAATCCGGCACTGGTGCTGAGCAAATTCCGTCATTGGCACAAACCATCGGCACATTCGCCACCCTCAAATTACGTGGCATTATGGGCATTCCCAAACAACAGCAGACAAACACCGGGCAACGTGATAGCTTTGCAGCCCTGTATGCTGCTTATCAGCAGTGCCTGGAAGTTGCTCCTTCGACTGACACGCTGTCAATGGGCATGTCCGGGGACTGGCAACTGGCTGTCCAGGAGGGAGCCAGCATGGTTCGCATTGGTACGGCATTATTTGGCCCGCGGAATCAACGATAGAGACCATAAACAGTTATGAACGATGTACGTATCGGCATTATCGGTGCCGGCAACATGGCACAGGCCCTGATCAGCGGCCTGGTAAAACAGGGTTTTGCTGATGGTCTTATCGCCAGTGACCCTTCACAGGAAGCGCGCAATGCCGTTGCTGTGCAATACACAGTCAAAACCTCTGCCGACAACAACGATGCAGTTATCGACAGTGATGTGATAATCCTGGCAGTCAAACCACAGATTATGGATGCGGCGCTGGCCAGCATCAGTGCATCGGTGGACGAGAGGCAACTGGTGATTTCCATTGCTGCCGGTATTACCTGTGCACAAATCTGCAACGGTCTTTCACACAATCAACCGGTAGTCCGCGCCATGCCCAACACCCCGGCGTTAATCGGCGCAGGCATCAGCGGGCTGGCAGCCAATGAATATGTTAATGATTCTCAGCGCCAGCTGACCAAACGCATCCTTGAGGCCACCGGAGAGGCGGTTTGGCTGGAGAAGGAGTCACAGATTGACGCCGTAACCGCAGTATCAGGCAGCGGACCGGCCTATTTTTTCCTGCTCATCGAAGCATTGACCAAAGCCGGTGAAGAAATCGGCCTGGAACCGCAAACAGCTGCCAGACTGGCGCTGGCTACCGGTGCCGGTGCCTGCCAGCTGGCACAGCATTCGGATGTTTCTCCGGCCGAATTGCGCCGCCGGGTGACTTCACCAGGCGGCACTACTGCAGCCGCGCTGCAGGTATTGCAGGAAGGTGGTTTTGCCCAGCTGATGAGTCAGGCTGTACAGGCGGCCAATCAGCGTGGCATTGAACTGTCGGGCGTTAGTTAAGCGGAGCCTCGATCATGCAGCCGGTACAGGCATTTCTTTATCTTTTCGATACCATCATCCAGTTGTTTGCGTTGCTTATTCTGCTGCGCATTCTGCTGCAGCTGGTGCGTGCGGATTACTACAATACGCTGGTCCAGATAATAGTGCGTTTTACTGACCCGGTACTGAAACCCCTGCGTAAACTGATCCCTTCGATTGGCCGCATGGACATGGCCGGCGTTGTCTGTTTTGTGGCCCTGCAGGCACTTGCACTGGTTTTGCGACTGGTGGCCAACCAGGCAGAACTGCCCTGGCAGGCCATTATTTATCTGGCTGTTCAGCGCAGTGTTCAGACCGTGTTAATGACCTACATGGTATTAATTATCGCCAACGTGCTGATCAGCCTGTTCGGTCAACGCGCCAGGCATCCGATTATTCCGCTGATTTATCAGCTGACTGAACCGGTACTGGGCCGCATACGAAAAGTGATACCACCGATAGCCGGGCTGGACTTGTCACCGCTGGTGGCCATAATCGGCATACAGTTTTTAATGATTCTGATAGGATGGCGATAGCCAGATATTGAATGAGGAAGAAACCATGCGCAAAATTGCTTTGACTGTTTTATTACTGGGCCTGATCCTGTCTTCCAATGCCATGGCGCAACGCTCACAGGATTTTGGCAATTATGTGGTGCATTTCAATGCCCTGAATACCAACCTGATTCCACCCGCAGCCGCACAGCAGTATGGCATTCAACGCTCCAGCACCCGCGCATTATTAAACATTACTATTTTGAGCAAAGTTATGAATACGCCCGGGACGCCGGTACACGCTAAAGTGACTGCAACCGGTCGCAACCTCAGCGGGCAGTTACGTGATATCCAAATCAAGGAAGTGGACGATCAGGGCGCCATTTATTATCTGGGGCAGTTACGGGTCCGTAACGAAGAAACCTTTGACTTCACCGTCAACATCACACCTGATGGCGAACAGGAACCGCTGGTCGTCAGATTCCGGCAACAGTTCTTTACTGAATAGCCGCGCGTTCAACCGCGTGCTTGGCCTGTACATACTCTGCATGCGACAGGCCTAACAGATCAGCCACTTGACGCAAGTGGCTTTCTTCATAACGATCCACGTCCCCATCGGCATACACAACCGACCATAAGCTGACCAGCAATTGTCTGCGCTGTGCCGCACTCCACGCCTGCCGTAAACGCCTGGCAAACACATAGATACCATCGCTGGTTTGCAAGCGCTGCCGGGCTTCTTCCAACAACTCGTTTACTGCGGTAGCAGTCAGGCCAAAAGTGCTGGCCAGCGCACTGTGTAGTGTGGCGACTTCCTGCTCCTGGACAGTCCCGTCAGCATGCGCAGTTTCCAACAGCAGCATGGTAGCTGCCAGCTCCAGCGATGGCTGCTCGGTTTGTGGCTGTGAAGCCTTCAACTGTTCGCGTAAAAATTTAAGCATATTGTCAGGTCTGATATGGTCCAATTCCCCGTTCTGCAGCAGCTGTCGAAACGCTGACTCACTGCAGCAGTAATTTTATCTTAATCACAGCTGCCGGGTTTACCGCTAAATATCTTGACTGTAACTATTGCCATTTGTTGCAAATCGCCTATGCTGCCAGTTGTTATTTCATTTAAACCATCGTTATGTGTGGAATATTCGCAGTATTCAATCTTGCCCAACCGGCTGAAAGCCTGCGCCCTATGGTCTTGCGGCAGTCGCGTAAGCAGCGCCACCGCGGACCAGACTGGAGCGGTATTGCAATCCGCAAAGGTGCGGTCTTAGCGCATGAGCGGCTGGCGATTGTCGACCTGGAGCACGGTGCGCAGCCACTGGTCAGTCAGGATCAGCAGCTGGTGCTGGCAGTGAACGGTGAAATATATAACCATCAAAACCTGCGTGAACAGCTGGCTGATCAATATAGCTGGCAGACCGGTTCGGACTGTGAAGTCATATTGCCGTTGTACCGGCAATACGGCGCCCGGCTGGTAGAACAACTTCAGGGTATGTATGCCTTTGCGCTGTACGATGACGACAGTGGCCAATATCTGATCGCACGCGACCCTATCGGCATTATTCCGTTGTACTACGGTCACGATCAACACGGTCAGCTATTGATTGCATCTGAAATGAAGGCACTGATTGATGTCTGCAGCACGGTTTCTGAATTTCCGCCGGGGCATTACTGGAGCAGCAGTGACAACCAGCCGGTTCGCTGGTTTAAGCCTGGCTGGGAGGATTACCAGGCAGTGGCTGAGGCCAATGACGATGGCGCGATATTGCGCGAAGCACTGGAACAATCGGTCACCCGGCACCTGATGACCGATGTACCTTACGGCGTATTGCTGTCTGGCGGGCTGGACTCTTCAATTATTGCAGCGCTGGCGCAAAAACATGCCGCCCGCCGAATCGAAGATAACGAAGCCAGCCCGGCATGGTGGCCGCAACTGCACTCGTTTGCCATAGGCTTAAAAGGCTCACCCGATCTGGCTGCGGCACAAACAGCCGCTGATCATTTCGGCACCATCCATCATGGTTTTGAGTACACACTGCAGGAAGGTCTGGATGCGCTGGAAGAGGTGATCTATCACCTGGAAACCTACGATGTCACCACCATTCGTGCGGCTACACCAATGTTCCTGCTAGCCCGCAAGATTCGTGCAATGGGTATCAAAATGGTGCTTTCGGGGGAAGGCGCCGATGAAATTTTTGGCGGCTATTTGTATTTTCACAAAGCCCCGGATGCACAGAGCTTTCACCAGGAAACCGTACGTAAACTTCAACGCCTGCATTCATATGACTGTCTGCGCGCCAACAAAGCCATGGCTGCCTGGGGTGTTGAAGCCCGCGTACCGTTCCTGGACCGGCAGTTCCTGGACACTGCGATGGAGCTGAATCCGGCAGTCAAAATGGCCAGCCCGGAACGTATGGAAAAATATGTACTGCGTGAGTGTTTTGCCGATTTACTGCCGGACAGCATTGCCTGGCGGCAAAAAGAGCAGTTTTCCGATGGTGTCGGTTATGGCTGGATTGACGGGTTGCGCGACTTCTGCAATGCACAGGTAACCGACCAGCAAATGCTTACCGCGCATGACCGGTTCCCCTATCACCCGCCGGTCAGCAAGGAAGCCTATCATTACCGCAGCGTCTTTCAGCAGCATTTCCCATTGCGAGCGGCTGCTGAAACCGTACCGGCCGGACCCAGCGTAGCCTGCAGCACACCGGAGGCAACCGCCTGGGACGCCAGTCTGCAGCAGATTAATGATCCGTCTGGGAGAGCGGCGCTCGGGGTGCATCAGTCGGCATACAACTAATTACATGACAAATGAACTGCTTGAATTGCAGGGCCTGGGTCCGGCTTCCGTCGAAATGCTACACAGCGCCGGTATCAACACTGTTGATGAGCTGCGTTCGCTGGGCTCGGTAGCCGCCTATAGAAAAGTCTGTGACAGCACGGACAGTCACGCAAGCCTGAACCTCCTGTACGCGCTGGAGGGTGCCTTAACCGGACAGCATTGGGTAACCGTGCGCCGCAATGAAGCCGCACGTCTGCTGCTGGAATTAGAGCCTATCGCCTGAGTCCGGCAGTCTAAAAACAATGCTCCCGACTGATTGATCCAGGATCAGCAAAAAAAAACCTTATCAAAAAACGCTTGTTTACAACGGACAAGCTTGCTACCCCGGGAGCCATCAGCGACAATTACCGGCTGGAAAAATCATAATCACCGGATAACACCATCATGACCGAACGACGGATGCTGGCCAATGCCATTCGCGCACTCAGCATGGATGCAGTACAACAGGCCAACAGTGGCCATCCCGGCATGCCCATGGGCATGGCCGACATCGCCGAAGTATTGTGGAATGACTATCACCGGCATAACCCGACCAACCCCGGCTGGTGGGATCGCGACAGATTTGTACTGTCCAACGGCCACGGCTCTATGCTGCATTATTCACTGCTGCATCTGAGCGGTTATAACCTGACGATTGAAGATCTGAAAAACTTTCGTCAGCTGCACAGTAAAACTGCCGGGCATCCGGAATACGGCGAAGCGCCGGGTATCGAAACAACCACCGGCCCGCTGGGACAGGGAGTAGCCAATGCAGTGGGGATGGCACTGGCGGAAAAACTACTGGCTGCTCGATACAACCGTGACGATATCAGCCTGTTTGATCACTACACCTGGGTATTTCTGGGTGATGGCTGCCTGATGGAAGGCATATCCCATGAAGTGTGCTCGCTGGCCGGCACCATGCAACTGGGCAAACTGATCTGTTTTTATGATGACAACAACATCTCCATTGATGGTGAAGTCGACGGCTGGTTTACCGATGATACGCCGGCGCGGTTTCGCGCTTACGGCTGGCAGGTTATCGAAACAGTTGACGGCCACGACCCGGCTGCCATAGCCGCTGCCATCGACCAGGCCCGCAGCCAACCGGACCAGCCAACGCTGATTTGCTGCAAAACCATCATTGGCTATGGTTCTCCCAACAAACAGGGCACCGCGGCCACCCATGGTGCGCCTCTGGGTGCAGACGAAATTCAAGCCAGCCGCGAGCAGCTGGGCTGGGAACACCCTGCCTTTGTGATCCCTGAAGATATTTACTCGGCATGGAACGCGGTTGAAAGTGGCGATCAGGCTGAGCATGAGTGGCAGCAGCGCTGGCAGAGTTATCAGGATCAATACCCCGATGCCGCTGCAGAACTGCAGCGGCGGATGCAGGGAGAGCTGCCGGCCGAGTGGTCGGACACCGTTGACCAGGCACTACAAAAACTGCAATCTGAAT
>JANQPN010000003.1 GCA_028289455.1 Wenzhouxiangellaceae bacterium
TGAGCCGTTGATCAGCTGATTGTTGGCCATGGTATCGCTGATGGTGAACGGTACGACCGCCACATCAGTCATGTAGTAGCGGTAGCCGCCACCGAAAAAGCCTGGCTCCAGTGGCCATTGAACTGCTTCGGTAGGAACGGTCAGATTGCCGCCGGGCGTTTCCAGGCGCATGCTGAAGTCCAGGCTGGAGGCAAACTGCCCGGGGAAGGGCACTACATTGTTGTCATCGTCCAGCCAGCGCATGGGCTTGTCGAAGGCGATTTCCATCAGATAGTTCCGGCCGGGTTGCAGGGCCTGGTTTTGTGCCTGCAATTGCTGACGGTTGTTCTGTCCGCCGGAGAGGACTTCCTGCTGTGACTCGAAGATCAGCGCACCGGTATCGGCATCAGTGATGCGGATACGCTGAATGGCGGGTGGTCCGGCCTGATAATAAGCGCTGGCTGCCAGTGTGCTGGCCATATTCTCGCGCACCCGGGTTATTTCTGATTCCGGCAGAATGAAACCTGAATGACCGTTGGAGTCAAAGCCGCCGTATTCCGTGCCGGCCTGGTTCGATGGTTCCATTTCCAGTGTCCATGCCGGCACCTGGAATGTATTGGCGAAAAATTCCGGTGTAACCCCAATCCCGCCGCCGGCCTGCGGTAACTGACCGGTGAAGTAAAAGCGTCCGTCAGGGATATTGGCGTGATGACCGACAAAAGCAGCCATCAGCGCCTGCTGGTTGGCATTTCGTGCAGCATTTGATGTCGCGACCGGCAACAATATCCGGGTAAATGAATGCACATCCATATACAGCCTTAAACGGTCACCCAGGGTGATGCTTCCTGAACCCGGCACCAGTTGATCCGGAGTGATGGATAAAGCGGTGGTTTCAGGCTCGGAAAAAGGTCCGCTGCCATTGAATATCAATGATGTCGGGTTGGTTGAAGAACCGACGCCACTGTTCCAGAATGGCTGGTTGTTACGGTTCAGATCAATGCCCTGCAAATGATCGTTAATGGTATTCAGCTGTTCGTCCACGCCGCGCATGTTCTTGCGGCGCATACGACCGTCACGCGGTGAAGTTGCCGGGTTGGTAGGGTCGCTGTCCAGGTAATTGTCGGTCGGAAAACGCTGAGTCTGTAGAAAGCCGTCAACGTTCAGCACCGGGATAACCGCAATATTGAAGTTTTCCATCAGATACTGATAGAAATACTGGTCATCGCCCTGATCGGCCATTAATTCGATCAAACCTGTAGCAACTTCCGGCGTTTGCCATTCACGCGCATGAATACCGCTGTTGATAATCATGCTGCCTTCCGCCCGGCCGTCAGTGGTCAGCGGGTTCAAGTCGCTGAGCACATACAGGCTGATATCCCGGCTGTTGGTTGTGTTTCCGATAATAATCCGGGTAATGTCATCATGAAGATTGGCCAGGTCCATATGCCTGGTGTTAAGACCGGCATAGGTACGGAAACCATCAAACGGCAGGGGCGTATCCTGGGGAATAGGAACCGGATAGCCCAGGCCGAGTTCACCGGGCCCTTCGGTCCAGGAAACCAGGCGCTGAGCGGAAGCAGAGCAGGTTAGCAGCAGCAGTGCCATGCCTGCTGCCAGGCGCGTAGCAATATGGTTCATTTTATCGAGCCTCTTCATGCAGCTGCCGGATCAGCTTGATCCGAGCCTGCAGCATGTGGTCGTTTTCGTCGGCTTGAGCCTGTAGTTTGTTGATTTGAGTATCGGTCAGCACCGTTGCCAGCGTCATAGCAGCATTTGCGCCGTTCACCGGATCGGGCAGTTGTGTAATCAGCGTATTGATAGCCTCTGGGTTGGCATACCGTTTTGCCAGAGTGTTCAGCGCCAGCCCGGAAATGGCGGGGTCGGAATGAGTACTTATGGCTTTAAGCAGATCAACCGAGGATTCCAGAGTGAACTGATTATCCGTTGAAGCAACGTGCTTCAGCATGGACAGCGCTGTGGCCGGTGTTGCACTCGAAGCTACATCGGCAGCTGTTTGGATATCACCCAGGGTCAATGAAGTGGTGGCTGCAAGATCGGCATGGGTATCGCGATGTTGCATTGCAGTTGCCTGGATATCCACCAGTCTGGCGGTTCCCATATGGTTGTTTCGTAATCCTGCCAGAATATTGCGCCGGTCGATGACATCGGCATTATCCCAGGCCTGGATGATATTGGAGCCGTTCAAGCCTGCATTGATGTCCTGGAAACGCCACTCATTCAAAGTACCCTGGGCACTTACCGCTATATTGAATGCAGGCTGAGTATAGTGCGGATCTTCATGATGTTGCGTCAGTACCTGGCTTTCATATCCGGTTAGCTCCATGATGACCGCACGATCAGCTGCCGTCGGGGTACTGCTGCGGAGATGATGAGTCAGCCGCATCATAATCGCTTCTTTCTGTGCCGGCACCATATCAGGATCATCCATCAGGCCGTGCACCAGATTGATAGCATCGGGTACTGTGGCGAAGTTCAGCCAGCTGGCAAATTCGCGGGTTTTCTGGGTGGTCACATCATTGGAGACCTGCCGCTTGATTTGGGCTGTGGACAGCATTGGGCTATCGACTGAAGCGCCAATATGCTGTACAGTGGCGTTGGTGGTATGCGCCGGTTCTGCTAGCAGAGCAGGGAGGCTGATCAATAAACAAAGGCAGAACCGACGCATGAGTCCAATATACGATAAAATTCGTAGCATGTCCAGTCTTTTTTCCAGGTAATTTTCAGGGGTCCACTTTATAGCATATTGTACTTTCCAAGCTGGAATGTTCCAGCTATAATGGCCTGCTGAGTTTTGCGAATTACAACAGTTTCGACCAGGCAGATTAGCAATATGGTTAAAATACGATTGGCCCGTGGTGGCGCCAAAAAACAACCGTTTTATCACATCGTGGTTACCGACAGCCGTAATCCACGTGATGGACGTAATATCGAACGCGTCGGGTTTTTCAACCCGGTGGCGCGTGGCCAGGACGAACGGCTGCGTGTTGATGTTGCCCGCATTGATCATTGGATCGGCCAGGGCGCTCAATTGAGCGACCGCGTCCGCAAACTGGTTAATGAGCGGCGCGCAGAGGCTCCGGCAGGTGATAGCGAAGCCGGCGCTGAAGCCGCAGCAGCATAATACAGCGATTTGAACAACCTGCCGGTACTACCGAAGCAGGTGATCAGTCTGGCCGGAGATCGCTATGGAAACCGTGGTTGTTGGCGAGATTGCTGGTGTCTACGGCATCAAAGGCTGGCTCAGGCTGAAGTCATGGACGCAGCCACTGGACCAGATATTTAATTATCAGCCGTGGTTTTTGACCCAAGGCGATAATACTGAAAAACGCAATTGCAAATTGCTGGATTACCGGCAACACAACGGTCAATACGTCATTTGCCTGGACGGTATTAGTGATCGTGACGCAGCTGCACGATTGATCAGGCACAGAATAGAAGTTGATAAAGATTGTTTACCAGAGCTGCCCGACAATGAATATTACTGGGCTGAACTGCTGGGTATGCAGGTGGTAAATACGGCTGGAGAAGCTTTCGGCCAGGTTATCAACTTACTGGAAACCGGCGCTAATGACGTGCTGGTTATTAATGGCGACCGGCAGCGGCTGGTTCCATTTGTACAAGGTCAGGTAGTGACCAGTGTAGACCGGACAGCGAAACGGATAACCGTTGACTGGGATGCAGAATTTTAATGACTGCCAGGTGCGTTAGCCATGCGCATTGATGTCATCACTCTGTTTCCCGAATGGGTACAGCAGCTGGCATCGCTGGGTGTCACCGGGCGCGCCTGCAGCAACGGCCGGGTTGAACTGGTTACCTGGAATCCACGTGATTTTACCCGGGACCGGCACAATCAGGTGGATGACCGGCCATATGGCGGTGGACCGGGCATGGTGATGATGGCCGAGCCATTGTCGCTGACGCTGGATGCAGTCAGGCAACAGGCAGGTCCCGACGCTGTGGTCAGTGCTATGAGTCCCCAGGGACGATTGCTGGACCAGGCCGCGGTTCGGCAGCTGGCAAAGCGTGACAGGCTGATTTTACTGTGCGGCCGTTATGAAGGTATAGACCAGCGTTTGCTGGATACCTGTGTTGATGAACAGTGGTCTGTAGGTGACTACGTGATCAGTGGTGGTGAGCTGGCAGCCGGCATAATTATCGATGCAGTGCTGAGACTGCTGCCGGGCGTACTGGGACATCAGCAGTCAGCTGAACAGGATTCGTTCAGCCAGGATGAAACTGACGGGTATGGTTTATTGGACTGCCCGCATTACACCCGCCCGGAAAACTGGCGGGGGCAGGTGGTGCCGGAAATATTGCTGTCAGGCAATCATGCGGCCATTGACAACTGGCGCCGGCAGCAGGCTTTGCTGGCGACCTGGAAAAGACGACCGGAACTGTTGTCCGGTGTCGAATTAAGTGAACAAGACCAGGCCTTGCTGCAAGCTGCGCTGGCAGCTCAGCAGGCTGAGTAAAGTGACAACGGGAATTTAAGTTTTACCTGGTGGAGTACCGGGTTTTGGAGTATGACAATGAGTAACATTATCAATCAACTTGAACAAGAACAGCTGCGGGAGCTGCCTGAGTTTGCACCGGGCGATACCATTGTTGTTAACGTACGTATCCGGGAAGGTGAACGGGAGCGTATCCAGGCATTTGAAGGCGTGGTCATTGCCAAACGCAATCGTGGCCTGCACAGTGCATTTACCGTGCGTAAAATGTCACATGGCACCGGTGTGGAGCGTGTTTTCCAAAGCCACAGCCCGCTGATCGACTCAGTTAAAGTCAAGCGTAAAGGCCGGGTTCGCCGTGCCAAGCTGTATTATCTGCGTGACCGGACCGGTAAGTCTGCGCGTATTCGCGAGAAGCTGGCAACCAAGTAAACCGGACCTGCTTGCCGAACGGGTGCGAATCGGCTGGTGCGTATACCTCCAGCGCTGTTCCGGCATTTGATGAACCTGTGGGCGCCATTTCGTGGCGCCGGCATCAGAGTCAAGTACATAGCGCCTGACTGGAGCGAAGTCCGGGTTCAACTGAAACTTCACTGGTACAACCGCAATGCGGTTGGCACCCACTTCGGCGGCAGCCTGTTCGCGCTGACCGACCCTTTCTACATGCTGATGTATATGTACACATTGGGTTCCGAATACCGGGTGTGGGATCAATCTGCCGAGATTCGTTTTCTTAAACCCGGCAAAGGCACTATTCAAGCTCATTTCAAACTGACAGAGGCCGATTTGCAGCAGGCCAGGCTGGCAACGGAAGATGGTTCCAAGTATCTGCCTGAACACACTGTGCAGTTACTGGACGATGCCGGTGAAACGGTCGCTGAAGTACGCAAAATCATTTATATACGCAGACGGCGGAAAGCTTAGGCCGAGTTGCCTGAAATTGCCCTGACCAGCTGCAAAAAGGACTTGAAAAGCCTGCTGATCCAGCCCATTTAATCGTTCAGATTTACAACATAAAACTGGTTATGAGCGATTCCACCACTACCAACCAAACTGAGCAGCATACTTTCCAGGCGGAAGTTCAGCAGTTACTGCACCTGATGGTGCATTCGCTGTATTCCAACCGGGAAATCTTTTTGCGCGAACTGGTCTCCAACGCAGCCGATGCCTGCGACAAGCTGCGTTTTCAGGCATTGTCGAATGATTCGCTGCTGGCTGAAGACAGTGAATTGCGTATCCGGATCGAGCTGGATAACGACAACAAAACCATTACTGTTTCCGACAACGGTATTGGCATGAGCCGTGATGAGGTGATTGAAAATATCGGTACCATCGCACGCTCGGGCACCCGGCAGTTCCTTAAAAACCTCGAGCAGAAAGATGCTGACCAGGCCCAATTGATCGGTCAGTTTGGTGTTGGCTTTTACTCATCGTTTATTGTGGCTGAACAGGTTATTCTGGAAACTCGCAGAGCTGACCAGTCGGCTGGTCAGGCAACCCGCTGGACCTCGGACGGCAGCGGTGAATATACCCTGGAGGTCATTGAACGCGAACAGCGTGGTACTTCGGTGATTATCAAGCTTAAGCAGGATGCCGATGAATTTGCTCAGGATTACCGGGTTCGTTCAACTGTGCAACGTTATTCAGGGCACATCGGTTTTCCGGTGCAGATGCTGCAAACGCCGCCACAACAGGAAGACAGTGATGAACAGCCGTTACCGGAATGGCAGACCATTAATGATACTACCGCTCTGTGGACCAAACCCAAGCAGGAATTAAGCAACGAAGATTACCAGGGTTTTTATCAAAGCCTGACCCATGACCACCGTCCGGCGCTGACCTGGGCGCACAACAAGGTTGAGGGCACGCAAAGTTACACCAGTCTGCTGTACATTCCGGAGCAGGCGCCGTTCGATATGGCGTTTAACCGGGATGAGCGTACCGGCCTTAAACTGTATGTGCAGCGGGTATTCATAATGGACGCGGCAGAGCAGCTGTTACCCAGATATCTGCGTTTTATGCGTGGTGTGGTTGATTCATCGGATCTGCCGTTGAATGTTTCGCGCGAAATCCTGCAGGAAAATGAACTGCTGGGCAAAATCAAAAGCGCAGTGGTCAAGCGTAGTCTGGATATGCTGAAAAAGACCGGTAAAGACCAGGAACAATATCTTAAATTCTGGGAGCAGTTCGGTACAGTCTTAAAAGAAGGCATAGTTGAGGATTTCAGCAACCGCGATGCTGTTGCCGGTTTACTGCGATTCCCATCCACCAAAACCAAAGACGGTGAGCTGACCTCATTGGCCGAATACATCGAGCGTATGCCTGAAGGCCAGGAGCAGATCTGGTACGTCACCGCTGACAATCCCAAGGCAGCTGCCGGCAGCCCGCATCTGGAGTGGTTCCGTGAGCAGGATATTGAAGTACTGCTGATGGGCGACCGGATTGATGAATGGGTGATGGGGCACTGGCATGAATATGAAGGTAAATCGTTCAAATCCATCGCTAAGGGTGAGTTGAATGAAGACCAGAAAGCTGAGCTGTCCGAAGATGATCAGAAACTGATTGAGCGTTTGCAGGAACTGCTGAAAGATAAAGTTCAGGAAGTTCGCACCAGCAATCGTTTGACCTCATCAGCTGCCTGTCTGGTGGTCGATGAGCATGCCATGGCCATGCATATGCAGATGATGTTGCAGCAGGCCGGTCAGGATATTCCGGTAAGCCTGCCGCATTTGGAGATCAACCTCAACCATAGCCTGGTCAAGCGGATTGCCGGTGCCGGTGATGAGGAGTTTGCTGATCTGGGCATGCTGCTGCATGAGCAGGCAGTACTGAGTGAGGGCGGGCAGCTGGATAACCCGGCTGAATTTGTCCAACGGGTCAACCGTCTCATCGGTTAGATTCACCGCGATAAAGGTCACGCCTGATTCCACCTTGGGGTCAGGCGGGGCACGACAATTGCTTGTCTGGCAAGACGCTAAACCGTCAGTCAGTTCATCTAATACGATATACGACAGCTTCGTATGTATGCTTAAGCTCTTTCCCAGGGTCTTCTGATTGCCTGAATGCAATTCGTAACGTAATTGCAATAAATTCAAATCCATTGAACCTTTTGTAATGTATCAGTCACCTATCGTGGATAGTTGGCCGGCGGGACCGGCATTCGGGAGGCGCAAGCCATTCGGGGCGCGAATCTAACTCAATCCGATCAGGGAGTTGAAGCGCAGTTAATCAAAACCGGCTTTCGGCATGATCAGCCTGAAATGATCATGCAGAAGTCGATTGATGTGTTGGGAGCTTATGAGATTAAAAGGTATTTTTCTGATATGTCTGATATCAGGCTCAGTAATGGGAGCAGAGCCGATAGAGCCTATTCCTGCGGAAAATTCTGCGGATCCGGCCAAAGCCCTTCTTGGGAAGCGGTTGTTTCTTGAAACAAAACTGTCTGCCGACGGCACAATTTCATGTGTCAGCTGCCATGATCTGGATAACAGGTTCGGTGCCGATCTGGAACCGGTGTCCACCGGGGTGGGAGGTGCCAGAGGTGTGCGCAATTCGCCGACGGTATTTAATGCTGCGCTCAACTTCAGGCAATTTTGGGATGGCCGCGCGGAAACGCTGGCCGAACAGGTTTTTGTGCCGTTTACCAATCCTGCAGAAATGGGGCTGGCCGATGTCCAGCAGGCCGTTGAAATATTAAGTGCGGATGGTGGTTATCAGAGTGATTTTGATGGTTTATATCCAGATGGCATTACCATCGAAAATATTGCTGATGCCATTGCCGAGTTCGAAAAAACGCTGCTAACACCCAATGCACCGTTTGACCGCTATCTTCTGGGTGATGAAGAAGCGATTACACCGGAACAGAAGCATGGCTACCAGCTGTTTAAAAGTTATGGCTGCATAGCCTGTCACCAGGGCGCCAATGTCGGCGGCAACATGTTCCAGAAATTTGGTGTGCTGAAAGATATCAATCTGCGTACGCAGCG
>JANQPN010000004.1 GCA_028289455.1 Wenzhouxiangellaceae bacterium
TGAGCCGTTGATCAGCTGATTGTTGGCCATGGTATCGCTGATGGTGAACGGTACGACCGCCACATCAGTCATGTAGTAGCGGTAGCCGCCACCGAAAAAACCGGGCTCCAGCGGCCATTGAACTGCTTCGGTAGGAACGGTCAGATTGCCGCCGGGCGTTTCCAGGCGCATGCTGAAATCCAGGCTGGAGGCAAACTGCCCGGGGAAGGGCACTACATTGTTGTCATCGTCCAGCCAGCGCATGGGCTTGTCGAAGGCGACTTCCATCAGGTAGTTCCGGCCGGGTTGCAGGGCCTGGTTTTGTGCCTGCAATTGCTGGCGGGTGTTCTGTCCGCCGGAGAGGACTTCCTGCTGGGATTCGAAGATCAGCGCACCGGTATCGGCATCAACGATTCGGATGCGCTGAATGGCCGGCGGTCCGGCCTGGTGGTAAGCACTGGCTGCCAGGGTGGCGGACATGTTCTCACGTACCCGGGTGACTTCCGATTCGGGTAGTATGAAACCGCTGGGAAAAATGCCGAAACCGCCATATTCTGCACCGGCATCCGGGAACAACGGTTCCATTTCCAATGTAAATGAGGGAATGACAAATTCCTCTGCAAAATATTCCGGCGTGAAACCAACGCCAACACCGGGCTCGCTCGGTGGTAGTACTTCATAGAACTTGCCACCGGGAATACTGTTGTGATGATTGGAGAATGTATCGGCTACCGACTGCTGATTATCGATAATGGTCTGATTGGTATTTGTTACCGCGACAAGCACCCGGCTGAAAGAGTGAATATCAAAGTAAAGCCTGAGCCGGTCGCCGAGATTAAGCTGGTCTGAACCGGGAATCAGTATGTTGGGTGCATTGGCCAGGGCTGCGGTTTCGCTTTCCGAGAACGGACCTTCGCCATGGTAATTGCCAGCTTCAGGATCATCGGATGAGCGAGGGCTGGTAGCCCAGAACGGCGGATTATTGCGATTCAGATCGACGCCCAGCAAGTGGTCATCGGCTGTTTCCAGAATTTCGTCGACATCGCGCATATTCTTACGCCGCATCCGGCCATCCTGGGGGAAGTTGAATTGGGCACCCGGAATGCTGTCCAGATAACTGGATACCGGAAAGCGCTGGGTATGCAGGAATCCATCTATATTCAGGACTGGAATGACAGCAATGCTGACATTTTCCATCAGATACTGATAGAAATACTGATCATCACCCTGTTCAGCAAGCAGTTCAATGACGCCAGTGGAAACTTCCTGGCTTTGCCATTCGCGGGCATGGATGCCGCCAAGAATCAGTACGCTGCCCTCCAGGCGTCCGTCCATGGTAAGTGGGTTCTGATCACTCATGATGTACATGGGGATGTCACGATCAGCCTCGGTGGTGCCAATCATGAATTCGGTAACATCATCGCGCAGATTTGTCAGATCCAAAAGCCTGGTATTGATGGCGGAATAACTGCGGAACCCATCAAATGGCAACGGGCTGTCCTGAGGAATCGGGACAGGGTATCCCAGGCCCAGCTCACCGGCTTCTTCAGTCCACGTCGCTATGCGCTGCGCATTTGCATTAAGTCCGGTTAACAACAGCGCCAGAATCGAGAAGATACGTACACAAGGGCTGTTCATTATCGACCCTCCTTGCGTAATTGTCTTATCAGTTTAATTCTGGCCTGCAGCACCTTATCACTAGGATCGGCTTGATCCTTCAGGCTGCGAAGCTGTGGCTCGGTCATTATTTGTGCCAGGGTCATTGCAGCATTGACCCCGGTTTTGTAATCGCTCAGCTGATTGATTAATTCCGACATATTGGTTGAGTCGGGTCTGGCTTTGGCCAGCATATTGACCGCCATACCGGCAATGGCGGGATCGGTATGAGCACTGATGGAATTCAATAAGTCGATATTGTGCTCAGCGCTGAAAGGGCTGCTGTCAGAGGCAATGTCCTTTAGCATTCCCAATGCCATTTCAGAAGATATCAGTGAGCCCAGGCGGCTGGCCGCTTGTGTATCTGCACTGCCGTACGCAGCTGCCATGGCCAGATCGGGGTGCTCCAGAGAATGTTGCCCGGTTACGGCATGTATTTCAGCAAGCGTTTCCATCGGCATTTTTGCGTTGCGCAAATTAGTCAGGATGTAGCGCTGCTCTTTTATACCTGCTGCTGCCCACATCTGCATCACATTGGCGCCGTTCAGTTCATCATTAATCTGATAAAAACGCCATTCGTTCAACGCACCTTTTGCACTGGCGGCTATGTTAAATGCCGGTTGAGTGAAGCTGGGGTGATCATGATCCTCGGTTAATATCTGACTCCGGTAATTGGTCAGCTCCAGCATAACTGCCCGGTCGGCTGGAGTTGGATTGGCGCTGCGCAGATGGTGAGTCAGGCGAAATAATATGGCTTCCTTCTGCACAATACCGATTTCCGGATCATCGAGCAGGCCATAGAGCAGGTTGATGGCATCCGGAACCGGCGCAAAGTTCAGCCATCTGACCAGGTCATTGGTCTTTTGTCGGGTTAACTCAGCAGACAACTGCCCGCTGATCTGTGCTTGTGAAAGTCGTTGAATGTCGCTTTCCAAGGATTTTTGATGCGGGCTTGAGGTGCTGGCTTTCAATTGCTGGCCGGCCAGCGTTGCCTGGGAGGCAAATAATAATAACCAGCAAAGCCAGCAAGTGGATTTAAAGAATAAAAATTTCATGGCGCGCCCTGCAGGTGGTGTTTTTTTGTGAACCATCGTTTATCCATTAAACACTGGATGGATATCCCGATACTGGGACCCCATCAGATAATGGGGTAATTCGTTGGTTTTACGGGCTGGCCGGATTACTCGGGACAGGATAATCCGTTAATGGTGGTCAGTCGTGTCAGGTCCAGAATGCCGCTGCCGAACTCAGGCAGAGTGGAGTTATACAACGCAGTACCCTGGTCACAGTCCAGCTCAATCATCACCTGTCCCCAGTCGGTACGCTGCACATCACTCTGGTCAAAGTCATTACCGAACAGTGCGCCGGAA